>JBIKWF010000059.1:0-26077 GCA_044356455.1 Bdellovibrionota bacterium | reverse complement strand
TCCTACTTGAATGTTCGAGGAAACTCTGTCGAAGGGGTTAAGAAGGGATTAGCGCGGAGACACGGAGACCGCGGAGGGTTTAGGTCCTGCGTAACCTCGAACGATGCGCACGATTCCATCCTTAAGCGGTACAGCATTGAAGTTTATGAGTAGTCCAACAGTTTTTTGAGATAGCTTCAGATAAGTTAGCACCTGGGTTCTATGGACTCTGGTAAGACGTTCGATCGCCTTTAACTCAACGATTACCTCTGACTCTACTAGCAGGTCTAGGCGGTACCCTAGGTCTATTAATTCGCAGTCATAGAGCACCGGAAGCATGACCTCTTTGGCAACCTTGATGCTCTGCTTTTGGAGCTCGCGGAATAGGCATGCCTTGTAGACTTGCTCGAAGAGGCCTGGTCCTAGAAGTGAGTGCACCTTGATAGCCGCACCTATAATCTTTTCGGTAATCTGGTTGATTTCCATCTCCGCGGTCTCCGTGTCTCCGCGACCTAGCCCTTCTAACCCTAATCGACAAATCGGCAGAAAAGTTGCCTAGAAACCACACCAAAGTTAGAAATACGGAAGAGAACAAATTGAGCCAGCGAATGCTCCCTGCGGTCACACCGCTGCTCATAGCCGTTAGCCAGAACAGGGCGGGAGGATACCGGCCGACCTATTTCGCCCATAACCGGAATACCTATGGTAAATGTGAATTAGTAGGGAGTGTATGGTTCAGATTAACGGCAAAATAACTGCTCTTGTAGCCGGCATTGGTATCGCTTCCGGCGTTGGTGGAACCCGTGCATTTGACGCGCTCACCGCACCCACCACCGATCGCTTTGCGCCAATCTCGGAGCGTGAGCAACGTGTAGTCGCAGCTCTTGGATCGGCTACCAAAGCCCTTGATGCTTCCGTGGATCTCAACTTCACATTTTCAGATCAGAAATTCGCGGCGCGGCTCAGACCGGAAATTATCGCCAAAGCGAGGGCGGAAGGAATTAATATTACACAGCCCAGCGACGAGGATATTCATGCAGTTATTAAAAGGTGCGACGAGGCCAATTCGAAATTTAGGGAAGAATTCGAACGACTCAAACTTCAGTACACACCCGATCAATGGAGTGCGTTGTTTAACGGTAGCCGGTCGTAGCTGGATAACAAACGCCTCAACAGATTCGCTATCGCGGACTGTTCAGACTAACCGTTCTCCCTTTGGAGTTAATATGACGATTAGTATGTGGAGTAGTAGGCTATTTCTTCGGAGCCCCAGCGGTTTGCATACGGCCGAAATAAAAACAGCGGAGACCTTCGACGTATCGTCGCGTCCGCTTCCAACCCAAGGTACTTTGCAGTTATCAGACGGTCGCGTTTTTCAATGTTGTAATCCTTCCGCCGTTTGGTCCGAAGATTCAAAACATCTGGCTATCCCACAATGGAAGCTTGATCGAGACGAGAAAGGTAAGTTAGTGACTAACGATCGTTGGGTATTGAGATTGCTTGTGATTTCGATGGATGAAAAAAGTCATGCCTATGGTTCTGATGAATACTTCGGTCTAGAGTTGGATTCATTCGCTAATGGCGTGGTGCATGGAAAACATCACAAGTCGCCCAAGGAGAATATTCCCATCGAGGTATCAATTAATAGTTTCGACTGGCAATGGTTTTGACTGGCAATGTTTTGACTGGCAATGTTTTGACTGGGATTGGCAGTGAGCGACTGACGAAAATCTAGGAGTGACTGTTCTGAACTCGAAAACGCACATTTGGATTCGCAGCTTGTCGTTATTGTCTCTTATCGTGGGGCTTTACATAGTTACGGCCAGCAAAACATTCATTGCCACTCTTCCCCCGGATCAGAAGGCAGTGCAGACGTCATCAGTAAAATCGACCGGCTCGTTGGCTCTCGCCGCGCTCGGAACATTTGATTCTTCCACTGCGAAACTGATAGGGGTCGGCTTACTGGCGCTTGGTGGGGTTGGAATGCTGCTCTCTAGAAAGCGATCAAAAGAGTTATAGAGGGATAACAAACGGCTGCGTTACACGTGCGGCCTTAATGCGATGGTAGGACAATCAGAGGTGCCGGGGCAGCCCGCTAGTGAGCCTCGCCGTTCTACACTTCAAAATCCAAGTTTTCCCTTTTTCTTTACTTCAGGCTCTTGCAAGGCCGAAATTAGAAAGCGTATTTCCTGTAGTTCTTGCTCCAGTCCTGTGAATCCACTGAACATGCGGCGTTCGATGTCCGATTGCCGTCGTTTGAGTTCGGCCAATTCTCCCAGAATTCTTCTTGCCTCAATGAACGCCTTGACCAACGCTATGCTGGATTGAATGGCCAAGGGACTGTTTACGATATTGGCGGCCATTAAAGCGCCGTGCTCAGTGAAGGCATACGGATTAGCCCGTCGCATGCTTAAATTTGCGGTCGCAATCTGCGACCGCAAATCCGTAACTTCCTGATCTGACAGCTGAAACATAAACTCGCCCGGGAACCGCTCGATGTTTCGTCGAACCTGTTCATTTAGCCGCTTGGTAGTTGTGCCGTAAACTGATGCCAAGTCGACGTCGAGAACAATCCTCTGACCACGAATGGTATGTATCAGGGTTCGAACTTGATCTATCGGTTTTATCGATCCACTCATATCTCGGTGCTCCACCACCATTAATATTCGTGAATAAGGTCGAAAAGTTTCCTATAAAAGGGGAGAGCAGATGGATGGTCTCGAGCGCTTCGCGCCGCGACATCCTAGCCATTTCCACAAGCATCTCATTCGCTGGAGTCAAACCAATGAAGGTAAAAAGCGTTCTCGCTAGCGTTCTTGGTTTGTTACTCTTTTGCGCCTTCGCCGAGGCCGAAAACAATAACTATCCCAAAGCCAAGGTCAGCTTCGACGACTTTAAAAAGCTTGTGGGTGAAGTAGAACCGCATCGAGCGCAGCGTCTTATCAATCTCGAGTCCTTTCTGGCTATGAGCAAAGAGCCGGGAACAATAATTCTTGATGGCCGTTCCGGTTTTCGTTTTGAGCGTATTCACTTAAAGGGCGCGAAGCACCTGAGTTTCACGGACTTCACTCAAGAGAATCTCGGAAAGGTGATTCCGACCTTCGAAACGAAAATTCTTATCTACTGCAACAATAACTTCGAGGGCAATCAGACCGATTTTGCTTCCAAAGTAGCCACCCCGGAGTCTTTGCGAGGCGGCGCATTGAGCCGGCAAATGTCCGCTCAAGCAAAGCCTCTTATGATGGCTCTAAATATTCCCACCTATGTGAATTTGTACGGTTATGGCTATCGTAATGTGTATGAGCTTAATGAGCTTGTAGACGTTAAGGATCCCCGGGTTACTTTCGAAGGAACCATGGTGAAGCGTTAATATGAAATTGTGTGAATAGTTTGAACGTCCCGATAAATATTAGCCAGCGGAGACTGCTTGGCGGATTTTTTCGCGAGTCAGCGTGTTACAGGAGTCAAAAATATGCACCTTCTCCTCATAAGAGTATGCCTGCTTGTGCCTCTCTTGCCACTCGCTAGTTGCCGAGAATCGCCTCAAACTCCAAGATTCAAGCCTGGTGCTTGGGAAGTTGTTTCAACTTTCAGCGTGTCCCTAGAAGGTGCCCCGTCAAATGTTATTGAGGAGTTTAATTCTGGTCATCCTGAGTATGGGCAACCCCGGACAAGTCGCCTCTGTGTTTCCGAAGATGCGGAGGAGGTCAAGCTTCGAGAGTCTCTCTCGACGTTGCCTCACTGTACTCGCACCGTGATAAAGCAGAACGCGGCAGAGCGTGTGGAGAACATGGTTTGCGATAAGCCGATTAAACAATAATCGACCTATGAACTCCGTTTCGCTGACGAGGAGAACTACACCGAATCGCTTAGTGGGTCCTCTACGCCGATGAGCGGAAGTTCTGTGAAAACTACCCTGATAAATAAGGGGCGTTATCTTGGAAGTGACTGCAAGCGCTATGAGGCGGAAAAGATAAGCGAGAAGATCAACGGAAATCCTCTTGCGGCTTCTTTGCTTCGGCAGTTTGGTGCTGGTAGGTAGAGGGCACGCTCCTTGTGGCAGGGGAGTGAGACGCGCCGCTATTGTTGTGTTGAAATGAGCGAATGAAGAGACAGCCTGCAGCGAATTACTTTTTCTTCAAAGATATGACCAACGATTTGCTAGAGCATTTCAAAGTACAGTGGTCTTTCGTGCGTGGCCTCACCCGAGACCTTCTCGAGAGTCTTTCTGACGATGACTTGATGGCAACGCCGAATCCGCATCTAGGAAGCTGGTGGAAGCAGTTTCGACACGTCGGCCGAGTGCAGGAGAACTACCTCGCAGCCATAGAAACCGGGTCCATTCGCTTCGGCATTGAAGGGGGCTCATATTTAGGCGGGCCGTCGAAGGCAAACTTACTCTCCTATTTGGCAACTCTGGACACTAAGCTTGCGAAGTGTGTTGCAAGCAAAGGCGACTCTAGTATTGATTGGTTTGGGGAACAGAAATCTCTAGGTCAACATGTGATGTATCTTGCTGACCATGAGGTGCTTCACCACGGTCAGTGGATAGTCTACCGGAAGCAGCGTGGTAGTAATTTTCCCCAAAGCTGGGCTGTCTGGGGGCTGTAGTCTAGGGAAAACTCCATTCTTAATACACCTCTGTGTACCTCTGAGACCTCTGTGGTGAAATCTTCCTGAAGAAGTTCACCACAGAGGACACAGAGGACACGGAGGTACACAGAGGTTGGTTTTTTGAGAGATTCCCTAGGATTCCTTCAGGCCCCCAAGAAATCGCGGCTAGGAGTGTGTCCCGTAGAAACATAAATCTTCGTTTTGGACACAATCCGTAGGTGGGCTGTCCCGTTGCCACCACAACATGTAGTGGTAGGAATTTCCTACGGGACAGACTCCTAGGGGTCTGTCCCGTTGAATCCTTGGCCCTACATGTTGCGGTGGCAGCGGGACAGCCCAGCTAGATTCTCATTGAGGAGCGAAGTAATTCGTAAACCTTATCCGTGGTTCCCATCCAATAGGTGTGCGGAATCTGAAGTGCGGCACCGCCAAGCCCTGAAACGGCAGTGCGGAAGCGCGTGAAGGAATCATCAAGATGATAGCTATAGAAGAGCTCCCAGTAAGCCTCGGGAGTTAAGAGACCTGCTTCAGCTTCGTCCAGAATGCGGTGCTCAAGTGTGCGCTTTGCATCGCTTACGCCAAGAGCGACGGTGAGGTGTTTGTTGCAAAGGGGCCTAAGGGCACTGAGCAGGGCACTTTGGGTGGCGGGCCTGGATACATCAGAAAATAAAAGTACGATGCTACGCCCGCCTCCATGTCTTGCAATAAAGCGTGCCAGTACCTCGTAGTCAGTTTCTTTCTCGCAAGGAAGAAGCGCTTCGTCTCCGCGCAAAAGAGGAGCGAGCGCATGCATAGATTTTGCGCCAATGATGCTGCAGTGCACTGATTGAGAGAACGCCACAAAACTTAATGCGTCCTTCTGGTGAATCGCATGCCTCGCAACACTCAAGATAGACGAGACAAAAAAATCAAACATCGGAGACCCGGCAATGGTCCCGAGTGTTGAGCGTCCTACATCAAGCGCGATGATGACGCGGTGTTGGTGCAGACTCTCAAAGAGCCGGATCATGGGTTTCCCAAACTTGGCGGTCTTCTTTGCATCGAGGTCTGCTATCGGATCCGGGTACTGGTAGGGGCGAAGAGAGTGAAATTGGTCACGCGTGCGGCTGCGAAGTGCTTGGCGGTTGCCGGAGGTCAGAATGCGCTGCTGCGCAATCAGTGCCTTGAAGCGCTCTCGCGAAGGGGGAGGAAGGGAGGGGGAGACGCGAAATGAGAGGGGCTGCGAGAGGGGCAGAGTAATCTGTCGCTTCCAAAACCCTACCCAGGAACTAAGCTCCAAAGTAACTTCGGAGATTGTTTCAAATCCAAGTCGCTCTGCTTGTGCTTCAAGGCGAGCGCCTAATGCGAAGTTGCCGCTTGTGGTTGCTTGAGGCAGAAAGTCCGCCCGCAGAATCCTAAAGCGCAGAAGCCTGGATTTTGGTGAAAGGAGCTGAGCGCTCAGAGCCAGGCCTTTGGAGAGGGGGGCTGTGGGCTCTAGGTTGGCAACGAGCGCACATTGCTTGTGGAGTTCTGGCGCAGAGGCGAGTACCAGTTCAAGGCGCAAATCTTGAGCCGCAGGCAGTGTTTTTCTTTCCCTCCACATCACCAAGAGGCCAAGAGCACCCGCTAACGCCCAAAGCGGCAGCAGCCACGGCGCGAGCATCATCGCGATGCCAACCCCCATCCACGCGCAGTAGGTGATAAAGGCCTTAGGTGATAACAGAGTGCGAGTTTTTGCCATGGTCACTTTTAGCGGGGAAACGGCACCTCGCTCACAATCTCTTGAAGTACGGTTGCTTCTGTTTGCTGCGAGAGCTGAGCATCGGAAGATACCCTGATGCGATGATGCAGCGTGGGGACGGCAAGTTCCTTGATGTCGTCAGGGAGCACAAAGCCACGCCCGGCGAGAGCTGCAAGCACGCGCGCCGAACGGGCGAGCGCAATTCCGCCTCTGATACCACTTCCATATTCAAGGAGCGGGTGGTTTCGAGTTCTATCAAGGATTGAGGTGATGTAGGCAACGATGCTGGGGTCCATCGTGACGCTCGCGAGTTCCTGTTCAATCTGAACGCGGTCGTAAGGAACCGGACGCAGCTTCGAGAGGTCTGGCGGAAGGGAACCAGCGAGAAGATTTTGAAGAATGGCAATTTCTGCTGCTTGAGGGGCATGCGAAAGCACCATTTTAAAGAGGAAACGGTCAAGCTGCGATTCAGGCAGAGGGTAGGTGCCTTCAAAATCGTGCGGATTCTGGGTCGCAATTACAAAGAAATCGGCGCCAAGCTTGAGGGTTTCTCCTTCTACGGTAACTTGCCGCTCTTCCATGGCTTCAAGCAGAGCTGATTGAGTTCGGGGAGGAGTGCGATTGACCTCATCTGCAATAATAAAGTCTGCAAAAAGCGGTCCGCGTATAAAGTCAAAGCGCTGCTGGGCGGGATTGTACAGGTGGGCACCAATCAGATCGCTGGGAAGCATGTCGCTTGTAAATTGAACGCGCCTAAATGAGCGTGCAAGAAGGTGCGCCATGATCTTGGCGGTCAGGGTTTTACCGGTTCCTGGGGGGCCTTCAACGAGGACGTGTCCGCGGGCCAAGAAGGCGATGACAAAAAATCGAATCAGGCGTTCATGGCCAAAAAGCAAGTGGCCCTCAACCGTATTTGAAATTGCGCTAAATAGTTCCTTACAAGTTCCGTTCATATCGTGCTTCCTTCTTGATTCTTGAGAGAGAGAGGTTCCTGTTTCTGAATACTAGCGTGAGCCGCGCTCGAGTGCTTGAGGCCCATGCGCTCTTGAAGAAGAGAGCGGTGTTCCTTGAGTAGCGCAGAGGCTAACTCAAGAGGTGGGCGGGCCGCGTAGTGCTCATGCAGCGCCTGAAGGCGCTGGGCAGCGCGAGGAAATCGCATGAGGAGAGAGTCTTCTTGCAGGGAAATTGCCTCGCGCAGGTCTTCCTTTCTTGAGAATAGCCCCCTTAGCGCATCCAAAGAAAAGTCATGGAAGGCGAGACGTGGCTTCTCCACCTGGGAACGATCGGCAAGGTGAGAGGGCTCAGAATAACCAAAAATGAAAAAGCCAAGGGCTCCCACGAGAAGGGCCAACATGGGGAGGATAAAGCTTGGTTTCGTGAGCAAGTCACCCAGCGTCTTATCACTATAAAAGTGTCGGTACTCATCAATAACTACCGACCCAACGCTAGGAATAAGGTTCGCCGCAAAGTGCTGATTGCCATCGAAGGGTAGCAGAGAGTTTGCAAGAAGCGGTAAGCCGCTCATTACAAGGACGTCTCCTTTACCAAGGCGCTGGTGCATCACAAAACAATCGAAGTTTCCGCCTCGGCAGTCTTTGGTATCAAAGGTCAAGGCAGAATAGAAGGAATAAACTTTGCCAGCCTCAAAAAGAGGAACGCCTTGCGGGGCGGTTGCGCGGCTTACCTTGTAATTCTCAAACTCAGCATAGGGCTCAATGTCCCTAGTAATTCCGAGCACGCTGCGAGCGTGCTTCAGGGCATTCCAGGAAGATTCCTGGTGAAAGGAGATGAGAAGAAGCCCCCCGTCCTCAACAAATTCTTTGAGGATGGCGCTCTCTCTCGATGAGAGGTCCATTTCGGGACTAAGGATAAGCAGTGCGCCCGTCGTGCGAAGCTCTTGGGATGAGAATACTGCCGAGCGCTTGAGCGTTACTTGAGAGGGGTAGAGAGAATTTGCAAAAGAGAGGAACGTGCTTAGCCCCGTGCCAGAAGCTGCGACAGTAGAAACTTGCGCCGCGCTTGTGCGCCGAGCCGCAAGCACCTGAAGGAAGATAAAGAGCCCAAAGACCGATAAAAGTCCGAGGAGTACGAGTGCCTTGGGGATTTTCATGCCGCGTCTCCCCGAGCTTGCGAAGTCTCAAACGCATGGCAATTTCTATCAAAGTCCTGAAAGAGGCTTTCGTGCGCGGCCTCGAGGGGGCCAAACATTCCGGCAAGGACTTGAGGGAGCTGGGCGATGGGCTTTTCTCTGAGCGCGAATTCTTGGGGGGTAATCGAAGACCGTAAGTTCTTCCTCTGCAAAAAAAGGCACCAGCGAAGTCTTAGCGCCTCTGTCCAGCGGCCTTCGCGGCAAGCAGATTCTATAAGGGACACAAGGCTGTTTTGTGAAAGAGGGCGAGAGGGTCTCTCGGCGAGGCTGCTTTGACTGCGCCGAGACCAAAGCACTTGAAAGAGTTTCAGCAGGAGAATTGCCGAGGTAAGAAGAAATAGAACTTTTACCGTGAGCCAGATTCCTTCTAGGTCTACCGGAAACGAGAAGTCATCTTTATTAAGAGAGAAGTCGGGAACCCAGGGCTCAAGATACTCCCAGGCCTTTTTAAGGGCTCGCTCAACCCATGACGTGTCCATTTTGAGAGAGGGAAGCTGGGCGCTGGCGTTCTCTTGAGCTGAAAGGGTCTCACGCAGAGCGCTGAGCCTGGCTTCTTCTGTGTAGGTGGGAGGGGCGTCCATAGCTTCCTTGAGTCTAGGAATCTTAGGGAGTTCAAACCATACCTTTTTGCGCGGAAGGGGGCTTTTTCTCCCGCATATACGGGAGGGAGCGCGCTCCATATTTCGCGTTTCTCAGCGGATTAATATTCGGACATTTTTTCTTGGCGCCCTGAGGACAGGGCGCCCTACCTTTATGGAGGGAGGGGCGCGAGAGAGGGAGCAGGCCGGCAAACTTCACCCCCTGGCGATTGCTCCGCGTTGGTCACTCAGGTACCCTTCTTGACCTAGTACCAGGAGCATCCTATGGCCAAACTTACCCCTATTTCAGGCTTCCCTGAGTGGTTGCCCGAGCAAAAGCTCGCTGAAGAGCGCATCATTAAGACCATTGCTTCGGTCTATGCGAGCCACGGTTTTATTCCCATTGAGACACCGGCAGTTGAGCTCATCGAAACGCTCTCTTCAAAAGGGGTCGTAGAGCGTGAGATATACTCGGTAAAACGCTTCCATGCAGAAGACGAGGAAGAGTCGGCGCTTGGACTACACTTTGATTTAACGGTGCCTTTTGCGCGCTATGTGGCTCAGCATATGTCAAAGCTGAGCTTCCCTTTTAAGCGCTACCAAATGCAAAAGGTATGGCGAGGGGAGAGACCTCAGAAGGGGCGGTTTCGCGAGTTCTATCAATTCGACATTGATACTATTGCTCGTGACGAGCTTCCCGTGAGCTGTGATGCAGAGATTTTGCATGTTCTGCTAAAGGCTTTTAAGACAATAGCGCTTGGTCCTTTTCGGATGAGCGTGAACAACCGCAAGTTGCTTCATGGTTGTTACAGTGCACTTGGCTTAGGGGAAGCTGAGCGCAAGGCTGCCATCATCGCCGTCGATAAACTCCACAAGATTGGAAAAGACGGAGTCATGAAGGAACTTGGGGCAAGCGCTGGGGTTTCGGGAGAAACGGCAGCTAAGATTATTGACCTCACCGCAGTGCAGTGCAGTCCAAGAGATCTTCTCACCACCGTGAATGCGCTTGGAATTAAGGATGCAATGTTCGAAGCGGGGGCCGAGGAGCTAAGAGAGATCTTCTCACTCATTCCTCAGCCGTTCCATGAGTATTTGAGGGTAGACCTAAGTCTTGCGCGAGGTCTCGATTACTATACCGGGATTATCTTCGAGACTCTTATGACCGATTTCCCGGAGTTCGGCTCGGTCTCAAGTGGCGGTCGTTATGAGAATCTTGCTTCTCAGTTTACAAGTCAAAAGCTCCCCGGCGTCGGTGGATCTATTGGACTGACGCGGCTTATGGAGCTCGCCTTTACTAATAATCTTGTAAGCACTGAGCAGCGCACTCGCGCGCAGGTGCTTGTCACTGTTCTTTCTGAAGAGCAGCGCCCACGATGTAATGAACTTGCGGAGGACCTAAGGAACTCAGGTATCGCGGTGGAGGTTTTCTTCAAGAGTCCGAAGCTTGGGAAGCAAATCGACTTTGCCGCAGGAAAGGGGATTCCGTATGTGCTCTTTGTTAGTGAGGATGGCAAAAAGCTTGAGGTGAAAGATTTGCGGACTAAGAATCAAGCGGTCGTGGAGGACCTCTCGTCTTGGGCCCGTTCCGCCTTTGCGAGTGAGTAGTTAGGGATCCTCTTTAAAATGCGCTCTGCCGTTCAAGCGACTTGTTCTGTGAGACAAGTCTCACCGTGTGCTGCAGGATCTTCCAAATTGTCTCGTGGTGACCCTGCCTCGAGGTGACCCTGCCTCGAGGTGACCCTGCCTCGAGGTGACATTGCCTCCTGGGGACAGGGCGCCCTACCTATGTGGCTCACAGGGATTTGTTTAGATTTCCGTTGGATGAGCGAGTTTTGTGCCGGCAAGGGGACTTTTTCGGAGGCTCCTTAGGTAGGAAGTTGATTGCAAGCGCGTGCCTTTTACCTGCTACTGTCGATAAGTTGTTGAATTTAGAGTGTTTCCTCCCTCTGTCCTGTGCCTTTTCTCTTCAGTTGAATCTTTAGCTGGCCGACCATAGTGGTAGTGGACGCGTAGTTCATGGGGAGGCGACAAGATGCTTCAAAAACTTGAAAAAATGATTGCGCAGCTTGAAGCCTGCGAGGGCATGCTTGCCTTGCTTGAGGAGACAGGACTTAGTGTTGAGCAGCAAGGTTATAGTGAAGTCATTCGGAAACAACTTGGCGACATCAGGCGAAGTATTGGCGTGTCATCTTCCGGCGCTGCTGCTCCCGTAGTATCCGAAGGAACTCGAGTTCGTGTGCTTGTGGTAGATGATGACGAAATGCAGCGTCTGTTTATTGGCCGAAGTTTGTCGAAGGCTGGCGTGGATGTGACCACTGTTAAGACGGGTGCAGAGGCGGTGCGCTACTTCTCAGAAGAAGATTTCGACGTAATTGTCTTAGATTGCCAAATGCCAGGCATGGATGGATTTGAAGTTGCGCGGAAGATTCGTGAACTAGAAGGCAACACTGGTGGGCATGTTCATATTGTTGCCTATACGGGGCATCATATCGCCGGCTACAAGCAGCTCTGTCTTAGTAGCGGCATGGACGGATATTTAAAAAAACCCATGCCCTCGAGCGAGCTCGTAGGTGAGGTTCTTCGCATTGCCCGTGAGGTGCGCCTTGGTAATCAGGTGCTTGAAAAGTAAGCATACCCGGGGGTGGTTTTTCAGAGTTTCCCTAAGAGTCCCCTTCTCCAAGAACAGAGACCACAACCTTTCTGCGATGAGGGAGGGCGCGATGCTCCCACAGATAAATCCCTTGCCAGGTCCCGAGCATAAGTTCGTTTCCGCTGACAGGTATGCCAATTGAAGTTGGTGTCAGGGCAGCCTTAATATGAGCTGGCATGTCATCGGGGCCCTCTGCGGTGTGGGTGAAGTGCGGATCTCGCTCGGGCACGAGGCGCTTGAGCCAGCGTTCAAGGTCCTGGCGGGCTGAAGGATCTGCGTTTTCTTGGATGAGAAGACTCGCAGAGGTATGCTGAATGAAGATGGTGCAGAGGCCTTGCTCTATATTAGATTCTGCAAGAACTTTGGCGACTTCAGAGGTGATTTCATAAAGCCCTTGGCCTGCCGTTGAGATAGAAAGAGTGCGCATCATAACTTGTCATGCCCCTAAGGAGACGTCCCTGTGAAGGGTGCTTCATCTAAGGTTTTTACCATACAAAAGAGTCCCTCGCCTCATTTTGATGAGCGGCCGAAAGGCTGCGAGATTGATACCGTGGTGCTGCACTGCATGTATGTTTCCCATGCAAAAAGCCCCTTTGCGCTTCACGAGTGTATCGCTGCGCTTGATGAGGCGCGAGTTTCTGCGCACTTTCTCATCTCACGACGTGGGAAGACTGCTCAGCTTGTAGAGCCGGAGAAACGCGCCTGGCATGCCGGTGTCAGTCGTATGCCGTTCCCGGACGATAGCCGGGAGAACGTAAACCATTTTAGCATCGGCATTGAATTGCTCGGCTCTCCGACGGGAAAGTTTACGGATAGTCAGTACGCGGCGTTAGGAAAGCTCTTGAGGGTACTTGGAAAACTTTTTCCGCTTCGCAACTTGGTTGGGCATGATGTGATTGCGCCAGGTCGTAAAGTGGATCCTGGAAAGGCATTAGAAGTAGATAAACTTAGGCTAGGGCTTTCTACATCTCAACTAAAAAGTCTACGACTTTTTTTCTCGTAAGCTAATTATTTTCACTTGGTTAAACTAAGGTAATTGGTATGATTCCTTAAGGGGTGTGCTTCTGTGTTTCTTTAGAAGTACTTTAATTGTGGGGTTTAGTGGCAGTTTCTCCTTCCCCTCGTGATTCATTCCAGTTCTCTCTGGGCTCTAATTCTGGCCGCCGTCCAGCTGATCTCCCCGGAGATGCGGGCTCTCCCCGCCTTACAGCCTCAATTTCAATGCGAGAGGTGTCTGGTTCTGCTGGGTATGACCAGCTTGTTGCCCCGCCGGTTACAAGTAGTAGGCCTGGTGCTTCTACGGGAGATGATCCTAACGAGCTTCTCGTAAGATTCATGCTTGAGGATGGGGACCCTGCGGCGGCCTCTTACGCTCCAAGGCCCGTATTGCTTCCCGACTTTCGGACAGATTTACCGGTAACAAAGTTCAAAGATCAGATTCTGCAGGCGGTGGCGATGCATCCTGCGGTGATTATTGTTGCTGAGACAGGTTCAGGTAAGACCACAGAGGGAACACGAATTTTGCATGAAGCGGGGTATGACGTAACCTCGACGCAGCCGCGGCGGCTTCCTTCCAGTGCCTGTGCTTCCTATCTTGCTTGGTTATTTGGCGAGCCTCTTGGGGAAACCGTCGGGTTCTGCCACGCGTTTGATCGTATTGAAGGACCAAAGACGAGAATAAGATTCGTCACCGATGGGTATGAGCTCGTGAAGAGCCTTGTTGACCCAGATCATGAGCGCCACGTTCTTGTGCTCGATGAACTCCATGAGTGGAATAAGCACCAGGAGGCCCTGCTTGCATGGGCAGTAAAGGCGCAAAGTGAGGGCAAGCCGTTTAAGTTAGTCATCATGTCTGCCACGCTTGAGGCGGAGCGTTTGTCGAAGTACCTCGGTGGAGCTCCCATAATTAACATACCCGGGCGCGTTTTCCCGATAGAGGACAGAGAGGCTGGAAATTCTATTATTGATGATGCGGCTGCGCTCGCTCGTGAAGGCAGGAATACGCTTATTTTTGTTCCTGGAAAAAGAGAAATTCAGATGACGATTGCGGCTCTTGAGGATGCCGGGGTCGACGCTGAAATTGTACCACTGCACGGGCAGCTCCCTCCCTCTGAACAAGAGCTCGCCTTTAGGCACTATGACAGACCTAAAATTGTGGTGTGCACTAATGTGGCACAGACAAGTGTGACCATTGACGATATTGACGCAGTAATCGACTCAGGGCTGGAAAGACGCATCGAAGTAGTGGATGGGGTGGAGACGCTCGATATTCATCTTATTTCCCTTGCGTGCTCGAATCAGCGGAGAGGAAGAGCGGGCAGAACAAGGGAGGGGATCTATATTTGGCACGGAGAGGTGCCGCGGTCAGCTCTCGCAGCGTATCCTACCCCTGAAATTCAGCGGCTCCCCCTTGACCAAACTGACCTGCGCTTTGCATGCGCTGGTATCAATATGGAAGCGCTGACCTTCTTCCATCAGCCACCACGAGAAAGCATTAAAGAAGCTCGTCGAAAACATAAGGCGCTTGGGCTTAGAAGTCCAAGTCTCATAGTTACCCCACTCGGAAGAGCCGTGGCATCCTTGCCTCTTGATACGCATACGGCGGCGACCTTGATTCATGCGTCTCTGTATGAAGATGAGGTCCCTGGCATTTTGCGCCACATGATCTCGATTGCGGCTATTTCTCAGGTAAATGGAATTACCGTTCTTGGCTCTCAAGCATGGCGTAAGTTTTGTCCTTCTGAGTGTGACTCCGATCTCTTTGCCCAATTAGCTGCCTTTAGAGCGGCGCATGGCCTCTCAGAATATGACTTTGAACATTCTGGCATCAAACTTCGGGACTTCAATCGGGCGCGCGAAGTTGAAGCTATGCTACTGCGGCGGCTCAAGGTAGAGCCGGGCGAGAGTCCTGAACTGAATGATTTCTCAGGGGAGCACCGTAAGGTTGCGTTGGAAAGCATTTGGGCCGGGATGGTAGATAAACTTCACAGGAGAGTGACTGATGGGTACACTGATGGGGACCAGACCCGCACCCTTTCAAAAGACTCCGTAGTGAAAGAGCGTCCATGGCTCGTGGGTAAAACTATCAACATTGGTATCGGAGGAGATATGACAACCGACACCGAGATAGTTCCACTCCTTACCCTAGCGACCGCGATTGATCCCAAGTGGCACGACTCCCATGCGCCTGAATGGGTGAAAGGGCGCAGCTCATTACTGCGCGAGGTGTCTGTTCGTGAGCAAGAAACGTTTGATCCTAGCCACATTGCCGAAGGACGCGGCCGCTCTCCGCGCATGACCGCTCAGCCCTTTCGCGGAGCAGGGGGACGCCGTTAGCTAGATTTTCAGAGGTTCCCTCGTGTGCTTTGAGATGATCAGGCTAAGTCAGCTTCTTCATTTCTTGTGCCCAAGGATTGCGGCGCACGTATCACGGCCCTCATCGCAAGAATCCTCGCAGTCTTCAGTATAAGACTCTTCATAGCAGTGATAGCGGCAGGCTCCATGAAAATGGCCGCAGGGGTCTTCTTCAATTCCTTTGATGCAGCGAATTCTGCCAAAGCGGCAGGCTTGTTCACAAACTTCCCACTCTTCAGTTCCGCCAATATCCATCCCATCATCAAAAACCGAACCATCCGGGCACAGGTCAATACATGCTTGTTCAGAGAGTGTGCAGACCGATGCTTGGTCCAGAGTTTGAGGGGCAGGCGTCGGTGCTGGGGGCGTTGCAATATTGAGGGCCACGGTAGTCTCAGAAGGTAATGTTCGCGAACTTGTGGTGTCCGCCGGTGCGATCTTTGCTATCGGAGTAGCACCCGTGTTTTCAGGGGAGATAGGAGGTAGTACCTCGAGGGGACGTACTACCATTTCCTTGGGCTCGTCTTCCGGAGGCGAGATGGAATCGGAATCATTGGATGCTTCGCGTGTCTCTTTTGGTTTAATAGTTTCCTCAGGCTGGGCTGTTTCTACTGGTGGAACAATTGCCTCGGGTGGGACCGTCTCTTCCGATGCAACTGTTACAGACTTAGTGGGAACCGCTGCCCTCCGATCTTCGCCTTCGCCACTCGCGAGAACGGAGCTCGCAAGAAGGCCAAGCCCCGCTAAGCCCGTTGCTACCCAGACCACGATAACGGTGATCAAGACAATTTTTTCAGCCGAACTGCCCTGCTGTTTTGGGGGAAGAGGGGGAAGTGGCGCTGTCATAGGAGAACCTCGTAGTTCATTCATGCAAGGGGAAGACCCCACTGTGCTCTCCTATCAGCGTAAGGAAGTAAGTTGCTCCATATCCGCTAACTCACTGGAACTACTGAGTTAGCGGCTCGCTATGATTGCGTTTGAAGCCCTGAATGTGATTACGTACGGCGCTCTACTAAGTAAGTGTTCATGAATACGAAACCGCAGAATAATCCCCCCTCTCAAAGCATGCTGCGTTTGGCGGGCGCTCTTTTTTCTGAGGTGACTGATCAAGAGCGATTTCTCTCCGCCTTATCCTCTGGCGACATGGCCCGCTCCTCTGTTCTTCATGTACGCGGCGCTTCAGAGGCGGATGTTTCAATTGGCCTTGGTCGTGAATCACCGCCCTGGCTCCCTGCCTGGATTTCATTCCCCGACCCCGATTCGCGCCCTGGCTTGGACCCGCGCCATCAGGCAGGGGATTGGTATCTATTGGATCTTTCTTCCGTGTTCTGCGCGAGCCCACTTCAAGAGGTGTCTCGCACGCTGCGCGAGCAGCCGCCACGAATTCTTATTGATGTGTGCGCATCTCCGGGCGGCAAGGCGCTTCTTGGATGGAAGGCTCTTTCCCCTCAGCTACTTATTGCCAACGAGGCAGTTCATGGAAGAATTACCGCTCTTATTTCGAATCTTAAGCGCTGCCGCATAGACCCCTGCGTAGTGTTGGGGAGGGATCCGGAGCGCCTCGCTGATGAGTTAGGGGCCGTTGCTGATGTGGTCGTAGTCGATGCCCCCTGCTCGGGGCAGTCTCTGCTTTTGAAGGGCAAGTCGTCGCCTGGCGGCTTTCACCCGGCAACTGTGCAGATGAACTCTAAGCGGCAGCGTAGGATACTTGCTAATGCTGCTCGCCTGGTTGCCCCCGAAGGCCATCTACTCTATTCCACGTGCACCTTCTCAAAAGCTGAAAATGAAGGAGTCATAGAGTGGTTCCTGAAGAAGTTTCCCGAGTTTGAAAGCTGCGCAGTCGCCTCGCTCGCAGCTCATCGTTCTCTGCTCACAGAGGCGCATTGCTATAGGCTCTTCCCCTTTGAGGGATTTGGAGCTGGCGGCTTTACCTGTTTGCTTAAACGCACTGCTCATGCCGCACGAGCGGCGTTGCCTGACCAGAGGCCACATATCGAGTGGAAGAGCGCCGCAGGGGGTGAAGCGTTTGAAGCGCTTTTACGAGAGCTTAGCGAGTAACATGCTTTTTACCCTTCGTGTTCTTAGTGGTTTGTAAAAACAACCACTAAGAACACTAAGAACACGAAGGGGAGGGCATGCTTCAATTAGTTGAGGGCAGTAAGTTCCTCAACTCGCATCGCCCACACGCTGGATTCCAAGAAGACGAACTTCGCTATGTGGCAGTACTTGAAGACTTGCTTCCATTCCTTGCAAAGGAGCTGGTGCGCGGTCACGTCCCGAGATAAGACTTCGTCCGTTTCCTAAGGCCGCATGCACTTCAACCATGCCAGTAGCGGAGTGCAGTCGTAGGTCACTGCCCTCTGGGATATGAACTTCGCGAATAGCAACATCTCCACCAACAATTACTCTGGCGCTTCCAAGGATTCGGAGCGAATCGAGCCTAAGCCAGCCCGCGATAATGAGAGTGAACGGATAGTCTCCCGAGAGCTCAAGCTCAGGCGCAGAAAGATTGCTCAGCATTTCCGTATTCTTTGATAGTCGCAAACTATTGCCATAGGCGCATGTGTACGCTGAAGAAACGCTGGGTTCTTCTCGATAGAGCAGAGGCTCGAGCACAAGGGCGGATGCGGGGCAGGGGTGCAAGGCGAGATCAGAGCTAAACTCAAGGTCCAATAGAATTCCCTCTTCATGCGGATAGAGCAAAGTTGCAAAAGTGGAAATGGATGGGCTTGTTGTTATCTGCTTTCTTTGAACGCGAATCCCGCTAAGGGGTGAGAGGGGGGAAGCAAAGATTCTATCGATGGGCTCTGATTCACGCTTTCGAACGCTTGCGGCAAGCCCCGCGGTTCTCATGATGAGCGCAGTCCCTTGGGGAGAGGCGCAGAGCAGGGCTGAGACCACAAAGAGAATAAATACCACCGCGCAAAATGAGGTGCCCTGTTCCTGAGAGTTCATAGATTAAAAACCAGATCAAGAAAATGCCGTCTGCTAAGCGAGCTATTAAAGGTGAAGCTACGAGGCCTGGCCTGGCGCGGAGCGCGTGGAGAAAGAAGCACTTCAAGTTGGAGGAGATTACTCTCCGCTGATTCTCGTAGATTGAGCATCAAATTGAAGGGCAGCGCAGCAACAGGTTGCTGCTCGATTACCTTTGCGCCGCGAGTGCGAACTAGTCGCAGGATGCCATCTTGCCCAAGATAGAGAGTTTCGAGTGTGCGTGCAGGCACAATCGCTTGTACTGAACATGGCAGGGGGCGTGCAGGCTGGGCGCCAAGAATACTGGGCGAAGAGAACAATACTGCCGTACGGCACACTCCGAGCCCTCTTACTGTTCCAGGAGCAAGCGTTACTCCTTCAGGTGAAACCAAAACAAAATTTTCGATTCCCTTAAAACTTGCCGTGCGGCTGGCATTCAAACAGCCCCTAATAATAGTGGCTTCGCTGGAGACGCGGCACTCAGCAACTGAAAGCACTTGTTCGGAGTCAAGATGAGTATAGGAAATTGCATCAGAATCCCAGGCTGCGCCCGCACTAAAGGGAGCAAGGCTTCCGTCGCTAAATCTTATGTTTCCGCCTTTATGCACCATGGGGATAAGGGGTAAGCGGTGCGAATCTAAGGAGCGCATGGCGCGCTTCATAAGCTGAATGACAAGCAGCTCGGCGGCGAGGTCTGATTCTGCTTGCGCGTAGCTATCAAGCTGCGGGGAGAGGCGAGTAACAAGATAGACACCAGTCAGGAGCGAGAGAGAGGTCATAAGCGTTGCCACCAGAGTTTCAAGAAGGGAGAAACCAAAGTTTACGCGGTCTGCTATCATGGCCACCTCCTTGCGTGGAGATAACTATCTTTTGATAACCCCGGGTCTTGGCAGGTAGAAAGAATTTCGTTGAGGATGTGGTGAGGTTGAAGGCTGCAAACCTCGGAAGGAAGAGGAGCGTTTGAAAGTTTAGGGGTAAGCCCCCGTATTTCCTTTAGTGCGCGATAGGAAGAAGCGAGGTGTCCCGCGCTCGCGAGAGAAGCACTGGCTATGAGAAGACAAAGAAGCAGTGCTTCGATGAGAGAGGCTCCGCGGCAGCAGTTCATCGTATGCTCTCCGCAATTCTTCCTCGAAGAGAGATTTGAACTAGGCAGGTGCGAGAGGCGCCAAAGACGCGCAGACTGCTTGGGGAGGCACTTAGATTTGGCCTAAAGATTATCTTTCCTGGCTCAGACGACGCGATTTCGGCGCGCCCCTTTGGAACCTCGGCCTTAAATATGATGCGATTTTGGGCGGGAGCTCTACCTACGAGCTGCTTCCCTATCAATGCGACTTCGACTTGCTGCCCAAGGGTCAGTGCGGAGACTCTCCCTAGTTCAAGAGCGGGCTTCAATGCACGGCATGACTTGGCGAATATGCCTCCTGCAGTGAGGGCCTGAAGGTTTGGAATGGAGATGACCGCGAGGGCCGAGGTTATCGCCAGGCTTAGCAGGAATTCAGTGAGGGAGCTTCCTTTGCAGAAGCGACTCCACTTGTATTTCCTCGCAGCGACGGCGAAATCCGAAACCATTGTTGAATTGAAGCGCATGCCCCGATATCGGAGATTTGTTGAAATAGTTTCCTATGATTTGCAGCGGCGGCTCGGCAAGAATGAATGTCGCGTGGAGGTGCTCTAATCCCTTAGCAATATCAGGGTCATAGGTTCCAGCTTGGGTGAAGTCCAGATCGTACTTTCTCGGCAATACTCTCTTTGCTACTGTCTGAAAGTGATCAACCTTAATCCTGCTATTGATATTCTTCGTGCAAAGTTTGGTGCGCTCCAGGCGGTGTATCTTTTTGGCTCGCAGGCTGACGATACTGCACGGAGTGATAGCGATGTTGATCTGGCTTTTCTCAACAACGCTCCGCCTGTTGATTCAGTCGAACTTTGGAATATTTCGCAGGATATTGCAGTTGCGCTGAATAGGGACGTTCACCTTATAGATATTCGCCATGCGTCCGAGGTCTTTCGCGCGGAGATTGTCAGTAAAGCTAAGGTAATTCTTGACCTTGACCCTGAGGCACGGAAAGAGTTTGAGACGTATGCAATTTGCGCCTATACCGATTTTAATGAGCAAAGAAGAGATTTTTTAGAAGAGTTCTATCGCCCTATCGCTGGGTCGAGGAGACCTGGGGAAAGTTAAGATGGTCATTGATAACGTAGTAATAAACAAATCTGCTGCCCTCGAGCGTGCGGTAGCGAAACTTCAACGGCTTCACGGCGGAAAGCAGCTCGCCTGGGTCGAAGACGAGCTTAAGCAAGACTCTATCATCCTTACACTGCAACAGGCATGCGAGCTTGCGATCAGTCTCTCCGTGCATGTGGCGAAGGTAAAGCAGCTAGGCATTCCACAGACGAATCGAGATGGCTTTGATTTGCTCGTTGCTGCAAAATTACTCTCCTCAGAGACAGCCGCTTCTATGAAGCGCATGGTTGGTTTTCGAAATATTGCGATTCATGAATATCAGAAGCTCAATTTTAAAATCGTGGATTCTATTCTCGAGAAACATCTCGACGATTTCATAGAATTCTTGGCTCAGGTTAGACGAGCCTAACGACCGGCCTATTTGCGGCGGTAGTCTTAGGAATCCCTGAAAATCCCAGGGGATCTTTTGTCTCTCCGCGTCCCCCGTCGACTACGCGATACGAATAGAAATCCGAAGCTTTATGCGCTTATGCGGTCTGATCCAGAGAATCTATGAGACTCAGCGTGCTATCTTCCGCAGAGAACGATGCGCTTGCGGCTTGAGTCACTTGATCTGCAATGGACCGGGCTCTCTTTTGGGCATCTTCAACGGAAAGCCGGGAAGCTTCCTCGGAAGAGGCTTCCGAGGAGCTTGCGGCGCTTGAACTTGCTACTTCTTGGGCTCGGGAGCTTGATTCTGCTGCGCTAGAAGCCAGACCCACTAAGGTCGTGAGCGACTCGTCCGCGGCGTCGGCAAGCTCAGGGGTCGCAAGAGAAAGTCCTGGATCTGCGGTAAGAGGGGCGAGGCTCGCTACCGCGAATACTTTTGTCTTGCTCCCATCACTGGCGTCATTCTCTCCAAAGACTGCTCCTTGAAGAACGTTCTGTCCCTTATAGGTGGCTTCGCTACTTATGCGGCTAATCTCTTCTTCTATTTCGCCAAATCGGGATTGAAGAGTGGCGAGCTCCTCACTTTCGGCAAGGGTTGCCCCCTTTTCCGCAAGGCTTTGTTGCTCAGCTCGAAGGCTCGTAATTGCATTGGCGGCGTTCTCACGCACGGCAAGATAATTTGAGACTCCGGGAGCTGAGGATGTCTTAGCTGTTACGACATCTTTAGAGAGGGAGACGGTGGCGGCATCTTCGTTTGCTCGCCCGGTCTTGGTAGTTCCCTGGGTGCTCTGCACGTTTAGAGAGTCTCCCAGCGTGCGAGAGGAACCCGAGGAACCAAGAAGATCAATTCGAGATGCTCCGATTTTGCCAACCACCACAGTGTCCTCGTCTTACTTCAATAGAATAGCAGCATTCTGTCTATTCAGCTGCTGCGCTTGGGCGAGAAGCGCAGTAGTCTGATTCTGCTGTATTTCACTGGAGACCCTGCGCGCGACAGTTTCGGCGATATCAGCGTCTTCAATGCGTGAGCGTGCGGCCGCCTTCTCGGTTGCATTGGACTCGGCCGCGTTCTGTGCATAATCGAGGCGAGAAACTGCAGCTCCATTTGTGCCGCGTGCTTCAGAAACATCGGCTATTTTCGAGATGGCACTATCAAGTGCCGCTTGCGCCGAGCTTGCTGATAGTAAGCTCCCTCCTGATCCGGAGAGGACACTTGAAGGGGTGCTTCCCAGCGCAATTTGTGAATCGCTGCTAGAGTTTCCGCCTACCTGTAGGTTGACTTCATTTTCAAGCGGATTCACTCCATTAAACTCAGTTGATGCAACGATGCGGTCCGCTTCTTGGCCAAGTGATTGGTACTCGGCGTCCAGCGAAGCTCGCTGACTGTCGCTCAGAGTGCCGTTGGAAGCTTGAGCCGCAAGTTCCGCGCGTCTTTGGCTGATGTCCGAGATGCTGCTAAGTGCCGCGTCTTGAACTTCGGATACAGACTTGCCGTAGTCGATGTTACTGGATGCTTGCCTTTGTACTTTCTCGTCGCTGACGAGCTGACTCACAATGGCAAGCCCTGCTGCATCATCGGCGGCGCGGTTAATCCGCTTGCCCGAAGAGAGCTTCTCGGTTGATTTATTGAGTTCATTCGTGGCTGTTGAGAGCCCGCGAAGAAGTGAATCTAACTTCATACTGCTAACCTCTATGTTAATGACGCCAGGCCACGACGATTCGGTTCGCCTCGTGCGTCTCCTCTTTGGACTCGCAAGCTTCGCCCTCTGCTTGAGCGTCGTTAGCGCGTCCCGTTAGCATGTCCATCATCTTCTACTAGTGAATATCGGCGCTTTGTGGGGGACCTGTACGATTAGGCGCGAATTGGTAATTGCCTGATTCTTTGATGGAATTACGCAGAATACGCTAAGAAAATTCCGTATTTTAGAAAGGGCTCAAGTAGTGCGTCCGCCATTCCGACCTCCTCACCAGGGTGTGCCGAGCTGATTTTAGTGAATGAAAGAATAACCATTTTACCCTTTCTCATATGATTGCCGTTCTTTGTAGCTCTGACGCATTCCTTCAGGAGAAAATCTCGGGAATTTGTTCCGCTGCAGGGATACGCGTGCTCAGGACCGCCAAGACGGAACGTATTATCAAAGAGCTTAAGCAGCTCGGACGAGTCCTCATTGCCGATGTTAACGAGGAGCTTATTCAAGAGAGAGGCGCTCTGCGGCAAATGGTCAATGTGGGAAGAATCACAGACAATCCAGTGGTCTGTATCTGTCCTAATCAAGATGAAGATCTTAAGAAACTAGCAAAGTCAGCTCGTCCGGCGGAAGTTTTCCTGCGCTACGACATCCATGCAGCGTTTAAAGAGTATATAGAAGCGCTTGCGATTCAGAGTAAAGAGTCGAAGGCTGGGTAGAGGGAGCCCCCGAGGGATTGCTTCCTATGGGCTTTGTTGTTTTTAAAAACAACCACTAAGACCACAGAGACCACGAAGGGAAAGCTGGCCAGAGATTCGCTCGGGAAGCTCTTATCCAACCTGAACAATATCTTGAATATCAAGCAGCCCAATAGGCCGGCGTTGTTCGTCGATAACGAGTACCTGGTCAATTTGAAACTGATTCATGGTTCTCAAGGCTTCTTCGGCAAGAGTATCGGGCGATACTGTCTTGGGAGTGTGGGACATAAATTCTACAACCGGCCGTTCCAGAAAGTCAGGATTCCGGTCTAAGCATCTGCGCAAATCGCCGTCGGTAAAAATTCCTTGGAGTTGTCCCTCCGCATTAACGAGCGCCGCGCATCCTGGCCGACCTTTGGTGAGGGTGATGCTGTGCAAAACATCTTTGCAGAGAAGTTTTTCCGAGACGACGCATAATTGATCGCCTCGCCGCATCAGTTCAGAAACGAGCATGAGTGTCTTGCCGAGCATTCCCCCAGGGTGTCTTGCGGCAAAAAGATCGCGTGAAACCTTGCGATGATGGGCAGCGCACATAACGAGCGCATCACCCAAGGCCAGAAGCGCCGTGGTAGAGGAAGTGGGCGCAAGGCCAAGTGCCCCCGCTTCCTCAAGTTTGGGCACCACAAGGGAAAGGCTGCATTGCTTCACCATGGGGGAGTTTGCGCCACTGGTGATAGCAAGCGTGGTGACCCCAAAGTTCTTGAGGTAGGGGAGGATTCTCAGGATTTCCGAAGACTGCCCTGAATTGGAAAGCAGAATGACTAAATCTTCAGGGCATAACCTGCCAAGGTCGCCATGAACCGCTTCGCCGGGGTGAAGGACATAGGAGGGGAAACCTACGCTCGCAAACGTAGCGGATATCTTTGCCCCTATAATTCCGGTCTTCCCAATTCCGCACACTACGATACGGCCGCGGGGGCTAAGGGAAACACAAGCCTGTACCGCGCTGTCGAAGGCTGGTCCGAGCGATTCGGCCATTAGGGAAAGAGCGTGAGCCTCTGCCGAAATAATGGAGCGCGCAAGCGCTACTGAGGGCAGGGTTTCTGACGGTAGGGATTTGGACATGGGTACTCTTCTCTCGGAGACTTCCTTTACCATAGAGGGACAAGGGGGCACAGGGGCGGCGCGATGACACTCCCTCTGCGCAGGTCGCAGCTATGCTAATTTATTCAGGGGCTTGCGCTTGCTGCGGAGGGCTCTCACTTCTTCGTGAAGTGCCTTTTTGAATCAGAGCATGGAGGCCACTACCTTAATACCCCACAGTGCGCCAATCGTTCCAAATAGGTTCGTGAGCGCCATTATTAAAAGAATTCTACTTACTCGATTTCGGTACCATCCCCCGTAGGTGCTTAAATCCTCGGCAATGTGCTCAAGGTCTCCGACGCGTGGCTTTCGAATCATGGCTTCTACGAGACCAGCCACCCAGCCTGAGGCAAGCAGGGGATGAATGGTAGTGAAGGGCGAGGCGACAAAAGCGGAAAGTATCGTGAGGGGGTGACCGAGCGCGATGAGTGAGCCCAGTGCTGCGAACCCTCCCGTAATAAGAATCCAGGCGCCTACCATGTGAGCGCTCGTTTCTGCACCTGAGTAGAAAAAGCCTCCTACAATAAGTGCGACAAATAGCGCAGGAATTCCCATGCCGAGCAGCCGGGCGAATGGGCTAGGAGGGGGAAGTGCATCCAGCGCTTGAATATCAATCTTGGTTCCAAGGTAGCGCTTGATTCCCGCCACATGGCCCGCGCCAACAATCGCCACAATGCGGGTTCCTGGAGCAGACTGAATTTTTTCAGCGAGATACTTATCGCGCTCATCGATGAGCGAAATGCGAACCTCAGGTAAGGCCTTTGAGAATTCGCGCATGAGCTCATCCAGGGCATCCGAAGACTTGAGGCGCTCAATTTCGGCCTCATCGATTTTTTGGTCTGAGAAAAGTCCTCCCAGCATGGCGAAGAAGAGTTTTCCCATAGACCAAAACCCTAAGGAGGCCCACGTGCGCTTCAAGGTAGTGGTTACGTTTCTATCGGCGAGGATAATACGAGCGCCTGTTGCTTCAGCAATTTCCGCAGCTCGAACCATTTCAGCGCCCGGTTTAATTTTGAGCTGGTCTCCAAGTTTCTTCTGGAAGGCGGCAAGCATGAGCTGCGCCATGAGGACATAGGCCTTGCCCTGCCGGATCACGGAGACGATATCCATGTTTTTCCAGCGATCGGGGTTCTTAAGGGATTGATAACGAGGTTCGCAAAGTTCTATTGCTACTGAATCGGGTTTTACTTGGCGAATCACCTGTTCTGCCAAATCAGCGCTGGCTTTGCTTACATGTGCCGTTCCGACAAGAAATATCTCTTTGCCTCCTATTGAAATCTGGTCCACGTTTTGACTACCCAGGGTCTGCTCCGGGGCGATCAGTTCAGGAACGAGAGCTTCGGTAAGGGTAGATTCAGGGATAACTTGGTCGGACATGAGATACTCGTGTGGTTAGGGGGCACATTCTTGGCGGTTAAGGAGCCTCTGAAAAACCTCCATTCTTAATATGCCTCAATCTATGGAAGCTCTGAAAAAATCTGCTCTGTGAACTCTGTGCCCTCTGTGGTTGATTTAAATTGTTGAAAAACCACAGAGGGCACAGAGAACACGGAGGGAAAGAAATAAAATATCTAGGTTTTTCAGAGGTTCCCTAATTACACTTCTGTGTACCTCCGTGTCCTCTGTGGTGAATTTCTTCATGAAAATTTCACCACAGAGGGCTCAGAGGTACACAGAGGAGAGTCTTTCTGAGGTTCCTTAAACTACTCTATTTCGGTGTAGCTCTCCAGTTCGCCGTTAGGCTAAGATTTGGCAACTACTTCGGCAAGTGAAGGTTCCTATGAAGATTCAAGATGTCATGGTCCCCTGTCCCTACCATGTTGACGCAGCGATGACCCTCGATGAGGCCCTGCATACCATGTCCTTACGGGGGGTACGGCATCTGCCGGTAGTTACTAGGGAAGGCGATCTTTTGGG
>JBIKWF010000162.1:0-7185 GCA_044356455.1 Bdellovibrionota bacterium | reverse complement strand
GGCCTACGATCAGAGCGCCTGGAGAAGTGTCACCAATGGCTCCCTCACGGTCTCGCTCAATGGCATTTCGTACTCTCTTTCTGGTATGAACTTTAGTGCCGTCTCTAACTACCACGACGTAGCCCAGGTGGTTGGGCAAGCACTTTCGCAGGTAGCTCCCACCGCCAATGTTGCCTTTACGTGGAACGGACGAACCTTCACCCTTCGCTCAAGCCTCCCGTCAACGGAATCTTACGGTATGAGCGCGGGCTCGGTCGGAACAAATATAGGCGCACCTGCTCTCTTAAATGTATTCGCCACCTCCCAAACTTCAAATCCGCGCCATTCTGCCGCAACAATTTATAATCGCCATATGTACCTAGCTTACGGCTACTCGAACGCGACCGTGGACGGCAACGTAACCGCGCGCGGAGCATCGGGTTCCATACAATTACGCATGGGCGGCAGAATTGTTGACAATCTTACCCTGGCAGAACCGGTGGGCATCACTGTCGGACACGCAGAGAACCCCGCGGGAGTCCCGATTTGGTCCTATATCGCCGACAATGTGGTGCTCGGCGCCATGAATATTAGCGCGCAGCCTCGGGGCTTTGGCCTCGGATTTGGTGGCCAAAACTTCGTAGTCGAGAGAAACATCGTCGCCCACAATGAAGAAGGAACCGGGAACGTGGAAGGGCTCTTTTCGGATACGGACAGCAGCACGGCCGATCTGCTGTATTCAAACGGAACCATCCGCGACAATATAGTCTACAACTGGCGCAGCCCCACTGGCGCAGGCGCAGCCCTCGCCCTTCGCCACCGTGCGTTTTCAGATACCTTTCTTTATAACAATTATTTTATTCAACCGAATCGCGGCAGCGTGGTGAATTACTCCTCGGAGGCTGGACTTGTTGGATTTGGTTACGACGTTAACACCATGTTCTCTGCAGGAAATCCAGATTCCGTCGCTTCGTTCTCCATCGCTAATCAGCGTCTTTCATTCTCCGAATTTCGCGCAGCGGCGGGCCCCGCACTTGAGTGGAACAATCCTTCCTTTGTTGATCCGGTACGAACCATCTCCCGCTATATGAGCGACTTCAATCTCGGAACCCAAAGCGTAGATGGCTTTATGGACGTGGCACTTGCCCAAAGTAAGTTCAGCTGGCGCCCGGAGCTCTCGGCATATGTGGTGGGAGACTACGTAAGGGAAGGGTTTGCAATCGCGCCGTAGAACTTTGGGCATGATATCTCAAAGAATTCCTTTGTGGGGGTTCCGCAAGATGGGACCGTCAGAGCGCTCCCTGCGAAACTTGCACCACCCGGTCGCCAGACGTTTGAATCGTTCGTCCTGCGGACTGGGGCCTTAGCTGCTCTTCGGTTGCAAGATTATACAGCGTGCGCTGCATTATTCTCTGAAAAACCGGGCCAGCAAGAGTGCCGCCATAGATTGAATTGGTATTCGGCTTATCAACTACCACGACCAAGGTGAGCGTGCGCTGAATTCCAAGCGGAGAGCCATCAACAAAGCCGACGAAAGAGGACACGTAAGCGCCCTCCTCATACCCTCTGCCATCTTCGCGCGGGCGCTCTGCCGTTCCCGTCTTTCCCGCAACCCTCAATCCTTCAATCGCCGCCTTGCGGCCCGTTCCCTTCTCATCCTCAACGACGCCATACATCATTTCGCGCACTTGAGCCGCCGCGGCCTCCGAAATCACACGCTCCACTGGACCTGCCGCTTCACTTAGAACCAGACGAGGCGAAGGCAAGATACCGCCGTTTGCGATGGCGGACATAGCCCGAGCGACTTGAATGGGCGTCACAGCGACTCCATGACCGAATGAATGAGTCGCTTCATCTATCAGCGCCCAGTCTTTTGCAGGCCGAAGAATTCCACTGGTACTCCCAGGCAGTCCAATTGGGGAATCGACTCCGAATCCATAGCGTTCAAGAGCTTCATGCAAGCGCTCCTTCCCGAGTTTAAAACCTACTCGAGAAATCCCGATATTGGAGGAGCGCACAATGACATCGGACAACGACAACATGTCATAGGGGTGTACATCCTTGATCGTATTTCTCCCGATACGCATGAAACCATTACCGCAATCGATCATGTCAGTCGCCTTCACTATTCCGGCATCGATACCACTCGCGGCGACAAGAGGTTTCATAATAGAGCCGGGCTCAAAGACGGTTTCGACAACCAGGTTCCGTAGATCCTTGCGTCCTACAACCTTCGCAGTATTAAAATTGAGAGAAGGTGCTTGCCCCATGGCGAGGATTTCGCCAGTAACGGCATCCATTAAAACACCCATGGTTGCCTGAGCGTTTGCGTTCTTGCGCCCTGTCTCGAGTTCCTCCTCCATGATGAGCTGCAGGGTGCTATCGAGGGTCAGGGTCAGCGAATTTCCTCGAGGGAGTTCTGCTGAGTCGGGACTTACCGCCGAGGCTTGGATTAAGTTCCCCAAGGCATCCTTACGCACCGTTGTGGTTACATGCTCCCCATGCAGCCGCTTTTCATACCGTTGCTCAATCCCTGAAAGCCCCACCCCGTCAGTGCCTACTTTGCCTACGACCGCGCTGGCAGCCTGGTTGAAGGGGTAATAGCGCCGTGATTCAATAATATATCCGACGCCCGGGAGTTTGAGATCTGCGACAAGCTGGGCCTTGCCGCGTGGAATCTGGCGCTCAATCCAGACAAAAGGACTTGTGCGCCCCATGCGCTCCGCAATCGTGGCCTTGTCGAGTTCGAGAGCTTTGGCGAGTGCCGCGATCGTGGCTGGCTTATCTTTCACCTGCCCAGGACGCACGTACACCGAACCTGCAGGGACAGACACCGCAAGCAGCTTGCCCTTACGATCGTAGAGAGGACCGCGCTCTGAAGCGAGCTTCACCTCAGCAAGATGCTGGCGAACAGCCCACTCTTGCCACGTATCTTTGTTCGTGATCTGGAGACTGGAAAGCCGAAAGACGAGCAGCCCGCTCCAAAGGGTTGCGCCAAGCACAACCAAAAGGAGCCGAAGGCGCCGAGTCCGCGGGGTGATGAGCTCTGCCTCAAAGCGGTGCGAGCGTCTTGAAAAATCATTACAGAGAAAGCGTTTGGCAGGGGCTGACATCGGCAGAACCTCTAGTAAGTTAAACGCGTTGCTTGACGAGGATCGACGCTGCGAAGTCCAAGTTTCTGAGCCGCGATGCGAGAGAGCGCATCGGGCCTTGAGAGAACGGAGCGCTGAAGCTCAAGCTCACGCCGCTCCATATCAAGAGTAACGGCAATCTCGCGAGCTTTCGCAAGTTGATATCCGAGGTCGATGCTCTCTAACTTAACCCAGACCTTAAAGCCCAGCGTCAATAATAGCACCACCGCCGCAGCAATCTGCGTGCGCACCGAGATCCCCACGCGCTCTCGGCGCATATAGACCGACTGATAATCAAGACAAACAGCCATACCACCCCACTCCCTTAATCAAACTCAAAAACTCTAAGGCGCGAACTACGCGCGTTAGAATTGCTGTCTACTTCCTCTCCCTCTGGGACTACCGCCTTGCGGGTCAAGACTTTCCCCACGCGTTCTCCCGCCGCGATGCGGTCGGAGCGCTTTAAGGTCGCGCCAGGCACAAGAGCCTTTGGCGCGGCCCGATTTCCACGCCAAAGCGCGGGAAGCTGCTCTCCCTGCTCCCATCGGCGCATCGTTTGGGTGACCACGCGATCTTCGCCGGAATGAAAGGCAATAACGGCCAGACGCCCATGCGGCTCGATGAGATCCGGAGCTTGCGAGAGGAGCGCCTCAATCTGAGAAAACTCTTGATTGACCTCTATACGAATAGCCTGGAAAGGCACCGTGGCGGCATGGAAACGCGGCTTCTTAAATTTCTCTGGAACCACGCGGTCAATTAACTCAGCAAGAGCCTTGGTCGATGCGAGGGGCCGATCTTGCACAACCGCCTTGGCGATAGCCCTCGCCTCAGGGCCAACGCCCCCGCGCTTAAGAACTTCAAAGAGGTCACGCTCGGGGTATTCGTTTACCACCGTAGCGGCATTTATCTCTTGTGAGGGATCCATTCGCATATCGAGCGGACCCTCGTCATGGAACGAGAACCCGCGTCCCTCTTTTAGCTGGTCTGTCGACACGCCCAAATCGGCAAGCACGCCTGTGAAGCGCTGCGCCCCACAGATCTCAGAAAGATCGGCGAACGAGCCATGCTCAATTCGAAGTCGGCTTCCAAACCTTGAGAGCTTCTCTCTGCAGCGCCGAATCGCATGCTTGTCTCTGTCAATCGCAAGCACCGTTGAAGCGGGATTGGCCTCGAGCATCAGAGCGGTATGTCCGCCGCCGCCAAGGGTGCAATCAAGCAGCACTTGAGGGGCATCAATTTTTAAATACTCGCCCACTTCTCTCGGCATCACGGAGATGTGAATAGATGACTCGTGAATGGTAGGTTCTCGGGTTGTGCTCATAGGTCGATGTCCGAGAACACTTCAGGGTTTTCCATGAGCGCCGTTTCTGCTTGCTCAAAGATCATGTTCCACACACGCGCATCCCAGACGCGAAAGCCGTGAATAGAGGAAGTGAAGGTGAGATCGCGCTCGAGCCCTGCGTACTGCCGAAGATGCTGAGGAATAAGAATGCGCCCAGCCCCATCGATAGGGCATTCGGCTGCACGGCTAAGATAAAAGTTTTCAAGCTTATGAAGCTTAGGATTGAAGCGGCTCTTTTCGCGCAGCTTCTCTTCAAACTCCACCCAGGCACTTACCCCAAACCCCTCAAGACACCTGGCGCCATCAGAAATGTAATTGGTGAGAACAACCGCCTTCTCGTCAGCATCGGAAAGCACCTTCCGAAACTCTGAAGGCAGACTTACGCGCCCCTTATCGTCGAGCGCATGCGAGAAGTTTCCACGGAACGCGACCTTGGGCTCGGGCAGCGGACGGGCGCTCTTGGCGAGCGGCTTTTTCTGCCCCTCACCCGCTACCACCTGCTCGAGCTTTTCCTGAGTCATGACGCCCGCTGAAGAAAGGAAAGACCTACTTTACTAATGAGCGAGGGTGACAACGCTTGTAGCTAGACTGGTGAGCCGCAATCCACCAAATCCCACTTTCTACCACCCCATCCCACAAAATTACAGGAGACCCCACCCTTCCGTCAATCAGAAAATCACACTAAGTACCCCAAAATATGATAGAAAAACACTAGAAAGCGCCTCGCAGTCTCAGCCCCCGCCTCTCTCCGAGGTCCCACGGCCTCCCACTTTGTGGTTTTTCGAGAATTTTAGACGACCACCGAGAGCCAAGGGGTCACAGGGATGACATTTTAAGAGATGCCCTCGTAGCCGCACCTAGGAGTCTGAGCAGAACGAGGATTTTTGTTTCTACGGGACACACTCCTAGCCAGAATCAAGAGAGTAGCGTACTAAGGTGCCTCGTTTCAGAGGGGTCACTTAATCCCTCTCCACTCTCTTGCGCCGCAAGAATAGCTCTAAGGAAAGGATACTTTGTTCGACATCGCCCTCCCCTTGCTCAGATTTACGCTGCTCGGGTTTAACTCACTCCCCTTGCCCCTAAGGCTTCATAGCGTTGAGGGGCTTATCCGGGCATATGCCTGGTTCGACCCAAAGGTGCGAAAGGTAAGCCTTCGCAACCTTAGCCTTGTCTATCCAAGCGCCTCCCCCCAAGACCTCGACCAAAAGCTGAGTGATTCTTACCGAGCCCTTGCTCGATTTATTGTCGACTCGGCACGCTTCCATACCCTCGACGAAACGTGGGCTCGCGAACACATAGAAACACCATTTGCAGAGGGCTTCCGCGAGCTGAAAAAGCGAAGCCCAGGAAAGGGCATCCTCATTGCCGCAGGCCACTTGGGAAGCATTGAGCTCCAGGGCCTCGCAGGAGGTGCACTAGAAAGAAAGCTAAGCTTCGTCGCCCGCAACCTCAAACATGCGGCGATAGACACCTGGTGGAAGATGAATCGAGAGCGCTACGGGAACCGCATGATCGACAGAAAAGGCGCCGTGCAGAAAATGCTTTCGAACCTAAGAAAGGGCGTTGATGTAGCGATTTTAATCGATCAAAACGTAAGGCGTGAGCACGCCCTCTTTGTGGATTGGTTCGGCAGGCCTGCCGCCACCACCTTTGCGTTCGGAAACGCTGCTGTAGAAACACAAGCTCCTGTAGTCATCTCTTCAATCACGCATCTTGGAAATGACAAGTATCGCCTCAATGAGCATGCCTGCGATCTCTCTGATATCTATGAGAACTCCGCTCTTAGCACTCAAGAGAAAGTCCTTGAGGTCACTCGGAGAGTTTCAGACGAGTATCAAAAGGTAATCCTTGCTCAGCCAAGCGAATGGTTTTGGCTCCACAGGCGCTGGAAAACAACGCCCGAGGGAGTCGAGGAAGATTTCTACCGCTAAGCGAGCCCAGCATCTCTAAACAAACACTGCTTACGCCCTACCAAAACGCCACGCCTATGGGTAGGGCGCGCCGTTCCGCCTCTGCCAGTAGGCGACGGCGCGACGCGCGCCCTGGCGTGCCGAAACAAATGCGGCGCCTAATCCACCTGCGGTGAAAACTAACCAATCAGAATAGTGGAGAAAAACACACCACGTGCCAACACGAGAGATCTTGCGGCACCGCGAGGACGCGGCGCCCTACCAAGATGCTACGCCTATGGGTAGGGCGCGCCGTCCCGGCGTGCCGAAACAAATGCGTCGCCTAATCCACCTGCGGGGAAAACTAACCGATCAGAATAGTGGAGAAAAACACACCACGTGCCGGCACGAGAGGTCTTGCGGCACCGCGGGGACGCGGCGCCCTACCGGGCTATTCGACCGTTACGCTTTTCGCCAAATTACGGGGCAGGTCCACATCCGTCCCATTAAGCACCGCCACATGATAGGCAAGAAGCTGCATAGGGATGGTAAGAAGAATCGGGCTCAAGAGATCATGTAAGAACGGAACCTCAATAATCCTGGACGCGTATTTTTGAAGTCCGAGCTGTTCTAAGGTCATGCCTCCAGGTCCGGTAGCGTCAGTGACGACAATAATCTTTCCCCCACGTGCCTCTGCTTCCTTCAAATTAGAAATCGCCTTTTCGAGAATCATTTGCGATCTCTGCAGAACCACTACCACCGGCATGCGCTCATCAATCAAGGCAATGGGCCCGTGCTTCATCTCCCCGGCCGGATATCCTTCCGCATGAATGTAAGAAATTTC
>JBIKWF010000161.1:0-7199 GCA_044356455.1 Bdellovibrionota bacterium | reverse complement strand
CGCCCTCATTTCTGAGCATGGCAAAATAGAGCACGTGCCCGCCTATCCAACACAGGTTGTTGATACTACGGGCGCCGGAGACGCCTTTGCCGGAGGCTATCTCTTCGGTCTGCTCGAAGGACATTCGGTAGCTCGCTCCGCTGCCTTTGGTAATTTCCTCGCAAGTAAGGTCGTAGCAATTGCCGGGGCAAGGTTAGGCGCTGCCGCAAGAGAAGCCTTTGAAGCTGAATTTGATAGGGCAAAATGAACAGCCTCTCTCATGAAAAAACGGGACCCTTATTGAGCCATCCCATGCTACCTTTAGGGCAAGAAAGCGGTACCGTTGGGAATATGATGGCGAATGATGTTTCCCCCCCAAACATGCCACCGCGTCATGTGCCATCAGAGAAGGCAGATGAAATTGAGAGACGCTTTCTTGTTACAAATCCTCCCAGTGAATATCTAAGCTTAACTCGGTCATTAGTTCGGCAAGGGTACCTCACGCCAAAGGGGGCTACGCCAGAAATTCGCGTAAGAGCCGAGAGCGATAAGTTTGAACTCACGATAAAGGGAGCAGGGACGCTCTCGCGTCAAGAAACCCCGATTCTCTTGACGGAAGCCCAATTCAATGAGCTTTGGCCCCTTACCTTAGGAGCTCGTATTGAAAAACAACGAATCCGCATCCCTCAGGGTGAGGTAGTGATAGAGCTCGACCTTTATGTGGATTCGGAAGGTTTGATGACGGCTGAGGTAGAGTTTGCTTCTCAAGAAGAGGCCGAAAAGTTCTCTCCGCCTTATTGGTTTGGGCGAGAAGTTACCCAGGATCCAAGTTTCAGAAACCGGGCACTTGCGCGATAGGGCAGAGCCCTTACTCTCAAATAATTGGTCGCTGGTTTAAAAAACAACCGCGAAGAACACGGAGACCACGAAGGAGGTATTTAAGGAGCCTCTGAAAAACCTCGATATTTTATTTTCTCTCTCTGTGAACTCTGTGCGCTCTGTGGTTTTTTGAGCAATTTAAATCAACCACAGAGGGCACAGAGTTCACAGAGCGGATTTTTTTCAGAGGTTCCCTAAGATGGTCCCTCATTGAGGTTATCTAAGACCTGCCGCTTTAGCTGCGAGAAGCTCAAGATCCACAGGTCTCACTACAAGCTCTTTCTGAGCAGACGAGAGAAAGGCTCCGTTTTCTTTCTGAATGGTTTCATAAACCCGAAGTAACCCAGAGAGCCCATAACGACTCACAATCCCGTGAAAATACATAGAGGACCGGGCATAGTCTCCCGCAGAGTATTGGAACTGCCAGGCGCCTGGTTTTGATTGCATGGCATCAGCTGCTATCTGCGTATGCTGACGCAGTACCTGGCCTTTCGGGATAAGCGCCGAATAATCGCTTGCATACGCCTCAAACCAACTTGCAAAACCCTCTGCCCGCATAGGCTCACGCTGACCTCGCCCCTTAAGCAGGTAATATTCAACGGCGTGCCCCATCTCGTGCACTAAAAGCTGCGTCAAATCAGCATCAGCTACCGAAGAAGCCGCAGACCTCCCTTGGCATTTGCCCACTACTCTCTGGGCCACGACATAAATATTTGAAGGAGGAGTCATCCAGCCTGGGTGACAACGATTGACCAACGTCGAGGGAACTTGGTTTGAAGGTGGCTCTCCATCCATAAAAACCACATTCCAGGAAAGGCGCAGTTTTTGAACTTGAGGAGGAAAGCTTGCTTGCTTAAGAGCCTTGCTTACGGCCAAGGCGGCCTCGGCCATTGCCCTTTCAGGAGTCCTTCCAAAAAGCTTCTCCACACTTCGAGGCCACCTGAGTTCGATAGGTCCAAGCGCAGAGGTTATTTCTGCTCGGCGAATGCTACCCTCAAGTTCAATATCTTGAGGTGCTGCCATATTCGTTGCTGACTTGGTTGAGCGTGATGCGGGATTTCCCGAGCCCGTAACAGAGGGCGAAGGGAGACGCGAAAATTGCTCTGAAGCCCCGCCCGTGCGAGCAATTGGCTTAGAGCTCTGCTGAAAACAGCGCGCCTTGAGCCGCAAATCCTCAGGCACCTTGTCGCGTCCATTTACCTGTACGAGTGAGCCAGATGGACTCGTATAGAGACAAAGCTCTGAAGCAACTTGAGGAGTGGTATCTTCTGCGACGGAGATACTTGCCCAGGCTAGCGTCGAGATCATGCTGGCCAAAAACAAACCTACTCGCATCATCCTCCACCGTGCTCAATCAAAGAAGTGAGTCTTCTTCCCTCTTAGTGGTCTCCGTGGTCTTAGTGGTTGTTTTCCCTAATCACAAAGACCACTAAGAACTACGCCTGAGCCGAGATGGAAGGCTTTACACCTTTGCCCTTAGGTGTTTTTTTATCTCGCCTCTTTCCTTCCGGCGGTAAGAGGGCGATCTCAAGCACTTCTGCAATGTGCTTTACAGGGATAAAGCGAATTTGGCTGCGCTGCTCCTTGGGAATATCTTCGATGTCCTTGATATTCTCGTAAGGAATAATCACTTTCTTTATTCCGTAGCGCAGAGCCGCGAGTGCCTTCTCCTTGAGTCCTCCGACAGGAAGAATATTTCCTCTGAGGGTAATTTCTCCCGTCATCGCAATCTCCTTAGAGACCTTACGCTGCGAAAGCGCCGAGACAAGGGCGGTTGCAATAGTAATACCGGCCGAAGGACCGTCTTTGGGCGTTGCTCCTCCAGGAACATGGATATGGATATCATAGTTCTCCGAGAAGTTCGGATCGATATGAAGCACTTCGGCATTGGCGCGCGCGTAGAAGAGTGCCGCTTGAGCAGACTCCTGCATCACACTTCCAAGCTGACCGGTAAGCGCTAAAGAGCCCTTACCCTTTGCGAGCGAAGCCTCGACCGGCATCATCTCGCCGCCATAAATGGTCCAGGCAAGTCCCCTCACAAGTCCCACAATGTCTCGCGCTTCATTCGAGTCAGGATCGTACTTGGTATTACCAAGGTGCGCCGAAACTTCCTTCTGAGTGAGAAGCTTCTTAATCTTCCCACCGCCGGCGTACCCACGCGCAACCTTACGGAGCAGAGATCCAATCTCTCTTTCGAGGTTTCGAACCCCTGCCTCATGCGTATAGCGCTCTATCAAATACAGCAGGGCTTTATCATCAATTTTGATATCGACTTTATCGAGCCCGTTCTCTTTCTTTTGCCGCGGAATCAAATAACGCCGCGCAATATGTACCTTTTCTTCAGTGGTGTACCCGGAGATGAAAATAACCTCCAAACGATCAAGTAGAGCGTCTGGGATGGTATCCATCGTATTCGCGGTTGCCACAAAAAGGATCTCAGAGAGATCAAAGGGCATATTGAGATAGTGGTCGCGGAAATCCTTATTCTGAGCAGGATCAAGTACCTCAAGAAGGGCCGAGGCAGGGTCTCCTCTAAAATCAGCGCCTACCTTGTCCAGTTCATCAAGCACAAACACCGGATTGCGGCTTCCACACTGCTTGAGCCCTTGGATAATGCGGCCCGGCAACGCTCCCACATAGGTTCTGCGATGGCCGCGAATCTCCGCCTCATCGCGCACGCCACCGAGGGAAATTCTAAAGAATTTTCTCTCAAGCGCATTGGCAATAGATCGTCCCAAGGAAGTCTTTCCGACGCCAGGAGGTCCGACAAAACAAAGAATAGGCCCCTTGGTCGTTGGGTTTAGTTTGCGGACGGCAAGATACTCGAGGATTCTATCTTTGGCTTTCTCAAGACCAAAGTGATCCGCATCGAGGATCTTCTTGGCGCGCTTGAGGTCAAGCCGGTCTTCAGTGAGAACGCTCCAAGGAATATCTGCAACCCACTCCAAGTAGGTGCGAAGCATGGCGTATTCGCTCGACTCTGCATGCATACGCTCAAGCCGTTGAAACTGCTTTCGCGCCTCGAGTTTTGCGTATTCAGGAAGTTCCGCCTTCTGAAGCGCGAGGCGTAGCTGCTCAAGATCATCGGGGTTTCCCTCGTTTTCTCCTAACTCGCGCTGAATCTGTTTAATTTGCTCGCGCAAATAGTATTCGCGCTGCCCTTTGCTCAGTTCATTACGCGCCTGGTCTCGAATGCGCTCCGAAATAATGAAGCGATTCAAATCATCCGTAATCATCGTATCGCAAATGCGGATACGCTTGAGGGGATCGAGCTCCTCTAGAATGCCTTGAGCAAAGGGCATATCGAGCTTGTAGTGCGCCACGATCACGTCCGTGAGTACGCCCGGATCCTGAATATCCTCCGTCACCACAAGCATTTCTTCCGGAAGATGCTCATGCTCAACGAGTACTTGAAGATTTTCTCGAACACGGTTGATGATCACTTCTTCCTGAGCACCTACCTTGAGGCGCTCCGGCGAAGGTAGCGGCTTGATAAGAGCCCGGAAGGTCCCGTCAGTGTCTTCGACATGCATAATGCGCGCACGCACAATGCCCTGGAGCAGAACCTTGTAGCGCCCATCGGGAAGTCGAAGCGTGCGTACAATATTGGCGACCACACCTATCGGGTAGAGATCTTTGGGGGTGGGGTTCTCAGTCTCTTCGTTTTTCTGAGCCACAATCAGAATGAGGCCGTCCTGCTTGGCAGCACCTTCGACCGCCTTAATACTGGCAGGGCGCCCCACATGCAGTGACATCATCACGGAGGGAAACGCGACCATGTCTTTGGCAGGAAGAACTGGGATCTTTTCTGGAATGACGATGGACTCGGACTGCTCGGCAAGCGTCTCTCGAAGTGGGCGGCGCTTAGGAGCTTTGGTTGTGATCTTTTTTACCGCACTGGAACTGGTTTTCGCTTTCTTGTTCTGTTTTTTCATTCTACTCCTTTAGCCGACCGAGCCCAGATACGTGACAGTCACTACACGTTCCCGCTCACCATCTTTTCTCTATAAATTACGAGTCAGAGGCCATATAAGACTGAGTTTCATGCGAGGTAAAGTCATAGGAAGCCCGAGGATGCCCCGTGCCCTCTAGGGCCCCGGTATTCCCCGTTGCGGCGGTGTCTCCCCGCACTTCCGTACCCACGTCGGAACTGTCTGGGCCGGTTACGATCATGCGCTCAGTACCAAGCTCTACCATGGCACCGTGCTCAAAATTCACCACGGAAAATTGCCGAACAAGTTCGCCATCTTCTCGAACCTTTATACCGCCCGTAAGGCCCTGGTACATCCCCAAACCTGAAAATGCTTCATCAAGCCCGGAGTTATTCTCCCGCGCATGCCGTACACCCTCAAGAGCCAAGGTAGCGGCATCAAAACCTTGCGCGGCAAGAAAATCAGGCTCAGAACCATAGCGCGCTCGGTAGGAATCGATAAATTGCACTATTTCAGGCCGCGAACTGCGCTTGAAGAAAGGACTCACAAAGATAGCGCCGTCTAGTACGGCCCGGGACTGCTGAAGCTCGGCGGAGTTATCCCAACTTGCCGTTCCTAGAGGTCTCACTTTCGTGCCGTTTCCACCGGAGAGGTACGAGAAGAAGCGCACGGCAGCCTTTAAGTTGTCGGGGAAAAAAACCGCTTGAGGTCCCTTCTCTTCGAGTTCCTTGGAGATGGGCAATATGGCCGCATAATCATCCTTCGGATACGAACTCTCGTAGACAAGTTGAAGTCCAAGTCCTTCAATCTCAGCTCGAAAAGCGCGGGCAAATTCCTCTCCGGCAGCATCCTGAGGAAACACCAGCGCATATCGGGTATAGCCATATGCTGAGTTTGTCCTCTCCACGAGAGAGCGCACCTGACTTTCGGGCGTTGGTCCAAGTCGATACACGCCCCCGCCCGGGGGAAAGGAACCACTCTTTGCAAATGCGATGATCGGACGACGCTCAATTCTCAAAACTTCACTCACCCGCAGGGCTGGCTCTGTCAGGAGCGGACCAAGCACCATAGAGGCCTGTCCGGCGCCCACGAGCTCACGCGCCGCTGCAACAGATTGCACTGAATCGCCTGCATCATCCCGTACTTCTAGAGTAACTCCCGGGAGAGCACGCCCTTCCATGGCGAGCTCAATTCCTTGTTTCGTCCCTTTTCCAAGGGCAGCAAAGGGACCAGAGAGTGGGAGAATCACTCCGAGTACACTTCTCTCCGCAAGAGACGGAGCATTGAGGCCCGCACTATTTTCACCTGGCATTACCCAAAAAGGACCCGAGGAAGCGATCAGCTCATAGCCAGGCTGAACACGCCGCCGCCGCTCCTGACCGATAAACGTGTAGACAAATGAATCTGTAGTCCAATTCTTGCTCAAAGTGTAAAGAGCCTCGCTCTCAATTGCGCGAAGGAGTAAACGAATTCCAAGCCCTGCCGGCTCTCGAAGCCCCGCAGCCCCCGCCACTCTTTGCGTGCGAGAAAACCAGGCGAGACTCTGATCAAAATCAAGAAGTCGTCCGTATGCGTAAGCAAAAATAAGGCAAAAACGTGGATCGACATCAGCTTCTGATTTTCCTGCACTTCGAAAATAGCTACTTAAGGTGGTAAGCGCCGCCCTGGCTTCGTCGAGCGAAAGCTGAGTACTAGCAATGCGTAGCGCTGCTGCTTCACGTTCAAGAGGCGTAAGGCGTCTCTGGTCTATCGAGCGATATACTTTGAGCGCAGCCTCGCGCTCCCCTCGCCTCACAAGCTCATCAGCCTCAAGCAGAATGCGGTCAGCAAGCGGCCCCCCTTGCAGATCTCTTCCTAAAGCCCACACTTCCCAGGGCATCCTTTCGCCTTGATCGGTTGAAGGAATCGCCGTGCGCTCTGAGAGATCAGGACGAGGAGGTTTTCCATTTACATATTTGGAAGCGCCTCCTGAGCAAGAGGACAGCAAAAGAAGTGGAATCAAGAGCGCCAAAAGCGCCCCATTAGCTGCACCTAATCGCACCAAAGCCCCCTTCAAACGAGAAGCAAACCACATAAATCAAATTCCATCATTTTCGACCGACACCACGAGAAGGTAATCTAGCACTCGCCTCTCCCTGCTCACCACCCGGCATAAGATGACCCATTCTTAGGAATGAGTGCCTTAAGAAAAATCTTCCGCCTACTTGCGGCATAGAGCATTCCGCCCGGGAGGAATGCCCGGAAGGACTTCATCGGCGGTCACTCCCTCTATCCACTTCTGAGGATGTCACTGGGCCTTTTGAACGCACTTGCAATAATAACCCTAAAACAGCGTTACTCGAACATTCAGATTAGAATGAAGTTGTTACAACGTCCACCATTCAATTGCATTAACGGCACATGGCCTTA
>JBIKWF010000160.1:0-7263 GCA_044356455.1 Bdellovibrionota bacterium | reverse complement strand
AGCAACGAGTGCTTGCAGGTGTCGCAGTACACCCGTGCTGCGCCATGTTGAAGAAGTCCGCAGGTAAGATACTCGTCGAAGGTTTCAAGCACCTCATCACGCAGTACCCCGTAGGTCAGATTCGGGAAACGGTCACGGAAGTATGAACGGATGGGAAGCGCTTAAAGTTGAGAGGCTGTAGACAAGGTTTTGCGTAGTGGCCCTGTCTGACCGATGCCAGGATTCTCTCCACAGGCTTCAATAAAAGCGAGCACTTCCTGTTGTCGTCTGCGACTAATCGGAAGCTGTGTGCCATCCGTAAGAACACATACTTTTTGCCCATTCTTGTGCTCGACTCGCGCGATATGTTTTTGCGCAACCCAATGTGAGCGATGGATCTGCGTACCCGCTATACCGGCAAGGTCTCGGATGGCATCTCGCAAATTATAAAGAAGCATGCCAGAGCCCGTGCTCGTGCGGACGCGAACGTAATGTAGCTCAGACGAAATTGAGAGGATATCTCCTCCGACCTCTCTTGCTACTAGGTCTAAAAATGGTGCCGTGCAGGTTGGAGGGGACGCAAGTGAACTTTCTACCACTACCTGTTTCAGCTCGTCATGAAAGCTAAGTTTAAGTATCCATGGCGCATTGAGACCTAACCAAACAACGATGATCGGAGGGGCGATAGTTCCGAATTCATCCAACACTTCGGGAATAACTCCCAAAGTCGAAGAAGGCTCCGGAACACCAAACAGTACATCTAGTAGGTAAGCTACCGGGGAGAATATCATTGCGCCAAGAGCTCCAGCAGCAAATGTGCCCACCCACGGGTTTTCCCATCGAGTGCTGCTTGCAATAAGTTTTTGGAGCATGATTAAGAGCGGAATTAGGATTCCCATCTGGATCGACCAAAAGAGAAAACCACGCAGGAAGCCAAGCTCACTCGCGCCAATCGGCTCAAGCCAGGCGAATACTACTGCGAGAATGGCCGCCGCGAATCCAAAGTAGCGCGGCACTGAGATTCGGTCTGCCAATAGGTGACGCTGTTGGTGATTCATATTCTTTCGGTCATATAAGGAGCCTAACCGCTCGTGCATTTCCTTGACCGCTCGTGCAATTACAGGGCCTTAGCTCTTCCCGCCTCAGTCGATTCACGTCATAAAAATGCTCGGCAAAGTGCCAATTTACCATGGAGTAACCAAAACTATGAGACAACACAATGAGACAAGAGTAAGCCTCTTCTCGGCGTTCCTTTGCAGCATATATCTTACGTTTGTCGCTTGTTTTCCCGCGTTTGCTACACCTGAGTCGAGCAACAGCGCAGACATGCGTGCGACTGGCCCGTATGTAAAGCTTCTTGGTGGAGTAAACTTCACACTGGACTCGGACTTTCAAGGGTCCGGCAGCGGGAATTTCCCCTCAGGTTCAGCTGAGTTCGAGGCAGGGCTTTTGACTGGACTAGGTGCGGGATACCGCTTCTCGCGAGGCTTCGCGGCTGAGCTTGAGTACATGTACCGGTCTAACGACATTAGTTCGATTCGCCAGGGAGGCGCTACTTTGGCGAGCAAAGGCGATCTGGCATCGGTGGCGATCATGGCTAATGTGTTTTACTTCCCAGAAATTGGTCAGGCATGGCGCCCCTACTTTGGGGCAGGAATTGGATTTCTCCAGGAGATTGACAGCGATGTTTCCTTTAGTGATGGCTCGATGGTTGAGGACCTGGAGGATGAGACATTCGCATGGCAGGCCATGTTAGGCGTCGAAGTACCTCTTAGCCCTGAGTGGTTCCTTCTCGTAGAGGGACGATACCTTTCGGCTCCTTCACCATCCCTTTCCAATTCGAATGGCGGGTACGACATCGATTATGACAATGCCAGCGTACTATTGGGGGTGGGTTATCAGTTCTAAACCTCGTGTCTCACATGATCCATTCTGGTCCGTGGCCCTCGGCGTTCGGGATGTTGATTCTAGCCTGGTCTGCTCACGGCCCTTCCCGGCCGAGAGCAGACCAGGCTAGCGAACGCCCGGACGGCGTTCGCAAATCGCGACCATCGGGAGCGATTTGGAGCCCCCTCGTAGCTCGACACTCTGTCGTGGCGAGCGGAGAGGGGGCGATGTTGAAAATCGGCCCGAATGGCCGATTTTCAACTGAAATCTCACGGACCCGAAGGGATCCCGTGAGATATAGGGGCTAGAGCGGGATCAACATTTAAGACCCGGGAGGCCACGGCTGTCGGTGCCCTCGCTACCTAATGCGATAGAATCGTTTTCTCTGAGACCAATGTCACTTATTATGGGGCTAACCTTTTCATTTGCTGAGTTTTTTTCTTTCGAGCTCACGTGAGCCTCGCATTGTGTGCAGAGTACCTTTTGGCCAAACTTTTCTTGGCTCGTTTGGGCGGCGCCGTTTTCGCACAGGCAGAAGTAGGGATTTGTAGTCAGTCATGGCACGAGAGAGTGTGAGGTTTTTCCTTTCTTCTGGCATTGATTCATCGAGAATCGTTCCCTCAAGCGCCTGCAATCGAACGAGGAATCTGGTGAAGCTGAATCGACGGTACGGGATCTTGAATGCATTTCCCATTTGCACTAGGGCGTGACGGACTAGGTTATATGCTGCGATACCCAGCAGGAGCTCCTTTTCGAACATCTTCGGCGTCCTGCACTCGATAGAATCCATCTCGAGAGTCGATTTGATGTCTCGAAGGTCGAGCTCCACGTTCCAACGCAGCGCGTAGAGCTTTAGAAGCTCCGATCGTTCGAGCTTAGTAGTAGTGAAGAGAACGAGGCGATACGGCTTCTCCCCGGGGATTTTTATCGTCTCCCACACAAAACGTCCGCTAATACTTTCCTTTTTTTGGGATATCCAGGCCACTTCACACTCTCCGCGAGGAGTCTGGTCCACGTGGCGCTTACAGTTGATCTCCTTTACTCGGCATATCACCGAGTGCCCGTATTCATGTGCGTCAAGCGCAAAGCGGACGCAGCCAAAATAGCGGTCTCCGATTACTATAGAATCAGGCGGTAAATGAGATAAAACCTCAGGCGCCAGGCTCAGCTCGCCTACCGCGTTCTTGCCGTTATATGGTCCGTACGCGGGGCGCAGCACCACGCCGCTCAATGCGTGGGTTGCAACACAGATGCGCACAAGCGGAAAGTGCGCCGTGCCATGTTGATTCCGGTATTGCGGGAACTCCCTTAGGTTTCTTCTGGTGTGCGAAGTGCGAATCGTCGAGCCATCAATGATGTACACTCGCTTCGAGAGCTCCCCCGAGCCCTTCGTGCTCAGTAAAATCTCCCCACTCAGCGCGTCGCACGCGGCGTTTACCACTTCTATCGATAGGCGCTCGCGCGCCTGCGAAATACCTCCAGTGTGTCCAGAGATGCGTCCCGTTCGCCCCCGAATACTGCCACCAGCCCGGGCAAGAAGACGTCCAGACGCTCCAGTTCGAAGCTCCTCTAGCGCCTCCGCGAGCGTCCCGCGCCGTAGCCGCTTAAACAACATCAACCAAAGCTCTATCGAGGATTGGAAAATCCCTTCGCGCTCAACTAGCCCCGCACTGCCCAGCACAACGCGGACAAAGTCCGGCGTAATCACTCGCTCGTAAAAACTCAAAACTCTCTCTATCATCACTCATCGCTGACATCTCATCTCAATCAACACAATATACTGAAATTGTTGGATCATTTCGATCGCTTACGCACACGCTAAGTGACATTAGTCTCTGAGACCTTTGTTTATTCTGACGCACTGGCAGACATCCTTAAGACGGGCTAGTTGCGTAAATACCTAAGGTGCGCGGACTAGCGAATCCCGGAAAGGCGGCAGCCGCAGACATCCCCGCTCCGTCATTGACAAGCATAACAGAACCTCGCGCCCACATCTCACGGAGCTGAAAGAGGGAAAAGTGCCGAAGAATTCCCTCGCTTCGCACCTGCTCAAGCTCGGGAGGCAGCGCAATCTCGGACTCTGTATCCCAGAAGTGTGTGTGAACTGTGGATATAGTCACCGGCGATGGATACGAGGGTTCCGGGGGAACTATAACCAAAGACTCAAAGTTGGGCTCAAGAGACGAATGAGTCCACATCACACGCGGTGGAACGCGACCCGCCCCGTCCCCCGAGTCAGGTAAAAAACGCGGGTCAGGCGAAAAATGATTGGGATCAAGTGGACTACCGGGCATCTTGCAACTACTTCAATTTGATGGCGGCCAAGTTAATTGGACGACACTAGCAAGAGTGGCCCTCATAATTCAAACAAAATCTAAGGAAAGCGCGGGTACTCCTGCATACTTAGGAACTCAGCCTTGGATATAACTCTAGCGCATTCCCAAGAGTTAGCCTTCGTTTTTTCCTATGCAGACTTGGCGAACCGAGCTGACCGGCGCAGCGCCAGCCGATAGAAAGAATATCATAGCGAAACGGCAATGTGGCTCTCTTCAAGCGCGTGCCCTTCAATGATTTCGCTTTTCCCACGCTCTCCATCTATGTCGCCGAGCCGGTGATTGATTATACTTCCCGGCGAATACTGACCGACCGGCGGGTCCTGCAGGACTCGCCTCTAACTACCGAAGCGGCAGCCCATACCAAGCGCCTCTTCCCTGCCCCTGGCGGCGCAGCAACCCGCGCTTGACCAGCTCACCCAGCCGCGTTTTCACCGTCGGCCGAGGCGCGCCTGTCAGCTTCTCCGCCTCGCCCGTGGTGATGCGCCCCATCCGCCGCGCCTCTTCTAGGATCTTGAGCGCGTCCGGGTGCAGCCCTTCGGCATTCGGCTCGCGCACAATCTTCTCCGCCAGCCGGTCCTTCTGTTTTTTCAGCGAGCGCAGAAAGAACAACAGCCACGGCTCGAAATCAGGTTCGTCGCGCCCCAGCGTTCCTTGCGTCCGGCGCAGCGCCAGATAATAGCCTTCTTTGTTCGCCTCGACGACGCTTTCCAGTGATGAATACGGCGCATAGCCATAGCCAGCTTGCAAAAGCAGCAGCGTCGTCAACAAGCGCGATAGCCGCCCATTGCCATCCTGAAACGGATGGATCTCCAGAAAGACGACGACGAACAGCCCAACTACGATCAGCGGATGCCAAGCGCGATCGGAGGAAGCCTCACGCGTCCACACGACCAGCTCTTGCATCTTGAAGGGCGTGTCAAAGGGAGAGGCGGTTTGAAAAATGACTCCGACGCTTTTTCCGTCCGCGTCGAGCGCTTCGACATTGTTGGGCAGCTTTTTATATTCGCCCCTGTGCCGTTCGTCCTTGGTCGAATGGCGCAACAGCATGGCGTGAAGCTGCTTGATATAGTTTTCGGTCAGCGATATCGAGGCGTGGGAATCAAAGATCGCATCCATCACTTCGGCATAGCCAGCGACCTCTTGTTCGTCGCGACTGACAAAAGCTTTCTGCTCCAACCGACCGAGCAGCTCTTCCACCTCGGCATCCGTCAGTTTCACCCCCTCGATGCGGGTTGAAGACCCGATGCTCTCGATGGTAGCTACGCGCTTTAGCACGGCCAGGCGATCCGGAGCCACTGTCGTCAGCGTCCGCCAGCTCCCCTTGAACTCGTCGATCTCCCCGATTAGCCGGAGCATTTCCGGCGAGATCTTCAGTCCACCCGTTCTCATCGCATATCCATTTTTCTATCCAATTAGCGCCATAAATATCCTTTTTTATCCATTTTGGCAAACAACTAGGGTACTTCTTAGCTAGAAGTGTACGGATAGCTATTCCTTCGGCGGCCATTTACCCTGCCGCCTTCAATTTCTTCGCTGCAAATTTACCGCCACTGCCCAAGACTTGGACACCCATGTTTTCTCGTAAGTTCTTGAGATTACATGTTCTTGGCTATCACTTGGGTGTCCTCTTCTGGCTCTGCTCTGATCGGGATAGGGAAATGAAGGTAAAAGTCGAGCTTGGGCGAAACCTGTCTCTCGCCAAGTCGCATAACTCGCTCATGACCTTGGAGATGCCCAAAGCCGGTACGATAGCTGCGGCCGTTCAGAAGCTGTCGGAGCCCTCAAGACAGTCCCTCGACCCTGTAGCTCGGAAGTTCGGTGCAGAGCTCTGCGAGTATTTCCGCGCTCAGCGATTTATCGATCCGAGAGCTACGGCTTTTGAGTCGCCGCTCTTGCATGGGCTGCACAGACCATTTGACGATGTTATTGCAAATAAGGTTAGGGATATTGTCGAGTCAAAAGGCGAGGCTCGTATTCTTGAGCTTGCGGCTGGATCTTCAATTGGAATCAACGAGGATTTCGGGTGTCCTTGGCTTTCGCGCAGACTCAAATCGACCTGGGTTGACCGCATTCATGTGACAGTTACCGACATTGAGTCTGATGAGTTCCTCGGATTTCGCGCCCCTGGAGAGGCAATAGCTATAATCCCCACTTTCGGTAACACGCTTGATCCTCGGATCCCGAATTGCTCGGCCTGCGAGCTAGCCAAATTGGATGGGATCGGAGTTCCTGACAATTTGCTCCGCATTGTCTCTGGAAAGGCCAACTTCAGCGAAGTCTTTAGGCTAGGATTTCTGGATCCGTGGTTCGAGCGAAGATTCTTTGGTCTGGATCGTGTGCTAAGCGGCGTTGATGGGTCCAGACTTAATGAGAGTAGGCATTTCGAGAACGAGAAGTTTGATCTCATCTTTATGAGGCACGGTGCGCCAAGTTCTCACGACGACGTTCCGCATGTATTTGAAGGAGCAAGAAGGTTCCTTTCAAATGAGGGGAGCTGCTTTCTTGGAACTGACTATTGCTTGGGGCAGCTACTGAGGGAGAGAAAAGGCCCCATGGGTTCCTTTCGTTTTCCGCGCATTAGCCTTGGATAGCATCAGTGAAGCTATAGAGATAGGAACTTCTCGCCAAACCCTTAAAGAAATCGAACTACCATCGCCGATGCAGGAGCAACGTCTTTGGGTGTCATTCAGCGGCTTTTCTCCTTTCCACTTTATCACCACCCCGTCGGCGCCCAACGATACTCCTCCTTACGAATAAGAATTGTATCTATGTGGGATATCGCATCGGGCACTTCTGCGCGAAGCCGCGCAAGCACTTCATGGCAATGGTAGTAGTCGAAAACCTCGAGCTCTATTTCAAGTAGGCAGCTTCCGATCTGCCGTATGAAATACGTGATGTGTGGCTCCTTAGCGCAGAAGTCGGAAATCTTTTCGATGTCGTGTCTAAGTAAATCAATCTTTCCGAATAATATTGGTGAGTTGCAGTTTTTATGCTGGATTTTAGTTAAAAAGGCTTGAAGTTAAGCGCATGGGAGAAGTTTTTTGAAGTGTTGGTGGGTCCG
>JBIKWF010000159.1:0-7357 GCA_044356455.1 Bdellovibrionota bacterium | reverse complement strand
CGAAGAAGAATGGTAGAGCGGTGCGATTCAGGGGCGGGGGTGGGAAGAGACGGCACCATCGCGATGGTCTTTAGACGGATGCAGATCGGGCGGCCCATAAAATCATGCCGCAAAATGCTGCCTAAAGAAGCGTGTTCGAATCGAAGGCCAACAGTGTCAAGAATCTTTTCCAACGACTTTGTTAGGTGCTCTGCTCCCGAAGTGATTGCGTTTCCTGTGGTTACCGACCAGCTGGGACGAAACCAAGAGGGTAGGAACCGGTCGATTATCCTCTCCCGTTCGCTACCGGGTCCTGAGCCGAACGGGCCTATTGTTTCTGATTGAGAGGTGTCTCGCTTAAGTGGAGTTTCTGTTCGCATTTCATCGCCTTCTAAATAATATTCACAGGAGCAAACGCTCGGTCTAGGAAAAGCGATTCCCTATTGGAAATTCCTTCTGAATCGTGATTTATGGTCTGCTTCGATACTTTATTCCCCATTGTTTCAAGCACGCCAATCAAGCCGCGTTAAGGGCACAAGGCCCGAGCCCCTTCAGTCTTTCGGCTCTGGTCGTCAATTGTTCACGCGTTTCCATGATCCACTTAAGGAATCTCTCAGATTCTCCTCTATTGAAGTCAGAATGGGCTGATTGCGCGCGCTCTTTGAGCAGCGTTATTACCCCGGCCCGGCTCCCATCCCCGGATGCGCGAGCTATCTCCGCGCTTGGTTGCTCGAGAGCACCTATCAGCCGAGCAATCAAAGCCGTCAGTTCTTCCGGCTTATGGAGGTCGGGGTTTGTCAAAACCGAGATAGCCGTTTCTAATCCAAACTGCCCCCGCTCACGAGGAACATCCGATAAACTAATTATTTGCCAGCCGCGTGCCTGTGGCAGCCCAGCCACTTGGCAAGCCACCTGCACCAATCGTTCGTAGATAAAATCAACTAGTGGCTCACCCCTAAGTTGCGCGAGCGTAGATACAAATCCATCCTTAGAATTACGAATTTCGGAGGAAACAAAATTACTTAAGGGTGCAACTTTATCGGCGATCTTCTCCAGATTCTCTCTTAGCCCCGACAGATGCTTGAATGTGGGCGAGTCATCGAATCGCTGAGGTCGCGGAACAAGCGTGCGGTATGCCAGATTTATTCCATCAATTACCAAACCGATTACGATGCTTTCCGGATCCGGTGTGAGTCCGCGACGACCTACTCTTTGATCCCAAAGCTCGACTCGTTGAATGGATTTGCTCCGCTCTTGTGTAATAGCGTAAGCCGCATCATCAGATATGCCCCTTAGCTTAGCTTCGACCTCCGAAAGCTCGTTCCCCAAAGTCACAAACAGACGAAAAACATTTCCATCGTTAAAATCAATCCGGCTCTTCGGCATTAACACTAGTATATCAGAGAGTTTCTGCTTGATAGTATCGACAGTCTCTGACGCCTCGGCGAACAACTCCTTTGCTACGTCCGGCGGTACCCGCGATAAATCGGCATGTTGAGCACCAAATACGACTAACTGGTCGGCAAAGTGACGGAGTCCTTTTCCTAGATTCTCAATTTGAACAATCACGCGGTCGTGACTAGAAAGCCCGCAAGTGCTTGTTCCAAGACAAGCAAGTGGGTTCCCGAGTATTCTAGTATTGGCCCCAGCCGGCGGCGGCGCCTCACCGCTTTTCGTCCTCATTGCTTCATTAAGAACATTCATCAGGTCACCGCTAAAAAAATTGGCCTACCGCCCAACTGAGCCTGCCATTTAGACCCGCTCCAAACTGTTAGTCTCACAGGATTCTTCCGGGTCCGTAAGATTTCGAACTTTGCCCACTCTCCGTTAGCCACGATAAAGTGTCGAACTACTGAGGGCGCCGAATCGCTCCATTCGACCGCGATTCGCGCCCCCCCGGGGCGTTAGCGAGCTTGGCCCTCTCAAGGGTCTTGGGCCCCGTGAGGAGACCAGGCTAAGAGGACCAGGGCCCAAAGCACTAAAAGTGTTATAGACACTGTCGCAAAAAGTGTGCATAACGGGATTGTCTTTAAAGCCTCTCGGCCGAAGTGTAAAAGCAAAGTAATATCAAGGACCTGAAGGGTTTCCGTCAGATATGACGGCTAGACTCAATAGAAGCAGTGCAAAGAGCTCCCCTACGAGCGCCTCGCCACAATCGCCATAGTACAGCGAGAAATGCACGAAAGTTTCCCTCCTGCCTCTATTCTCGTTTCCCAGATCTGCGTAGAGGCTCCTCGGTGGATCGGCCGCGCCGTCCCCACCACTACCCCCTCTTTCACCGGACGGATGTGATTGGCATTTATTTCAAGACCCACCGCCATGAAGCGGTCCTCATTAATATTGAGCAGAGCACCTATGGAGGACAGGGACTCAGCAAGCACCACAGAAGCTCCGCCATGCAAAATACCAAAAGGCTGCCTCGTCCTATCATCAACAGGAAGCTGCCCCACGAGCAAATCAGGCGAAAGCTCAAGGTAGGTAATTCCCAAGTGAGCATCGAGAGATTTCGGCATAAGTGCCATGAGCCGCTCGACCTTCTCTTTAATTTCTGGGGCAATTTTCATAGAACTCCGGCGTTGAGGACGTCACCAGACCATAGTATGAACTAAAGGCGTGTCCCATAGAAACATAAGTGTTTGTTTTGGACACCGTCCTCGTGCCTAGTGGCCTCGCCAAAAATTGAGTTCTAAAGGAGCAGTATCGTGGCAAATGAAGTCGTAGCAGCTGGCGGAAAAGTAACTACTCGCATCCATGACGGAATTGCCGAGGTACACTTCATGCACCCTCGCGGGAACTCTCTGCCTGGGCAAATTCTTACGGGAATAGCCGATGCGATCACCAGCGCAGGCAAGGACCCTCAGGCAAGGGTTGTCGTCCTGCGCAGCGAAGGCGATAAAGTTTTTTGCGGAGGAGCATCCTTCGACGAGCTTGTCTCCGTGAAGGATGAGAAACACGGCCATGATTTTTTCATGGGATTTGCCCGTGTCATTCTTGCCATTCAAAGTTGCCCACTTTTTGTAATAGCTCGCATTCAAGGCAAGACCGTGGGAGGAGGCGTCGGCCTTGCTGCCGCCGCTGATTATGCGCTCGCCTGCGACACCGCATCCGCGCGACTTAGTGAATTTGCCCTTGGTTTTGGGCCCTTTGTCATTAGTGCTGCAGTGGAACGCAAAATAGGGCTCGCTCACTTTGGCGCCATGAGCATAGACACGGAATGGCGGGATGCAGCGTGGTGCAAAAATGCAGGACTCTATGCCAGCACTTTCCCTTCAATCCCTGAGCTTGACCGTGCAGTTGCCGAGCTGGCTACAAAACTAGCCAAAAGTAACCCCGAAGCGACCGCCCACATTAAGAGAATCTTGTGGGCTGGCACAGGACACTGGAAAGAGCTTCTCTCTGAACGTGCCGGGATTAGCGCCAAGCTCACGTGCACAGATTTTGTTCAGTCGGCAATTCAGGCCGCAAACCAAAAGAGCCGCTAAAGCGCGTATAAAGAAGTTCCCGCGCTGAACTCTTTTCGAAGCCCAATTCTCGAATAGCCCTTCGGGAAGTTTGGGAACCGCGTAAACTCTTGAAAGCCAAGCCCTAGGTAAAATTCTTCAGCTTGCCAGCTTTGGGTCCATAACCACATGCCACTAAAGCCTCTGCTTCTCGCGTAGTCCTCGCCCTGCTGCATTAGTTTCTTCCCAAGCCCCGTGCCTCGGAGCGACTCATCGACCCACAACTCGTCGATATAGAGCCAATCCCAAAGGACATCTCCCGTAAGCGCCGCAACAACTTGTCCCCTCTCCCCGAAGACCAGCCAGTTAACGCGGCTTTTTAGGAAAGGAGGGGCCGCTTGATTTGAAGAATGCCTCTCGAAGCCAGAGCTTATGTCCTCTTGCTCAGCCGGTGAGAGTTCACCTTGTCGAAATTGAATCTCCATCTTTCGCTATCGATTCCAAAGATGTCCACACTTTTTGCACGTCGTCCTGCGCCGCCGAAACCCGAACCATAGCGCCCAGATAAGTATCCGTGTTGAATTCTTATCGTACGTAGTCCTAATTATATCTGTACTGTGACACTTAGGGCATGCATCCCAGCCCGGCTCCGGCGCAAACATAGGATCGTCGGAAGGCCTGCTCTCCTGAGCTCGGTGGAGAATCTCCTTCGCCCTCTCGAGATCCTGGCGCAGGACCTGCAGTTGAATTCCGCCCTGAGGAGTAAGCGCGACATCTGGCATGAAGTTCGTAGTATTTTCGTTCAAGATGACCGTGCGCAAACCTTCTGCCTCAAGTGCGATACGCGCGAGATGTGCTTCCCCAGACGACGCGTAAGTGGCTACCGAAACAAAGTCGCCCATAGATTTTTTTCGCTAAACAAAACTGAAGTGCTTAAACCAACCAAACGGACCGATCTCTTCTACTAAATATCGCCTCTTTGTATCGCAATCTTAAATTGCATCTATCGCAAATTCACCTACAGCCTCGGAGGCGAGCCTCTTAACAGAGTTCGCTCAAGCCCTCTACCTATCCTTGCGGAGCGAACACAAGTAAAAAGGAAGGACCGAAGAAAACGTTTTCTTGCTATCTTGCTCCTCAAGAGAGGACATGAATTCAGCTTTCTCGATTTTCCGATCTAGGCAGACGGAATCTAAAGAGCGTTGAAATCCGTAGAATAGATTGAAGTCCTCAAGATTAGAGACATGGCGGGACATTGCAGAGACGCTTCGCAAGTGAAATCCAACCTCTGATATCCAATCTGCCAACCTCCGCTTAAGATCGTGCTGCTTAAAGTCCTTTATCATGTCGATTCTTACAGCACTTCCTAAATCGGGGTGTGAACCAGAGAATTCGAACCCCTCCCATACTGGCTCTGCAAGAACCAAGATTCCTCCCGGCCTCAAAACTCGCAGAAGCTCAGCTAGGGCGCACCTCGTTTCATCAGCTGAAAGATGATGCAACACCCGGGCACAACGAATTCGATCAAAGTCAGAATCGGTCTCCGATAGCCGCCTGATGTCACTTACTGCGAATTCAATATTGGGTATTTCCGAAAAATGTTCTCGGCAAAACTCTATCATCCTCGCACTAAGGTCTACTCCTCGGTATAACCCGCTTGGTGCGCAGAGGCGCTGTAATTGCTCACAATCAGGTGCCGTGCCACATCCCACATCGAGAAGGCGACCGCCGGCCCTCAGCTCTAGAAGTCGATGTGTCTCTTGAACGATTTCAGCCGAGCTGGGGTGCGCTCCCATGTACTGCATCAGAGCGACCAGCGACTTCCAATCTTCCGAACAATCGACATCGCCATATGCGTGGGACTGCGGAGGGAAATTGTTGCTCTCGGAACTTTTGCTCGTCGGACTTTGGGCAGCCATGTAATCAATCACAGAATAAGTCAGTGCTCTGAACTGTCTTACACTATTGCGTAAAATTAATCAGAGATACTATGAAGCGATAGCCGCTGAACAAAAATAAGTAGGCGCTTTTCTTGCACTTCTGAGTAAATATCTTTCTACTCGCACCGCCTCGCCCAGAAGATAACTATCGCGCTGAACTGGTCTCATAACCGGCGCAGACAGCGCTTTGCCCATGCTGTGGTTGAAGGGTAATAACTGGGCTGATAACGGCCTTCGTCACTTCAGAATACGGCCAGCTCACCGTGCTTGCTATCCGAGACCGTCCTACTTTAGAAAGGCGACAAAAGCCGATAGCTTAGCCCCCTTCTCACTTCCTCCAATACTCCATCCGATTTTCAAGTGGGAACGAATTTCGTCTACAGCCAATCCGGTTCCATCACTATTCAAGTCTGCAAGCATCCGGCTGTCATACACCGTGAAGTATTCCCCGCTCACGCGAATGAACCATTGGGCCGCACTCTTTCCATCTGACGGGGATTTGTCCGGTGGACCCAGTCTCTCCAATAAATCAGTAAAACTTGTTTCGACAATCTGCCCGCTGCCAGAAATCTTCTTTTTCTCCTTTCTGGATTCCGAAATCGCCTCAAGTCCGGAGAGGCTCTTGAACTCCCCGCTCTTCAGAGCACGAAGAACCTCTTCGTCTGGCGCAACCAACTGCGCCCCGCGAGCCCCAAGCGCGTTTGAAATAAGATCGATCTTCTCGCGATTTAACTTGGCACCAGCAAGCCGGCTCGCTACATCATCTTTGGAATCATTCATGGTCTGTCTTCAAAGCTTATACTAGCGGGTAACCGCTTAGCGCACCGGCGGCACTCCGTCCCGTAGCACTGATTGTTCTCCTTCGAAGTGTAAGGAGCGTGAGAGAGATAAGCAACCTTTGCGTGATTCTGGCGATTCCTTGGGAGGATTTTTTGGACCACAAAGGACGCAGAAGTATGAATGCTAATGAAATCTCAAAGACCGTGCTTGATGCCGCCATGAAGGTGCATACGGCTCTCGGAGCTGGATTACTTGAGGAAGCAGATAAAGTCGTCCACCTCAAAGGCATAATAACTTGCCTAAGCGGGTGAAGTGCCTTAGCGCGTTCCGTCAATTGTTAGGTCACAGTATGTGGGTGCGGTATACGGGTGCAGTCCGAAGGCAGAAATCGACATCGAAAGAAAAAGCAGACACACGAACCAACCGCGCCTTAAAAATATCGCAACGCCCGCAGAAATGGCAGCCGCAATTAATGTCAATATAAAAATCAGCGGTAAAAATCGATGAAAATCCAGATAATCGGCATAATCTACTATGCTCACACAGCTCTCATATGGAACATGCAAATAGCCCATTAACACCGCCAGCATTGGGGGCATGAAAAGCAGCGTCAGCTGTTTGTAATGGTTAAAGCCAGCGGACGAAGTTCCGCTGGGCTTGATTGTTACACCCAAAGTAGAATCACTTAGGCATATCAGATTCTGAGTATCCGTTTGCCTGGATAGTTAGCCCGTCCAACCATTCGCTGTGTCTGCCACTGGCCTCCTCTGAAGCTTCCATTGCTCTATAAAAACGCTCGTTTTGAGTGTCCCACAATTCCTTAGCGAGGTATTCGATCTCCGAGCGATCCCTGACAGTAAGGGGGCTGTCGCCACGCGAATTTTCAATCGTATGTTTTCGATCCTCGACCGCCTCATCCCAAGCATTGCCACTAAGCGTCTCAATAGACCTTAGAAAAGTGGCAGCATCTTTTCTTCCCTGCGCTTGTTCCATCTGTTCAGTTGATTGCATAGCACTCATTAGATGATCCTTAAAAAATCTCTATCTCCTTGATGTTTTGGGCACCTCCGCCAGTAACGTGCCCATGCGGTATAATCGGGATAGGACCGCCCCTCACGAGGCGGCTCCTCCCACACCACCGGACATACGGGTCACGTATCACGGCGGTTCGGCGGGAGCTAAGCACGTAGGCCATCTACCAAGGAAGGCAGCCCGAGA
>JBIKWF010000004.1:0-95647 GCA_044356455.1 Bdellovibrionota bacterium | reverse complement strand
CTCCTAGGCGTCGGCAGACTTACCCAGACTGGATTCGCACCAGCTCGATAACTCCAGTGAATTTACAACAAAGTCTATTTCATCTTTATCTCCCTTCACTTACGGCTTAGTCTTGTCGCGATCCGTGTCCTCTGTGGTGAATTTCTTCATGAAAATTTCACCACAGAGGACTCAGAGGTTCACAGAGGTGAGATTTTCGGAGAGTCCTTAGGTGACGTCATTAAAGGAACTCTGCCATGCTGAGCGTATTCATCTCACTCGCCATTTCGATATCCCTTGGATTTCTTGTCTATCAAAGCGCAGAAAAGCGCGGAATGAACGCCGCTGCGTGGTCGGTCGTATGCGCGCTCATCCCAATTGCATCATTACTCTTTCTACTTATTCGTGCACCTCTCGCCAACTCCAACGATGGCCCAAAAAGCTGGCGCCATCTCAATCGCCGATTGCGCGCGGAAAAAGCCCGAGCTGCTTACGCAGCCAAGATGAGCCAGACTCAGCTGAGCTAATTGTGGGTTAAGGAAAATACTCTTTTACCGCTCAGCAATTCTCTACTGACATCCTCTGCCAAAGCCTTCGGAATCTCGAGTTCAAGCAATCACTGAGCAGCATCGGCGCGAGATATGAGGCTGCGGGACACCTCCCCCGTCAGGCGACGGCTTAATCTGCTGGCATCACGACTAGGCGTATATAGCTTCCTGGGCTAGAGTTCCTTCCTCGGACATGAATCGAGTAACCCTTACGAGCCCCAATCATGAGCGACAACAAAGCCTACGCCAAGGAATCATTACCTACATACTACCAACACCGCTTTCACGCCGGGAACGTGGGAGATGTCTGGAAGCACGCGGCCCTTTTAGCCGCTCTTCGCTCACTGCTCCAAGATCCCTCCCCCCTCACTCTTGTCGACGCCTTCGCCGGTGAAGGAACCTATTCGCTTGGCCCCACCGGGGAATGGACCGAGGGAATCGGCGCCCTCGTGCGGCAAATCCCCTCTCCCGCTGTGTCCTCCGCTCTTCACCAATTTCTGGCTTTCTGTCGACCGCCACTCGAAGAAAGCAAATGCTATCGAGGATCGCCTCCACTACTCGCCTCGTTCCTTCGTCCGCAAGATGCCCTCTATTGTTTCGAAACAGATCCCGAGGCAGTCGCCTCTCTTACTCGCGCGCTCGCAGGAACCACTGCGCACGTGCGCCAAGAAGACGGGATGAAGGGGCTTCTTAAGCTGGCGACGGAAACCTCTACTCGACTCTTTGCGCTCGTCGATCCTCCCTGGAACAAGAAAGAAGACTGGAAGAGCATTCCGAGCGCCATTGCAGAATCACTGAAGGCTGCTCCACAAATATCGCTTGCCCTTTGGTATCCGATCAAAAGCTACACCCGTGTCACGACGATGCTGGCATACTTTAAGTCTCAAGGAATTTCTGCCACGGCGCTTGATCTTATTACCACGCCACTTACGTTGCAGCGGAATAGACTCAATGGAAGCGGCATGCTTCTTATAAATGTATCTCCTTCAGTTCTTTCCGCCTGCGCCGAAATGGCTCCCACCATTGGCGCTGCCTGCGCGACGCATCAAGGGTTCTGGGAGTTTAAAGCAAGCGTCATTGCTTAACTTGGTTTTCTGCACGACCCGCGAGCCTGCCCCCCCTCCCTTGCCGACGCGAGAAAGGTGCGTAATTGTTGCTGCCTATGCGAGGCATCTTCATTTTTCTTCTCTTCCTTTCCTCCCTGAGCACGTCATTGCTGGGCCCTTTTCGGATACTTCCCTTTGAGCTTAGCCCCAGGGAGGCATACGCAGAGTCCGACCTCCGCATGACTTTTTTTGACGTAGGAGAGGGCGACGCTGCGCTCATAGAAAATTTTGGACCTCGCTGCGCTGACCGCATTCTCGTCGATTCGGGAAATTTCATGTCCGGCCCTCAGCTCTCGCAAAAGCTACTAAGCAGAACCGAAAAGAATCTCGATCTCCTTATCCTCACCCACCCGCATCCTGACCACATAGGAGGAGTGTTCTCTCTGCTCACGCAGCACGCTATCCGCGCGATTGGTGACAATGGCCAGAACTTCTCAGAGGCCGAGCTCAAAGAGGGAATTAATCGCTGGTATGTGGCTAGCGTGAGAAAGAGCGCTCAATACAGGGAGCTACGTGCCCCCGATAACATCTCTTTAAACTGCGGAGGCAGCTTAAAGGTTCTATGGCCTCCAAAGGGACCGCTCTCGAGCGATTGGAATAACAACTCACTCATTCTTTTGTATACACGCGGAAAGTTTCGCGCGCTTCTTATGGGCGACGCACTTCGCGAGACCGAACTTGAGCTTTTGAAAGGCGAATTTCTTCAAGAGCCTCTTACCGTGCTCAAGGCTGGCCATCATGGCTCAAAGCATACTGCCTCCCCCGAATTTGTGCGTGCGGCGCGCCCTAAGTACACTGTCGTAAGCGTCGGGAGCCCTAACCCCTATGGCTACCCATCGCCCAGCTCCCTTGAAAATTACAAGGCTTGGGGAATGGTGCTTCGAACGGACAATGAGGGAACTATCTCAATTGAGGCAGGAGAAGATGGGGCAGTTTCGATAGCGCGGGAGAGAGATGGACTCAAATAACTACCCCGCGCAAACCAAAAGTGGTCGCCATACGCTTCTTTCAGCAGGGAAGATATCCTTGTTTCCGACCCTTTTTGCGATGGGACTCCTTATCGGTGCGGTAGTCTTTCGGCCTCTATTGCAACTCTCTAAGCACTGGCTAGGTAAAGCCTTTGCAGTCGAGTTTATTGGAATACTTGTACTCCTGGGAGCTCTTTGGCTCCTTTGGGACACGGTAAAAAAGAAGCGCTATGCAAGGCTCTCTGCGCTCGCAGCACTCGCGGCAATTTCAGCTGGTTCTCTTTTACTCCCCATAGCAGAGGAGAGAATTCACCTTTTAAAGTATGGGCTCCTTGCCTCACTCATTTACCGAGATCTTAGTAAAGCGAACAGAGTTACCACGGCGGCAGTAGGGGGCTTCCTCGGCGCGTCATGGGTTGGCACGCTTGATGAGTTTGTGCAGCTTTTTGCGCCTCAGAGGGTTGCCGATCCGAGAGATATCTTGATCAATGCGCTTGGAGCTGCGAGCGGCATATTGATTGTTTCACTCTGCCGATTCCCCGCGGTCACAGAGATGAGGAAGCTTCATTGACTCTTAAGCGCAGAAATTAAGAATTGATCTTCCAGTGAGTATAGGGGCGCTTCGAGAGCGAAAATTCTAACGCGAAGGACGCGATGGACACGAAGGTATTGAATTCTCTTCTCTTCGTGTCCTTCGCGTTTCAAGCGGTAGCTCACAAAGCCCCGGACATTGGCAGTAAGGCCAAGTCGCACCTCTTGCACCTAAAGAAACCGGCAAGCTGACTATGCCCTTCGTCCCATACGTTTGCGGCGCGACAAGGTCTCTTTAAGCTTCTTTGCAATACTGTCTATTGCCTGATACGCGTCTCGCTCCTTTGTCTCGATTCTTATGGGCTCACCCTCGTTAAATCCGACAAGGACTGAACACTGCTTATCGAGTCCTCCCCTTGGACCGTTGGCATCTACGAGCCGAAGCTCTATCTCTCTGATAGACCCCTTTAGTCTATCTAGGGCGAAGGTAAAGCGCCGCCTAATGTATCCTTCAAGGGCTGGCGAAAGAAGACTCTTCGACGAGCGTATCGATAGTTCCATACTTCACTCCTACAAGAAGTTAGTCATGTTGTAGTCCTCGACGCATAGGATGTTCGAATATTCACGAAAGTCGGGGGCGCTCCACCCAGTATTCAATTTATCTATCGGTTGCCTCGCTACTACCGATCTAAAACTCAAAATAACCGCGTTTTTTAAGAGATTCTTTTGCCTACCCCGAAGGATGCGCTCTTGCTATGGTTTCGCGAGTTGAAAGAAAACGCGGCTTTGGCCCCCTCTCAAGGGAGTCGGGGCGCCCTCATTGAATGAGGGGCGCTTTCTAATAGGCCTTATAGGGCTACCGAAATTGACTATGTAGTAAAGGCAGCCTGGTGCGTTTCTAGGCTGCATGGCCGGAGGTTCTGCAGTACGTCTATGAGTCGGATTATCAGCGCTGCCTTGTCAGCTTTTCCCCCTTCCCTTGCACCCACACTCGCGAACATTTTACACGAGCAACCCTCACCGTGTTCTGCAGCTCTGACGGCTGCACTTTCCTCAATTTCAGGTGTACTTTTCACGTCAAGTGCTGAATCTAAGCATGTGCCTACGCTCCTTAAGATTATCAATGAAGGCGGCTTTGATGCCGATGCTCTCGCACGACTAAAGAGCATGGATGTTACCCGCCACTCCGCGGAGCTACTTGCCTCTGGTAAAGAGCTGTCTCAGGCGCTTCTTGGGAGCGAAGCCGAGCGCCTAAGCGGTGCGCTTGCGGCGATTACCCGCCTTCAGCCTGAATCGGCCCGAGCACTCCTTGGCGCAGCTTCGGTATTTTTCTTTGCTGCTGTTGGTCAAGCGGCGCCGCTTCGTCCGCTTACTCTTGCGGCGGCCCAAGCGCTGTTAAGCGAAGAAGCGAAGGCTCCAAGACTTTCCTCGCCGTCTGCCGCGCCAAAAGCAGCGCCTAGCACTCCTGTGATTGGTAGCGCCGCGCGAACTCCACTTGCCCAGCCCTTCACCAGCCCGTCGCTAAATGAGCTGCCCCTTAAGGGATCTGGAGCAAGAACGGAAGCAACCTCAACTTCGCGCACACTACTTAGCCCTTCAACAATGGTCGCTGGCCTTGCGCTTGGACTGATTGGAGTTGCAAGCTATGCGTATGTAACTTCCACAAAAGCGGGAGAAGATCTGCTCGCGGCCTCTTACGCTCGGAACAATCCTACCGAATTGAGCAGCTCCCAGTTAACCGGCTCTCAACCGACGGGCGCGCAGGCTCCGCTCTCCGAAGAGCCAACCAATTCTAAAAGTGCACCTGCTCCCCTTTCAGAGGCTCCGGTAGCCGAGACTAACTCCTTGATTGCTTCAGCCGAACCTGCGCTCGCGGGCACTGCCGAAAAGGCTGCGGCCCAAGAAGCTCTTGCTCCGCAAGGAAGCCAAGAGCCGGACACCGCCGCTCTGGCACTTGCTCTTTCAAATACCAATGATTTAGGCGGAATTGCCTCTGCGCCGATTGAAAGCTCCCCGGGAGAGCTGCGCGCCGCTCTTAATCCGGAGTCGCTTGAAGCTTCCGCTAAACCAGCAGAGAATCAAATCGAAAATGCCGCAGAAACTGCGCAAGAGGCGCCTCCTGCCGCTCTTAACAGCGAGCCTTCCGTCAAAGAGACTCCTCAGGAAACATCAGATAACAGACTAAGGACTTCTTTTGAGCAGCTTCTTGCCTCTCCTGAAAAGCAGGTGGTAAGCCCCTCCTCTTTTGCTCTTGAGGACATCCGGTTTGTCCCTGGCAGACCTGAACTTCAGTCCGCGATTTCAGCGGATCTTAGAGAAACGACGGCTCTTCTTCTAAAACACCCGCGATCACGCATTCAAATCAAAGTATTTAGCGAGAACACGGGGCCTGAGAGAGCTCGGGTGGGACTTGCGCAGCTGCGCGCCGAGAGACTCAAGCGAGAATTGATAAAACTTGGGCTTTCCGCGAGCAGAATCGACACAAAAGCCGAACTTCCGCCGACAGGGAGTACCGAAGCAGAAGCAGGCAGCTTCCTTACCGAACTCGCTCTCGTTCGGAAGTAACGTAGAGCAAGGGAACCGTTTAAAAATGGGCCCTCCGAAAGAAAACCTCGATATTTTATTTCCTTCCCTCCGTGCTCTCTGTGCCCTCTGTGGTTTTTCAACAATTAAATCAACCACAGAGTTCACAGAGCAGACTTTTTCAGAGATTCTCCGGGAAAGAAATTTATTTCCGAGCGCTCACATCTAAACTCGTCACGTAGTCACTTACCTTACTGCCCTTAGGCAACTCGGCAACGATCTTCTGGTAAAGCGGATCGTCAGACCTGATCATAGCCTCTACATATTCTGGTTTCTCTATAAGGGTAAGCTCTTTTAAACCCACCTCGAGAGCCATGCGTTGTATCTCTGATACCAGGGAAGCTCCCGCAACGCAGCCAACAAGAGCTTCAACCGACTCCAGCACGGTAGAGGGAAGCGGTTGTCTTAGCGCCAAGTCTGAAACCGCTACTCGCCCGCCGCTTTTAAGGACGCGAGCTATCTCTGCCCAGACCTGCTTCTTGTTCGGAGAAAGATTAATTACGCAATTCGATATCACGACATCGACCGAAGCATTAGCCACCGGCAGATGCTCTATCTCGCCAAGGCGGAACTCGACATTATCCAGCCCCGTTCGCTCCGTATAAACAACGGCATTTTTCCTAGCTTTCGAGAGCATCTCGGGAGTCATGTCGACTCCTATCACTCTCCCCGATGGCCCAACTTTTGGCCCGGCGATAAATACATCGAATCCGCCCCCGCTCCCTAAATCAAGCACCACTTCCCCTGGACGCAGAGACGCAATTGCTGTTGGATTTCCGCATGAAAGTCCCATATTGGAGGACTCTGGTGCAGAGGATAACTCTCCTTTACTGTATCCAATTTTTTCCACGAGCTCAGCGACATCAAAGGTAACCGGGCCACAGCACCCGCCGCCTGGCGAGCACGAACTAGCATCTTCACTCACGACAGAAAAAACGCCCTTCTTCGCAATTGCGGCATACCCTTCTCGCACCTTTTCGCGAACTGCATGGTCCCCAGATTTCTGATTGCTCATACGTCACCTCTTTATAAAAATCTCGCGCGCAAAGATTCAACAAAATCTTTTATTTCATCGCGCACGCGGCGAAAATGCCGAACTCCTTCCTCGGGCGATGCTTCGCGGGCCGCAAGACGAGGCGGATCGTCGAATTCATGATGGAGGACTTCTCTTGCCCCGTGAAAGCTGGGGCAGGCCTTTGCCGCCGCGTCGCAAACCGTTACTACTAAATCAAAGGTGTGCCCTTGATACTCACCCACATGCTTTGAGCGCTGAGAAGAAATATCTACTCCCACCTCCTTCATAACCCTCACCGCAGTCGGATTCACACCCTGGGGCGAGGTCCCTGCAGAATATACTTCTACCAATTCGCCAAGGAGCGCTTTGCCCCAGCCTTCTGCCATCTGACTGCGGCAACTGTTGCCGGTGCAAAGAAAGAGAATGCTTTTTTTCACGTCCTTCATAACCTTTCCCGCTCTACTTCGGTGAACAGCATCCCGTCGAGGAACGCGGTCCTCTGCCAAGCTTCTTAAAGAGCGTTCCAAGGTTCGTTTCTAGTTCAGTAAGCCCCGCAGAGTCCAAGCAGTAGCAGGACGTTACGCCTTCAATTTCGCCCTTGATTAATCCGGCTTCACGAAGAACTTTAAGATGCTGAGAAACAGTGGCCTGAGCGAGAGGCACGACCTCCACTATTTCTCCGCAGACGCATTCCCCGCGAGAAGCGAGAGCCTCAACAATTGCAAGGCGAGCGGGATGGGCAAGGGCCTTAAGTGCTTTCGCAAGCTTAGTCGCACTTTTCGCAAATTTTTCTGATCGTGTACGGGATACGTCGGCTTTCATGTCTATCGTATAACTACGATAAACAACTTTTACAAGCCGGCTCATCGCCTGTACGGATGCATGGGGGGGCGGGGGGCTCGGGAGTGAATCGATGGAGAATCGCTGGCAACTCCGGAAGATGCGGATTATTTGAGGTGTGTGTTCTCCCGCCGCCCTGTCCAATAGATTCGATTTGGCACTCCGCCAGTACTGACTATTCAAATAGTTACGCGAAGGAGGGGCACAATATACCTACAGCCTGGAGTAGGAAGCGCGGGAATTTGATGCCCCTCGACAAATAACAACCCAAGTCGTTAAGACACTCGCAGTGCCGTCGATAATATAGCGGTGGCGTGTTCAATTCCCGACAACGGGAACGATTTGGCCCGCACCGGACGGCACTACCGTGTATGCGGCGCTCATAGATGCGCTATGCGTAGAGTCCAAATGGGTGGGGGATTTGAAGCCCATGCTCACGGACTCGATAGGGATCCCGTGAAATATTACAGATAGTGAGCTTGAGGCACGTGAGAGTAAGTTTTGCGGAACTATTTTTTGCCCTATCTTCATGTTTTATCAGCCAAATAGCCCATGCTCAAACGCTTTACAAAGTAGCTTACGAGCAGGGCAAGGCTGGACTCGCAGTGTATGCGAGCGCAGATCCTCTGGCGAGATGCGCTCCTCAAGTTTCGCATCTTGTCATCGCAGTGCACGGTCAATCTCGAAATGCACTGGGGGCAGCGACTGCTATTGTAGACTCTGCAGCTGAGCACGGAGAAGTGTCATCCGTGCTAGCCGTAGCGCCACTATTTGGATCAGCGACGACCAGTGCGGAGCTGGGCATTGGCTCGATTCTCGCCTGGGATAACGAAGACTGGAAGTATGGAGGAATCTCATCCGCCCCTGCGCGCCGTTCGCGCCGCGACTCCTCATTTTTGGCCCTTGAGAACTTGATTAATCGAATTAGAAGCAAGTGCCCCACTCTTAAACGCCTCACTATCGCTGGGCACTCCGCCGGAGGACAGTTCGTGAACCGCTTCGCAGCCTATGCAAGTGTTCGCTCTTCAAGATTCCCCACTGGAATAAAATTTGTCGTTTCAAATCCATCCTCCTATCTCTACTTTAGCAACGATCGCCCGGTGCGCAGTGGTGAAACGATTAGCTTTAGAGCCGGAGACAAGGAGGAGTGCCGCGCATTCAACGACTATCAGTACGGCCTCGATAAGCTCCCCTCTCTGCTCAGGAATCGAGGATCTCGTGAGCTTCGAAGGAACTACCAAAAGCGAAGAGTAGTCTACCTCATGGGAGAGTTAGATGTAGATCCTAACGATAGCTCGCTCGACAGCTCGTGCTCTGCGAAGATGCAAGGAGCACACCGTCTCGAACGCGCTCAAAACTATCTCGCGTTTATCAGTCACTTCTTCGGAACCTCGTCGCTGTCCCGTCATACCCTTAGTATAGTTTCGGGAGTTGGCCATTCGGCGGCACAGATGTACGTTTCGCCGGAAGGGGGAACCGTGCTTTTTGATTAAGAGCCCCTAAAAATTTTGATTTCCCTCTTCGCGTCCGCGGCATCGCCTTAAGGGGCACAAGGATACGAAAGCTGCTCTTTTCAGAGGCTCCTGAACTACCTTGTCTCAGAATCTTCCTCTTCGTCATTAAGTAGTCCAAATACCCGCGCCGGATCGAGCCGCCCATGTGCTTCAGCTAGACTGGAACTGCTCTCGATGCCCTTAAGAAGAGAATCTACTGCCTCGGAAGGATCGTTTGATGAGAGGCCGCGGCTTTTCGTACTTGCCACAGAAACCGAAGCCGCATCCGCATCCGCAGATGGTGCTGACTCTCCCACGCGAGGGGATCCCGAGACGCTAGAGGGCGGCGGCGTAGTAGGAGTTTCAACTCGAGCAGAAACTGGTTTAATGGGAGAACCGTTCATAGGCGCAACCTTCTGATAAGCTGGAAGTTTAGATGCAGCCGAGGCAGCGAGCGATACAAACGAAGGTCCCTAGGGAGCAATTCCCTCTGCGCCACCGAGTATCCATCGTGGCTCGACGGAAGCTAACATACCGAAAGTACTGCCCTTAATGAATCAGTCTTGATGCTAATGGGGGCGACCAAAGGGCTTGAACTCAGATGCAGTTCTATAGGGGCAGCGCACTTACAAGGGGCCTCAAATCGGCCTTATCCCTCCGCGCAGGAGTTCGTCTTCTTTCTTTCTAGCCACTTTTCTACTGTTATTTCAGATACCTATAAAACTTAGAGCGCCCCGCAATTTAGTGCCGCCTTAAGGCACCTGCATTTGCCGAGCAGCATAATCAAGAGCAGAGTTTTCACCGCACCGATTGCAACGGCGGACCGCTCTTCGAAGGTGAGCGCCAAAATATTATGTGCGGCTTACCACCAAAACGATCTGCTTAGGAAATTATGTATGTGGGATCAGCGGAACCAGAAGAAAGATCAGACGAAAGGAGCAGAAGGGAATCCTAGCCCCCTGCCTCTTGATTTTGAGCGGGTGCAACTAGTTCGGCGAGGTGACCGCACAGTAGTGATCGAGTTTCTCGATCGTAGATTTGCTCCATTGGCGACTTCCCTTGAAAGTCTACAGTTTACCGGCTCTCGCCATCTTCCCGCAGAAGAAATTAGAGAGGCATTAAAGCAATTTCACCCTCACGAAGTTCAAGTACTTGCTGAGCCGATACGCCTCACAGCGAACTTCAAAGCGAACTTTCCCCCGATTTTCAAGCTAGAGGACGAAGGACCTACTGCAATCCTTGCAAAGAAGGCGGCGCAGTCCCTCTGGGCATTTGGGGACGCGAGCATACCGATACTAGTTGAAGCGCTCGACCATCCAATTGAACACATCCGCAAAATAGCCATACAGTCTTTAGGTGAGATCGGCCCGGCCGCGAGCCCTGCGGTGCCAAAGCTGGTAGCGTTACTTGAAAACGATAAGTCTGGAGCAAGCGTTTATGAAATGATTGCCACGTGTCTGGGTCAGATTGGTCCAATCGCAGCCGAAACCTCATTGCCCGCATTAATTCACGCTTCAAGGGATGCAAAACGTTCGAATAAAGAAATAGCAAGAGCAATTGTCAGAATCCTTCCTAAAGAAGAATCTTCCATTCCAACTCTCATTGAGCAATTTTCAGGCTGTTGGGATGGTGAAGTATGGGTTAACGCGATCAAAAGAATAGGACCATGTGCAGTACCCTACTTGCTAGCAGCCCTCAATGACGAACGTGCAGATATTCGCCGCGGCGCAATTAGTACTCTCGCCGAGCTTCGTTGTAGAACGCCCGAGGTTATGGCGGCGCTGCGAAAAGCACTGGATGACGTCGAAACACAGATGGAGGCGGTGCCGGCTCTTTTATCCAAGCGCGAGGAGAATCTACCAACATTAATTAAGATATTGAAAAGCTCCGAATCGACATATTGGGAAGCGGCGATTTCAAGGATTGGCTCCATCGAACCCGCCCCTATTGAGGCCATCCCTATATTGATTGATCACTTGCGTCATCCTGTGAGCGTTAATGACTCATTCCAGCGCGCCTGTGGAGCTATCGTTACGCTCGTTTCAAAAGCAGGCCCGAAGCAGCACGAATTGGCGCTTTCTGGAGCGCAGGCTCTGATTGAATCCGTACTTCTCTGCTTTGGCCTCCGAGAAATTGATGCAAGAATTGCCCTTAGAGACCTAGCGGGTAAATCTAAAATAATTCCCTCAAGGGTTGCCGAAATACTCGTCAATCTTGAGACATCTCAGCTGGACAAGGCTATGGCACTTGGAGAGCTCGGGGCCGAAGCGTTGGTTGCTCTCCCCGCACTAAGGAGAATTATTGACCACCCTAAAAATCATAGTCCCATTCCTATTGTATTTGCTCAAATGGCCGCTGATAAGATAGCAAAAAGTCAGCGCCATACTTAACCGTTCCTTCTGTGACGAGAGAATCTCTTGGGATGACCTGGATTGTCTCGTCTTGGCTGTGCCAGCTTAAGGACCGAGTGGCTAAGAGCCCATACGATTTACGTTGGAAATGCTCGCATGCATTTGGCACTTGAGCTTTGGGAGTCCCAAAGAGCCGGGTGCACGGGGGCTTTTTCGGATTTCGAGAATCTCGTCGTGCAGTTCAGACGGCAGCTTGCGGTTCGTCCGGTGGTAGGTGTATCTAGGGGGACATCCCACTACCCCACAAGAATCTGCCGCAAAGTATCAGCATTCCCCTGCGGAGCTGCCACAAGCAAAGTATCTCCTGCTTCAATTTGAGTTGCTCCCCTTGGGATCATGCTTTCTCCCTCTCGTGTCACAAGTACCACGAGCGTGCCCATCGGGAGCTCTAACTCGACAAGCTGTTTTCCAATTGCCGGTGAAGAAGCGGGAATTTTTACTTCGAGCATACTGCTCGAAACCTTACGTTCTACGATACCTGTTTCTCGGGGGCTTCCTACCTTGAGCCACTTAGCGACTGAAGCTGCCGTAGTCCCCTGAAGAAGAACTGAAAGAATCACGACGAAAAAAACTACATTAAAAATGAGTGGGGCATGGGTAACACCAGAAGTAAGGGGAATAGTTGCGAGAACAATAGGAACTGCGCCTCGTAGCCCTACCCATGAAAGAAACGTGCGATCCGCAACGGTGAAGCCTTTGGTAAAGGCAAGGGCAGTGAAAACCCCGAGCGGCCTCGCAACAAAAACAAGCGAAAGTGCGACAATAGTTGCCGGTGCAGCAACGGCAATGAGATGCGAGGGAAATACCAATAGTCCAAGCACGAGAAACATCGCAATCTGCATGAGCCAGGCGATACCGTCATGGAACTGCAGAAGACCAATTCTGTGCACGAAATTTCTGTTACCTAGGGCCACGCCAGCTACATATACGGAGAGGAAGCCATTCCCGCCAAGGGCGTGCGCGCCGCCAAATGAGGCAAATGCGACACTCAAGGTCAAAGCAGGGTAAAGACCATCTTCACTGAGGCGAATGTGATTAATGAGCCACGCCCCCACTCGCCCTGCCGCAAGCCCCACAGCCAACCCAATTCCCATCTGAAAGAAAAAGTCTACCGCAAGACTTCCTAGCGAGAGATCGGGATTGAGAATCAGTCCCGTCAGAGCAAGGGTAAGAAATACCGCGGTGGGGTCGTTCGAACCACTTTCAAGCTCAAGAAGCGGCGCAAGTCGGTGCTTAAGACGTAAGGCACGTGCGCGTAAAATACCAAAGACCGCGGCAGCATCAGTCGAGGAAACGATAGCGCCAAGCAGCAGGCCCTCTTTTAAAGATACATCAAGAAAGTAATAGGCGCTGGCCCCTACGACTGCTCCCGTAAGCACGGTACCTATTGTGGCAAGTAGAATACCCGGGAGAACTACGGGGCGAATCGCTTTCCAGCTGGTATCCAAGCCACCTGAGAAGAGAATTAACGCGAGGGCGACCGTGCCAAGGTCCCGAGCGATTTCAGCGTTATCAAAATAAATTCCGCCCGGCCCCTCGGAGCCGAATGCCATGCCGATGAAAATAAAGAGAATAAGTGCGGGAACGCCTGAACGACTCGAAAGCCGGCTCGCAAGAGCACTTGCAAGGAGTAAGATAGAAACGATCAGCAGAATGTGTTCAATGGATGAATGCATGAAATCTTATCCCTAGGGATTTCGGGCCCTCACCCCACAATCGCAGCACCCCGAAAAAGCCGCAACCGGCTGAAACCAATAATGTTTACACACTTTACCGCCGGGGGCATCTACAGGCGAGTATGGCACTTGGGAATCAGCTCGGCTCTGCCGATTCTATTCTCTGCTCTTTTTATGTCTCCTTTCAGGGGAACTCTATGGCCTGCAGAAAGAACCGCGCGCGTCTATCCAAAGGCATCGCTCAATGGACCGCTCTTATCTTGCTACTTCTAATGGCGATCCTCCCCTTAGGCGCGCAGTCTCAGAATCCTAAGCCGCTCTCGCCCTCTACAGTAGGCCTGCTCTATGACGGGAACCAAGACCCTGTTTCAGGTGCACGCGGATTCGTGACAAGCATTGCGAGCTGGAGAAATTTTATTTACGCCTCCTGGCACGATCTTAACCAAAATTATTATCTCCATATCTGGGACATCCAGAATACGCGGGCCCCGCGGCAAATCGTCTCAATTTACTTTGGTCAGGGGATAGACACACCGAGCCTTCAGCACGAGCCGAAAAGCCTTCACGTACATAACCGCCATTTGGTGATGAACGTAAGAAACAGCCTCGTAGTTTACCCTTTGAAGGACGACGGTCTTCTCGGCGCCGCACGCGAGTACACCTTTCCCGATGGGATTGACCAAAACATTATAGTCCTACGGCACGGGGGAAATTTTGCCTCGACTCTCCGTACCACCATTTCCGATAGCGACTACCTAGATGCCATCAGTGGAAACCCTGGGGTGCCTGCATCCACACTAGACGAGTATCTCACTTCCCATGTCTTCATTAATCTCCGTAATCCGCAGAGTCCATTTCTTCAACGTCTCCGCCGACCCTACGGCTACGGCTATCAATCATATGGCGAGCCAGTCACTGGCAGCTACCAAGGGAACCCTCTCATCGCAACTCTTAGCAACGATAACACCTCTCTCTCCCTCACTACGTTCACTGATGGAGCAAGTTCGCAGTTACAGGGTTTCTGGAATTCTAAATTGCCGTACCTATTTTCTGGAGGCTCCCTTAACAAGAGTATCTCGAATCTAAGTAAAGCAGCAATTCGTGGTCTCGATCCCGCAGCGCTCCATACCCGGCTTATTCAAACGTATGGGCAGAAGCTTCGAGTACCACTCACTCGCAAGCTAAGCGCAATCATTCGAGCAAAGTGGGGAGCCAGCACCTCCCTGGAATCTGTGCTTGCGAGTTACGGCATTAATGAAGAGGACTCGCTGCGCAAAGCCTTAAGTGTCGTACTAGAAACTCATATTGCAGACGCTACGCGCAAGACCTTTGAACGCATATCGTATTCCGCTGCTCTCGAAGCATGGCACCAGAAGATTTTTTCAGTGCGCAACATCCCACTTTCCCGAATTGCCTCATCGATCCAAACAAAAATGAACGAGGAGCTCTCAGAAGCCGGGGCACAGAAATACTTCGTCAAGCGCGTGCTTGCCCCGCTCCTTGGAGACCCTGCGTATTTGAACTACTCGATTGAAGATCTGCTGCAAGTCATAAGCTCCTCAGGGTTTGCCTCAACAATAGACGCACTGCTTTCTACTTTTCATGCGGTTCTTCCCGTAAGTGACTTTCTTTCTGCACCCCAGTGCTTTCAAATACCGCAATCGACAAGCGGCTTACTCTCTACGGCTTTTGTTCAGAACGGCCCGCGTCTTAATCTCGAAGGACTTGCAGCCTATGAACTTATGCGCTTAGGGCTCTATTATTCAGGCGAGGACCTAGGCGGACTCTCGAGCGAAGTTTCAGCCGCGGTGCGCACGCTGCACGAAAAGCTGTCGGCAGACCTCGTCCGTGCAACCTTTGGCAGTCTTGGCGCCATAGAGGATCTCAATCAGAAAAACTTCACTATTGCCAAGAAATTTGCCTCGTCTTTTGACGTGGTGGACCTAGTTACCTCGCCCCTGCTTGGATCTCTTGAGACGCTCCTGAAACGCCGCGGCATTAACTTTGACAGCTCGGTGAAGGAGGTTCTTGAATCGAAGGGTCTGTACCTCACCTCGCTGGACGCTCCCCTAGACGCCTCACCTGCGACCATTGCAAATCTTGCACTTACACTCGATCGTCTTGGCGTTGGAGCACTTACCCTGCAAGAATTTCTGGACAAAACAGGGGCTCGTCGGCCCGTTGCTCTGGAGTCCGCGCTAGAAGCTCTTTTGTTAGATCATGCACGCACAGTCTTTGGGGATATTCTCCCCACCACCACCTTGAAGGAGGCCGCGACGAGACTACTTCTTCAAAAGCTTGACCCCTCTATCATGGGTGATTTTGTCTCAGAAACTTTGAACAGTCTTCTTAAAAGTGGCTTCAGTGCCGTATCGCAAGACGCAGGTGACACGTTTAGACTTCGTGGCATTCTCGGCCGCGTCCAGCTCGCTTCACGGGGCGATTGCATCTCACAATGGGAACTTGCGCTTGAGGCTGCGGCGGCGCTCGCCGAGGGCTCTGTTTTTGGTGCTGGGCTGGCGCCCTTATTTCTTTCAGCGGAAGAGTCACTCTCGTTTGCTGCGGAAAAGGGCATTGAAGCCTCAATCAGCATTATGCTGAGCGAACTCACCGATGCCATCTTTTCGTCTGCACGCAAGGACTACTCTTCGTGGCATGCACGCCTCTCTGCAACGACGAATGCCGTTGACCTTACCCCTTTACGTCCAAGCTCACTCGAACTCGCAAAAATCGTGCCCTTCTCTAGTAAAGTGGGAGTAGTGATGTACGACCAGGGCTTCTTTTCAGTGGAAGATCCTCGGGTATATCTTGCGCTGCTTAGCATCGGTGAGAATTCGGTTTCTACTTCCACTCATGACATCGGGAACTGGTCACAGATTAACGGAATCCGATCGACGGGAGATTTTCTTCTGATTGATGGCGAGTTGATCCAAAATGGATCGGCATCGCATCAAATAAAGCTCTTAGATATTCGCACGTCTCCCCCAAAAGAGTACCTCGTTCGAGATCCAGATCTCGAAGTTGCGTTTCAGTTTAAGCAGGCGGTACCTATTAACGGTGGTCAACAATTAGCAGTTATGCTGGATGCTCCCTCAGAAGTTCTCTTTATCGACCTTTACTAAAAAGGCACTGAAAGGCCTTCATTCATATCGGGCTTACGCGCATCTCCATGCGTCTCTCATGAGGCATTGGAGTAGCTGGCTCTTGCATGGCGTAACTCTTCAAGAGCCACTTGACGCGCGAACGCGGTCCTATAATGCACCGGCTGCGCCCAACGCTCCATCGCTTCGAGAATTTTGGTCGCCTCGAGCCTCGACTGCCCGTGCACCATGTGCGCATGGGGGAGAGTGGTTCTCCACAACATGTCGGAATCCCACATGACTTCGCATGCTCGGCCCGGTGGCTCTGCATCTCGTGTATCATGGTCTCTGATGATGACGCACACTTCGTCCCTAATATCGTCCCACTCAGAATTCGCGAGAAGAGTCCGGGCAAGCTCGGCTCCCAGGTCTTGGTGTAGAACTCGAATCGCTCTGTCGTCACTCTTCGCTTGCGCCCTCACACTCTGGTCGTCCGAACGAAGCCGGTGCTGAATCGAGCAAAATTTTTCGTCGACTCTCTCTATTTGTGACCAGCCGATGTCGTGGAGCATAGAGGAAACTAGCGCAACTCTCCTTTCGCGCAAATCAAGGTGCTCGGCGTCACTTAGAAGAAGCGAGAAAAGCGAAACAATCTCGGCATGCCCCTTGTCGAGACGCTTATCTTGATAAGGTAGCGCGGCTTCCCAAAGACGCCATTCGCTTGAAGTGAGGCGCGATCGAAGATTATGCCCTTCTCCGAGCGGAATAAGCTTCTTGTAATTAAGCGCATGATAGGTTTCAGGCATTTTCACAGCACCGTCAGACATAGAGACTAGTATAGATCCAAGAGCGCCTGGGCGAAGCGGCATTTTTAGAGCAATTTCTTCTACACTTGGGGTCAAGCCCGCTGGCGCTCCGCCAAAGCCCAAAAACGTAATCCCCGCCCCAAGACTGAGGCGTGGGTTGGCCCCTGCGTCCCCTTTACGGTGGCTGATAAGAAGTTTTCGATCACTGTAAACAAACGTAGTGACAATTCCCGCACGCTCAAACGCCTCGAGCACGGGAGCCGCAGCCGCGGCGAGCTCCGCCCGACTTGGACCATAAAGCACTAAATGCTCGAAGGGAGTTCCACTTAAAACTATCGCTCTCAGGTGCGGGGTATAAGCTCCATAGTCGCGCCTGAGCTGCTCAATTGGCGCAAGCAAGGGGAAGCGCCGGGGCATTAAATGACAGTGCTCATGACTTGGAATACTCATCGCATCATGCACATGATTATGCGTGGCGGCGCATTCAAGCTCATCGGCAACAATCATCCAAGTATGGAGCTCCTCAGGGGAAAGAATGGCCCCACGGGTGCTACGCGGGGAATCGTGAGATTTTCTAAGAAGCAGCGAGTGCCCAGGAACCGCTGGATAACGATTGGGGAGAAGAACGTGCGTACCAAGATCGGCCAGCGCATTTGAAGGAGTACCTGAAACATCTGCATCCATCGCCTGCGCGATGTTCTGGCATAAAAAACATCCGAGAGTATCAAAGTCTTCCGGGTAATTGCTCCTACCCTGATTTGGATAGTAGGGAAGTTGTTTTGCCATGAGCTCGCGCCTCTGGGCGTTACCCGGGGCGGAGATTGCGGTTCCTTCATACTGCTTGTCGCCGACCTGAACCAGAACCGGCTGAATGGCGAGCCCACTAACAAACGTGGAGGGCGTTCCTAGAGCCTCAAGCGCACGTGACCAGCGGACAAGAAAACCTGCCCACGCGGGACCAGGCAGCCACCGCTCGGCCTCAGAGAGGAACTCTCGCTCGTGAGCCTTTATAGAGATTGGGGAGAATAGCTGCCTAAGCGAGCTACTAAGCGCATCTTCAAGAGGTGGAGCAATTGGGGGAAGAAGGGGCGACAGGGGTATAGAGAGATCAGCTTTATGCTGCAAGGTGTGCATATGAAACTACCGTATGAAACGCCCCGAGGGACCTATATCTTGAACGGTTGCCAAACGACAGCAGCATGGTGGGATTTTTAGGGGCCCGCATGCCGGGGCGTGAGATCACGCGGCACCGCGGGGACGCGGCGCCCTACCGGACGAACGCACCCCTAGGTAGGGCACGCCGTTCCTGGCGTGCCGAACCAAATGCCGGGGGACATCCACCGTTGGTACCGATTCTACAATCAGCGTGTTGGATAACTACCTGCCACGTTCCGGGACGTGAGATCTTGCGGCACCGCGGGGACGCGGCGCCCTACCAGACGGCCGCACCAGTAGGTAGGGCGCGCCGTTCCGCCTCTGCCAGTAGGCGACGGCGCGACGCGCGCCCGGCGTGCCGAACCAAATGCCGCGAGGCCACCTCGGCAACTCGTCAATGATATTAGATGGTTAGAGGCGCCGCCTGGGCAAAGTGCGCGCTCGATTCGGCACCTAGAGAGAGCGCACTTTCACCTAAGGATTGGACTAGATTAACCAAGGAAAATTCTAGTAGACTCCCCTTCTCTTAGAACCGTTGAGCCCTATGCTTGGAATTGGGAAATTACTTACTCGCGCGGTCACTGGCGTTATTGGAAGCGCTACTGGCCAAACTGCGCGCGTAGCCGCAGCAGCGGCGAGCATGGCGCTTGGTTCGTCAGCCCTTGCTGCGGCGAGCTTTCCCGCTCGAACCGCAATGAACGGCCTCGTGGCCGGAGGCGCAAAAGCTCTTACCACAACCGGCGGAGCATCTGCTCAGGCGGCTGGTCTTGCTGCCGCTGAAGTAGCTTCGGGCGCGGGTCAGGTTCTCGCTGTTCCCGTTGCAGGAATTTCCACTACTGCTATGCACCATTTCCCCTCTCTTCGTGGAGGCGGGGGTGGCGGGTCGGATCCATTTGCGGGGATGAATCTTCCCCCGGCCGCGATGAGTTCTCACAAGTAGCACCCTAGCTTTGGGCCTTAAGATACTTAGCGCGCACTAGAGAATGTAAGTCCTGAGAAGAGCATTGTCCTAACAAGCAAGACCCGCGCCATGACGAGTTCCTCCCTCTGCAAATGTTGCTCTCTTAGATGTCCATGAGAAATCTCGTCGTGCTCAACGTCCCTGCAAGCCGAGATCCGGATAGTCTGCGAATCCCGACTCCGTGAACAGGAAGCGCCAGGAGTCTGTCCCGTAGAAAAGTTCTACCACTACATGTTGTGGTGGCAGCGGGACTGCCTACCTACGGATTGTGTCCAAAATGAGGATTTATATTTCTAGGGGACACACTCCTAGGCCGCGACAGGCAATGCGCCCGATTCGCCAACAAGTCCCGATCCGCGGCTAATCACACGAAGATGCTGTTCGCTCGAGAGAAGTTTATCTACGACTGCATTTCGAAGCGCAGTATTCGAGATTAACTCAAGCCAGGCATCACGTATCACTATTTCAAAGGCGTTTGCGAGTTTGGGTTGAGACGTGATTCTTTTGGAAGCAAACAGTAGGTAATCTGCCGTGACGCTTCCCCGTGGCGCGTTACATTCAAAGGACTCTGAGTAACGTCGAACAAGATAGTTGAACGGGAACATAAGGATAGAAGCTTCTCCCTTCTCGGCACTTCTAAGGCGTTGAATGCTCGCATCCAACTCCTCATGCGACGCATCGCCACGGTACCCGAAGTCACGGATCAGATTTTCTAGCAGAAATAAAGGACTCGAGGGCTCATCGTTAAGAAGGTAGAGATGCCTAAGACCATTCAGTGGCACGTCTTCCCTGCCCGCGGTAAGGAGTGTGATCCGCCCCTCGGGCATCATCATGAATGGTGAATACTCGGATCCGACGGATGATTTCATTACGGTAATCGCGGGACCAAGCCCCTGCATCACGAAATCGGGAGGGACCGCAAAATTTCCCTTCGCTAGTTGTGCACTTGACTCAACCGCATGTGGATACTGATCAAGAATCTGAAGCGGTAACCCGCGCCAGTGCTTCAAATAAGTAAAGAGCGCCTGAGAGGCCGCGAATACTACTGGAGCAACTACTTGTATCTCTCCTGCCTCATGAATTCTTTCGACGACATCCTTCCGATACGCATCTAATCCGAGCCGTGTTGTGGTATCGACGCTCCTCAGGAGCATCCCAAATTCGTTCACCTTTCGGCCAAGCCTACGTGTGAGGCTTGGATTCGCCATAAAGTTGCGAACACAACTCTTTAAGCAATCTGGACTTAGAGGATTGGTGGCGGTGAGGCTCCGCAACACCTCTGCCCGATAGGCAGGACGGAGGATCTCGCGAAGAGATTCATACATCTCAGCACATGGAGTGCGCGGCACCTCACGGTCCCTAATCTCCAACGCACTGTTCAACTCAGGGTCAAGTCGAGCAAGGAGGGCAGTCAACTCCCCACGCTCTCTCAATTGCCGGCTGTACTCGAAGACCTCGATCTTCATCTCGCTCCATGCTCGAGGCCGAAGAGCCACTGAGACGGGCCCTGGGACTCTCTGCTCCGGGTTCGAACGTACAAAGAGAAGGTTCAAGATCGATCGCTTGGTGTGAGTGAATCCAAACATTTCAGTCAACCAAGCTGGGCGCCTCCCGAGCGCGTAATCAAGACTCGCGGCAAAACTATTTCGCTCTCCTTCTATCGCGGCCTCCAACTGACCTTCTTCGGTGGTCACCTGACGTAAGGCACCTTTCAAAAGAAGAACGGAGAGCGCGTGCACCGCTCTCGTCCATTGGAAGCTTGCGGACGCTCCCCTACCACGCGGAGTCTTGCCTCGCATACTTACCACAGGGGAAGACAGCAGATGATGCTGCAGCTCCACGCGGTAGAGTTTGTTATTTCCGAAATATAGAGCAATCCGATTCATGCGGAATCCTCGAACGCTAAACAGCTAGTTTTGTTATGGAGAATTCCTCGAAAATGGTGCCGAACCAAATCTGCGCGGAAAACAGCAACGGAATCAACACCCTACTTAACACTCTGGAGATCGATACCTTCGACCCTACGGCGTGCCTCATGCGGAAGCCGCAATTTCAAGGAGAACAGTATGGGTCGCTCGCTTACCTCTTTAGTTGCTGGATTAGGTGTTGGATGTGGAAGCGCACTTGCTCAAACCCCTCCTGCAGCTACCCCAGAACTTAAGACAAATGGAAATCTCACTACCTACCTCAACGCGGATGGCAATCTTGGCGGTTTTGCCGAGCTCAAGATGAGTAGCGGGTCCGAGCTACGTCTACACGCGCTGATTGAAAAGCCATCTCTCGCTGGGTCTGTCTCCGAGGCGTCGAACCTTGGCCTTGACCTAGCCTTGAGCGGATTCTCGATTAATCTTGGCGCGGGCGTGAGAGAGAGCGAAATGGAGTTCTCGCGGATTGCCTTCGCCTATAAAAGCGACGAAGGACATCGCGCTCGAATTTCTCTCATGCAAACCCCAACACAAGATCAGATTCTCTTTGATGGACGAGTCAAGTTGAGTGAGCAGCTTGCTGCGCAGGCTGCGGTTGACGATTCTGGCAATTTCCGCGCGCGCCTGCTGCTCGAAGGGTCTGGCTGTGGGCTCAGTCTTGGAGGAGGGAGAACAGGGGAGGAAACAATCGCAAATTTTTCAGCTCATACAGAGCGGGCGTGGCTATCAGGTTCGTACGGAACCGCTCGCGGAGCTCAGTGCCGCTTAGTATTTGGAGATATTCCTAAAAATCGGAGTGAACTCGCGGGAGAATTCACCTCGCCAGGGGCCAATGATATTTCACTCTACCCTGACCAGACGATTCGCCCATCAATAGGCGCGAATCCGTCCTTTGGGCTGTTAGCTGCGTCTCCGCATGCTTTTCTTGCTGAAGAAACGGGCAGTTTCGTGCTCGATTTTCAGATACAGGAGAATATTCGAATCTCCGGTCGCGCCGCTCTTCGAATGGGCGACCTCGGGGCCGCCAAGCAAGCGTGGGTCGCAGTAGGTGCATTTCAAAATTTGATTCAAGACGAACCTGGAATCAGTCTAGAGGCTGGTGCAACACTGTGGGGTGGAAGTGTAAGAATTCTTACTGAAGTTAAGGACGAGCCCACAATTGGACTTATGTTCAGCATCCCCTTCTGAGAGAGAGACACACACGGCCACCGTTCCGCATCTCCACGCGTTGAGATTGAGCGGGCGCGTGAGACTGCCGTTGGGCGAAGGTGGCTAGGCTAGGGGAAAAGTCTCTTCGCCAGCGGTGAAGAACGCGTCATGAGTACCCGTTTCACCATCTGATCTAAAAGCTCCTCGAGAGAGCGCTGAACGGTCTCTGATTCAAGTGCTCCCAGAGCGCGCGCGACTGCTTCAAGAGTGCACAATCGAGCGGCACGATCGGGAGTTCGAAGGTAGTAGCGCGAAGGCACCTCACTTGCCACCTTTACCCTTCTCACCCCAGGCACCGCCGACGCATGCGCGGCAATTTTACGCGCCTGATTCCAGGTGCCGTCGGGAACCACGAGAGTCACAGGGCGCGCAAAGCTTGCGGCAGTTTCTTTGGTGAGCGGCGCGGCAGACGTTTCTGGATACAGGAGAAGCACTTCGCGCTCGGGGTCTGCAAGATCTTCAAAATTGAGCGGCTGCTGCGGACGCCCCTGCATACGTACTTCACAGTTAGGAAGTGCCTGCGCCATAAGCTGCACGGTGCTGCTTGTCTTATAGCGCTCGTGGCTATGCATAAGGACCACAACTCGCGTCGAGGTCGGCAAATGAGGAATGAGTGCGCAAAGACAGTGGTCTAAGCGCATACGGCAGATGCGGCAGTGAGCAAGCATAGCGCCTGAGGTGCCCTAGGGCCCTCTACTCCTTACTTATCCTGCACGGTGTACAGCTTGCCCTGGCGAGTAAGGTAGAAGTGCTGCTGCTCCTTGAGGTTGAATGGCCGAGAACCTATGCGTCCAAATACCGCAATTTGGTTACCTGTCTCATCGACCGCTCTATCACGCTCGAGCGCTTCTGAAATATTCAGGGCTGGGCCCGCAGTCTTCTTCCACGCAATCACTTCAGGCTTCACTTCAGGCGAGAAGCCGTAGTACGTCGGCACGCGATCAGGATCCGTGAGTTGCAGCACCACAAGACCGTTCACGCCATCGGCCACATAGGCAAAGGCTGAGGCGTTCGTTGCCGCTACCTTTATGTCGTAGGTGTCGTTGATGCGGCCTCCGTCGTTAAAGACCTGATAGATCTTCGGAGATTCCGGACGCTCTACATCAACAATGACTACTCCCTGCTTGCCGCCCGCTACGTAGGCATAGGTACGTGCCACGTAGACACCCCGTGCATCTTCAAGGGGCACAAATGCTCCCTTCACGATTCTCGGCTCCGCAGTATGAGTAATATCGACTACGTGTAGTCCCTTCTTGTCCGTAACGAACGCGTAGCGGAATTGAATCGCAACCGCGGTTGCCTCATCGAATGGCAGCGTCGCAATGACCTTGGGTTCCATGGGCTTATCAAGGTCAAGCACCACGAGTTTATCGTGCGTGAGCACGTACGTGGTAGACCCCGCCATGGTGATATACTTGGCGCCCGTCAAGATTCCGCCCTCATTCCATGTAAGCGCGCGTTTGATAAAGTTGTTGGTCGGATCTCCATCATTAAGGGTATCGACATTAATAACGATGAGGCCTTCGACTGCGTCTGCGACAAAGGCATAGTGGTAGATCTCATGGAGTGGGTTCTCCATGTTCTCTGGCAACTGTTTGCGAGATGGCGCAATAGTCTGAGAGGATGATGGAATAACAAACGAAGTCGCATTCTCTGTCGCCACATGAGTGTCCTGGCCAAGAGGCGAAACAGGAGACGTCACGATACGCTCAGAGAAATTTTTATTCGCGATATTCGCAACATCGTAAACTCTAAAGCCTCCCTCCCCTGCGGTAGTATAAAGATACTCACCTCGAAGCTGGACGGTGTTGGTTGCACCCCCCGCACCATGATGACGATGAGATTCTTCGAGTTCCTTGCCATGCGCCTGATGCGCTTCAAAGTGATCAGGGTAAGCGTACTTCTGAAGGAAACTACCAATTACCGACTGAGGTTCATCCCACTCAGTTACCTTCACCGCTTCAAGTCCTTCTTCGCCTGTGGCAACCCAGGCGTTATATCCCATGAAACTCATGAAATTAGTGCCATGAAGAAGGAGCTGCGCCATGATGGCATTGTTGTCATTCTTCTTTGAAACGTGGCAATCCTCGCAGGACTTCGTCTCTGTCTTACGCACAGTGTGCGGGAAGTGCGGGGCAAAGGCTTGAGAGCTGTGCCCAGACGCTGCCGTTGGGGGCTGCTGAATGTAGATCTTATTTCGACTAATGTCGGTGGAACTCAAGATGAGCGCACTTGACGATCGCACCGGCGCAACTTTAAAGCCCTTGGCGGGGCCATGCAGACCTAGCTGGTAGATATCATCCCGAACCACCTGAGGATTGTAGGTTGCCCAGTTTCTTGTGGTCTTTCCGTCATAGTGCTTACTCTCGGTCTTCCAATTCGCCTGAATGGGCAAATGGCAGCCGCCGCAACTGGTGATCCAAGAACTATGGCAGGAGAAGCAGGTCATGCTCTCGTCGGAATGCGCAAGGGTCTTCCGCAGATTGTCGCTTTGGTCGATGACTGACAGATCGCCCCAGCGCTGCTCTCCGTCTTGCCCTAAGCGCTGCATGGTTTTCGCGCGCGCAGATTTCTGATTGTACTCGCTGCTTGAAGGATCCACCGAGTCACGTACTTGGCTGACCTTCCATTCGAGCCCCTTGGTCAGCGTCGATCGCTGGTAGAGATCCCCATTCTTCCAGATGAATCTCGAATCACCAAACGGGGTACGCATCAAACTAAGATCGCGCCCACCGGTCTGGGCTGCAGGCCCTGAAGTCTTTAGCGACGCCTTGGCCGCTGCCGTCCCATGGCAATCCTGGCACTGGATTTCGACTTGCTGCGCTACTTCTCCGTAAATGTTTCCGTCTCCGTGGCCATCCTGATTAAAGTGGCAATCTACGCAGTGCATGCCGTAGTCCACATGGATATCCGCCATGTGAACGGCCTTCTTAAACTTCTGCGGATCGTCGAACTTGACGATTTTTCCGTCCTTGTCGAGCAAGTGTCCCTTACGATCCTTCTTAAAGATCGCGCGGAAGTTCCAGCCATGGCCGTGATAGTCAGCAAACTGTGTATCCTTGAGGGTAGGATTAAGCTCAGACACTGCTTTGAGGAATTTAGGATCAGACCACTTACCTCTAATTACTGCTTCTTCCGGATTGTGCTTGAGAGCCTGATACGTCTCCTCAATGGTTGGATACTTCTGCTTCTCGGGCCACATGGCCTTGGCGTCACTTTCGTAATCCCACATCGTGTACCCAAGGTAAGTATTCACGAACATGTTGGGCTGATGCATATGGCAGATCATGCATTGGCTTGTGGGAATGGAACGCGTGAATTCATGCTTGATGGGGTGCCCCTCTTCATCCTTGGGGATCATTGGATCGATAGTCTGGGTTTTCCCATCGTTGCCCAACTTGCCGTAGGGACCAGAATGCCGCGGGTCTCTGTCGTTGGCGTAGATTGTGTGGCACGCCGTACAGCCCGAGCTGCGGTAGTCTCCTGGATGATCATTCGTGCCCATCAGCGAAAGATGCGGATCGTTAAGGCGCGTCTTATGGATATTGATTACAGGCACCGCAATGCGGCTTCCTGTTCCTGGTCCTCTATTCGACTGTCTAATGTCGGGGCGGCCACTGTCCTCAAGAGGGTTAGGATTTCCAATTTCTGGGAAGGTGGTGCGAATGTTAATGCCGCCTCGCTCGAACACTCTAAAAACGTCTCCAGGAGGAAGGACTTCCCATTGTGGAAGCGGAATAAGCTTTTCAAGCGCTCCTCGCGCCATAAGCTCAGGAGAGGGCGGTGTTGCGGCATGAATCTCTCGGGCAATTCCATCTCTTCCGTAACTTTCGCCTAGGATATAGCGCTTATAGGGCAGGATATTATTGTTATACGATGCGCCGCCCCACAGCATGGCCGACGTAGTCATGATGCTGCGTTCAACCGCGTGCGTGATCTTAGAATGGCATCCACCGCAGGTTTCCCGCGCCACACGAAGGTCACCTGGGTTAATAAACTTTACGTACTCTGCCGACTCTTTGAGCGTACTCGTGTAGGGGTTCTGAGGATTCGCGGAGGAAGGCCAAAGCTCAGGATATTTTGGCTGTACGTGAGCAGCGTGTTTCGCCGCCTCCCACGCATCGGATTTCTCGACAAGGTTCTGCGCCCGCACCTTTGCGTCGCCACCATGGCAATCCGTACACCCGATCATCACCCCTGGATTCGTGTGCATGCTCGGCGCATCAGTCTTTGAGTGACAGTCGAAACATCCCTTACTGGCTTCCTCTACCTGAGCCGCAGTAAGTCCTGGCAATATAGGATCAACCCTCTCAGCTTCTGCGCTGCTAGAAGCGATTCCCCAGGAACAAAGACTGCCCGCACAAAGACCCGCCACGAGACTTAATTTCAGTGCGTAGTGCCTCATCTTCATCATCCCCTCCAGCCGATTCCGCTCGTTACGCATTGTTAGTACACCAGGATGATATTCGAGAAAGCGCTGTAAAGCGTCTCATTCCCGAACAAGTTTTTCGTACCCGCTGAGGGAAGAAGCACTGCTCCTCCCAATCGAAATTGCACGTTGTTATTGAGGAAGGGCCGATAGAGCAGGCCCGAGGAAAGATCGAAACCAATATCTCGGCTCACCGATCCATCTTGCCGCAAGGCCTCCAGTGAAGAGGTGTTATCAAACTGCAAATAGGAAACGTTATTGATGAGCTTCAGCTTGGGCGTGAGTTCAAAATCAACTCCCACATTGACCAAGCGCACGCCCGGATTCACAAAATTGGATTGCCCCTCTTCTTTCCCCGGACGCAGATTCGCGAGTAGGCTGTTGCGATTCACAAGGTTGACAATGCCGCCGCCAATGAACGGAATTCCTTGACGCTGCCAGAAAGAGATATCGCCACCCGCAAAATTGGGATTATCAAAGATGGCATCAAAGCCCTCAGCGTCACCATCAAAAGGATCCTTATCTCCCGATGCCCAAAAAGCCGAGGTCCTCACGCGAACCCAATCAATGTCATACGAGGCTTCAATTGCTGCCATCCCCGCATTGATGTCTACCTGACGACCTGCGATCGGATTGTGACTTTCCGAGCCCCGAACATAGTAGAGCGCTTCTGTCAGATTGACGCGGCCGATGTGCCCGTCCCCTGTAAGACCGAAGTAGGTGGTATAGATATTCTTTGGCCTCTCATCACCTATAGACGCAGGGCGAACGAGGAAACCATTATTGTCGTAATCATCGGGGTGCTCACCCGCTTGATCGGCGCGGTAAATAATACTGCCCTGAATGGTATGCCCAAGAACGGGAGTATCCTGGTGATAGACGTTGGCAATAACCACGTCCTCGTAACGATCTTCAAACCAGGTGTTGATTCCTGAGTTTGTGTCCTTATCGAGACGCCGAAAATACGCCAAGTTGTATTGCCAGATATTATTATTCCAGTTTCCAAATAGTCTCACGCCAGGTTCTGATACGTTGTAGATGAAGCCCCGGAAGTCAGAATTAAAAGGCTGGATACCGATGCGAGTGGAAATGAAATCGTATCTATCAGTCAAGTTCGCGATATGGATATCGGCGAACAATTCAAGCGGTCCAAAATGATTGTCGTAGCGTCTATCGCCTTTGGTTGCATCAACCCGCAGCAATCCATCTTCCCCAATATCGGCGTAGTTCACATTGAAAATAGGAACGAACCGGAACTCAATATCCTGGGGCTTAAAGGTGGTATTACCTTGATAGAGCGAGAAGAGAAAAATAAAGTTCTGGTTATAGACGAATTGCTCGCTTCGACCGAACGTATCCGTACTCCCTGAGCTATTGCTCGATGAAGGAACTACCGGCGTGGGTAAGTTTCTACCTTCAAAGAGAGAATCTGATGTCAGCCCGAGCTCAATAAACCAAGGATGCGCCTGCGTGCCAAAGACGGGAATATCAGCTTTAAGCACATTCTGATTGTAGGGGTCGTACCATTTGCCGGCATACAGCTGACGCCAGCGATCGGGCACAGGGACAAATTCGGAGGCCGAAGAATTAATGTCAGGGATTGATTCGAAAAGAAAAGGTGAATAGCGCGTAGGACGGGGTTCCTCTCCGGGGCGCTGGCGCATCGGGGATTCTTTCAAGCCCTGAGCTGACACTTCTTCAGCCTTAGCGGGCTCCCCCGCCTTAGAGGTTGATGGCTCCGAGGCGGCGCTCTCCTCTTTCGAGGCATTCTCCCCAGGAACTGCTTCGGCATGCACAAGTGCAGGAACCAGCGCCATGAACGCTGTGAGAAAGGTGGCCTGCGCTACGCCAGAAGCTGCGGATCTTATTCGAGCCGATCTTTTCATACTCACAATCCGTCACACACGTTTTGATCATCATCGCCGCGGAAGGGGCCTTCAGGACAATTTACGTAACGAAGCCTTAAATTATCTTGCGAGAGGACCAAGGTGTCAGCTCGCATTTCTACAGGCGCATTAAACCCAAGCACCGGATCGCCAACCCCAAGGTGGCCCACCGCATCAAGCCCACGGCGACTTACTCCGTAGAACGCAATGAGATCGTCTTGATCCACGCCGTCACCACTGATTCCAATAGCTCCCACCAGAGTGGCGCCGCGGTAGAGCGGCACCGCACCTGGGAAGATCTGGATTCCATTCGCCGCGCGGCCACCAAGACTCGCGGAAGTACACGAAGCGGGGAACGTAGCAGACGGCGCGAGCTGTAGCGCGGTCGCAATCCCACCAAAGACAAGATCGAGCTGAAGCCCATCATTGAGCGGGCTCCACGTTGCTCCCCCAGAAACGGTACCTGGGAAAGGAAGTGAGAAGGGGCCGTTTGGTTTTCCTTCGATTCCATCGGGGAAAAACGGGCGAGCAAGATTACCAATTGAACGATTTGCAAAAGCAGTGCCGCTCGACAAGGTTGAAGCCCCTAGTACTTGCGCCGCTGCATTCACGTAACTACCCATCCCTGCAGCACTAAGAGCGGCTCCTGCGTCGCGTGAGCTTAGAAGGGCAGCAGCACGCGCTTTTTGAAGCGCTACATCGACCCCGAAGATCGGACCGTCTGAAGTGCGTGTCATACCAAGCACTGACCCTTTATCATCGACAACCCAAATCGAAACTTGGGCAGGCGCATCAAGGGGACGTCGAATAGCGGCTCTTGCTCGAAAGGCGGTGAAGATGGCGCTATCGAGAATTGCATCAACTTCGCTCGCAGACAGCGCGGCGCCCCCCGGCGAAGCGGCGGAACGTGTCGGGTAACGTGGAGAACCATCGGGCTTAACCAGTGTTGCCGCAGGAACTCCCGCGCGCGTAGTGAGCGCAATACCAGAGGCAACGCTCCCGTATTGCACTCCGGATCTCACCACGCCTGAAGTGAATTCTGGTATGGCGACAAAACCACTCGCCGCAAGCTCGACTGCTATTTCTGGAAGAGGCTCAAGGTCATCGTAAGAAATGTCAGTGTAGCGAAGAGACTTGCCCACATTGATATTTGGCGCCACGCGTTCTGAGGGGGCCTCGAATCCAAGCGAACCGTAAAGTGCAATACGCTCTTCCGGGTCGTTGTCGAAATCAATTATCACGCGGTCCAATCGATAGAGGCCATCGAACTCAACTCCTAGCCCGCCTACCACATCCCCCTGCTTATAAAGAGGAATACCACCCGGATCGGCGGAAAGACCTAGCGGCATAGGACGGGGACCAATTGAGCCTCCAAAGGAGAACTTATTGCCGCCAAGTGGTCTGCCATCGGTGATGTCGGAATTACGCACGGTCACATCTCCGCACATCAACTGAGAAAACTGCACACCAAAGAGTGGGCCCCCCGGCTGGTTGCGCTCACCGGGATTAAAATGCTCCTGAACAATCTGACTGGCAGTGCGGGTAGAAAAGGCGTTGCCTTGGCTGCTGAGATAAGCGCCTGTTCCCGCCTTCGAAATCGCAGCAAGTGTCGAGGGAACCACTAGGCCCTCGAGACCTCCGACCGCTCCCACTTGGCCATCGATACGGGTGGTGGCCGGCGCTCCGGCCATACGATACACGGAGAGTACGTTTCCTACGCGATCTACTACCGCAAAGGTAGCCGCCACTCCGAGCGACTGAGCCCCGCGCACCGCCTGGGAGAGAACCGTTCGTACCTCTGCATCGGAGATACTTTGATGAGCGCATGATCCGTCACAATCAAAATCAGCAGACGAGCTCCCTTCAGGACGTCCGCCGTCCCCTCCTCCTCCCCCGCCGCCCGAGCACGCAGACAAGAGACCGCCCACTGCCGCAACTACCAACACTCCCGCTCCCAGGGCAAGAAGAGAAGGCCGAGAGCGCAAGGGCCTTAGTGAACGCCAACCAATTGTCCTACCAGTGGTAACCATGGAGAGTCCCTTTCCAACTCGTGAATTCATCAAAGTTTAAGATCTGAAATAATATCTTTCACAGGGCGTTTTCTCTCAGGAGGAATCGGCCGAGAGTCATGATAGGAGTGGCAAGTCACACAATCCCCACTCACCTTACCCTTGTCGGGATGCCCTGTGCGGGAAATCTCCGCATGACAGTCACGGCAGCTCTCAATCTTCGGAAGCAGCACATCGGCAGTGAATTCTGACTGGCGCACCCCGGAGTGGCAGTCGTCGCAGCTCACTTCCTCGTGTCCACCGTGACTAAAGATAGATTTCGGCATCCAGCGGTCGGGGATTTGAGGCTTCAAAATCGTGAAGAAGCTAAGGGCTCTGTCCTTAATGTCTGGCACGGGAGTCTTGTTGTTGCCAACGCTATGGCACAGATAACAAGCAGTCTTGGTGAAGAGAATTTTCTCCGCGCCCCGGCTTTCTTGTTCAACAAAGGAACGAGAGAAATCATCCGGAGCCTTCGCCGCCTCAACCTCAGCGGCGGAGGTGCGCCCTGGTATTCGTCCGCCACGCTGCTGGAACTCGGTGCGCGTGGGCGACGGGACAGAAGTGGAGCCTAAGAGAAGTTTTGCGTACTCCGCATAGAGGAAGCGGTACACGACATCAGGGTCGCCATGCGGAACTTCGCGCTTGGGTAAACGCTCGTCGAATTCAAGAGTGTGGCAACTTTGGCAATGCTTCTCGAATTCAATTGGCTTAATTGTTCTGAAATTCTCAGAGAGCTCGTGGCAGTCTCCGCACTGCATCGTGCGCCGCCCAGTTTTGGTGCGCAGGTTTGGTTGCAAGTGGACTTTGTGATTGAGCTTGATATTCGAAACATCTTTAAGCTTCCCAGGCTCATCGAGACTTACACGCCTGCCCACACCGCCTGCTATTTCAGGCTGTAGCGTAACTGCAAATTGTGGATGCCCATCAAAATTTGGAATGTTCCGAAGAGTTGTTTGTTTACCAAGCCCTTGCATGAACGTGTCGATATTCGCGTGACAAGAGGTACAGAGAGCCGCTTGGCGCACAATTATCCCGTGCGGACCATTGTGGTCCATATGGCAGCTCGAACATGAAGGCTCGCCAGAGTTGGAAGACGCGCTCATAGGAGCAGTTCCCCCACCACCTGAGGTGGTCCCCGTTGTAAGAACGCCGTGAGAAAAAGGTGCCGCATGCGCGGTCAGCTGATGACAAGACAAACATTTTTGATCGGAAATCGTTTTGAAATTCCCGTCATGACATGCCGTGCAATCATGGCCCACCATCTGATGCGGAGGCGCAATCGGGCCACTAGACCAGCTACCTTTGTGCGGCGTAGCTACCGGCCACACAAAGAACCCAAGTAAGACGACGGCAATAGAGATTAGGGAGAGAAGCAGGAAGGATGGGATACGATTAGGCACGTGAACTGCCATAAGATCCCGGCGGATCTTGGCGTCCAGGTCGAGCTTCTCCTCAAGACGCTTCTCCCTATAGAGCTCAAGGCTGTCGGGGCGTGCGCGCACCTGAAATTGCACATCGGCAAGGACAAGCTTGTCCCCCACGCGCAGAGCCTGCCGAGTAATAGCCGCATCATTAAGCAGGACGCCACTCAAAGACCCGAGGTCTTCAATGACTATTTGGCCTGAGGGGCCGACCGACAACTGTGCATGCGCCAATGCTGCTGCCGGGCTATCCAAGCGTATGTCGCTGCCCGCGCCACGGCCAAGGATTATGGTATCCTTTTCGACTACCTCCGAATGCACATCGCGCGTGCCATTCGGACTAATCGTTTCTATCGTGACGGTAAGCTTCATCTGCCACTAACCCCGAAAGAAGAAAACAGAAAAAATATGCACTGCCAATGCTGCGACCAGCGCCAAAGAGAGCGGCAAATGTAAGTACAGCCAAAGTTTAAGCATCGCGACGGTACGCACTTCTCGATGCACTTGAGCAATCAAGGCTCGTTTTCTCTCTATGAGCTTTACCAGCTTTACTCCCTCCTCTTTCTCCTCAGGAGGCAGCTCGGCAATAAGAGCGCCTACCTTGTTGGCATTAAGAGGGGCTCCGCCACCGGAGGCTCCAAGTACCATCGGCCAAAAGCTCGGCCGAAAGGGAGCATCAATCGATTTTCCAAATGCAATAAAATGGTCACTGCGAGAGGATCCCAGAGCCTCGATGTTCTGCTCGGCGATATGTATTTGTTCGACAAGATTCTTAACCGTTCCGCCGCCTCGGTGTGACTGAATATTAGGCGCCAGGCTCCCGTAATTAACGGCCCCCCATAGCCCACTCGCAATGACGAGCATCATAATCACATAGGCCAAGGTATGAACGTTCCAGCCAAACTGGAAACCCGCGTGGAGCGGCACAATGAAAGAGAGCGCGAGCCCATGCCAAACGTGTGCAGAGAGACAGCCTTTAAGTGTGGTAGTGTGCGCATGGTAAGAACGCTTCCGAATTCCGTACCACATCAAGTAGAGAATCCCCGCCGTTGCTATACCTCCGACAGTATAGCCGAAAACGGTGCCCCCACTTGGAACGCCGAGAGGGTCGTTCCAGTAGTAAATCAGGGTCAAGAGCGCAACGAGCCCTACGTTCGCCCAGAACCACCGATAACCCCGATAGCTGAAAAAAGTTTCGTTCGACACGCCTGCTCAGCCCTCCTTCCCACGATTCTTACCCACGAGCTCTAGAAGTCGCCGTGGGTTCACGCGCATAGCGGCGCCCGTTGGACATGCACGCACACAGGCAGGCCCACCTTTAAGCGATTCACATTGATCGCACTTCGCTGCCTTTGCAGGGCCTTCTTCAGTAGATTTTTTGCCAAGCCCAAAAAGCCTAAGCAAAGAGAATCCGCCATGATCGGGATGATCATGTACCAGCTGAATTACCCCGTACGGGCAACTCCGCACACAGTTGCCACACCCGATACAGGAGTCTCGAATAATGACCTCTCCGTCAGGAAGGCGTGTTAGCGCATCCGGTGGACAATCGGTCATGCACAAAGGGTTCTCGCAATGCCTGCAGGAGATAGGAATTTGGATATTTGCGAGCGACTTGCCTCCTTTACGATCCAATCGGCTGAATCCATGATGAGTAGCCTCACAGGCCTTCTCGCAGTTATCACACCCTACGCAGAGGTCAGAATCGATAAGCAAGATATTGTCAGCGTCCGTGACGCCTTCGGTCATCATGAAGTCGAGCAGCTGTCCGGTCTGCTCACCCTTTTCAGACACCACGTTCTCTACTTGGCGCATGCGCGCAAGTTCCTCTACGCGCTTACGAACGCGGGGGTTCTCATCAAGTAAATGCAGGAATTCTTCCTTGCCTAAGATAATGGTCTCACAGGCAACCGCCGCGGTAACCGTGGCGGAGCGCGGAGCATCTGCGGCTGAAAGCAGCGCCATTTCACCTACAATGTGCCCGGCCGGTACGTACGTCTGGGTGACATCCGCCCCACGCTTATTCTTGCGCGAGACCTTAAGTGAACCCTTTCGGATCACGTAAAGCACATCGCCAATATCACCTTCTTTAAAGAGCACGTCGCCCTTCTTGAAGTTCTTCATGCGGGCCTTCTTGACGAGCTCACGCAAGAAAGCCGGATCTGCATCGGGAAATACAGAAGTCTCAAGCGCGCGCAGCATGAAAACTTCGTCAAGCGAGCGTTTTACGCTAGGGACAGAGTTGGTAAGCTTAAGAAGCTGTTTTCGAGGAGACTCAAGCAGTACCGCTGATTTAGAAACAACAATCGTCGCAACACGCCTTCGTCCCGAGAGAAGTCCCATTTCTCCGAAGAAATTGCTTTCACCAATTGGGATGCCGCGCTCAGGAGAAATCTGAACAGTTACCTCTCCCGACACAATGCTAAAGAAGCTGTCGGTGTAATCGTTGCGCTTAAATACCACAGAACCTGGCGCAAGCTGATGAACGGTCGAGTCAATCACAAGCTCGCGGAACTGCGCATCGGAGAGATCTTTAAAGAGAGGAAGCTTGGCTCGCATCATCGCGAGATTGTCGTTCGGTGATCCGGGAAGAACTTTGAGCTTCTCGTCGATGAGCACCTGATCGGCGGGCTCTACCTTATTACCGAGTATGTGCTCGATAACTTCATGTCCCTGGTTAATCGCGTGCTTAATGAGCGGGTAACCAATGAGCGCGCCCAAAACGAAAAGGTTAGGAACACTCGACTCGTAGCGCCCATTAACAATGGGAACCGCGTTGGGATCTTTGCTCGAGAACTGAATTCCAATCCCTTCGAGAAAGCCTCGCGGAAGAATTCCGCCTAGGCGAGCGATAATATGATTGCACTTAAGAGCAACTTCGCCGTCCGGGGTGTCAATGTAGGCAACGTCACTTTCAACTCTCGCTACCGAGGAGTTCATAAAATGACGGACTTTCCCTGCGCGTATGGCGTCCATTATTTTGGCGCCATTTGCCTCCTTCGCTCTAGGGAACTCCGCGCCGCGGTTAAGAAGAGAGACGGTATTTTTATCAGCAAGTGCCAGGGCGTTCTCAATCGCCGCATCACCCGCGCCAACCACCATGACGTCATAGCCCTTAAACGCGCCGGGATCGGCAAGCGTGTAGGCAACGTGGGGCAAGTCCTCACCAGGCACGCCCAATTTTCGGGGAGTCCCCTGAACACCAATAGCGAGAACAACGTTCGTCGCCGTAAGTGAGCCGCCGTTCGTCGTAATGTAGAATTTATCGTCCTTACGCTCAATTTTAGTAACCTCGGCGCGCACGACATTCACACCAAGGCCCTGAACGGCCTTTGCCCAGCCCTCGAGAATCTCTTCTCGGCTTCCTTGTTTAAAAGGAACATGAGAACGAAGAGGTAGTTTGGCGGGCTCCGCCATTACCAGCTTTCCAAGCTGATAATCAAACACGGTATTACCAAGCTCCCTGCGCTCGATCAGCACATGCGAAAGCTTGTGGTGGGCTGCGTTGGTAGCTGCGCCAAGCCCAGCGGGACCTGCACCGATAACAGCTACCTCAACGTGATCTAAGCCCCCTCCAGAGAAAGACACAGAGGATGACGCTGCTTCACTCATAGAGAAACTTCAAACACCGCGGGATAAAACTCTACCGGGACAAACATCACCGGCAGGCCACACTCACCAAAGGTCAAAGAACAACTCCCCCACTCTGGCGCTCCCACTCTCTAGAAAACTAAGGCGAGACCAGGTTACAAAAACAAATCACCTACGCGCTTGCGGCCAGCGTTCTTCAAACGCCAGCCTGCATCAGCATTCTCGACTCATGCGGGCAGAGGCTCCTTTCGACAACACCGCACGAAGGCCCACACTGCACGAAAGCCAACACTGCACGAAAGCACGCCCAAACAAGAGCACCCCAATCCCCAGTAAAGACCACAGCCACCCAAAGGAAGCAGCCTTCCATAGGAATTTTAAAGCGACTTGTGCCGAAATTTAAATTGCAACGCGCTGAAATAGACCATACAATTCCGTGACACTCAAGAAATTATTGGGTAAATCATCCCTCAAATCGCGGGGATGGCTCGTAACATTGTCTTGCATTCAGGGTCGATGTGCGGGGGGCGAACAAACGGGATGTCTGTCTTTTGAGCTTTGCCCTTGGGCTTTTGAGCTTTGCCCTTGGGCTTTTGAGCTTTGCCGTTTGGGGCTTTTCGGCTTTGCCTTTTTTTGCCGAAGACTGTCTTAACTCTTGACTGTAAGGACGACTGATTATCATGACGCTGCATTCACGTTCGCTCCGAAGTATTTCGGCAGTCTCGCTATCTCTCGCGCTGAGCGCCCTTCTCTCCTTTTTTTCGCCCGTAGCTGCTCACGCCGAGGGGAGCCCGGGGCGCAGCGGAACCGCCCATGCGAAGTACCTCGGCGTTGCCTCATGCTCTTCCTCAAACTGCCACGGCAGCGTCGCTCCTCGAAACGCTTCGAACGTCCTTCAAAATGAATACAGCACATGGACGAAACATGACGCCCACGCCAAGTCCTGGCTCTCGCTAACGAGTGCTGACTCAAAGAAAATAGGTGAACATTTAGGCATCGAGAACCCCGAGCAAGAGCCTCTGTGTCTGAAATGCCACGCAACCTATGTCAAAGACCAAGCTTTACAGGACGATAAGTTCCGAATTGAAGACGGAGTGGGCTGCGAGTCTTGCCATGGAGCAGCGGAGCACTACATCTCTACACACACAGAACAGGGAGCAACCCACGAAGCTAACCTTAAAAATGGCATGGCGGATCTCGTTTCTCCTTCAACTCGCGCATCCTTCTGCCTCTCTTGCCATTTAGGATCCGACGACAAAACTGTTGACCATCGCCTCATTGGCGCCGGACATCCCCGCCTTACCTTTGAATTAGATACCTTCTCAGCCATCCAGCCCGCTCACTGGGATGTTGATGATGATTACCGCAGTCGAAAAGAAGCGTACGTCCCGGCGAGAGCGTGGCTCATCGGTCAGCTAAGCCGCTCTCAAGAACTTATTTCAGCGATGGTATCCGAGAAACGATCGCGAGCCGGCGAAGGACTCATGGCTGGCCCTGAGCTCACTCTCTTATATTGCTACTCATGCCATCACAGCCTCACCGAGGAGCAATGGAAAACAAGAAGCTACGATGGAAAGCCAGGAGAACTTCGTCTCAACATCTCCTCCCTCATTGTTGCCGAGCAAGCGCTACTCGCCCTTGACTCCGCCTTTGGTCAGCGTTTTGGGGAACAAGTGCTACGCCTGCATGACGGCAAGGAAACGGCGGCTGCAGCCGCGGCTTTAAGCACTCTCCTTTCTGATGCTTCTAAGAAATATGCTTCCGCTTCCTATGATCAAGCCACCTCAAAGAAGCTCCTCAAGAAGCTCACGGAATACGGAGCATCTGCTCAGCATCCGCCCTTTGAAGTAGCCGAGCAGCTCGCGATGGGAATCTCTGGCCTCGCCGCCTCGTTAAGCACCGACGGCAGCCTCCACAAGCGCGAGGTTGACCAAATCTATAGTGCGCTCGCTACCCCTGCGGCCTTCCAGCCTGAGCTCTTCACCACCGCGTGTGGGAACTTACTAAAGGCGCTGTAAGGAAGTCATTGTAAGGAAAGTTTAGGGGAGCGCCGAGTTAGAATATCGCAGATCCTCACCTCTTTTTAGTGGAGAAGGGGCCACTCCTTGGTCTGGTTTCCCTGGGGCATCCCAGCTAAGCTCTACGCTTAGGAACCTATGAAAAAGTCCACTCTGTGAACTCTGTGCCCTCTGTGGTTGATTTAAATTGTTGAAAAACCACAGAGGACACAGAGATCACAGAGTGAGAAAAATAAAATATCGTGGCTTTTCAGAGGTTCCCTAACATACTCGGTAATTTTCTGTGCCAACGACACCGCCACCAAGTAACCGCACGCCCTCACACGCCGAAATTGCTATTGGCCTCGTGGTGGTGCCCTTTATCACATCCGATCTACACCGCTCACTTTCTGAAGTAAGCCTGCGCTCAGTCCGAAGCTCCCACCCGATCGATAAGATTGCAATTATTAACCGCGTACGCCCCGAAAGCGATGACGAAGCCTGGCTAAAAAGCGTTGCGGCTCATGTCGAGCACAACGACCACAACATTCTGGCACGGGCATGGAACAAGGGAATTCGGCTCGCGCTCGCACGCGGCGCACGCTACGTGCTGCTTACCAATCTCGATCTCGTGCTGCATTCACGCTGCATCGATGAACTCGTTGCATTCGCCGAGTCTCATCCCGAGGCAGTACTTTGGTCCGCCTCTCCTTGGGGCGATGTGAAGACCCTTGAGGAAGCTCCTTTAAGCAACGCCGTATCTGAACATCCGCATTGCTCGTGTTTCCTCGTTGATCGAAAGCTCTTTGAGCAGGTTGGGGAGTTCGATGAGAAGTTTGTGCCCGCCTATCACGAAGACAGCGACATGCTGTACCGCATAAAACGTGCGGGCCTACCGGCGCTTCGCACGGAGAGCGCCCTATTCTTTCATTTGGAGCGCGGCACCATCAAAGGACTCATACTTTCCACTCCCGTGGAAGAAGTAAGAAAACTAGACCAGATGATTGAAGACAATCTGCAGCGCTATATTAGAAAATGGGGCGGTCCTCCCACTAATGAAGTCTTCCTTAGCCCCTTTGAGAATACTGGCGGCAAGGAGAGCTAAGGAACCTCTGAAAAACATCGCTATTTTATTTTTTCCCTCTGTGAGCTCTGTGTCCTCTGTGGTTTTTCAACAATTTAAATCAACCACAGAGGGCACAGAGCTCACAGAGCGGACTTTTTAAGAGAATCCCTAAGATGAGCTGGCTCAAAAAACTCTTTTCGAAGCCCCCCGCATCAGCACCCACTATTTCGCCTGCGGCTCCTGCAGACACCCCTCAAAGCGCTGGAGGCGGAAACGAGCCCTATTTAGGAGACCTGGAAAAGACTGGCGTGTTGTTTCAGCTCTTCGCCATCCCGCGAGAGCAGCGAGACGAGCGCTGGCTTGCTGCCTTTTACGCGGCCGCTCCCATGGCAAGCTTTCGGGCGGGAGACCCCCAGGTTCATGTGGGCCCCGACGGTTTCCCCTACTTTGTTCTCCTCCTTCCTGAGCCAGGCAAAAGCTTCCAGTGTTATGTGCTTACTCATATGGCGAGGGATTTTTTGCTGGCCCAAGGCCTCGGTGTTGTTATTGAGCCTGGAGGTGGTCAGCCGCAATGGGTGCTGAGTCATGGCGACATCGTGCAGCTCGCGCTTCTCGGCTCCCTAGAGCCGCAGACAGCGTCAGTTCAAAGTAGCGGCCGTGAGCAGCTTAGCGCCGCAGAACAGGTCCTGGTCGGCCAGCCTTCGGAAAGCTTGCTTCCCTTGGCCACGAGGAACGTGCTCCGAAACTACTTTTCGCAGCATGGGGTTCCTGACATACAGATATGTCTCATGTCGCGGATGACCCCCTCCGGCCCAGATCAATCTATCGTTTTTGACGCTACACTTGAGCGTTTTCAAAGCGAGGAACATTATCAAGGGGTCATGCAGTCGTTGGCATGGTTTCTCCCAAGGCATTATCGCTATAGTGCCATGGCGCGCAGCAGCCTCGCGAATGGGTTTCTGCCGCTTTAAGGAAGCTCTGAAAAAGTCCACTCTGTGAACTCTGTGGTTAGTTTAAATTGTTGAAAAACCACAGAGGACACAGAGATCACAGAGCGATGAAATAGAATATCGAGGTTTTGAAAAACTCCCCCTCCCTCATATGCGAAAGGCGCGACTTGAACTTACCTCCAGTGTCCGAGGTTTTGTGAGCTACCGATTGTAACGCGATGGATACGAAGGGAAGAGAATTCAATACCTTCGTGCCCATCGCGTCCTTCGCGTTATAAGCTTCCCTCTCGAAACGCCCCTACATTGACTGGAAGATCAGGTCTAGATCTCTGCACCTCATAGCAGCTGCCATATGCGCACGCCTGCATTTGTCCGCGCCGCCTAAATCTACTAACCTTGACCCCACAAGGTATCTTCCTTACATGCGAATCTCATTGAGCAATCCAGCCATGCGGCAAGCCATGCCTCAATCGCCTCCACTCCAATGGCCTCCCCCAGAGAGGGCGCCATGGCGTAAGCTGCGTGGCATGCCCCTAAGAAACTGCGCCTTCCTGCTCATGAAGGTTATTCTCATGACACTCCTTTGCGGCACTCCCGACGCAATCTCTGCGGCGCCGCCTACTACTCCCACTCCTCGCACCTCAGTTGCTCTCACTCTTAAGGAATGCGCGCAAAGAGCACTCCTTATTTCTGAATCTCTCTCCGAAAGACGCATAGAAATTGAGCAAGCCCGCGAACGCTACCGCCAAGCGCTTAGCGAACTTTATCCAGAGCTTGGACTATCTCTTCAACAAAGAATTCGCGGTCCCTCGAATTTTGGTGTGCTTGCCTCAACCGGGAGCGACGTAAGTTCAGATCCTGCCGGCCGCCGCTCGCGAGGGCTTGGCGCCACCCAGTTTGAAGCCGCATTTACCGTTCACCAACCTCTCTTTCGGGGGTTCAGGGAGTTTCTTCTCGCAGACGCGGCAACAGAAGAGCGTGAGAGTCTGAGTGCGACGGAGAAGAGAAACCAAGAACTTCTCTACCAAGAAGTAGCCGCCACATTCCAGCAAGTGCTCTTGTACCACGACGATCTCGATATTCTCGCTCGCTCTAAATCAGTTTTTCTTGATCGCATTAAGGAGCTGCGCTCCTTCGCAGCCCTCGGAAGAACGCGGGAAAGTGAAGTAGTTGCGGCGGAATCAGACCTGGCGGCGATTGCAGTAACCAAAGAAGCGGTCGGAGGGCTAGAGCGCGCAACGAAAGAGTACCTGGCGTTTCTCGTCAATCTCCCCGCGGAGGAGTTCACCCTACACGGAGAAAACCCAAGCTTTAACATCCCCCCTCTTGGAGGACTTCTGGCCCGGGCCGAAAAACGCTCCGATAGTCTTTCAGCAGATGCGGCTCACCGCGCGGCGCTCCTTCGCGCCACCTCAATCCGGCGTGAGCTTTGGCCAGAGGCCAATCTTGACGGCACCGCCTATGCTCTTGACGATCCGGATAGAAGCCGCGACTGGGAAATCCTGCTTCGTCTCGACGTTCCTCTCTTTGATTTTGGTAGGGTTGACGCCAAAGCCTCCGAAGCAGACCTGGCGGCCCGCAGAGCAGCACTCGCGCGTCAGAGAATTGCCCGGCAAGTTCGCTTTGAAGTAAAGGAGTCTTCGACGAGGCTTGCCAGTGCCATCGCCGAATATAAGGCTCTCGAATCATTAGTTGCCTCGCGCAAGAAGAATCATACGCTTCAGCGTGAAGACTATGCCCTCGGCGTAGTGACAAACCTCGATGTTCTGAACGCCATCCGCCTCCTCTATGAGAGCGAGCGTCAACTGCGCGAAGCCAAAGCCCGCGTCGCGATCGAAGAGGCGAATCTGGCGGTGGCAGCAGGAGATATCCCGCTATGAGCCTGCCAGAAATTGCAATTCGCAGGCCAGTATTTTCCTGGATGCTCATGCTCGGTCTTATCTTCTTTGGATGGATAAGCTTACAGCGTTTAGGCATTAGCCAAATGCCCGATGTTGATTTCCCCGTACTCAACGTTTCGGTGATATGGGAGGGAGCCGCGCCAGAGGTTCTCGAAGCTGAGATTGTCGATAGGCTCGAACAAGCCGTAACCACGGTTGAGGGAATCCGAGAGGTAGCCTCTTCTATTCGCCAAGGACAAGCAACTCTCACTCTCGAATTCAACCTTAGCCGTGATGTCGACGCTGCCCTTCAAGAAACCCAGTCCGCCATCAGTCGTGTACGGCTACCGACAGGCGTCGACCCGCCAACCATTCGCAAATCAAACCCCGACGACCAACCTATTATCTGGGTTGGGGTAGGTTCAACCACCCGCTCTTTACACGAGCTCATCACCTTCGTCGACCTCTCGGTGCGAGACCAGTTTCAGATACTCCCTGGGGTTGGAGAAGTGCAGCTAGGTGGCTTCACAGACCGCAGTCTTCGCGTGTGGGTCGAAAACAAGAGGCTCATCAAGAACCAACTTTCGATCTTAGACGTGAAAGATGCACTCGCACGGGGACACATTGAAGCGGCGGCCGGCATTATTGAGAATGATAAACAAGAAATAAACCTTCGAGTGATGGGCGAAGGCAGCTCGCCCGAAGAAGTCGCTGAGATTCTCATCACTACCCGAGGCGGGAAACCAATTTTCGGCCCTCAGCTGCGTCTGAAAGACGTCGCGAGGGTTGAAGACGGGCTGGCCGATATCCGTCGTGTTTCTCTTATTGAGGGAAAACCCGCAGTTGCCCTAGGAATTAAAAAACAGCGCGGAGCAAATGCGGTCGCCGTCGGCGACCTTGTGAAGCAGCGCATCAAAGAACTACAAGGCCAGCTTCCCCAAGATATTTTTCTAAGAGTGAATTTTGACAGCACGATTTTTGTCCGAGAAGCAGTCGAAGAAACGGAATTCACGCTTCTGCTTTCAGCCTTGGTCACAGGACTTGTGTGCTGGCTCTTTCTTGGATCACTTCGCCCAACCTTTAATATCTTACTATCCATTCCCACCTCGATAGTTGGAACCTTCACGGTCATTTACTTCATGGGCTTCACGCTCAATCTCTTCACGATTCTAGGGCTAGCCCTCGCCATCGGAATTGTAGTCGATGACGCCATCATGGTTCTTGAAAATATCTATCGGCACCGCGCCATGGGCAAGTCAATGGTCGCCGCCGCTCGCGACGGCGCCACAGAGATATCCTTTGCCGCAGTTGCCGCATCGATAGCGGTTGTTGCCATTTTTCTTCCCGTCGCCTTTATGGAAGGCGTCATAGGCAAGTTCTTCTTTCAATTTGGAATCACCATCTCCGTTGCCGTCCTTCTCTCTCTTCTTGAGGCGGTGACTCTCATGCCGATGCGAGCCTCACAAATGCGCGATTCGGAAAGCCGCGGCCGTATGGAGCGCGTCCTTGATAAAATTTTTGCAGTTATCGGAAGGGCCTATGGAGCCTTACTTTCTGGGGCTTTGCGCGCCCGCTGGCTTGTAATTTTATTTTCTGGGCTTCTCTTTGCTGGCTCCCTAAAGCTCCTGCCTCTTCTCCGGCAGGAATTTATTCCCCCGCAGGATCAAGGCACCTTTATTGTACGAATCGAGACTCCGGTGGGATCTTCTCTCGCCTTCACTTCTGAGGTGCTCGAAAAAGCTGATGAGTATTTACGATCCCGCCCAGACGTGGCGCGCAGCTTCATCGCAGTGGGAGGATTTGGAGGGGGCGAGGTGAATTCCGGGATTGCGTTTGTTACGCTTAAGGACAAAAGTTCCGGGCGCGCAGGGCAAACTCAAATTATGAATGAGGTCCGCGCGGGGCTCGGGAAACTTCCGAATGCGCGCGTGTTTATTCAAGACCTCTCCACCCGCGGTTTTACTGCTCAGCGCAGTTTTCCTGTGGAGGTAAATCTCCGTGGCCCTGATTGGCGAGTTCTCTCAGAAAAAAGCGCGGAACTCATGAAGGTAGTTTCCGCGAGCGGACTAGTAGTCGATCTGAATTCAGACTACCGCCTCGGTCAGCCGGAAGTGCGCGTATGGCCGGATCGCGCCGCTGCGGCTGCTCGAGGCGTCGCGGTAGATGAGATTGTCGAGGCCGTAAATGCTGCGATGGGAGGCATACGGCAAGGAAAGTTCACTCAGGATGGAAGGCGTTATGATGTTCGGCTCAGGCTTCGAGGCGAAGAGCGCCTCTCGCCAGACGACATTCTTAATCTTCAGGTGAGGAACACCTTCGGGGAGCTGATTCCGCTTAAAGAAGTCGTCCGAGTCGAATCTACCTCAACGCTCCTGAGCATCACGCGTCGGAATCGCGAGCGGTCCGTTTCCATTTTTGGCAACGTCGCCCCTGGAAAGTCTCAAGCAGCAGCACTTGCGCTCGTTGAAAGCGAAGCCCGAAAGATACTCCCTGCTGGCTACCGAGTTTTTCTGGGAGGAGGAGCTCAAACCTTTAAGGAATCCTTCGAAAGCTTATATTTCGTGCTCTGGATTGGTGTGGTGGTCGCTTATATGGTGCTGGCCTCACAATTTAACAGCTATCTCGATCCGATCACGGTACTCATCGCGCTTCCCTTTAGCCTCACTGGCGCATTAGCGGCGCTTTGGCTTTCAAACCAATCTATAAACCTCTACAGCGTGATTGGAATTGTGCTTCTGATGGGAATTGTAAAAAAGAATTCGATTATGCTGGTGGAGTTCATCAACCATTGCCGAGATGAAGGAATGTCGCTTCGCGAGGCAATCGTCACCGCTTCTCCGATTCGTCTGCGCCCCATCTTAATGACTTCAGCTGCCACTATCGCAGCAGCCATCCCCCCTGCCCTTGCACTTGGGCCAGGAGCTGAAAGCCGCATTCCAATGTCGATCACGATTGTGGGAGGTGTCGCCGTTTCGACGTTCTTTACACTCTTTGTCGTGCCTTGTGTCTATAGTGTGCTTGCACGCTGGTCGGCAAAGCGCGGGCCCTCGACCCAAGTAATATAGTCGCCTCTCCTATAATTCTCTCGCTTTTCCCAGTCCCCGAGGCACGTATCTCTCTGAAATAACTACACGAGGAGCGCGTCCCGCAACCACCACAACATGGAGTAGTGGTAACGGGACACACTCTACCTGACATTGCTTAGCGTGCAGGCTCCTACTACCATTAGTGCGCCAATTCGGCATTTTTACCAGGAGGCAGCGCTCTGCCTAAGTGATCCCGCACGGGGCTACTAAGGAACCTCTGAAGAACTCACCTCTGTGTACCTCTGCGTCCTCTGTGGTGAAATTTTTATCAAGGAATTCACCACGGAGGACACGGAGGTACACAGAGGTACACAGAGGTACACAGAGGTGTATTAAGAATGGAGGTTTTTCAGAGATTCCCGAAGTAACAAGTTTTATTTTACGAACGGCATGGTGCCTGTTCCCAAGCAACTCTGATGTTCATATGTTTTCATTCTTAAGGGCAATTCGGCCAGCTTATTCCCAGCCCACACAACCTGCATCCGCTACATTTAGTAGAGTGTGGATTACCGTCTCGGAGGGATTTCCTCGTCCCGCAAAAAAATTAGAAACGGGCGATGTCTGCGATCTCGGGCAAGCTCGGATTCATATACATGCCGACAATGAGGACCTGCGGGTCATGTCTACCGCTCCAGCGACAGTTCGAGCAATTCAATCTCGCTCGATAATAGACGAAGGACCGAACCTACCAGGCAAAGTCCGGAGCTACACAGTTTTGGATAAGGCTGCCGTTGGACCCTGGCTTCAAGCGATTGGCATCGACGAAAACATTCGAGCTTACGCACTCGAACTTCTTCACGAGGCTCAGCCCTTTACGCCTTCTCGGCGGGTAGGGTTAGAATCTTAAGGCCTCAAATTATCACTTTCTGTCATATAGTTAGGTAGTTAGCTGTGTTATGTCACATCGCTTGCAAATGAACCTATATCAATTTAAAAATGTGATTAAATCACATGTAATTTTTATGGTTATATCTATGAAAAAGGCAAAGACAGTAGCACTCACGTTCGCACTTTCAGTACTCGCCACTCTTGGAGTCTCGAGCGCCCAGGCTCAAGCCCTAAAGATTACGTGTGCAAGCGAAGATGAGGGTTCACTTACGGCAGTCGTTCCGCCAAGTGCGTTCACTTACGACTCACAGAATGCGCTGGCTTCTGTAAGTAATCTGGTAATTGGAAATCTTCGGAATGGAGAAATTCAAGTTCGACTAAACGCTGAGTTATATGGGAAAGGACGAAGTGTTCGATTTCAGCCACTCGAGATCGTCTTCATCCCTACCGACCCTGCAAATGTAGTTGGGGCTCGCGTGGGACAAGTATGGCAGAGAAAGTTTGGTGTCGGAGTCACCGCCATCGGCCCTGGGATCGATCCCGAAGGCATCGACTGCTCTGTTAAGGCAAAGATGCCTCTGTAAGTCTTGAGTTTCCTAGGTATCGGGGCTCGCACGAGCCCCGATATTGGGTCTCTCCGGGACACCCAATGACTCCTCTACCAGGCATAAGCCGGAAATTCTAAGGCGCATCCTTTCAAGTGGTTGACACGTTAAGTTCCAGCTCGTCCGGGCTAGCAGGAACGAGAAGTGGGTGTCCCAATTAGTAGGAGGCTGTAGCACGTAACTGCCGCATTACCATCAGTGAATTGAACCTCCTAGATAGTTGAGCCGGGCGATCTGTAGAAGGTCCGTTCTATCACCCTAGCTTAGCAAGTCTTTCAGAGGCAGAATGTCGACGAGCTGAACGCTTTCCCGGGGGGGGATAACTGTCTTGCAGTGGTGACACGAGAGTGTTGCCCCATGTGGAGAGTTATATGTCACAGCTTGACCGAATCCCCCGTGGGAAACTAACACCCCATCCATGTCCCGCGGCTTCCAGCCCCCTCCTCCCACCCCGTCCGCTTGGATTTCGAGCCGCTCTGGGGGTAATTGGGGCGATGCGCGAGCGAGCGCCTTCTCCAAGAAAAAAAGAAGAACTGGATAGCTTAGTGGAAATCGCGCTTACCGGATCCAAGGAAGAGCGCCTGGAAATCTCTCGTTATCTGTCCATGCACATGGCGCTTAGTCAGGAGACGCAAACTCGAGAGCCTCTCGCTGAAGTCCAGAGAGCCCTTCTCTCCTATCTTTCTCACGCATTCGGAGCGAGCGAGCAACGGCCGACGATCGCCGACCAGCAGCTTGTTAAGAAGGCGGTAGCTGCCGCACTCGCGGAAGGGGACACGCAGATGGCTGATTCGATTGAGAAGTGGCTGGGAAGGATGCTTAGCCCCCAGCAATCAGCTGAGCTCGCAAACTCCATCACATCGCAATCCCCCTGGTCTGGACTAGTGCTACCAAGAGTCCGCGTCCCGCCCGCTTAGCTTACCGACAGCGTGAGTTCCTACGAACGAGCCCTCGTGCCTACCTACCGGTGAAACTGAGATGATATCCCTTACGAACGAAATTGACGCTGATGCCACCGTACACTTACTACACGGGTGTCATAATCGCTTTCTTCTGATTGAGGAACACGCGCGACAATACCAGTATATAGATCGCCCTTCATTCGTGCGTACCCTCGTAGCGAGCGCTGCGCAATACCGCTTTAAGGTTGATTCAGTCTTGTTTGTCACACCCTCCACAATTGGAGATATCGCATTCAGGGTATACGATAGTGATGGTTCTGAAGAGCGCATGTGTGGCAATGGCCTCCGCTGTGTTGTCGCTCATTTCTTGTCGACAATGGCCAAAGAGAGAGTACAGGTTGAAACACAAGATGGCATCAAAGAGGGGTTCTGGCTTAATGGCTATTCAGCTATTTCTATGAGCAGGCCTCGCCAATTTCAGAAGCTCGAAAATTTCTTCTTTGTAGACACAGGTTGCCCGCACCTTGTCGTTTGGGACCCCAACGGAGACTTTGACGCCTATCCAATGCTCGAAGCGGAAGGTCGAGCCCTGTGTCACCATGCGCAGCTCTGCCACCAGCTTGGCATTGACCCACGTGAGGGAGTGTACGTGAACTTTGTGAGCCGGTCCGGCGAGCAAATTCAAATACGTACCTACGAGCGACATATAGAAGCGATTACCGAGGCTTGCGGAACCGGAAACTGTGCCGCCGCCTTAGTCCTGAACCAGTTCGGGGGACATAGATTCCCTATTACGCTTATGAACCGGGGAGGGATTCTCAACGTCGATTCGCTTGGTAACGAAATTGTACTGTCTGGGCCAACCGCCGCGCTTTTCTCAATGACGGTTCGAGAATTACTCGCCGCGTAAAAAGGTTCCACTAGGCAAGCTCGGAAAATGCCCGCGCGGTGGTCTCTGTGGTTGATTGGAACAGCGGAAAAACCAATTCCCACCGTTGGAACTTACATCCGCGAGACGAGTGCGCCAGGAACGGCGCACTGAGGTATAAGGGCTAGAAGCTGACTCAAAAGTACGGCCGCACAGAAGCGAGACTTCCCTCGCCCCTAGCAAGGAAGTCCTACTCTTTGGCACAACTGCCCGGTTATTCAACGAGTGTTGAATTCAGGTTACGCCTGCCTATTCACCAGCTCTCGCCTAACTGTCTGTAATTACAGCCTTCTTGAGTTAGCAGGCGCTGCTATGCAACACCCACATTAAATGTGTCTATAACCCATTTATACTTTGGAGGGGCGCCGACCCTAAGCAACGGACAAAAACTGGAGTGTATGGGCTCGGAAGGAAACGACACGAAGAAAGCGCTCATTCAAGCTATTGAAGCCCAGCTTGATGAACTCGCAAAAAATACCGCTCTCCCAGAGTCGATGAAAATCGACCTCCTGAGGGAGATCCTTGCGGGCATGAATTCAGAAGACCAGAGAGGAGATACCAATGAGCAATCTTGAGGAAAACACACGAAAGTTTGAAAGCACTCGCTGGGGTGGAACTGCGTCCCCCCTTCTTCCATCGTTGGGCTCCGAAGAGCTCGTGAGGCTAGTCAGAGCAGCTATTCCTGAGGCGGACAACGAAAAACTCCGTGGCCTTAAGAAATCGCTTGAAAAAATCCTTGGACAGTTCAGCGAAGCTCCAGGGGTGGTTCTCGAGCGTCAAAAGGTCGTGGACTCACTTCCCGCACCTGACATAGCTGAGGTTCTGCGAGAACTCTGCCGCGCCAGACACGATTCGCCTACCAAGGCAGTTGAGAAGGATCTATTCGATAGGTTGAAGCACGCACAATCAACGGTGGCCACTTTTCTCACTCAGCACGGGGTGACGACCGAAGACAGGTGGCTGGAAGCGAGTATAGTTCGATTTAAGTGTGGAGGTAATCTTAGAGAATTCCTTTCCGAGTCCCAAGAGCTGGCCATACGGCATTTTGGGAAACCCGTTTTTGACCATCGGCAGCTGAAGCGCTGGCTGAAGAATCCACGATTCGGTGACCGGGAAATAGGAGAGGTCGGTATCGAAGCATTCTCACGCCGTGACAATCGAATCGAGGCTCCCGGAGCCATGTCAGTCCCGGTTTATCTCTTAGCCGCAGCTTATTCCGCCTACTTTCTCGCAAGGGGAGAAAAGTTATTCTCCACCCGCTGCACTGCAGCGAACGGATCTTTATCAGTAACCAATGGAGGCTTGCGGGAGAGCACACTGTGGGATCGGATATCTCGATCAAAGCGCTACCGTGAGGCAGCCCTGCTCGCTTCTTAGGTAAGAGCCTGAGATCCAACCTCGTCTGAGATATCGACTAGCTTATAACGAGACCCAGCAAAAAATTCTGGGTTGTTGCTAAAGGCGTGGGCGGTTTCGATCTTTGCCATGCGCCCTATTCATCATTGATAACCACTCTCTTACCGTCCGTCCAAACGGTCAAGACAAACCCGTGATCCGCCACCCGATCCTTCCAACCCTTGAATGCTAAGAGCTCCTCTGGCCCATTCGAGGTAACCTTGGCAAGTTGACATTCGACGTCGCTTTTCTTGCATTGCGCAATGGAGCGCGCCACCTGTCCAAGAAAAAGATACGCATTCGCTGCAGCTTCAATCACAGTCAAATCATTCGAAGGGTCCTTGATTAGAATGCGCTGTTTGAAGGATTCGCTGACAGGGGGATATCCGAACGTCACCGTCTCCTCGATCTCACTTGAGTACTCCTTAATTACCTTGGCTGTGAGTACATCTGAATCGGGCCCCCCGATAGGGACCTTCCACCTAAGTGTCTGCTTTGCCTTAAGCAAATTCAGCGTGTCCCCTTCGAATCCAGAGCTAAATATCGCTTGAACGCCAGAGGCCCGCATTCTTAAGAGCTGCGAAGAAACATCCTCACCGGCGTTGAAGGCCCCCTCGATCAAGGATGGAAATTCCTTTTTTACTCCGCGAAAGCAAAGCTCTCCAATTTCGGATGCAACCCGAAGAAGGCCTATGGAGTGCAGCCCCTGTCTTTTCCAGTAGCGCCCTATGTCCTGGCACCCTTGCTCATAATCGAGGAAGGTCTTCAGCGCGTAGGGATTACTGTCAAGAAAGGATCTTGCTCCACAAGTGGCCAAGAGCAGTCGAGAGGAATTCTTGGCAACAGGAGAGACGGCGTTTACTATAGAACTGAACTCGACAAACAAGGCGTCTACGTTATCCGACGAGATGAGCTTTTGCGCTTCGCTGACAGCTTGGGCCGGTTTAAACGCAGAATCTCCAAAAACAAAGCTCACGTTAAGACCTTCTCGCTTTAGGTCCTCCTCTAAGAGTTCTATGCCTAGCCGCGTTTGTTTTCCCCAAAAGGCTCCGTAGCCACTAAGGTCAGTAATCACGCCAATTTTGGTAACCTGTCCGAAACAGGCACCAGACAAGGAGCCGGTTATGAACACACCGATCAGGGTAATGAGCATGCGATTGAAAAGTGCCTTCATGTAAGCTCCTATAAGACACACCACGTTACCTTGCACTTTAGGCGTCTTTCAAGAAACTTCTGCGTCTCCAATCGTCAGACTCGAAAGGCGCGTACGATTCCTTGTTTTGGTGCAACTAAAGATTGAAGCAAAAAATCATTCGCGGACGAATCTCCCATCCCGAACAACTTTCACTACAAAGGAACGACTTGTGCCGCCATCTGAATTGATGGAGAAGGAGCCACTCGCCCCCTGATAGTCCCGCACCCGGTATATGCGTTCTTTGGCGCATTCCCGATCCATTTTGCATTCGGATAGTGCGGTTGTCGCAAGCATCGTTGCATCATAGGAGTGCCGCGACAAAGGATGTGGCTCGTGCCCATATCGCACCACGAAGGCCTTCTGAAACATCTTCATCTGTTCTGACTCTTCTTTTGGCTCAGGCGCAAGGAGCTGCAGCCCCTCCGCACTCGCGCCACCTTGGTCTATCACGCTCGCCTCCTCGCCGTCAGATGTGCCAAAAAGCTGCCCAGTATGTCCCGTCTCCCGAGCCTGCTTAATCGCAATTCCTAAGGTAGACGCGAGGTGCACGATAACAAGAGCATCCGGGTCGCCTGCTCGCAGCTTTACTAACTCGGTCCGAGGGGCTCTCTGGGACACCCAATGATTCCCTTACCAGGCATAAGTCGGCAGTTCTAAGGCCCATCCTTTCAAGTGGTTAGCTAGTAAAGCTCCAGCTCTCCCGGTCCTGCGGGAACGAAAAGTGGGTGTCCCAACTAGGACTCTCCTTCACTATCTAGCAACTGGAAGCTCCGGAAAAAAGATTCGCAGAAAACCAATAACCTCCGCCTTCGTAACCGTTTTTAGCTCGGACGGTTTTCTCTTAGTCACATCACAAAAAATAGACTTTCCAGTTTTTGTAGACTCAGAGCCCGGGAACTTAAACTTGGTCCTGAGAAACAAATCAACGAAATCCTCATCATTTACGTTGAGATCTGATGCAGGCTTATTACTAGCGATCCAGCCACCGAGACAATCTATAACCAGCTGAAAGTTGACCGGATTAAAAAACCTCTGGACTAGATCGGACCAATCTTCCGATTTCGGAGCTAGCACACCTAGCCGCTCAGCTTCCATCATTCCTTCCATGCTCAGTGCATAAATGGACTTTCCTTGGGCCGGATATGCAGAGATTAGATTGGCTCTAATTAGTTCTTTAATCTCCTCATTAATTCTCGCCCTCCCCGACTGGTAGCCCTCAGTGCTGTCGCACATAGTACCTAAACGACCTGAGAACTCATTTTTTGGGGCACTCCCACCAGTATGCGCTCTCTCAGCAAAGGTCAGGCTACTGATGTCGTTAAGTCCAAGTAGTCCCAGATAAACCGTTAAGCGATCTTCGGGAATCTTAAATCGAAGTAAATCATCAATTTCTTCAGGTTCCAGAGGTGGCGGCTGCTCATTTCTATCAAAGTAACTTTCCAGGGTCGAACTTAAAGGAGAATCAGAAAAGACCATGCTGACGATGGTGCTCATTCGAACCTCATCAATCCTTCGCTTCTGATCTAGAATCTCCTGACTGACCAATCCATCCGCATTTAGCCTGTCTCGATTGACTAAGAACCTGACCTTTCCATCAAAGCGATCGATAATTTTATGCTCTTCAAGGGCAGCTAGAGCTGAACCAAAAAGTCCTTCGAGGCGTTCATTGTTACGAGCTATCCAGAGTAAGAAGGCCTTCTCTGGAAAAGGAAAACCGGAATCATTCATCAGATCGCACTGCGAGCCCTTGCTTACCCATCTAGCCAGTGCTCGGGCAGTGTAATCGATGGTGCCGAGCTGCGGATTAGATCCACGCACGAAAGCCTGGAGAATACTTATATCTGAGCTACGCCCGTAGACAGTGCAGACGGCGGGCTGCTGACTACGACCAGCTCGACCCGCAGCCTGCAACAATGATTCCGCCGATTCTGGTAGTTGCGTCATTATTATGTGATCAACGGGAAGATCTATGCCCATACCGAAGCTTTTGGTTGCGCACATTCCAATGATAGTGCCGTTGGAGAATGCTTGCTGGCTCCGCTCCCGTGCTGCGGGCTCCAACTCTCCGTGATATACCGAAGAGATTATTCCTGCATTCTGCAACAAGGAATGAAGTTCAAGGCAGTTTTTAATCGTCAGGCTATAGGCAATCCAGCGCTTTCCTTCATTGTGAATTCGAGCAATGAGCGCGAGAACTTGCGCTTGACGTTCTGTCTCATTCTGAAAAATATCCTTTTCAAAGCGGATATTAGTAGGCACGGCTGGCCCTATAACCTCCACAGCACCTTCAATTCCCAAAACTGCTTTGATGTCTGCCCTCGTAACTTCAGATGCTGTGGCGGTAAACGCCGCCATTGGTGGCATACCGAGCCTTCGACGAGCAGCAGATATTGCCAAGTAGCTCGGGCGAAAATCATGCCCCCATTGGCTCACACAATGAGCCTCATCTACCACCAATCGCCAGACTTTGCGGCCTGCACTGTCAATCAATCTATAGAAATCTTCGCGCCGAAGGCGTTCTGGAGAGACATACACCAATGCGGTCTTTCTAGAACTGATCAGATCCTCATTTCTCCGAATCTCTGCCTCGGATTGGTTAGAATGGAACACAGCGACATCGATACCAAATTTCTTTAAAGCGCGAACACGGTCATTAATTAGCGAGATGGTTGGGCAGATCACCGGGGTTATGCCGTCGTTTATGTGCATTAGTGCTGGAAGCTCGAAGCAGAGCTGCTTTCCACCGCCAACAGGCAAAACACCCAATACATCTCGCCCCTCCAACACCAGCTCCACTATCTCGCGCTGTAAAGGACGAAATTCCTCGTAGCCAAAATAGGTCTTCAACTCCCTCCCGACTCCTAATTCGGAGATAGCTGGAGTGTCACCGAGGGTTTGGCCGGTCACATGTGAACTATGACTTACAGCGGCCAGATCAGAATTTTTTGCGTAAGCATAGTTCTCCGATGGAGGAACCCCTAGTAGTGTGCGGCGCATGGAACTATCCATAGCTGACAGCTCATAGGGTCTTGGCTCTTGGGGATCTAGAGGGGCCTCCTCGAAGGGCGACTCGAGGCCATTTGATCCCGCCTGTGCTGGGCCCTCAGGCAATGGCTCAGAGGGACTGTCGATGCCCACGTCAATTATGAGTTCCTCAAAGGGAGACTCAAGACCGTTAGGGCCGAATCTCTGAGAGGGCGAGTTGACCCCCTCCATGGGACCGTTTGGAGGAGTAATCTCTTTAAAATCTCTCATCGCCAATCACCCTTTTTGTGCCTCTACAACCAAAATGCTTCGTACGTGTTATTAGCACATTTCATTATTTGTGCTCTAGAAGCGGTTGCTTAGGGAACGCCCGGTCAAGTCGCGGCGCAGCTCCAGTAAGAGAGGTCCTTTGGGGCACCCAATCTCCGTAGCCATGCGGGGAGGCTGAGATTCCCAACATGCCCCTAACGCGCTGGAATTACTTGCCCGCCTACTTCAGTTCGAATTGGACATTGGCAACAGAAGGGGTCCAAGGGCGATTCTTTCGAGCTTACACACTCGATCTTCTTCGCGAGGCTCTGCCCTTTACGCCTTTTCGGCGGGTAGGCATGGAATCTTCAGGCCTGGAATTGGAGTAGCATCCTCTAATCGTAGCGGCGCGGCGCAGCGTTCTTTCGCCCTTTTTTCTCGAAACCACCTTAGAGGGTTCTCTGGGTCTCTCCGGGGCAACCAATGATTCTTCTCCCAGGCATAAGCGGGCAATTTCAAGGCCCATCCTTTCAAGTGGTAAGCAAGTAACGTTCGAGCCCGCCCGGGCCAAACTGGGTGTCCCAACTAGGACTCCCGCTTGGCGCCTTGTTACGGATAGACTCCTCGCTATGTCACTTCAGGACCCGGCGCGATGCCAATCGAACTAGTATTCTATGGCGTACAGATTGCTCTTCAGCTGCATCAAGGTCGACAACTTCACAGGAAAGATTAAGTCGTTGTGCCAGACGTTCGGCTGTCTTTATAAATCGCGCTCGCTCGGACTCTCCTCTAACTTCCATCATGACTGGGTAGAGCTTACCGCTGGACACATACTCGGCTTGATAGAGCGCTCCAAAGCCGTGCACGATAGATCCGAAAGCAAACGAAGCGCCCCGCAGCGTTGCGACATTGTTTATCACTATCACAGGCTCCTTCACCGCCGGAACTTCCCCTTCAAACGCGAGAAGGTAGCCAGTCAGAGCATGCTTCGAACCAAAACCCAATGATAAATTCGCGCGGTTTTCCACGGCGTTCAGTAAATCTTTACCGTGCAGCAGAATTTGAAATTTCGCCGCGATTTCGTGCTCGGCGCGACCACTTTCTGAATTAATACTTTCTACACGCACTACTTCGGGAAGGTCGTGGTAGGTAAGTGAGCGCAATCCAGCTCTCGGCAGCTCTATAACCGATCGAGGCTCAGGAAGATCATGCGGCTGAAGTGTTATCAGAATTGCCGACGTATCGACTTTGAGGTCAAGCTTTCCCACCGTTCCCCCAATTTTATCGGAATACAGAAGACGGTTCTGGGGTTGAAAAGTATTAGGAACATCTTGAAGCGCAGTAAGAGCGTCTGAGTACTGCTTTCCTACCGCTACGAATTCAGTGTTGACTTTTGTTACTGCCGAGAAGCGCTCGTTATAGGCTTGAAAGAACGCTGTGTAAACGCCGACGAGTGTTGCGACGCTTCGAGGATCACGTGCGTTGCGATTTACTTCCACATTATCAGCAGAAATTGTGCGTTCAAGCCGCTCACCTTCCGGTATATCACGATAATAGTCGGGTACCGAACGCGACGACGTCCTCGCTTTTACGTCACAGTCTTTCGTCAATACCGATTGCGCCAGAGTTCGCCGTCGATTGTCACCGTGAGTTTGAACGGTAAAATGCGCCACATTTGGCTGGAGCATATAGTCGTTTTGATTTGATGCACCAAACGGCATACAGCACTGAGTCTCGTTGCCAGCAGTGGCGGCTTCGGGGGCACTTTTTCGATGAACCGCAGCGACAAGTTTAAGTTTCTCTACCTTCATTCCAAAGGTGCCATCGATGGCTAAAGCGCGAATCTTCATGTCGAGCTCGGATGAAACCTTTTTGCCGCTAAGATACTCCGGAACGGTTACTCCAGAATCCTTCAAGAGCGCTTGGGTTGCGGCAAAGAGCTGCTTACTATTCTTGGCAAGCCCTGGAATTCTATTTCTCTGAGATCCGAGAGCATCGGAAAGCAATTCACGTATACCGAGATACACCTTATCCCCACGCACAAGAACTTCACACTCTGCGGAACAGGGTGGAAAGGCCATTATGCGATCAAGACCCCCTCTCACAATGGCGTCGCGAAGCGAGTCTCCGCTAATCGGTAGGTAGGGAATCTTCATCAGCTGGCTGGGCCCCGTAGTCCCGTAGTCATCTTGTGCGAAGAATGTTTCGGGGGATTCAATGAATCGAAATGCATCTTGTGGATTCACTCGCGAGTCGGCTCTTAAGGCAATCGCTTGCAAATAATTTGCCTCTAACTCCCTTCCGTTTGTTTTATATTGCGCGAGTTTTGCCAGGAGTATGGGCTGCTCAAGGATGGGAATAATTGCCACGAGTTGCTTGAGACTGTCCCAAGAAGCAACGCAATCTGCTTTAGTCTCAAACCTTCCGCGCATTGCGGCCAGTGGTGAGTGTTCCGAGACACCAGACAAACTCTGAATTACGAGTTCAAACTTACCGGTGAGTGCCGTGGCAATGGATCGAAGCAGTTCGTAGGAGGATCCTTCGCTGTATTCGCCGCCATCACGTCGAACGCGTGTCAGAATCTGCTCTGCAAAGCGAGATGCAGGGACGCCGGAGTCCTGCGCGAATCGAACAATCTGCGGGATATTCTGCAGACAATAGTCCGGCGCATAATCCGGATGTGAAGCGAATCGCAGCATTGCGGCTGCGCCAAAATAGCCTGCTCCATGCTCAAAGGCTGACCGCAGCATCGCCGAACTCCAGCGCGAATCATGACGGATCAAATAATCGACAAGCCGTCTAGCCGTTTCATCATTGTTAAGATCACCAAGCGAATTTCCGGCTGCCAGATACGGCTCAACATGCTCTGGTGCAACTCCAAGCCTTCCTACTCGTGCGAACTCGTCCTTCTTGAGCAGTGGAAGTGTCTTACTGGTACCTAAATAGGATACATAGGTCTGATTGCTAAGAACAAACCCGGCAAGGTTTTGCAAGGTCTCAAGATCGTGCGTATGCGCCAACGCTCTTGGCAGCTCGGGCATCCGAGCATCTTTCGCACTAAAGTCTGAACCGAAAAGCCTTTGACGAACATCCTCTGCGGCGGTGAAATTACCCGCAAGAAGCGCTTCACTATAAGATGCCAATCCGATTTCGGTCAGTGCCGACCGCAATACAGGAAAGATCTCTAACCATCGATATGCAAGAGCCGCGTTTTGAGCGAACTGCTTGGTAAGACGTACTTTCGCTACTTCAAGAAGGTGCGGTTCCTGTATCTGCTTTTGATCAATCTCGAAAATCTTTACGAGGTCTTGAAATTCGCTCAAAGGTTTAGATTTTAAGCTTGCCACAAGAGCGGAAAGCTTCTCATCCGGCGTGAGAAGATCTTTGAGTTGCGTTTCGGGGATTCTAAAATCTTTACAAATTTGGCGACTCTCGTCTAACTCACCCGCTAAGAGAAGGGGTCGAAGTACATAATTATGAACCGCATGGGCAAGATCAGTTTGGCCAAGAATTCTGTCGGGAAGCCCGAGCCTAATCACTGCCTCAAGCGTTTCACGACCTGGACTGGCAGCAAGTGTTCGAGCGAGCGCCTCTGCAATCACGGGTGTTGCTTTCTCTTCAAACGCGGGATCGGTATTTGTGACGAGCCTCGGAAAGAGCGCCAATAGTTTTGTTGCCGGCTGGAATCGTGATGGTGTCTCTCTGCGCTCTAGTCCCGCAAGTGCCGCCTCAAGCGTCGGAGTCCGGTCGATAATGTCAGGGGGTAGATTCCACCAGTCAAGGATGAATTCAACGTTCCTGGCATCCCCTCTCGTGAGTGCGGTTTCGAGGCCTTTTATCCGTTCATTTTGAAATTGTGAAGCTTTCTCTGGCGGATCTTCAGAATTGGAGGCCTCCGATAATTTTCTGAGCTTGTTTGGAAACCCGCCAACAATTGCGGCACGATGCTGTTCCTCCACTTCGTGGAGTATCGAAGCGTCATGACGGATCGTCTCAGCATCAAAGCCATGACTAAAAGAGAAGAGACGGAGGAATGTGCCTACAGGACTACCCTCACTCTGCATCTCGTCCATACGAAGAGCATTGAGGCAACAGATTCTAACGGCGGCCTGAAGAGCGGTAGGGTCTGCCTGAAGGTCACCAAGTATGGTTTGCTCAACCCGTAGAACCAATTCTAGGTGACCAGTCTTTACTGCTTCGAGATATGCATCCTTTCTTGCCGCGTCAAACTCACCTCCAAGGCTTACAATTCTTCTTTGCCCAGCCTTGGCAAACGCTTCAAGACGATCCATGCCCTCTTCGCTCGTGGCGCACAATTTCAGCGAGGCGCTCAGCGCCAAAAGATATCTGGCCTGAACCTCGGGAATTGCAAGAACCTCTGCCGGATCAGCGCATGCCTTTAAAATGGCGGCCGCGCAATCAAGTGATTTTTCAGTAATCGGCAGCGCCAAAGCTTTGAAAAGTTCATTGGCTGCAAGTGGCGCGTCCGGAGCAAGTTGAACAGCATCAGGACTCGGCGCTGACGGTACACCTATGGCTTCCTCCCCATTTATGGGACGAACCTGAGTACCTCCTTGCCCTCTATCGTCCGGCATGACACCTGTTCTCGTCAGGTAGCCGCGATATCCGCGCCTAGCCTGGAAATATTCACTGCAATCGAAATAAATGGGTAAGTTTGCTTAGAGTAACGGATCCATAAATTTCACTCCGTTGTTATGCTGCCCGAAAGGGCGGGAGTGCCTAGCATAGAGATGTTTTTTGCTAAGCTTATCAGCCAATTAGCTTGAGCAGTTGCAGCGGTATCGGAAGGGTCGCGGATGAGAAGGCTAATAATATCGGCGAGTTAGCTCGAGCTCCTGTGGATTTGGTATAGCGAGCATGAAGCTTAGGTAGTTTGAGGGCTGTATTCTTGCTGGCTTGTGATCGAGAGCTGCTGCTTTAGTGCCACCCACTTTTTTTGACTTGCTACGCAAAGACGAACGCACATCAAAGAACCTCGGGGGTCTAGCAAGACCAGCATACTTTCTTGAATGTCTGTGATGTCCATCTAATCATAATTGACGACTACTTCCCCTTCTCCCCTTCTTCTCTCTGAGACCTCGCGCGACGTAACCATCCGTGGCCATTCATCCTCGCATGGCATCTACCCAGTATTTCGCGCCTTTTAGTGGCCCATTCGAGAACAAAACAGATCTGGATGGAGCTATGTTGAAGCGGGAATAGCTCATGGAGTGCCTAAAGATAGTGCAGGGATGAGTATTCTTTACGCTGCCGAAATATCAAAGGACTCTCTGGGACACCCAATGATTCCCCAACCAGGCATAAGCCTGCAATTCTAAGGCCCATCCTTTCAAGTGGTTAGCAAGTAAAGTTCCAGCCCGCCCGGGGCAAGCTGGAACGAAAATTGGGTGTCCCAACTAGGACTCCCTAGGTCTCCAAGAAAACATCCATCCACAAGTATTTCTGCTGACGCCGGAACCCACTTTGCTGGAAAAACGAGAGAGTATCTCCATCCTGCTCGCGAAACAGTGCTGAAAGATATTTTATCTCTCGCTCCATCAGTATTTGCTTCAATGAGCCCAGTAAGGCGGTTCCCGTCCCCATGCCTCGAGCTGACGGAACTACAAAGAAATTATCGAGCAATGCCCAATGAATTGACATCACTTTGCAGAACAGAAATCCCGTCAACGACTCGCCCTGTTCCGCTACAATAAATAGGTTGTCCATGGGACTGTGAAGCCATGCCACAACCTCGTCAAATTCGTAAAAGGGAACCTCGTCGCTTACTTGAAATGCTTGAGAGTTGATCCCAATGTCAAATATCGCTTTCGCATCTTCAGGTACTGCACGTCGAACAATCATACCTCTCTATAGCTCTCCTGTTTGGATAGTACTCCCCGCCATATCTCACGGGAACCAGAAAACCTAAGTGCCGGATGATTCCATAAAGATATGCGTCTCTGAGTCTCCGACAATCTTAAAGCCAAGTCTCTGATATAGACTCTGGGCCGGATTCGTTCGCAAGACTTGCAAGCGTATCGATTTTCCAGAATTGTGGGCAGCCGATATAAGATCTGTCATGACTGAACTACCTAGGAGTCTGTCCCGTAGAAAATTCCTGCCACTACATGTTGTGGTGGCAACGGGACAGCCTACCTACGGATTGTGTCCAAAATGCAGATTTATGTTTCTACGGGACACACTCCTAGCCCAATCGACCTCACACGCTTTAAAAGGTATATTCCTGCAAGGAAAATGTGACCGCCTTTATCTTCTACCTTGAGATAACCAACGTCTTCGCCCTCGAATTGAATGACTGAAATTTGCTCCGGATGGAAATCTTCGCGAAAGCGCCTCTCTTGCTCCACCGAGTCCCACCCGAAGAGACTTTCAACGTAAGGCCGAATGCCTTCATGCCCAATCCTCATAAGAAGGTCTAAGTCACTCGGGGAGGCACTTCTAAGCTGGTATTTCATTTGAGGAATAATGCTTCATATAGCGGAGTGGCGCCGACCTTCGATTTCACTTCATGAATTCCAGTCGAATCGAACACGCACAGGCAGCTCAGGAAAATCTTTCTCTCACTGAGCCAAATAAGCGTCTATCGCCACGCGCAAATTGGCAAAGAAGTCCGTGTGCTCGCTCATTTTTCCGAGGCTCTCTTCAAATGACTGATGGAAGGCAATCCTACCATCCGCCAGGAGCTCAAGTTGCTTTCCAGTCCCTCCAAATCTATTTCCCGCCCGAGATTCTGGCATGCCTAGCGCTTCTTCTATAATTTTTCGCGCTAAAGAAACGGGAATCGGCTTTTCAGTAAAGCCTTCACGCTTGCGAGGAGGCACCGTGCCGGATTCGATGAGTTCACGAAATATCTTCTTTGGAATCTCTCTGGTCACACCACTCATCCTGCGACACTCATTAATTCCACGACCAGGCACAGGCTGGCAATTCTATATCTCATGATCTTAGGTAGTGAGTTTCCAAGCAGACTTCCCCTGCGCTCAATTGCCTCGCGACGCTCCGAAGCTCGTTCTCTAGGAGGCATTTCAAAAACGGTTTCCATGTCTAGTTTCTTCAAACGCAATCTAGAAATTATTGCACGAAGAGTCTGCTCTTAATCGCATCTTATCCTAGATAGTCTTGAGAGTGCCTCATGTAACTGAATAGGGCTTAAGTTGCCAACCCCATCCAATTCGCGGTTACGCCCGGACCGAGAAAAAAATGAGCTCTGCACTCTTCGCCTATTCATTTACGAGCTGCTCCATTTCTAGAAGACCAGGGCAGCTTAAGCGCTCTCGTTCGATAAATCATCCTCTTGCTTCCTACTCTGAATCCTTAAATAGAGCGCACTCCGCCCTTCAGGCACTATCAGCCAAAGAGTTTTCTCTGAGGCGCTGCTATGTTCTCTCCTTATGACAGTTCTTATTCCGCTAGGGGCCCCATCACACACCTTCCAACGATGCTGCACCCCGAGCTCGCATCGCGAATGATGCATGGCGACGCTTGTGGTGGTGGCTACGGATTGCAAGCTCCGCTTCATGTGGGGGTTCCGCGTGCCCCCCAAATTGCCAGAATGATAGAGACTCTTCGAAAAGCAGCGAGCACCAAAGATGCTACTTCGCCGGTTAGTGAGCGAGCCCCCGTCCTTCACGGAAGTTTTGAGAATCTTGTTTTCCTTAACCTTAACGGCCTAAAGGCTCAGACCACCTTTAAGGTGAATGGGTTACTTGAGCAGCTCAAGGGCTCAGCTTTCTCGAAAGTTCGCGTTCTTGTAGAATCATCTGCTGCTACGGAGACTGACAAGGGTCAAATAGAACATGAGCTTGCACGAAGCGTTCGTAAGAACCTACTTCCTCGTGCATTGAAGGCCTTCTGGAATATTACGGATTATATAAATACCCGTCGTAGAGGAATGGGGCTAAACCCTCAGCACGCCCAGTCTGCCGATGCCATCTCTCAGCTCGTATCTGCCTTGAAAGTCCCTTACTCGTTCGCTGTATTGTCTGAAACTAACAGTCCAGGCGTAGAAGCGCTTCGAAAAAGCTCGGCCTCATGCAATGAACGAATAGCCGAACTCCTTGCCGCTTCAGTCGACACGGTAAGACCAGAAATGGTACTTAGCGCCACCCGCACTGCCCTCTCGGCGGATACCGAGCTACTCAAAGCGAGAGAGCAGGTACTTGTAGAAGAGATTAAAAGGCACCTTACAGGCTCTGGAAAAGATACCCTATTTGTCGTTCTCCAGGCTCCAGCCCATCGCGCGATAAGAAGGCAAGTCGCTGCCGGTTCGCTTTCTCTCTTTAATCCGAACTCTCTAGAGATCCAGAAGCACCTTCCTCCTGGATTCGGTTCTTTGGATATCCCAACAGCTTGGGACCAAAAAATACTCAAGTCTCTCTCAGGAGCTCCCCTCTCGGCCGCAGACCTTGCGCGGGCACTGCTCGGCAGACTTCTGATTCTTGATGCGCATTCGAAATCGCCCGAGTCAGAGACACTCGGGAAACTAATGCGTAGGCACAAACGATCCCAGAGAAGTGATGCTGCGGCCATTTACTCCTCGGGGCTTGCAGCCTCAATGAAGGATGAGGATGCCACAGAAATACTTTGGAACGCGTGCGATCGTTTCCACATCCTTTCTCAAGCACCATTCTCAGGAGTGAACGATCTAGGGTTGTCACTACTAAGACACTTGGGGGCGTATCTCGATAAGAACGTGCTCCATTCTCTTGATGGAAGGAATTAGCACGCTCACAGGGCTGCGATGCCTAAGAATGGCTCCTGCTATTTCACTTTGATTCTAGAACCTTAACTGATGAGTCTGGCAAGAGCCGGACTGTAACAGGCTACTCGTTTTAGGTGTAGGTCCGAATGACAAGACAAGGCGTCGTTATCTCGTGCCCATTGTACGCAAGTGGCTCAGGTGGCCTCATAGGCAGAGGTGAGTTACGCCCTCGATACCGATGAGGAATAAGAGTTGCCTCCGGTGTTTTCAGAGCGAGACGCGGACCTTTCCCGTAAGTAGCAACAACGTGATTAACTACTGGAAGCCTATTACTTAGAGACCTCCCCGCTTTATCCTCATCAGGGACCAAAATACTCTCAAAAGACAGACGCTCACGAAGAGATTCCAAATATTGAACTGCTTTCTCAAAAAGGTCCGCTGCATCTAAACTAGATGCCGCTCTGCTTGTTGGGTTAAAACCTCTAAGTATTACGGCTGGCCGCCCGAACTCGTCTTCCGCGTGAAAGACCATTGAGCACCCCTGAAGCAGCGGATCCCTTAGCGCCGCCTCTTCGTCCGCAAAGCAAAGCGTAGCCAAAGAAGAGGGAAGCCCTCTCGCTCCCGTGGCGCAAGTATCTGCTAGGTAACCAGCATATCCACGCTCGAACCCACGGCAAAGATAAAAACTAATATCCCTTGAGCCACCTTGAGATTCCCCGGAGCTAAGGCGTCGATAAATCGCTTCAAGCCTTGAAAGCTTAAACGCTCTTTCAATGAGGGGCTGAATACTATCCTTTTCAGGGATATTCTTTAGACGCTTCTCCCAATGCTCCTGTGCATTTGAAAGAATATCGTAAAGAGTGCTCACGCGCTCTGTGAACGCCCTCCCACCCTCTGCAGCTCCAAGATAAAAACTAGCGCGCGCAGAATCATTCTGACCTGAAAAAAGGAGCCGTCGTAAGACACCTTCACTCACTTTAAAGCCGTGAAGCGGCGCAAAAAGAGGCAGCGCATCTTCAGGGCTCAGAATACGAGAGGCGAGTTCCCTTCTTGCAGCAAGGGTCCGGCACTGCTCTTCAAAGTTTACCTTTCCTCCACTCTTAGTCTGCGCATACGTTAAGCCTTCGATGCTAGAAGTTAACGTTTCAAGAAGATAATCCCTTACCCAAAAACTATCTCCCGGGGAGAGACTCTCTGCTGACCTCACGTCCTCTGAAATAGCATTGACGAGGTCGCTTTCATCTTTCGTAGCCTCCTTAGTATTCGCGGCTGCTTTTACTTGAAACCGCCTTACTGGGAACGTGGGAGTAGTTTCGGTGAGAATTGGGCTCCAGACTGGATGATACGGCGAGAGCGTGTCCTTACCGTCTCGCTCCCTTGCAGAGGAAACCTCTGAATAATCTGGAAGCGCTGAGCGGTAAGAGGAACTTGAATCTTGATAAAGTGCGTGAGGAAGCTCATACAACTTAGCAACAAGAGGAAATCTCGATGCCAAGTCTCTACTATTTCCAGGCTGCCCGCGTATTGACCTCCATGTCCTTAGTCTAAGTTCCTTAAGCTTCTCAAAAAAAGTCCTAACGTCCGTGAGCTCCTCTAGATACTCCGGTTCATGGGCCTTGTCGTGCCAAACAAGACCCTGAGGCGAGAGCCTCAAAGTTTCATAGCGTACTGCGAGCTCGTAGTAGGGCCCCACTCCAAATTGCTGAGTGAAGTCCCTGAAAAATTCTATCCGCTTTAATAGCCCCTGGGTCTTATTCTCGGACGGGGTCAAAGCCTCCCGACCGGTAGAAATGACCCCGCGCCGCGCCGAGTGTTTTGTCAGAAGCTCAGAGAGGCACTCTATAAACTGAAGTTCCCGAGGCGCCGCACCCTTTGCCGCTGCGTCTGCAGCCAGAACAACTCTTTGAAACGCGTCCCAGGAATGACATAGGGGGGTTGCATGTATCGCGGAGAGCAGCCCAGTTCTAAAAACTAGCTCCTTCGAAATCACGCTTAGCGGCCAGCTTCCAAACCACTCCTTCTGGCTTGGCGTCATCTCATCTTTGATTTGTGGAGCTCTCCACTTTAAGTGGAGTAAGAACTCATCTGCCTCCTCTGAAAGCTTTGCGGCAATAGAAGGATAGAGCACCCCGTCCCTCTCAGAAGGGCCAAGATCCAAGTTTGATATCAGAAGACGCCGTGCACCCGAAAGAAGACGTCCCTCTGTGTCATTCTCTGGCCCTTCGTTGGCCCTCGTCACCCCCGTAGCCGCGAATCGTGATACTGGCTCGCTAAGGGGCTTAAGAATACTCTTTAGCTCAGCAAGGTCTTTATCTCTCCGAAGGTCTTGGAAGCGAGGAGAATCTCTAGCGAGCCTTCTAAAATCTAGAATGATAACTCCAGCCACAGACACCGGTATTTGCGCCATCTGGGAAAGTCTCTCTGCCTCGTCACGAAGCCTTTGCAACCTGGACAATAAATCCTGACCAGAAGCGAGCTCTGCGCTCCCGCAAGTACTGTCCAAACGAACCAAGCTTTGAAGAATGGCGTGATTAAGAAGGCCTTGGGATATGGGACTAGCTAAGGCGGGGCCCGTCTCTTTTACATACAGCCTAAGAAGCCGTGTTATCTCATCTCGTGAGAGAGCTGGCTCCTTGCGAGTACAGACGCTAAAAAACTTAGACGTCGCAGCTCCTAATTCAGCTAGCATCTCCTCAGTGATGCCGCCAATCGACTCGCGGTACGCATGAAGAGCTGAGTGGAGTGCAGAGAAAGTTGAACTCCTTACATCTGCAGATTCAAAGAATAACTCTGGGGCAGAAAGCACCGAAAAAACTCTCTCTGCGGCAAGGCCTCCGTAAGGGCTCTCATAAAATGGCTTCCAGCAGGCAAAAAAGCCCCCACGCAGAGTTCTCGCGGCAAGCGAATCATTTAGTCTTTCGAATGCCTGACTTCCCTCAGCCTCAGAACAACCTGGGTTGGTCTTAATTATCCAGTCCACAACCGCTCCCGGAGCTTCCTGCTTCCAGCGAACCGCCATCTTGGAGAGCTCATAGAGCGAGAACCCACTGTCTTGAAGCTTAGGAATAAAGCTCGGCGGAATAATCTGGATCAATTCGGCGTAAGCCTTTGCGAGCTCTGAGGGAGAAACAAGAACTCTTCCTAAACTATCAAAAGGGGTATGAATTCCAGTTTTATCAGATGTGACCTCTTTCAATCTTCCGGAAGTTCCCGCGCCAAAGCCCTGCTCCTCTAGAACCCTCTCGGGAGCCTCCTCTTCAGCCCAAACGTCGCGAAGAAAGGAGGGCAGAGCCTCTTCAGGAATAGAATGTGCTCTCGCTGCCTCAGTAAGCGCTGCGATTACAGCTTCCTTAGTAGCGACTGGAAGTGGGCCGAGATAAGTTTTGAAAAAGTAACGGCTGCACACGTCGGATTCTTGATTTTCAACTAGCTCACCGCGAGCCGGAGCCGAGAGCTTGTCCCAAAGCTTAGAGTCTCCTGGAAGATGCTCATTCCATCGCTCCTTGTCCGCGTCCCAGCTATCTCTTTCATTTCTATCGGCGAAGGCCACGGGCGAGTTCTCTTTTGATGCTAAAGTGCAGAGAGTATAACATGCCCAAAACTCTGTTCACCCTGGGACACCCATTAATTCACGACCAGGCGTAAGCTGGTAATTCCATATCTCATAATTTCAGGTAGTTAGCGAGCGAGGAGCGACTTCGCTGGAGCAAGTAGTGGATTCCCAAGAAGGCCCCCCTGCGTTCGACTATGACGAGAAGGATACGGAGCTCGTCTACAATTGGCCAATACTTGTACTGCACTCACCTACCTTCTAAGGCTTCTGTGAGGATCTCTGGCGCCGTTTCAGCCAACACCTCAAGAACTTCGGTTCCGCCAAGAAATAAATAATGTTCGAGTTTGCTGCCGATCAATCCGGCGCCCTCCTTTGCCCACAAGGAATTAACAACCTTTTGGGTTCTTGATTTAATAAAACTCGCGTGAGATTCACTTTTTTGACAACCGTCGGGATGTTTCGACAAGTCACTCATTCCGTTAAAATCAGAAAACAATTGCGCGTCCCAGAAACATTCGTCAATCATGCGATAGGAAAACACGTTTGAGAACGTGAACCACACATTCCGACCAGTTTCTCCCTGTATTGAAACTTGCAGCCTGAACCGACCAGCCTTGTCTGCATCGGGAGATACGAGAAGCGAATTTACCTCGATAGAAAACGAACTCTGTCCAGAAAGCGGCGTCTCCCAAGAGACACACTCTCCAAACTTAGTTTCTCCTTTGAAAGAATTCACGATTAGAGCCAACAAATTAAATGAGGTGATAGAAATTCCAAGATTGCGTCGTCAAAAATAAAAAAAAGATGCCTCAACCCAATTCCATCGCTGAGATCAGGGCGCGACTGTCGAATTGAATTTATTGTTTTTGATTCTTTCAAAGAAAATATTCTATGGGTTCTAAAATCTGAAACTTTTTCATCCGCCAAAATCGCTCCTCCCATAACCATGGGCGCAGTGTTTGATCTCGTATCACAAATCGTAAAAAAATGGGCTGGATAAGGCCGTATGGCGCAACTGAGTGCGTGCGTCTCATTCTTAAAACAGATGTCAAATTTCACGACGATCAGCTGACTAAGTGGGATCTCCTCATCACCAAAGGATGGATGCATCTTGCTTTTACTTGGCCAGGTTATCTCCCGAGCTTTCATTCCCACGGCTGCGGCGAGGGGAACCGGTGCGAAACATGGATAAACGGGACCAAGCATATGAAAATCTACCTATTCGGTTCGTAGGACTTCAATTTACAATTGACGGAAGAAGCTCTGCAACGTGCAAAAACTACCATGGAATCGATCGACTTAATGGGCGTGAAAAAAAATGAAAGCTTTTGAGGTTTTTCGAGTTATCCTTTCGCCGGTCGGCGCACTTATTGGCGCAGCATTAGCAGCCTTGTGCGCCTTTTTTGTGATGCCCCTCCTGAGCCATCTCTTCCCCCCGCAAACACATCAGGGACATTGGGCCTCCCACTTCGGGCGCATCTCGTGCTGGGACTCACCTCATTTGCCGTAGCGACCGAATTTATGGCAGCGGGAATGTTCTGCGTACCTGAGCACTTCCGAAAGTACATGATATGGGTCCTTTTCGTTCTTGGGTGTATTTTATCCATTCTGCCTATCTACAGATTGTCTTTAGTTTGTGGTTTTGGCTGCGACCCGGAGTTTTTTGATCAGGCCGGCAAGTTCGGTGGCTTTCCTTGGGGCCCTGTTATTGGGACCTATTCAGGGGCTATTCTTTACCTAGTGCGCAGGCGTCGTGTCGGCGCCGATACGCGGAAGCTATAGCCGCAAGCTTTCAAGCTGCTTCCAAACCCATCTAATCATGATTCATGTGCGCAGTGGTTCATTTGGCCCGTATCCGTCCCACCAGCCCCAGGTATCGCCTAGAAAGAGTGAGAGCTAAAAACAGCGCATCCTAATTGAGAAGAGAATCATGCGACCATTCGAGGAGATCGAACAGCTTGTTAAGCAGCAGGGAGCTTTGAGCTCGAAAAATGAAATGTTTGGCTGCAAGGTTCGATTAAGGCACTTCAGGGACAGTCATCGTTAGGAATATAGACTCTATGCATCGTCGTACCGCATCCACTCGGCCTTGCTCTTCACGTTCTGCGGCAGCTCACGCCGCAACGCCTCCATAGAAGGGCCGGGGTCATAGAACCCTAACGTCGCTTCCACCACCCAGCTCAGATACTGGCGTGGCCCTCCATTGAGGTCCGGCGGCGGCGAAACGGGCATGAACTTTGTATCAAAATGCTGCTCTATCGAGTAGTAGTTGAAGACGTAACCGAGCCGCTGGATCACATGCCACGCCAGCGCATGCCGCGTGTCGATAGTGAACTTCACCCACCAGAACCACTGATCAGATGCGTTATGCGCCACGGGGCCCTTGACCCCCGGGAGCGTGCCGATCAGTTTCGCCAGCCGTTTCACCCTTGCATGACGCTTCGCGTCATTTAACAGCGGTGATGTGGACACGCAGTTGTCGATCAAGCGCTCCCCGAGCTGCGCAGGTGTCATCCCCGCGGCTTTTGACATGTCGCGGAACTTCGGCAATAGGGGACCGCCGATCGGGATAGCGAACGTCTCTGACTTCAGCTTCGCGGGCGCCTTCTTCTTTGCCGTGCGCGAGGCGGTCCTGCCTTTGGCGGACGATCCGCCCACCGCACTCTCTGTCTTCTTCTTTGACATATTGGATGGATCCTTACCGTTCAAGAACGAACGTTGCAAGGCCGTTCTGATGCTCCTTACCGCGCCGCCATACACCACACCACACCACGTAGAGCGTTTGAATCTCCATCCTAAATGTCAATAAACTTGGAGCTAGGTCCTTCGGTGTCCTAGCCTACAAAGATGAGATGATGAGAATCCCTAGGCAACGAGGACCTTCATCACCGCAGCATAGTCCGGTTCAGCGCTTAAATTCTCCACATATTCAACATGCGTGATGGTATTGCTCTGGTCGACAACAAACACCGCTCGGGCAAGCAGACCCAGATCTTGAATATGCACCCCAAAATCATCGCCAAAATTGCGATACTTATAATTACTTGCCGTAATTACATTCTTAACTCCTTCCGCCCCACACCAGCGCGCCTGCGCAAAAGGCAGATCTTCGCTCACGGTTAGTATCACCACATCAACTGCATACTTCTCAGCCTCTTGATTGAATCTCTTTGTTTGGACCGCGCAGGTTGACGTATCAAGAGAGGGCACCACAGAAATGACGAGGCGCTTACCTTTAAACTGCTCGCTGGTTATGTCCTGAAGATCATTCCCTACAAGTCGTAAGGGGGGTGCCTTTTCTCCCACATGTAATTCACGACCTAGAACCGTAAGTGGCTTGCCCTTCCAGGTGATATGTTGATTTGAAGTGTTGCCCATAGCGCTATCCTATCATTTGTAGACAAGCCTCGTAATCTGTTACTAGGGAATCTCTATTCTTACTACACCTCTGTGTACCTTCGTGTCCTCTGTGGTGAATTTCTTGACAAAATTTCACCACAGAGGGCCCAGAGGTACACAGAGGTTGGTTTTTAACGGTTCCCTAGCTCCAGTAACGAGCTTCGCCCGTGCTTGCAACACCGAGAAACATCGAAATACTGACCCTTGGGATTCCGAATGATTTCGCTACTGCATGCATACGTGAAGAGTCAAAAAGGATGAGGTCACCTACCTTGGGCTTTATCACCGCATCAGGGAGCGGAAGAAGCGCCGGGTCGATGCCGTAGTCACTGCTGGCCAACCTCATATTCGCCATCTGACCTGCAGTATAGCGCTGACGCCACAATTGCAGCTCTCCCCCTTGCTCCGGTACTTGTAAATATACGTTCACGGCGAATTGACCGCCGGGCTCTTTGAGGCGCTGCGCGAAATCCAGGCTCGGCATGTCCTCTCCCAATTCATCTTGGTGTGGAAGGATCTCATTTCCCTTGCGAACAACTCTCACTAAACCAGCGAAGGCTTCCTTGCCCGCGAATTCAAGCTTGCGCGCGCCAAGTTTTGAGCCAAGAAGCTGCTGAAGCCTGCTCATTGGAGATTGTCCAAACTCGGCGCAGATCTCTTCGATTGCCGCCGAGAAAGCTGCCGCATTCTCCAAATACTCACGTATCGTTTCTGGGGAAGGGTCCTTACCACCTAGATTTTCATAAAGCGTCGAACCGATTTTCGTTAAACGGTCTCTTAGCGTTTTGTAATTCGACTGAAGCGACGAACTGTCGAGCGCTCCGGCTGTTTGAAGTGCTTGGGTCTCGGTCAAAAAGTTAGGGAGGATTAAGGCGCCAACTTCCCCACGCAGTAACTGGTCAAGATTCGCTCTTGAGAACTTCCCTTCAGAGAGACTTTCAACTGGGCACCACGCGCGCTCTTTATGATGCGATCGTTGTGGAGCTGGCTCGGATGAATGGTGCAACATACAGGCAGAGTCTCCAAGGACAATGGGAATGCGCGAGTCTCACGAAGGAGTGCCGCGCTAAAGCTTCAAGACAAAAACAAAACGAGTGGAATCAGGACCAGAGTCTAGTTCGCACTATGGGGAGAGTTAATAAAGCAAAGGATTCAGAGTAAAAGCGAACCAGCCCTCAGATGCGTTCTCGGAGGAGCGCTTCCTAGAAAATGGGATTCTGATGAGATAAGAGGAGGCAAGAGTAGACGCTCAGAGCACCTTTGAAAGTCTCAACGCAGGTATAGGTAGATCAGGAAACGGGCAGGCACTCATCCCAGAGTCCACAAATCCCATTCTACGATAGAAATCGCTGTTGTATTTGGGAATTCCCGTATCGACTACATACGTTTTGGCATGCGGCCAATTTTTACGAATCCACTCTTCTGAGTGCCGAATCAATTGCGAACCGATTCCTTGGCGAAGCGACTTTGTAGAAATATAAAGAAACAACAATTCCGCCGTTTTCTCGTCATCAAGTTTAATTGCGTAGAATCCAATGGGCGCGCCTGCATTCTCTGCGATGAAAAATTTCATCTCCTGCGCCATGCGAAAATAATCACTCGGCATGTATGCGTTGATGACAGCTGCGCACCGCTCCGGGCCAAGCTCTTCTAAAAATTGGGTTACAAAGGCCTCCGCTCGCAGCTTAAAGACAGCTTCGGCATCGGATTCTCTAAATGGTCGGATTGAGACTGTTGTCATGTAGGAAGCAGTTACAAAACTTTACGTAACACCGTCCCAGGTTGTGGCGGCGGCCCAGGTTGTAGCGGGCCGAAGGCATCATCCACGAGCAGGTTGTTCTCCCTGCATTTTATGCATTTGGGGGTTGTAAGCAACTTTTGGCCGGAATTCGCGATTAGGTAGCTTTAACGCGAAGGACGCGATGGGCACGAAGGAAAAGTTCGATTCATTAAGCAGTAAAGTTATCTGCGCAGCACTAAAGTTACACTCCACTCTTGGCCCAGGACTATTTGAGGAGGTGTATAAGGTCTGCCTCAAGCATGAAATTACCGAAGCTGGCCTCAAGGTAATTGCGGAGGTTGGCTTACCGGTCGTCTACGGCGGTGTGCAGCTAGATATTGGGTACAGAATCGACCTGTTGGTCGAAGACTCGCTGATCTTAGAAATTAAGTCCGTCGAAAACCTGGTCTCAGTTCATAAGGCGCAATTGCTGACATACCTGAAGCTTGCACACAAAAGCGTGGGACTCTTGCTCAACTTCAACACTACTCATCTCAGGCACGGAATTGTCAGGGTCGTAAATTCACTCCCCCCTTCGTGCCCATCGCGTCCTTCGCGTTAAATCTCGCCGCAATCGCCTCTGCATGTGGATCCGCGCTCCTCTACAGATTCTATTTCGCAGGCTGAAGAATTTGCACCGGACTAGAAGGCGGAGAAATCACTTCATACTTCACAATAGTCGGCTGCAACTTTGGAGAAACAAACTTCATCCAGCCCCCTATCGTCGTCACGCGCACTTGCTTTCCCACAAGAGTCGTGAAATCAGCATTAAACGCATTCGCGGAGCGGTGCGGGGGAAGATAAAGTGGTACATCTCGATTGATAAAGACCATGCCACTCTTGGCGCTTGGTGCTGATTGCGCCCCAACTCCAAAAAGCCCCTTCCAGTGATCCTTGACCGTCAAGTCTGTGCCTATATTCCATGCCGCCACTTCCGGATCGGGTCCGGCACTCAGCACGGTCACGTCATAGGAGCGCATGGTTGCAAGGTGGCCCCAGGGAAGAATTATTGCCATCGCTGCTGCGGCCCAGATTGTTTTGGGGGCACTCTTGATAAATTTTGTTGCGACTACCGCGGTACCAACCGCCGCAGCTGCCCACACACCAAAGGTAAGCATATTGAGATTCATGGTCTGCGCCCAAACTGCGGCGCCTAGGAGCAAGGCTCCTTGAGCTGGCCTAAGAAGCGCTTGGCGTTTCCACCCCGTGATGGGCTCAGACTTAAAAAACTTCTCTCCAAGACTTAGAAGCCTGTCGGCGGAAAACGCCGGGACCAGAAATCCTGCCGCAATACCGAGGGGAGCGGCCAGACTTCCCGCAACTTTTACGCCTTCAATCCCGAGCTGGACAATCGCCTGATAAAAAACAAGGCCCGTGGTCGCTGCAGCGACAGGAGTTCCGAATTTGAGAAGAGTATTCCACGGAGTAGGAGCCAAATTGGTGAATTTTTCCCAAAGGCGCCAAATTTTCTTTGCGGTACCCACGGATGGAGAGCTGCCATCAGAAGGCAGCTCATCTCGGGCTTCAGTAATATAGCGCGGAAGCTCGCGTCGCATTTTTTGGACCGTCTCAACAGTGACCGGCCCCGAACTGATATCCTCTTTCTCGGCTTTAAGTTGCTCTGCTCGGTGTCCCCCAAGTAATCCAAAGGTGACCTTTGAAAGCAGCGAAGAGTCCTCCGATGGGACAACAGATTGCCTTGCAGAAACACCGCTATCCACTTCCAATGCGGAGGGCCTCGTCTTTCGAGCGCTGCCAAGTACGCTTTGGTGGCTATTCATTGTGCCCGTCATGAAACCGGTTATAGCCGTCAGGAGGGCGACTGATCGGCATAGAAAGAGTTCATAGGGGGGCATAAACCCGCTCTTCAGAGCGCTCGTGCCCGCGAATCAATTACACAATATCCTCGCTCACCACATAATCGAACCAGGGTCCTCGTGAGCCGCCAAAAATAGCGGCCCAAAACCACTCCGACGGATCTGAAAAAACCCTCCCTGAAGCATCTTCTATAAATTCGCAAAGCTTTAGGGACTTCCCGTCCCGGGAAGCTCGCACACAGCTCTTCACTCTCCCTTTGGAATCTCGCTCTGCAGGAAGAGGCTGAACCGCATACCCTGCGCCGCGCAAACAGTCGGAAACAGGATGGAGTTTGCGGGTCGGCTGCGTCACATAGCGAATAAGAACTTCCCTTCCCGCACTGCGGAATCGTCCAAATTTGCCGGGAAAATCTCTCCCAAAGCGTAGGTCTTGCTCGGTCAAAGGAAGAGGCTCAAGTGCGAGTTCTTCAAAACGTGTCGGCCACTCAATCTGCAACTCCTGCGCGGCAAAGACAGGAGTACTTCTGCCTAAGGGCAGAAAAAGGACTAATAAACATACCACCGCAAGGGAACTTTGAGATAACGAGGATGGCTCCACAGCGACGTCTGTCGGGAAAGAAGCGCGGCCTTGCGACAGGCCTTGCACGACAGCTAGCACGAACAAAATCACACTGACCACTATCAGCAGTCCAAGGGCCTCATGAAACCAGCCTGGAGCGGCGATGAGCCCACTTTCCGTGAGGAAAAGAAAGCTAATTCTTGCAACATTGGCCATCAGCACAAGGGGCGCAGCAATCAACGAGCAAAGAAGCATCTGCCGAACGGTGCAAGCCCTTACTGACGTTGTCGCCGCGAGCACGAAACTCGCGCTCCAAAAGGTACGAATACCGCTGCAAGGAGCATCAATCCAGACGAGCGTGTCTTGGAAAGATAACATGGCGCCCGCGGAAGTGACGGGAAGGCCTCCTCCTTGGAGAATGAAAGCAGCTATCTTTCCTGCAAGCACTCTGAGGGGGTAACCCGCAAAAAACTGCACGCTTGAAAGAAGCGGGAGCGAAAGCATCAGGAGCATGATTATAGAGTAGCGCCGCTCTCGTATCAGCCCTAAATAGGCTGCGCACCCCATCAAGGCGACAGCCCCTAAAGGTAGCGCACTAAGGCAACCGCGTGCCGCTCCATAGAACATCACAAACGGCAGGGCGTCTATGGGATATGTCCTTCGAACGGGATGAACGAAGAACAATACAGCACACGCCGTGAGCAGAGACAGAATACCCCATGGCTCATCACTTCCATCAGTAATGCGCCCGAGATACCAGGTCCAGGTGGGATAAAAAGTTAACAGCAAAGCAAGATGCAGAAATGCCTGCCCTACCCTGCGCATCGCCACCTGATTCATAGATTCACGGCGCTCCTGCGCTGTGTCACAAGAAACCGCAGCACCGCGATAAAAGATACGAGAACCAGAATCCATTCCTCAGGTTCTGGAACCCCAGGGATGGCAACTTTCCCCGAAGCCTCAGGAGGCGCCGTGAGGCCCTCCTTTGCATAATCACTTACGCGCTCAAGAACTACGGCGCCGCTTGCGGAAGTAACGAGCCTGTACTGAATTGCGAGCGCGACTGCCTCAGCTCTTTTCCCGGACGCGAGGCGCTCTTCAATCTCTGAGAGCGCAAACAACCGAACCAGATGATCCGAGGTTTGCTGCTCCCGCTGGCAACTCTGAGGGCTACAGGAAACCCTGGCGCGGGAAACAACTGGGGTGACATGTTTGGAGGTGAGGTCCGAAATGAAGGGCGCAAGGCCACTCGGATCACCCCAGAGCGCATCACTTTCAGTTATGTAGCGCTGAAGTTCCGGAGCTTCAGCAATTCGATTTACCCCGGGACGAAGAGAGAGAGATACGATGCGCGTTCCCTGAGGACGCCGAGCATACCTTTGCGCAAGCTGTGAGATACTCGGGAACGGAATCGGCTGGTTACCATGGACCCACACGATGAGGCTCCTTTCTCCCTTCGCGGCGCTATCCCAGGCGGCAGCGAGCGCGGGAACGTTATCGACACCGCCGGAGAAGCTTTCCTCGAATACTCTTCGAGCGTACTGCTCTAGCGTTGCTTCTGAAGTGAGAGTGAGCCTGTCCTCATAGTGCCGAGAACCATCTGCCGCAACGAATACTCCAAGCTCAATACCTGTCGGCAAATGCCGAATCGCCTCGGCAAGCGCCGCTCTATTTGCCTCAACCTCAAGGGAGCCATCTAGCACCAAAGCTATGCGGCGAATAGGTTGTCGTTCCTCTTCACGCAGCTCTTGAAAGACCTCACTGTTCCCCGAGTCCTTAGCCCAGGCATGGCGCGCGCGCGCTTCGCGAGCAACATGAATCTTCACGACTTGAGAGTCCTCGCGAGCAAGTGCAAGAGAGCCTCTTAGAGCGAAGGCGCCATCTCCTTTCTCTGAAGATAGATCAGAGGGGCCAGTCATGGCGCCCTTGGATTCGAGCCATACCGAGGACCGAAGACTGTCTGGAATAGAAAAATTTCTCGCCACAATCACCGGCAGAGTGATGGAACCGGCGCCCAGAGATTGAAGCTTAAGCGGAGCTGTCACACCTATCTTTATTTTCATCGGCCCCGCTTTTGAGGACACCGGGAAGCACTGCACAAGAATGCGCCCGGGAGCCGCGGAAGTTACCAGCAAGGGATCTCTTTGTGCTTGAACGATTTTTTGGTACGCCGCGCGAACCTCTGCCCTACCTCCAATCGCAGCCTCCTGCTCTTCTCCATCTATCCAAAGAGTGGCTCTAGAGACCACGCTCCCTTCAGGAAGCAGAATTTCAAAGCGCGCTTCGTGATTGCGACTAGAGTTATTGGTGAAGGCAAGAGTCCATTCCATATAAGCCAAGGCACCCTTTGCATCGATAGATCCGTCGAGCGCTGAGGACGCAAGCTGGACAGAAGGAACCAGCCCTCCTACCGCCGCTCCGCCTTGGTCAAAATCCAAATCGCTAAACCACCCCGTCCTCCGTGGGGTTGGCCGCTCTTTCGTAGTGAAATGCTCTCCCGTTACTCGAAAGTAAATTTCTCGTGATTGCTCAATCGAAACGGAACTTGCCTGCCTTGAACCTCTTCCAAACACTCCGCGCTCAGCGCTTGTAAGCCACTGAACAAAGTCAGTAACCCACTCAACGCCAGAATAGCTCGCCTTAAGCAGCGTCCCTCGGTCCGCCAGCAAGCGCATCAATGTTAACACGCCTTCTGCTTGAGGCTCCTTGGCAAGGCGCTCGCTCCCCACGCGCGCAATTACTCGCGGAGCTTCAAGAGCAACAAGAGAAAGCAGCACAACCAATGCCCCGGCAGTAATTATTCCGATACTTCGCGCAGGGAGTAGATGTTGTTTGCGAGCCCTCGCAAGATTCGCGAGTCCTGCGAGCAAAGAGGCAAGTGGTGCAAACGGGAGCAGCGTGAGAAGTGCGGGAAGAAATAGGGCAGCAAAACTATAGGCGGTATAGATCACCGCAAGTGGCATGAGGGGAACAAAAAGTACCGCATAAAACGCCGAAGTCGCAAGCGCTCCTCCAATCACAAAAGCCTGGAGAGACGTAAACGGCTTACCCTTTCGAAGTCTCTGCCAACACAAGAAATGAACAAGCGGCACCATGGCAATCAGAAGCACATGAACCGAGCTTGGAATCGGATCAAAGAATATCGATCCACACATACCTGACACGATCTCTACGCCTAGCGCGCCTAGCGGCATGATGATGGAACCGATGAATAACAAGACACTTCTAAGGGATTTGAAGCGCCTCGCTTGCTTTGATTGAGGCGCAGGGGGGGTAGTAGTAGATTCCACGATCAGACTCCTCGGTGACATAGGGGTTAATTGTCATGAGGAGTTATCGAGAACGTGTGTGAAGTAGAGGTGAAGTCCGCTTGAAATCGGGGTGAAATCGTTGAATTCCTTGGGGCAGACGCAGATAGGACGGGGCAGAGGCAAAGGAACTGTAACGCCAACTGTGTAATTGTCTAAGTACTGCATGGACCCAGAAAGGACGCGACGGACACAAGAGCCAATCAAGTCTATACCTTAGTGTCCTCTGCGTCCTTTGTGATCCAATGTATACCTGAATCACGTTCACACTTTACGTTACAGTCTGGAGACAAAGAGAGAACCGCTCTATTCAGCCCACGCTTGAGGTTGCCCCAGGGTTTAGATCTAATGTGTTTGTTACTAAGGATGTGATTCTCGAGCCTTATGAGGGGTAGGGGGGCCATTTGACCATTGCGACCTTCCTGCTCCAGTGAGAATGTTTACGAGAACTAGCAACGTTTTGGAGCTCAAATGGCGCCAACCAGGATTTTTTCCCGAGTTATTGTAATAGCAGTTCTTGTCCTCTTTTCTGGGGCTAGTCTTGTATGGGGGGAGAGTAAAGAGGAGCAAAAGGATCATGAAGTAGCTGAGGAGCTTTTGAATAAGGGCGAATATGATAAGGCGGTTCTCCTTCGAAGAAAGATTTTGGAGATCGCAGAAAAGTCAGCAGAGAAAGACCCTGCCGCTCTTGCTGATGCTCTCTACGAGTTGTCTGGTGATTTAATGTATGCAGGCCAGGCCGCAGAAGCTGAGACTCACGCAAGGCGAGGCCTTGCTATAATTGAGAGGATTGAGGGAGCTGATAGCGCCAAGGCTGCAACCTTGTTAGAGGCCCTTTACTATAGTCTCTTAAATCAAAAGCGCTATGCGGAGCTGGAGGAGCTGGCAAAGCGAGCGGTCTCAATACGAGAAAAAGATACTGATGCAAAAAAACTTACCACTGCCATTGTTCACCTTGGTACTGCTTACGCTATCCAGGAAAAGTTTTCTGAGGCTGATAGCGAGTTTACAAAAGCTCTTAAGCTAATTGAGAAAATAGACACCCCTTCTGACACGCTTTTTAGAGAGCTTGCAGAGGGGCTCATCGAACTAGGTTTCCACTACTTAGATGAGAATAAGCTTGATGAGGCTGAAAAAAAGGTGACGCTTTCACTAAAAATATTACCCAGACTTACAGAGCCGGATGATTACAGGCTATCTATAGGCAAAGAAAGGCTTGCCCAGGTGAGACGCAGACAGTCTAGATATAAAGAGGCAGCTGTTCTCCTTGAAGACGCTCTTACTCACACCCAGAAACTCCCTGGCGATCAGTCCCAAGGAATCTTTCTTATCCAATTCAGCCTTTCCATGACTTATTGGGAAGATGGGGATAAAGCTAACGCGCAGAGAATATTGGAAAGCTTAGCTAAAACCTCAAAGCAATTTCTTAAAGAGAGGCCCGAGGGAGATGCTCATCGATTCTACTCCAGTTTAAACTTACGTCTCGCCTCCCTCTACATTGAAAAATTTCAGAAAAAGTCCAAGCGGCTACCATCAAAATTAGATGAGCTTACGACTTGCTCTGAAAGCTTAAAGACCTGTGTTCCCTTTGCTCCAAAGGAATATCTCTCTGACTATTTTGGGACTATCTTCAAGTATTCTCTTGAGAATAATGGAAATAGCTACAGGCTCTCTACTCTAGGGAAAGATTGGAAGGAAGGCGGAGAGGGAGCCGATACTGACTTCTTTGGAACGGGGCCGTAAAATTTTTCGAGTTAGATCGGAATAGAATCTTGGCGATTAGGTGAATCAAACTGAAATCACCATCTTACTCCACAAGCTTTCGCCAGGACTTATGATACGGGAACGTTTTGATTATTGGTTAGCTGAAGTGCGAAGCTCTTTTGGTATGCGCTGGTGAGAGGGAAGGAGATCCGTCCAGTTAGCGGACCAGTGGAAGTCAGACACCTCAACCAATGAGCGGCACCGCAGTTTTTTAGAGCTCTTACGTGTAAAGCTAAGTGCTTGCAGCGTGCACGAGCCCCGCGTATCGGACCATAGCAAGGAACTGCGCTCACACAAACAGAAAGGCCCAGAGAGCCGCTGCTCCCTGAGCCTTCCAAGCGTGAAGGCTTCGCTCACCTTTGTAAGATGCCACCTTCTCCCCGTATCTCTACCGAGGCTGAGCGATTGGCTCCTTGGTGAGAAGGATGTCTGAAAGGCTCGCCGCCATTTGATGCTCACCCACATTCGCTAAATCCTTAGTGAGTGTTTTAGTAACCTTTGATGAAGCTGCCTGCCCAAGCGCCTTGTGAAGTTCGCCTAAGAACTGAGGTTCCGCTACAAGTGCCAATGAATTATAGGCATTCTTTTGGGCCTCTGAGTCGAGGTAGCTCGCTATCTCCCGGGAGAATTTCTGCGCGATATGCTCTCGCTGCACATCTTCACTCCCCACGGCTATGTGACCACCGCCGCCGCGGTCAAAGCGCCCCTGGCGATCGCTCACCAAGTCACTGCTTTTTACTTTGCCTTCTGGATTCTCGAAGAGCTTGACGAGAGTAAGAGCTTCTTCGATACCCTGCTGCTGAAACACGCGGGCTCCCGCTCGGTGCGCGACGACATACCAATGGTTCTTCATATAGCCTCTTCTAGAAAACTCTAAATTCGACCACTCGAAAAGAAGTGGCTCCAGTACACGCCCAACTACAGCAAGGGGGCCACTCAATAAATTGCCCAATGGAGAGCTTAGCACGACGCGTCTAAAAACGTTCGCTTTATTCCCGTAATTTGGTTTGGCAGATTTTCGCCTTTCTTTGTGGTCTTAGGTTTTCTTTGAAAACAACCACTAAGACCACAGAGGCCACGAAGAAAGAGTTTTCTGGTCGTCCTAGGGAAAGACGAGTCGAACAAGCTGCCTCTTCCCTGATGAATACGTTCAAGAATGCAGACGGAAAAGAGCGAGAGAGAGATGTTCACCAGATACGCACTTCGCTATACTCACCCCAGACAAAAGGTAAGCATGGCTACGACGCAATATTCACATGCCGCAAGTAATGATTGGCGACTCGCTGCACGCGCACCCAATGAGATCGCAAAGCTAATCCCTAATGGAAGCAGGGTCTTCGTGCACGGAGGCGCTGCGACCCCCCAGGCTCTTCTTCAAGCGCTCGTTAACTCTCCCACGGCAGACGACCTCACTCTCTATCATTTACATCTTGAGGGAGCCGTGCCCTTCGCCACGCCGGAACTCTCCCGGCGCTTCCACTCTGTTTCTCTCTTTACCGGGGCTTCTCTTAGAGCTGGTGTCTCCGCCGGTTGGGCTGATTTTATGCCGGTATTTCTCTCGGACATTCCGGCGCTTTTTAGGTCTCGCGCAATCCCCCTCTCCGTGGCTCTCCTACAGGTTTCGCCCCCAGACGCACATGGGTACTGCACCTTAGGTACGTCGGTTGATATCGCCAGTGCTGCCAGTGAAGCGGCCGACATTTTACTTGCAGAGATTAACGAGCAAATGCCTCGTACCCACGGCACCTGCACCCTTCATATCTCCAAGCTCCATGGCTACTGCACCTCCAATCATCCTCTACCCCAAAACCACTTGGAGCCTGAGGGCCTAGTAGAAGCCGCGATTGGAGAACATATTAGCAAACTGATTACCGATGGAAGCACTCTTCAAGTCGGAATAGGTTCAATTCCAAATGCCGTACTTAAGAGGCTCACTAAGAAGAATGATCTGGGCCTGCACACGGAGATGTTCTCGGACGGCATGCTTCCCTTGCTTCAGAGCGGCGTTATTACTAATCGCTATAAAAGGGTTCTTAAAGGAGTCAGTGCAACAGGCTTCATTATCGGCTCTCAGGCGCTGTATGACTTTGTAAACGACAACGCTTCTATCCATTTTGCGCCTAGCGATTTCATAAACGACACCGCGGTGATTCGAAAGAACCCTAAGGTTGTTGCAATTAATGGTGCCTTACAAGTCGATATTACCGGCCAGGTTTGTGCTGACTCCATGGGGCCTAGAATATTCTCTGGCATTGGCGGCCAGATGGATTTTATTCGCGGCAGTGCACTTTCAGAGGGCGGAGTTCCGATTATTGCGCTCCCCTCCACCGCAAAAAATGGCACAATCTCTCGAATTGTTCCGACCCTCACGCAAGGCTCAGGAGTAGTAACGACCCGAGGTCACGTGCACTGGGTAGTGACTGAGTACGGAGCCGTTAACCTGCACGGCAAGACGCTTAGGGAAAGAGCTGAGCTACTGACGAGCATCTGCCATCCTGACTTTCGTGATGCCATCTCAAGCGCCGGCGCCTCTCCCGCCGGTAGTCTTCCTCGCGAATCAGTCGTATCTCACGGCCTCCCTCAATCCTTGAAAGCTGCTCCAAATACCTAAAATAAGATAGCGAACTTACCAAAAGTCTTTCCGCACGTGAGCCCCCGAGCAGTGGTGGGTGGGTGGTACCTGCTCGGGAACCCTGCGCGAGGAAGGAAAAAGAGCATTCTCTTTCTCCCACCCTTTTACTTGCATCGGATGCGAAATCCTCCATTCGTGAGGAATAAACATCTCTGCATGAAAATCTTTCTCAGTTAAGCTTACAGCACATTGCCCAAGCCATAGTTGACTGTTCAGCCTGCCAGCTACACGAAATATACCAGCCATAAACTCCTGCGCTCACCGTGGTAGGCACGCTTACTTGAAGCCACATTGCGTTTCCGCCGCAGACTCCGCCCCCCGACATTGGGAAGTAGCCGCTCGGACAAGCGGCCACTGCCTGCTGGCCTCCGTTTTGACCTCCGTAAGGGTGAGGACTTGTTACTTGAGTACAGAAAGAATTGATGCTGGCGGGGCCAGCAATGCCTTGGATGCCCTGAATTCCTTGCGGGCCAACGGCGCCTTGAACTCCTTGAGGTCCCGCTTCTCCCCTCGGGCCTTGCTCTCCAGCGGGACCGGCGGCACCTTCGGCACCACGCTCTCCTTGAGGTCCCTGTGGACCAATTGGGCCCTGTATTCCCTGAAGCCCAACGAGTCCGGGAATGCCCTGAGGACCTTGAGGTCCTGCGATTCCTGCTGCGCCCTGCTCACCCCTTAAACCCTGCTCACCCTGTGTCCCCTGCTCGCCCTTCTCACCCTTTTCACCCTTAGGCCCTTGAAGCCCTGGAATAGTATTCTTTGAAATCGCGGTATCAACTTCCGCTTGAGTGACGAACGAAGTAATCTGACGAAAGCCTCTTGGACATTTTCCAACTGCAGCGCGTACCGCTTGTACGCGCGTTTTCGCATTAAAAGTTTTTGATTCATTCTTGCGTTGGCAAAGCACCCTCCCAGGGAGCTCCTCTGCCAGCACTGCCGAAGTTGGGGCCAGGGAGAGCGCCAATAGGCTGCATCCCACTATTCGTGAACTTATAAACCTCATAAACTCGCACTCCTGGTAGTTAAGGGAGGCGCCCCAGCGACGCTCCGTCTATACATGAGATTATGCACCTACCCTGGAAGATGTGACTTAACTGCCATTCTATGGCAGTTCAATGCCTCATTTTTTCTAATGATTAAAATAGATTAACTATTTATACTAAACTTCATCTCGATTAGTGGCGACTAGAGATAGGGAGATTTTAGTTCATCATGTTTTCAAGACCCACGCTGCGCTCTATTCTCACCCCACTCATTCGGCTGCTCATGCGGCGCGGAGTGACCTATCAGCTTTTCTCTCAGGCGGCCAAAGACGTCTTTGTCAGCGAGGCACATGCGGAGCTTGAGCGAAGTGGTAAAAAGATCAACATAAGTCGCCTCTCCGCAATGACCGGCATTCACCGCTCAGATGTAGCACGCTATCAATCAGGAGGCGTTCCCGCCGAGACAGAACCTACGACCCTCACTAAGGTCATAGGGCTTTGGGAGAAAGATAAGCGCTTCATTTCTTCTCGCAAAAAGCCGCGCATACTTTCCTGCGGTCAAGCAGACAGCGAGTTTAATCAATTGGTGCTTTCTGTGCATAATCATTTGCACCCCGGAACCATTCTTTTTGAGCTCGAGCGCTGCGGCGTTGTGCGCCGCGTTTCTGACACGGTGGAGCTGCTTCAGGAATCCCTGCCACTCTATAAAGACCCCTCCGGCGCTCTTCAGTTCTTCACCAAGGATCTTGAAACTTTGGCTGATGCGATAGACTTCAACATAACCTCCCCAGACGAGTATAAAAATCTGCATATTCGCACGGAATTCGACAATATTGCGCCGGAAAGCATCCCCATGATTCGGGAGTGGATCCGTGAGCAAGGCCGCGCATTTCATAGGAGAACACGCGAGTTTCTATCTCAGTATGACATCGATGTTTCGCCAAATCTGTCTTCTTCCTCCGCGGGGAAGGGACGCGTGGTTTTAACCGCATTCTCGCTCTCTTCGCTTCCGCCAGTCTCAGAGGCTCCCAGCGAAGAAGAAAAGGAAGCGCGAAAACTCTGAAGAAGCTTACTTTCCTAGCATTTATGGCTTGGCTAGAAACAACCACCAAGACCACAGAGAACACGAAGAGGAAGAAAATAGGTTCCCACCTTCTAGGCGCCCCTCAGCAATTGGGCGGTCATTCACCACTCGCTCATCACTTCTCTGATTTACCCGCAGGAGAATTGTTACCCATCTCCCAAAATCTCGTAGAGACCTCTCGTACTGAATCAGTTCTTCGTGTCACGCAGACATGAGGGCAGAGCAGCCCTTCCTTGTGGCCAGTGAGAACCCTATGTGGAAAGAAAATTTCAGCCCTCCCGCACAGCGCCGGAATTCCGAACGGGGCGCCTCGCTCATAGAGTACCTCTTCATTGCAGGATTCATGGGGCTCATGATTGCGGGAACCGTAGGAAGCATTACTCGGCCTCTCGCGATACGGGTCGCACTTACCTTCCACGAGATAGATGGCGGCGGCTCGGGGGGAACAGGTCCGATTGTAGGCCTTGCACAGTGTATTGAGCGAATGATTGCGGAAGGCACCTATACTTGTAGAGAGCGGCCTACCAATGGGACCGCAGCGGAATAAAGAATTGTCTTCCTATCAAGCAGTTACCTCTACTCCGCCCGCCCTCTGGAATTTCTCCATCTTCTAGGTGCCAACCTGTGTCTAATACCAAGAGCGCTCTCAGAGGCCCTTCTCGAATCAAATTTATCGGACCCCCTCTGACGGCGGGCTAATTGAGCACCTGAGGTCTACCTCTATGAGTTACCTTGGCCGAATCTGCCTTGTCTTCTTCCTCTTGCTGAGCGTGCCTATGAGCGCCTCACCACTCCTTGCTCGGCGCTGTCCTCAGCTCTCTCTAGCAACTACCGGCGCTTTCGCCCTTCGTGAGATCGACTCTTCCGTGGTTACGACCCAGCAGCTCACTAATCCTCCCCGCTTTGTCGTAGATCTTAGTGAGGTAGAATGCGTAGATACGAGCAGCTCCGCGGAAGCACTTCCACCGGAAGTTCGGCGCATACGAGTAGGTAAACACGAAACGTTTACGCGTATTGTCTTTGACCTCTCTCATGAAGACACAGAAGGCGCCTTCATTTCGCAAGAAAACGAGGCAACTGTTGATTTCCGTCGATCCGATCAAAGTATCTCAGACCCGAGCGCGGATTCACAGGAATTAGTAACTCAGCTCTCGTTTCGGGAGATTATGCGACTGGGCTCAAAACGCAGAGGCGAGAAGCGCTCGTAGGGAATCGCTTAAAAAATAAGCTCTCCCGCTCACGCGAGTAGCCCGCGGTTAGACTCCCTTCCCGCTCACGAGCAAGTGAATCAACTTAAATGCGTCAGTGGTGGTGAAAATTCCGATAACATTTTCTGCTTCGTCACAAATGATCGCGCACTCGCGTTTCTCCCGCGCCATTTGGTCCGCAAGCTCTGCGACGTCTCTATCGCCATGAACAATAAAGACCTCTCCAACACAGGTCTGTCCGACGGTTGGGCAATATTGAGTAGTCTTGCAAACGAACTGGCTTAGCCTCAGATCGCGTTCCGAGACGAGTCCAATAAGCTCATCATTGTCAGTGACTGGGAGATGACGAATCCCATGCAGGGCCATCTTTTTAAGAGCATCGTCCAAGGACGACTGAGCCGTAATGTAATAGGGACAAGGAGTCATGATGTGTTTGATTTTCACGCGCAACCTCCACGAAGAGCCAAGAAGGCTCTCCTAATAAAGGTATCGGGCATTTAGCGGCGGAGCGAGAGACCCTCCGCCTCTATTTCCCTCGCCTTAAGTAAAAAGGGGGTTCGTGCCCAAGGCCATCTCAAGGATTCCTCTAGGGAACCTCTGAAAAACCTCGATATTTTATTTTTTCTCTCTGTGAACTCTGTGTCCTCTGTGGTTTTTCAACAATTTAAATCAACCACAGAGGGCACAGAGTTCACAGAGTGGATTTCTTCGGAGCTTCCCTAGGTAAGAAGCCTCTGGAGAACCCCCGCTCGGCTTATTTTCAGTGGTTACTTAAAAATGGCGAGTAGATTTACCGCCTCAGAGGAAAGCGAGAGAGGTGAAGTGCGTAACGCTTACGGGGCGAATCGGTACCTCTCTCGCGCGGGTTCTTGCCTTCCAGTTCTTGGCGGCCATGCTCATAACTCCTCAGGATGCATTCCCAAGCAGAATGTGCACATAGGTCCAACCAGCACCCGCATACAAAGATGCAGGGATGGTAATAGCCGCCAGTGCGTAGAAGTTCTTCATGGCGTACGCTCTATCTCGCTTCGGCGCTCTGCCCCAGAGCAGTCCGACCACATCCATGAGGGACCACCGGACGTACAAGCAGTACCAGAGAATCCCAAAGAAGATCAGAATCGAGACCGCCTTGACTGCGATGGCACCCTGAACCGTTCCAAGCTTGCCGAAGATCAGGGCCGCAAGCGGATTCCCCTCGAACTCCAGACCGTACATCCGCACGCCGATAGCCGTGAGGATCCCATCAAGCAACTGAAGAACCACGAAAGCAACCGACAAAATCACCCAAAACCGGACTCTGCGTTCACTGCGCATGAGTAGCTCCTTTCTGCGAGAACCTGTGCCTTCACCTCTCCCCCTTACGTGCATTCATCGTATTCTGATGAACAACGCGAGCGAAATAGAAAGAATGCATATTCTCTTGCGTAGAAAGCGCGGCTAAGGCTTGGGCTCTAGCCGCATTTCGATACGACGCGCGGAACCGTGAGTAGTCGGTTATCAACTAGAATGCGAGTAGCCTTCGCATTTGCGAGGCGCTTCTTGTCAGTCCCCGTAAGCCTGATGAGCTTACGAAGGCGTTTCATTGCTTCCTTGGTACTCTTCTGCATCGTGGCCGCAACCGTACGGTACTTATCGATTACCGGTCCATTATCCGTTTGGGTACAGAACGTTGAATTCTCACAGGTTACCAGCACGCTTGGAATTTCTGCGACGAGTTCAATCTGCAAACGTGCATATCTAAAGTCGAGGTCTTTCAAGCTACTGCGCACGAACTTCGTGTACTTCTTCATCTCAAGAGCACGTGCTGGTTCTGCGATGCTGATTTCGTTCGCCGCATCGCGAAGTCTTCTCAAAGAGCGAGCGTTAATATCTCGAAGCTTAAAGAAGTCTTCCGTAAGTAATCGAACCACATCCGACAGTTTGGTCTCTACGCATCCCAAACATGACGTGCCATTACCACCACACACGCCGCAGCGGTCGCGTGCCGCAGGGCCATTGGCGACATTGTTACAATCAACGCAGGCATCATTTCCTCCGCATACCCCGCAGCGATCGACTCGGTTTGGTCCATTAGGAATAGCGCGGCAATCAAGACACGTAGTCCCATCGCCGCCGCAAATTCCGCATTGGTCGATGAGCGCCGTACCATTTGGAATACTGCGGCAATCAAGCGGGCAGGATCCCACGGAAACGGGCGCCGAGGCCGTACTCGAAAGCAAGTTGTCGGTTACCGTCACGGACACTGAGCAGTTTGCCGCAATTCCTAAGCCAGGGTCACGGAGCTGCAAAGTAGGCGCCATAGCGGCCTGGTCAGAGAAGGAAGCATTGGGACAGGTCGTGGTCCAGCGATAGAAGAGCCGATTTCCGTCGGCATCAGCTGAAGCTACGGCATCGAGCTGAATCGTAGTGACATACCCTTGGCAACTTGCAGCATATGCAACTCCCGCATTCGCTACGGGAGCAGTGTTCCCCGGAGCACATACCTGAGACTCTCGGGAGAGGCTTACTTGTTGTCCGAGCAGACTCCACGTGACCGTCGCCCCGTCGAAAGGCACGGAGAACGCATTTGGGTGATTCCCAAATTCAAACTCTACCGGCTGCCCACGATCTTGAGGAGCGGGAGCAAACGCATTCCTCTCTCCAAGAGGCACCACAATCGAGGTTCTAAAGTCATTTGCATTTTGGTAGCCAAAATGGGCCATGAGAGTCCCATCCGGAGCAATGCGGATACACTGGGCGGTTGGCACCACAGGCGCACAGGCTGGCGAAGCGCTTGAAGCGCTCACCGTTTGTACGCCCTGAGAGTCGTTCTCGAGAGTCCAGGTAAGGGGGGCACCGTTAAACTCGACACTAAACGCCCCCGTTACTAATCCGCGATCGAAATCGGTAGGAAGTTGTGCCGTAAGAGCCGCATCGGATAGCTCATTTCTTGACCCTTGCGCTGAGCCGTGCGCAACAGCGACGACACCATTGTTTGGATTATTATATCCAAAGTAAGCCCTGAAGCGCCCCGCGCCAACTTGAGAAACACATTCAAGCCTAGGCTGGATCGGGAACACGGTTCTTGGAACGCAGACAGAGCCTTCAAACACATTCCCTGCCTGACATGAAGCGGAGAAGGATGCTTGCGCGGCTTGTCCATTGACCACAGAAACCTGCAGACTTGCTGGGTTAATTTGCACACCTGCTTTTGTTGCGGTCACGGCATAGGTGCCTGCAGCTAGGTTTGCAACATTCAGTAAACCGTTTGCGTCTGTGGTCCCGGCCGAATTCGAGTTAATCGAAATCTCCGCGCCGCTAAGCCCCCCGCCTATTGCTCGGCTCACGGAAACGTTTAGCGTGTTTCCACGTACAGTAAATATGGCATCGTTAGAGCGCGTGTCGCCCCCGGGATTGGAAACGACGACATGGTATCTTGCGCCATCGTCACTCAGTGCAAAGGCCTCCGTGTCGAAGAATGCATTTGTCGCACCTAAAATTGCAGAACCATTCTTGAACCACTGATAGGACATTTGCTCCCCGGTTGCGCCAACCGAGAGCTGCCTTGTCTCACCAATATACACGGTACCGCCGAGAGGCTGCTGGGTGATGGCAGGTTTTGCCTTCACGGTTAAAGAAGCGGCGTTGCTTGCAACCGCAGGGAACGACGGGTTTGAAACTTCCACGCTAAACTGCGCCCCGCTATCTCCCAGAGCCACCGGTGAAAGCGTGTAGCTGCTCTCGTTTGCCCCCGATATGGGGTTACCGTTTCTTTTCCACTGGTAGCTAAGCCGGCTACCCGATGCCACGACGTTGAAGGTCGCTGCCTGGCCTACAAAGACGGAGACATTTGCGGGACCTGAACCTATCTGAGGCTGCGTATCCGTTCGGAGACCCTGGTCTATGTTGCTGCAGAGACCATCACCACCATCATTATAGGCACGCACTGAGTAAAAAGCTGCCTGCCCGTAACTTATCGTAGTATCGGAGTATGAAGTTCCCGATATAGTAGCGATCTGAGTACCCGTGGCACACGCTTGGGACGAGGAGGAGCGATAAAGCTTGTATCCGGTTACAGGACCTGATGGGGCGCTCCACTGCACCGCCACTCCAGAGGATAAATTGTCACTTGCATTAAGACCAATCGGAGCACCAGGAGGCACTACGACACAGTTCTGGCCACTAAAGAACTGCCCTGCAGGGCAGGACGCCGTGAAGTTTACCGCGGTTTGATCAAATGAGGAGATGGAAACGCCTTGGCTAGGCGGGAAGATTGTTACTCCGGATCGTGAAGCAGCTACCGTATAGTTTCCACCGGCAAGTGCGGGGAAAGAATAGGAGCCGTCAGAAGCTGACGTGGTTGAGGCAGCACGGGCTCCGCTAAGCGCAATCGCGACCCCTGAAAGTCCTACCGAACTGCCCTCCTGAACGACGCGGCCTGAAATAAGGAATCCGGGAGCAGTACCCGAGCCTTGCGAAGCGCTTGAGCAATCAGAAAGCTGCCCATTTGCTCCTGCACTCCTAAGCGCATAGAAATATGCCGTCCCCGGCACCACCGTATCATCCTGGAAAGAAGCACTACCGGGAGTGATTCCTTGGTAAATAAGTTGTCCGCTACCGCACACATCAACACTCGAATTTGTCCGGCGATAGAGGTTGTATGAAACCACTCCGTTGCTGGGAGCGCCTGAGGCGGCGGGATGGTTCCAGCGCACACGAAGAGAATCCCCGTCAGCTACTTCAACAAGTACATTTGTGGGACTCGACATTTTGCGCCAGGTCTGAGAGGTCGGCGTGCACGCCACATCACCACTCGGAGCGACTGCCTGAACGGTATAATAGTAAGAAACTCCCGGCGTAGCAGTCGTGTCGTTATGAGGGCGAGCAGTGAGTGGGTTCGCGATAACTTCCCCAGGATTCGAGCATGAGCTTGGCGAGCTGCTTCGATAAAGGCGGTGTGAAAGATTTGTAAGTGAGGCGCCTTGCATCCACGACACGGGCACGTGTGCCGTCGAACTTCCTGCTGCACTTGAAACCGAAACAGGTGCCGGAGGAGGCGCGCGCCAGCCACTCGTATCAGGGGCTTCAGTACAGTTCAAGCGGTCAAAGGTTCCATCAGACAAGTAGGATTGAAAGCTGCACACCCTATAGGTGAGATTCTGGGCGCTGGGAGTAGTAGCGTCGTTATAACTCCAGCTCGCTGAACGACCGACAGAATTTACGAGCGCGAAAGGATCAGAAACACGAATCCAGCCTGGACAATCACGAGCCGTGCAGGCTCCGCCCGAGCCATTATCCGAGCGGAAGATTATGTAATAACACGAACCAGCAGGCGCCGTGCGAGTCCAGGTTATCTGCACAGCTGAAGATGAAGTTCCATCTGTGGCTTGAGGATTAGACACCATGCCGGTTGGACAGTCCCACGCATGCGCAGATTGAACAAAGGCAAGGCCGATAAACGCGCCACAAAGCGCACTAAGGATTGAGCGAAACATGAATACCCCCACAAACACACGCTGGCCAGACGAAGCGCATGCTTTTCCTCGGCCATCCTCGCCAAGTAAAGAACAGCACCGCTTTCAATTACGCCGACTATTTATGGTCAGGCGAATCCGATCGAAGCCAAACTTACGAGAGTTATTCAGGAATAGGCTTCGACCGCATCTTAGTGAGGCGCGTGAAAAAGCATTTTTTCTAGGAAGACAGAGAGCACAGGAAGAAAAATTCCTTAGTCCTCCTAGGCACTTAACTCAAAGCTCGCAGTCGTAGGACCTTTTCCTTCCGCCACAAAGAAACATTTGCTCGGAGAATCCGAGAATAGTCCCATGCTTCAAGTAAAAGAAATTCCTACTTCCGAGCGGCCTCGCGAAAGGCTTCTGCGCTCTGGGCCAGAAACACTCCGAGATGTGGAACTCCTTTCAGTGCTGCTAGGAAGCGGAAACAAAAAACGTGACGTCTTCTCATTGGCACATGAGATCCTGCCTCTCATCGACTCCGCGGGGCCAAGCCTTTCTGCCGCAAAGTTAAAGCAGATCCCAGGTATTGGCCCCGCCAAAGCGGCGCTCTTGGTATCAGCCCTCGAGTTTGCCAGGCGCCGAATTAGGCCCGCAGGCAGCAAAATAACCTGTGCCGCTGACATTTATCCTCTGCTCAGACATTTTGCAGACAGGCGCCAAGAGCATTTCATCTCAATCTCCCTAAACGGTGCCCATGAAGTCATTGCCCTCCGTGTGGTCACCATTGGCCTCGTCAACGTAACCCAAGTGCACCCACGAGAAGTGTTCGCCGATCCACTCTGCGACCGCGCCTGTGCACTGATCGTTGCGCACAATCATCCTTCGGGGAATCTCACGCCGAGCAAGGAGGACCTAAACGTAACAGAGGTACTGAAACAAGCGGGGAAGCTTCTTGGAATCAAATTACTTGACCATGTCATCTTTGGATCTGCGGGGTATCGCAGCCTGAATGAGGAGGGAGTGAGCTTCTCTTACCCCTAACAAATCTCGATCATTCCGAGCGCATACCCAATACAAGTTCTCGAACTTGAGGAATATCAAGGAGGAGCGCGACTTCTATAGAGAATGGATCCCGCGCGGGTCGCCACTCTAAGCGGCCACCAGTTCCTGGCGAAACCTCATCGAAGCACAGACTCTGCTGCACGCCACTTGCAGTAACCTCTCCGGTACGACATTCATACCAGCGAATCTTCGAGGGAAGAACTTGCGCACCAACCGCAGTAGGAAGGTAAACATCGCGCTTACTTGCCGCGCTCAGGCGCTCAAAGGCGTTGGTAATTGAAGGACTCTTACTTTGGGAATCTGAAACAAACACCACCACTCCCACATCCTCTGAAACAAGAATAACCCTCCGGCAGATTGTCCCTTCATGTGACCACTGCGGAATGTCTTCAACGAGAGTTAGCAGCTCACCCTGCTTGGAAGTATGAAGGTTTAGTGGTGAGATAGGCGTTTCGCTAGCGGCAGCGGGAGCCCCTGTGATTTGTTGCCTTTGGCCCCGTGTACTTAATTCTTCCTGCATAAGGAGCAAGGCTACCGCAGACCAAGGGATCTAAGCCACCGACGTAAGCACCCAGAACTACAACATATCTTACTGCCGGAAGGGGGGCCCCCACGGCTCTTTTAAAGCAGCCAAATCCTCTAAATCCCCGCCTCTATAGTGCCGATGAAACTTATGGGGAGACCCCTCTATGGGGAGTTAGCAGTAATGACGGTAACAAATATCGCCGCACTGGTCGTTGGCCCAAGCGCAGATGACGCTCAGGACTTCTTGCGTGCCCTGCAGCCCGATGTGCAATTTGCGGCGAGCGATTTCACCGCTACCTTACGTAAGGCCGTACTTTCCCACACCGAAGATAATTTCGAGATTTGTTTTATTTCAGACTCATTTCCTGATGAAGATGTTTCAAGCTTCATCAACGACATGAAACAAATGGGCAAGGATAAAACCTGCCTCTTTGTAAAATTATGCGCCTCGCTTCCCGAGGAGTTTAATAGAGGCAGTCTTGAGCCACAGGGATTTGGAACGGTCATTACCAACAAGGGCACCGCTGCCGACAAGCAGGCACTACAGTCTGCATTGGATAACCGATTCTACGTCAAAGAAGTTCGTAAAAGAAAAGTAAACGTAGACGAGATGATGGAGAGCCTGCTCAAAGAAATTGACCGAGCGGCCATGGACCATCGGCGCGGGGTTCATCGCAAGATGATCGCAATCCCAATGGATGGCATCGAAATCGATACTCAATTTGACATGGCAGTGCTTGATAGCTACTTCGAAAGTCTTCAAAAGAAGACCGAGGGAGCAGCCCCCCGCACTATTGAAAGGCTTGAAATTCCGGACGAAGTCCTGAAACGCGCGCTCCCTGAACTAACAAAAGATGGCTACAAAGGGGCAAGTCAGCGGGTTTGGGAACTGCTCAGCGCAAAATACGGCGTTCCAATCCCCGGAGCAAAGCAGGCTGAAGCGCCAGCTCAGGAGAAGAAAGAGGAGGCGTCCAGCGCATCTGCAGAGCAAAATGCGGAGAGCCCTGAGGAGCCGACCTCAGAATCTGGCAGTTAAAACCTTAGCAGCCTCTCTCCCACCAACTTTTCACCCAGACATGCTCTTGGGAGCCTAGGAATTCTTGCCTAAAGGCGGGGGCTCCAAATACACTCCTGGGTAACTTAGGTTGATCGCCGCGCCGAGTCTCAGTACTGTCGGCTCAGAATTGTCGGGGGCTTAGGAACTGAATCTAGGCATCCATGCAACTTCACCAACAGGCTAACACCGATCTTATGTCTGAAAAAGCTCGCAACATCTTAGGCGGCACTCTCGCGATTATCTTGCTCTCGGCTCTGCTCTTCAATTATTGGCGAGGCATTCCCTCCGAATCATCAGAAGAGGAGTCGACTTCCATGAGTTTGAGTCGCGCCGGACTAGAGGCGGTTATCGCGAGCAATTCCGATCCAGCCAGGTTAGGAACTGCAATTCAATTACTTGAAGAGGCGACGAGGATCGACCCAAAGGATCCGGTCGCATTATTCGGTCTCGGATGGGCTCTGCATCTTAAGGGAAATAAGCCAGAAGCGCTGGAGCGGTATAATTCTGGAATTGACGAACTAAACGAACTCACAAAGTTTTCTCTGCTGAACCGTAGCCTCATCAGGGAGGAACAAGGGGATTTCAAGGGCGCGTTAGATGATTTGTCAGCTGCTCTTCGTATTGCGCCAGGACTTCCCGGCGCTGAGGAGCGTCAAATCGCCCTGCGCAAGCTGATTGTGGAAACCCGCTGATGACGAAAGGGACAGATTGCGAACCGTCGTGCCTTGAGCGCGTTCTCGCTAGCGCTCTCCTCTGCGCACTAAGTGTCTTTATAGCCTGGGGCTTTTTCGCCGAACTCCGCCCAGGACTTGTGCAGTTTAGCGATGTAACGCTGCATTTAGCAGTGCTTCAACAACTGGATGAGGTAGTACGCAGTGGCGGAAGTGCTTTTGACTTCTGGTTTGATGCAAGCCCGTTTGGGTACGCTCTTTTTCGCTCGTATCAATACCTCCCTCATCTGATTATTTACGGGACGTACCGCTTGTTGGGCGGACTGATTAACCTTGAAACTCTTCTTCCCTGTTTCACATTAGCTCTCGCCGCAATAATTCCCTGGGTCTTTTTTCACGCCGCACGAGTGCTTCAACTCTCATGGTGGGCAGCGCTCGCGTGCGCCGCCTTTTCGCCGTTTTTGGTAGAACAGGGCGGTTACGGCCTTGGCCTTCGCAATTATCTCTGGGGCACTCACGGCATAATCATGCAGCTCTGGGCGGTAGTGTTCCTCGTGCCCGCGATAGCCTACGGCGTTGCGTTTGTGCGAGGCGAAAAACGAGGCGGCGTGTTAGCAGCCGTTACCTTTCTAGCCGTTGGTTCACATATCCTCTCCGCCTATATTGTTATTGGTACGGTTGTAATTGCTCTTTGCTATTTTTCGCTTACAAGGAATATCGATAAACTTACCGCGCTGCGGCGACTCTCGCTCGCGCTGCTCACTTTCATGCTGATTACCGCTCATCAGTGGGTATATATCCTCGCTGACCGGAGTGTTATCCATCGCAGCACCTTAGAGCCAGAGTGGAAGTTCGCCTCTAGGGGCGCTGATTGGGTCTTCTCCAATTTTATTTCCGGGGGGCTTTTCGATCTCGGCAGACTCCCTTTAATTACCGGGTTTCTGCTAATCGGATTAGCGATGGTTTGCGCCGCTTGGTGGGCAGCGCTTAGATGGCGACAATCGGCAACTAATGCTGATTCCAGTGCCGCCGTGATTTCACTCTGTCTATTCACCTGGGGAAGCCTTTTGTGCGGCTACCAGGTGTGGGGGTGGTTGTTTGAGAACCTCTCGTTTTTAAGCGCCATGCACCTTCATCGCTTTATTCTTCCGTTGCAAATTTGCGGCGTACTCCTTGCGGGATACGGCGCAGGAAAATTTCTGTCGTTCTTCCCCTCCCCCCAGCTTCGTGCATTCCTTCTGGCTCTCGCTTTGGTGATGCCAGCACATGGGCTGCTGCGAACCTTTAACGATGCCCATGCACTCATTGCGCGCGTCGAAGCCGCTAAGGTTAGCGAACCAGCAGATCAAGAAATCACAAATCGACTAAAAGCGTTACCACACGCCTGGGTGCATGCAGGCATGAGAAAATCCTGGTCTCATGAAACCAGGATCGCCGACCTCGCGCCCCTTTATCATCTTCTTGTCGCCGAGGGCGTGCCTACCCTCGGCATGCTATTTCACTCGATGGGGCTCGCCGGAGATCTATTGTTTGAGTTCTCGCCGGAGCGTGAGAGTGACTACAAGCTTTTTGGGGTACGGTACTCGGTATCGCCAACTACTTGGAGACTACCAAGCTTCTTAAAACCCTTAGCCCAGATAGGGCAGATGCAGCTCAGTGAGTACCCGGGCGCGGATGCTCTCTCAGTGGAAGATCTCGCCTTTGAAGGCTGGGGCAACGCCAAGGATACGGTGCGATACTTGCAGTCGTGGGTAAATAGCGAACTCCCTGCACAACATGCGTTCGGGAAAATTACTCAGGGCTTACTTTCCAAAACAACTTTAGCGCTGCCGTTTGCCTCTCTTTCTCTCGATGTGCCGGTGCAGAATATCGCCCCTGGCAGAGTCCTCGGGCAGTCTCAGTGGGAGAGTCAAAGAGTCTCGGGCGTTGTTGAACTTAGCCGCGAGGCGATTGTGGTATTTCGCACCGGTTATCACCCAGGCTGGACTGCCCAAATAAACGGAGTTTCTCAGGAAGTTTTCTCAGTTACCCCAGGATTCCTTGCGGTCAAGGCCGGCCCAGGGGTTCATCGCATTTCGTTTGAATATCAGCCAAGTGGTCTGAGACCGTGGTTCGTGCTTATGGCTGTCCTTGTGTGTGTAGTCTTGGTCCGCCGCGACCGAATTGCTTGGAAGCCTCTAAAAGAGACCGCTCTGTGAACTCTGTGCCCTCTGTGGTTGATTTGAATTGCTGAAAACCACAGAGCGGCTGTGTTCAAAAGCAAGAGGAAAGTAAGTTATTTTTAAGCCGGTACCGCTGGAGGGTTGAGATACGCTTTCATCCTGGTATTTAGGCGTATAGCGAGCTTGCGCATTACCGCAG
>JBIKWF010000158.1:0-7438 GCA_044356455.1 Bdellovibrionota bacterium | reverse complement strand
CGTGCTCTTTGGTGTTGTTCTGAGGGAAAGGACCTCTTTAAGCGCCTTTCGAGACCTTTTTATTCTCTGGGGAAGAGCGCGTGCGAGAAGACGAGCAATGAAGCGGCGCCTCGCAAGCCGCCCTGAGCGAGCTTCGATTGCACCCTGGTTTGCTGGTCATGAACTCGGTAAGGTCCAAGGCGTATGAGCCGCGAACGCGTTTTTATCACAGGAGCCTCCTCCGGAATTGGTGCTGAGTGTGCCAAGCAGTTCCATGCCCGTGGGGCTGAGCTTGTGCTTATCGCAAGACGAGAAGAGCGCCTTCGCGCGCAGTGCGAAGCATTTAACCAGATTCGCCCAGGCTCTGCGTCGTATCGGGCTCTGGATCTTTCAAAAACCGACAGTGATTCTTTTCGTTCATTGGAGCAGGAGTTGCGATCTACTCATGTAGATGTGCTGGTGAACAATGCAGGCTTTGGTTCGTTTGGCGAGTTTGCAGATCTCCCCTTGGACCGCGAGCTTGAAATGATTTCTCTCAACGTCATTGCTACGACGCGCCTTGCCCACGGAGCTCTTGGAGGCATGAAACAGCGTAAAAGCGGGGCGCTTATTATTCTGAGCTCCATCGCAGGCTTCCAGCCGATTCCCAGCATGAGCACGTATGCCGCAACAAAAGCCTTTAATCTGTCGCAAGGTCTTGCGCTCCACTATGAGTATGCGCGCTATGGGGTGAAGGTACTCACGGTATGTCCGGGGCCCGTAGAAACGGAATTTGGAGGCGTTGCGCGTGTCCCAGGCATGGTTACGGGGAGTGTGCGAGATACTCCTCAACAGGTCGTGAGCGAAGTTCTTGCGGCCTTGGATCGAGGCAAGACGTGGATTGTTCCCTGTACAAGTGCGCGCCTTATCTCGCTTGGCTCGCGCCTTTTGCCCCGAAGTTTGACTACCTATGTCACGGGAAAAATCTTAAGACCGGTGCTTGAGCACGTGCTAGCTGGAGGAGTGCATGAAAGAAAAAGTAGCTGAGGAAATTGCGGCTAGGGTAAAGGATGGCGATGTGCTTGGTATTGGCACTGGCTCAACAGTAACCCTTGCAGTTCAAAGAATTGGGGAGCGCATGAAGCGTGAGGGAATCACGGTATGCGGAGTGCCGACTTCAATCCAAACTGCCTCTCAATGTGAGGCTCTGGGCGTGAGAGTGCTTCACCCAGGTTACCGGGGGGAAATTGCCTGGGGCTTTGATGGCGCGGATGCGGTGGATCCTAATTTCTGGCTCGTGAAGGGCAAAGGCGGGGCGCTTTTGCAAGAAAAAATCTTAGCGGCCCGCTGCCGAGAATTTATTGTCATTGTCGATGACTCAAAGCTCGCTCCTTCTCTTAGTAATATTCCTATCCCCGTAGAAGTAGTTCCGGAGGCACAAGGTATTGCAGAGCGCGGGCTCCAGCGCCTTGGCGCGTCTCTTGTGCAGCTTCGGCCATGCACAGGAGGAAAGCATGGTCCAATCATCACTGAAGCCGGAAATGTGATCTTGGACGCTACTTTTCCGCAGGTTTCCCAATCACTTGAAGACGGCATCAAGACGATAGTGGGAGTGGTGGAAAGTGGTCTGTTTACTCGCTTTGCTACAGAGCTTTGGGTCGGGTCAGAGAAGGGAGTGACTAAGAAGAAAAGAAATAATTAGAGGTGCACCCAAAATCGAATCCATCGCGTCCTTCGCGTTACAATCGGTAGCTTACAAAACCTCGGACACTGGCTGTAAGATCAAGTCGCGCCTTTCGCACGTTAGGAACCGATGTTAGAAGCTTGATGCTGCTTCACGTGCTTCATTGCAATTGAAAATGCATCCCCGGAAATTGCACTAGGGTCTATCGTGACCTTCAGATACGCTTCCCTCTCGATGTCAGCAAACTTTATGCCACGTACTTTACCGTCATCGCTGATGATCTGCTTGAGCACGTTCGTCTGGTCTTCTACCAGTCTCGCATGCAGTCTTTCATGAAGCTCGTCCACAAATCGGGGAACCCCTTGAGTGCCTACCAGCTCGTTCCGCTTCTCATTCCAAGGGAGACTGAGCTGTTCGCCTCCATGTAAGAGCTCCAATACCTCAACGCCTTCAATTCCCAGTTCTTCGAATACGCCCTTTGCGAAACCCGGATAGCACTTAAGAAGCCTCGATACTTTAGCAACCCTATCCCCTAATGAATCATCAGGTAGCGGTTGAAGCTCGATCAAAGTTCGGCTCAGGTCCAGGGGATTATCAATTCCATACAATTGCGACGCCGCTCTGAAACTCGCCGCTACCATGGAATAAGCCCCCATTCGCGCGGCTTGTCCCTCGGTGCCGCCGAACTGCTTCACGAAATCTTCCTCTGTGACGCTGATTCTGTCGGTTATGATGCCGAGCGCATGAAACTTCTTAAGGATACGGTGAGTGACTCTGAGATCACTGAACGACTCCTCTTTGGGATTCGATTGGGACCAGTCCGTCCAGTCGGCCCCATGTATGGCTATTTCGCCACAACTATCTCCGCTCACCGCGGCTCGGGTGTACCTCGCGAAATATCGACTCCCGTACTCTCCACAGCTCGAGGGAATCGATGAGCAGTCTATCGCGGCAGCAACGGCTCTCATTCGAAGAACAATGTCGCCCTTGCCGTTGCTAAAGTCACGCACTAACGAATCAAGCTGCGCTGCACATTCTTGTCGTGGATCGGGGCTCTCCTCCCTAAAGATTCGATTACCAAGCCTTACGAAGAAGTTGGGGGACTTAATCTCAGTTCTATCCAGCCAAGCCTTAAAAGCCGAGATGCAATCGGGCCTTGTGCAGATCAGAAAGGTAGCCACAGCTTTTGGGTCAAACTCTTTTTTCGCTACCAAATCTGCAAGGTGTCTTAGGGTCTGCTCAATTCTCTCGGCTGGAGTGCGCCCCCATGAAAGAAGCGCTGCCCATGGCTGGCCGAACAGGTAGTCAGTTTTTGCGAAATGGCTGGTAAGTAACTCCATCTGTGCGGATAGATCTGTTGTCGGGTTTTGGCCGACGTTGGCGACCGCTGGGATTGGTCTATGAGCTGCCGAAGCCTTTACCGCTGTCATGAACGATCTCTCGCAAGAATTGCAATCTGGTTCTATGTAGTGTTTTGAACCAAGCCAAGACAGAGGTAGCATGGCTTTGAAGCGCAGCAGTTTTCCATAATAAAATTATGGCGTTGCGAGTTTGCCTACAATTCTCAGTAGGGAATGAATGCAAAGCAAAAGCTTCTCTGCTACCGCTCCCCAGCCTGAGACAGCCGCTCCAAATAGGCGAGACGCTTTTTGAGGAGTTCTCGGACTGGTGCATTTTCGGAGATGCCCCCGGTAGTGAGGGACTCAAGGTGGGCGGATGCCGCTTGGTGTACGAGCTCGCGGAACGTAACATCCTTTGACGAGATTCTGTTCTCCCAGTCGGCGTCTTCTGTAGTGAGTCCTGCCATGAGGGTTGCGAGAAGCTCTTCTGCGTTCTCGTACGAGTGCCCTCCGATTTGTTCGAGGAAGATTCCTTCGTCCAAGCGCCGAAGGATAGCTCGCGGAGCCTTGTCATAGGTACTTTGCAGAGCGGAGGAGAGCGGCTCCGTACCGTTTACCCAAAAGCTACGTAGGCTCACTCCATGCAACGCTTCGTGGCGACCAAGCGTGCGCATCGCCTGGTTCGCACGCTCTGGGTCAGCATAGGCCCTTAAAATTTCATCATAGAGGGTGATTCTGCCCTGACCATTTGCCATGGCGTTCACATGATCCGTATCAAGTATTACTATTTGCCGAACTATGCTTTGAGGGGGAAATCCATAGAGCTTCTCGATCTCTTGTGCGCCAGCGATCGCGGCTCCCACGCGCTCTTTTAGCTCGGGCGGGAAGCTCTCAGGGGGCGATTGAATAAGAATTTCGCAGCCGCTCATGGCAGGCAGGCTATAGAGCCGTTGGTGGGAAAGTAGCGTAGAGATAGTTTCGAAGCCAACGCTCTTGAGATCTAGCATAAGAGGAGCTTCAGGATTAGCTGAGTCGCGATTCCCCGACAGGGTGGGCATTGCCGTGTGTATTTGAGAAGTCTGCTGCCACGTTTGCCCGTCCTGCCCCCACGAAGTCAGGTAACCGCTCACTTCCCAGGTGTTTCCGTATCTATCTACAGTGGGTGGCGGCGATATCGTCGGTGTGCCTGGCTCTTTAACTAGAACCCTAGGCTCTTTGCGCGAAAGCCAGAAGGCAATTACTCTTCCATGAACGTGGAGTCTTCCCCATTCTGCGGCTTCGAGAGCAGCTACTGAAAGGGGTACCTTGAGCGGCTGATCTTCTAGGCCACCCTCAGGAATGAGCGCCATGCCGAGACTCCATCCCGCGCCCTCGATTGAGCGGATTGTTTCTCTATCTTTCTCGCTGATCTTGTCCTCTGGGGAGAAGGTTATAACTTCAGATCTCGTCGTTTCTGCAGCGGAAATGGATTGAACAATTTCTTGATGCCTCTTGTGCCGAGATTCGGTTTCTTTCAGGAGCGTATCTCGAATCGAATCTATCTCTGGGGACTCTGGGAAGAGCATCGGGCCCCCTGCCGGGATTGAGGTGACGAAGACCGTCTCGCCAAGAAGTATATCTGAGACAGTTACTTGAATTTTGCCGTCTTTGGGACTCGAAGTCAGCGTGAATGGCACGATTGGAGTTGCCGCGTTTGATGCATCCGATATCCGAACTGCATAAACGCCTTCGCGATCAGTTTCGCGAGGGCTGCATAGAGCGCTCGGAAGGGGATGTAGTTGACTGCTAAAGGCTCCCTCGAGAAAGTGCCAGGGGCTCAAGCGATCTATGGTGACCATTTCGAAAGGAGCTTTTTGCCAGTTGGGGTGGGGAACGATAAGCATGCCGATATTGGCCGCATCAGCCCCGTAGGTGAACCCAGGCTGATACTCCAGGGGAACTCCGTCGCGTTTTAGCTTAGCGATGGTTTCAAGTAGCCGAGACCTTTGCTCCGTAAGCAGGTTAGTTTTGTCACTGACTGATCTATGAGCAGATGGCAGGGAGGGAGATACTCCCTCCGGTGCGGGCTGAGCTGTTTGCCCATGAGCCGTGAGGCCCCCAAGGCTTGCGAGAGAGAGCACTGCAACTGACGCGCGATGACTGGCGAATTTCATTTACTTCCTTGCCCTTTGAGCGCTACAAATTCTTTCCCGAATTCATCTGCCAAACGATGAAATTTCTGAAAATTCTCCACTCTTAGTTCACCTCTGTGTACCTCCGTGTCCTCTGTGGTAAAATTTTCATGAATAAATTCACCGCAGAGGCTGCAGAGGTGGTTTCCCTATCTCGTAAGCGAGATTAGTGCGTCATATATTCAAGCTTGAGACATGCATCTCGAAACACCTCGAGGACCATCTTCTGTCTCTCCGCAATTTGTCGTGGGCTGTCTTCGTCAGACCCGTCGAGAACCGATGGAAGGCGCAGCAATTTCTGAATGGCGTCAAAAAGGGGTGCATTCTTGGTCCGATCAAAAGAAGGAAAGGTATCTCTCGCCGCTGCGAAGTACGATCCGGCAGCGTAGCGGTCGTCCATCCGTTCTACGCCTAATTTAGCGAGTTCAAATCCGGTCTTGATTAAGTACATTCGCCCTTTTTCTTGGGGAGATTCTGCTTGCTGGATGCCTTTCACTATACTGCTACGCGCTTCATTTAGTTCATTGCCCAAGAATTTTTCGGTGAGAGAATCGGTTCTGCGAGTGGGTAATTGGGGAGATAGACGACTGATAACTTGTGAGCCTTGCTCTGCGGCATATCGTATGTCGCGAGAGATTTGCTCGATTGAGGCAGCGTCAGGTTTTCGGCCCTGCTTCTTATAGGGAGCGAGAACCTCTCGTAGGTTGCGCATTGCCTCTGTTGCAGAGTAAGCCGCACGTTTATCTCTTGGATTTCTCCCGCCGCCAATTCCGAAGCTATTGCCCCAGATTAGTTCTGCCGCGACGGAGAAAAGTGCCGAGGCTGCTTGTGCATTCTTTGGCTCTATCACTCCCTTGGTGCAGTTGGCGAGAGCTACTCCATTTTGCGCGAGGTTTAGGGCCGCGTGCAGGATAGACAACTCTGCCCGAGGTCCGTACTGAGATTCGCTTGCCCAGCCGAGAGAGCCCTGAAGCCTTTGCATCTCAGTATCGAATTTAGTCAAAGGATCGTGTGGTTGCTTCTTAAGTGTTGCTACGCGAGGGGTTGCAAGAGTGGTCATGTGCAGACTCTAGGTAATCTAAGGTTTGGCGCTTGTTACGGGATGGTTTAAAGACTCGGAGGGGCGCGTAGAGTACGACTCTACGCGCCCCTCCGGTTTCTGCGCGGAATATGTCAGCCAGTGCACTGACTACGAGAGCGAGGTAGACGATTTGCATTGTCTTCTACCTGCTTACCGATCGCCTTGAGACGCTTCCCAAAGGCTTTGGTCTTCGCCTGAGCCGTCTTCGGATCAGGATATACCAAGCGTGATGAACGATTGAGCATCCGCGTGGCTAGAGCACGTAGCTTTCTTACCGCGCGAATGTGTTGATCAATCATCGCCGAATTGTCGATCTGCACACACACCGTTGTTTGTGGGCAAATCAGAACAACCGTAGGGAGCTGTTCAAGGAGCACCGTTGCTTCAAGCACATAGGCATTCATCTTCTTTCCAGCGCTCTTCGCCGATTTTACAAGTCGCTGACTAAGTGCCTTATTTGATTTAGCAGCGCTCTTCTCAAGACTCTTGTGCGCTTTAAGCGCGTAGCTCTTCAGCTCGCTTGGTCCAAGTTCGGCCCGGTCGCGCTCTACTCGGATATCATACTCCTGACAGCCTTCTGGAATAATTCCGGAGCCGCCGCTACCGCCAGCGCCGCCTGTTCCACCGACACCGCCTGTTCCGCCGGCACCGCCAGCTCCACCGGTACCACCAGTTCCGCCGTCGCCACCTGCGCCGCCAGCTCCTCCCACGCCACCGGTTCCACCAGTGCCGCCGCTACCGCCAGCGCCACCTGCTCCGCCGTCGCCACCAGATCCACCGATACCTCCAGTGCCACCCGAGCCGCCTACGCCACCAGAACCACCTAGGCCTCCGGTACCGCCAGTTCCACCAGTGCCACCAGTTCCGCCATCGCCGCCTGAGCCGCCGATTCCGCCAGTGCCCCCGGTTCCGCCAGTTCCACCGGTTCCGCCAGTTCCACCGTCGCCGCCAGTACCTCCAACGCCACCAGTTCCTCCGGTTCCACCCGTGCCGCCATCGCCGCCTGAACCGCCGATTCCACCGGTACCACCTGTGCCACCAGTCCCGCCCATGCCGCCGTCGCCGCCTGAGCCACCACTGCCGCCAGTGCCACCAGCTCCGCCTGTTCCGCCAGCGCCACCGGTTCCACCGTCACCGCCAGCTCCGCCAATTCCGCCTGAGCCACCAGTGCCACCTGCTCCGCCGTCGCCGCCTGAGCCACCAA
>JBIKWF010000057.1:0-27115 GCA_044356455.1 Bdellovibrionota bacterium | reverse complement strand
ATCAATTCCGATAAGCACCAGCTCCTGTTTCCCTGTAACAGGAGCATCTTCTGAAGAAATTACCTTTCCATCCGGCCCCTGTGCAGCCCAAAAACCCGCTGGCTCGGAACGACAGGAGCCACCTGCTTGAGACCAAGACCCTGCAAGCCTCGGTCTCGATGCTAACCAAAAGAACCCTTTCGACCTCACGACTCCCGGCCACTCCGATTGAAGGCACTGCGAGAACCGCTCTGGGTGAAATGGTCGATCTCTTCGATAAACGAAACTGCGAATCCCGTATTCCTCTGTTTCAGGAGTGTGATCCCCTCGAAGCTCTTTAACCCAGCCCGGGCTCTGCGAAGCCTTTTCATAGTTAAATAGCTTAGTATCTAGGACCTCCCTCGCTGGGATTTGGCCGAACGCAGTACGGATAATCTTCGCATCAGGATTCAGCTTATGGAGTATAGCTTCTAAAGTTTTGAGTTGTGTCTCCTGGATCAGGTCTGTCTTATTCAGCAGAATCACATTGGCAAATTCCACCTGATCAATTAGCAGATCAACGATTGTTCGGTCGTCTGTCTCATCGACGGCAATTCCGAGCTTACGAAGGTCGTCGCTTGATTCAATATGAGAGAAGAAGTTCGCTGCATCTACTACCGTAACCATCGTGTCGAGCCGCGCAACTCGCGAGAGGCTTTGGCCATCTTCGTCCTCATAGGCAAAGGTAGCCGCTACCGGCATGGGCTCGCCGATTCCCGTGGACTCAATCAGGAGGTAATCATACTTGTTAGCTTTGGCTAGCTCAGCAACCTGCTCCATAAGATCTTCGCGCAGCGTGCAACAGATACAGCCATTTGACATTTCAACGAGCTTTTCTTCACTTCTATCAAGATGAGCTTCTCCACGTTCGACAAGCTGAACATCGATATTCACTTCACTCATGTCGTTAACGATTACCGCTACTCTAAGCCCCTCGCGATTCGAGAGCACATGATTTAAAACCGTGGTCTTACCCGCACCGAGAAATCCTGACAGAACAGTTACCGGCAAGCGCTTTTTCATTTCCTCTTCCCCTTAATTTCCAACGGCTCTTTCTGTTAACAATGATATCTCAATCTAGACTTTACAGAGCGCAGATCCGTCCTTTCAATTCTTCGCCCTTCGTCCCCCAGGTCCCTGAGGCATCACAAGCTTGAGCATGATTTAGCGCATCGACGATTACTCCTCGGTCTAGCTTTTCGGCATCAATGGCATACCTGGCAAACTGGATAAGCATTTCAAAGGTATCGTCTGACAATTCTGTACTCTGGCCAGATTCAGGCGGTGTTGTTAGACCCCGGCAGCTTGTAAAGAACGCGGTGGCTGGCTTTTGTTTAGCGATGTCCTCTCGGAGATCAGGAGAGATGTCGTCTGCACAGTTTAAGAGATGCCAGAGAAGATTTAGGGCCAAAAGATTGGTCGGCTCACTATACTTGACGTCGCCGGCGTACTCTCTGGACAAAAGTTCTAGCCCCCGTGTGCGCCAAGAGAGATACTCATGTAGCGTTCTCCTCCAACTTTCAACTACGAGAGATCGACCGCTGTCAGTCGGAATCTGCGAAAGAGCGTCCTTAATCGGGTAGAGAAGTCCATAAAACCTGTCTCCTTCCTTATTATAGACGGGGAACGCTTTTCCCTTAGCGAGCATTGCTTCGTGAGCTGGATAGCGTGAGAACGCTCTTTGTAATTTTGTCTCCGATAGGTCAGGCAGGCCTATTGAGAGAAATTGCTCATAGGAGAGGCCCCCAAGTCGGTCGAGGGAGCAAAGAACTGCATGCGGCCTGCCGCGAAATAGCGAGGAGCGACTCTGATTAGGTTGCAGAATAAAATTCATAGCCCGCAACTCACTATCCGTCTCACTTCTACCGGGGACGAAATCGAACTCTCGCATTCCTCCATGCTCATCACGAACTACACCTTTCGCGCGCTTTACTCTTGCACCGCTCTCTCGAAGAGCCTGCTCTAGGGTCGAGGCGTCGCAATTCTCATGCAAGACGAGCGTTAAAAGAACTTGATTGTGGCGAGTGGCGGCTGAACGCTTCAATCTTGCTTCAATTTCCTCTGGAGAACGAACAACCGGTAGGCTTGATCGTGAAACTAATGCTTCGAACGTTTCAGGCTTTAATCCAAAAGAGCTTGAGGAAAAGTCGTCCGGCTCACGCCCGCAAGTTTCCTTTACATATCGCCTCAATGGATCAATCCGCGGATCTGCTAAGGAGGGCTCTTCCCCAAGCCAGTAATGATGCGTCAAAACGACGGCGTCACTAGCTGGGAGCTGACTATCAAGGATCTCAGTATCATCTGGCGCAAAATCGGCACTATTAACTACTCCCAACATGGAGAATTTAAGCCCAAGACTATCGAAAACATTTCGTACGTTGCCGCCGTTTGAAACTCCTGAGGTCTCAACGAGAATAAGATCAGTGCTCGATCGGAGCGATTGAATCGCACTCGCTAAGGCCTCAGCGCCGTGACAGCAGATGCAGCGATCTTTTACTTCTACAACCTTACGTCCATTTATGCGTGCGGCATCAACATTCTCCTCGCCGAATTCAGCGAAAATAATTGCCACGCGATCTGGGTCCGGCGAATAACGACGCTCAAGGTCATTGATGATAGTGGTCTTTCCTGCCCCCCAAGGTCCGATGATTCCAATAACAAGCGGTTCTTGGCGAATAGCGTTTATATGATTAACCGCCCCCTGGGCGGAAAGTGAACTAATTGATGGGTTCATGGGACAAAAACGACTCCTGATTACTACGCCACAGTATTGCCACAACCTTGACACTAACGCAACTTGGTTGCAATAATAGCCGTTCGCGGCAACGTGTAGGGGTGTAGATCAAGATGCGACTAGAAGGCCGACTTCACAGAGAAACAGCGGAAGTCTTGCAGAACAAAGGGGTACTCTTCCAGGGTGCGTTGCTGCATCGCGGGCCAACTCATCTCATTTTCCCCCTCCTGATGCGCGAAAACCTAGAACAATTTACTTCGGTGGCCCGCAGCGAGGATGTGACGTTGAGCGTACTCTTCGCCCACAAGCCGACGAAGTCGCAAGCCTTCATTCGTGAGGCTGAGGCACTTGGAATCGGAATCGATGTAGCATCTGTAGAGGAACTATCGTCTGCACTCGCGAGCGGATTCCGCGGGGATAGAATCGAAGTGAGTGGGCACAAAGCCCCAGAGTTGCTCCTTCTCTCCTTGAAGCAACATTGCTTAGTAAGCGTGGATTCGATCTCTGAACTTAAGCGTATTGCGGATCTCTTAGCCACCCACCCCAATCTCCCCAATGCACGGATTCTTTTACGTGTTGAGCGCACTGGGACCTCGGAGCGTTCAATCACTCCCAAAGATAGCAAGTTTGGAATCTCTCATAGAGACATATCCACTGCATTTGATCTTATCCGCGCAAGCAAACGCATCACGCTGGAAGGTTTTCACCATCACGCCGAGGAGCAGGATCCGGACTATCGGGCAGTCCAAGCGCAAGGACTTTTGCAGTTACTCATTGACGCATACGCACAAGGATTTACCCCAACAATGGTGAATATTGGTGGTGGATTTAGACAACCCCACTTAAAGGAACCGGGGCGCTGGCAAAAATTCATCGAGACTATTGAAGGCAATCTCTCAACGAACTCCCCCCTCCCCACGTGGAGACAGCACGCCTATGGAATCTCCATGGCGCGTGACGGGAGCCTCCAGAACCATGCCCAAGCGGTAAACCGGTATCCCACGTTGGGTGTTGAGCCCGTGTTGAGGGCAATTCTCAGAGCTCGCTCTCCGGATGGGCATAGCCTTGCCCGTTTCATAACTGAGAATGGTTTCTCGCTGACCGTCGAACCAGGATCGGCCTTACTCGACAATTGTGGAGTATCGCTGGTGGAAATCATCGATATAAAGACTGCAGAAAGTGGCATGAATTTAATGGTCTGTAATACCCACGCGCTCAATTTATCTCAGCGCGGGAAAGAGGCAGTTTCCGATCCCTTGCTGATAAAACGCAGTCACGGTTCTTCACAGAAAGCGTTTTCAGCTTGTATTGCCGGAATTCTCTGTAGAGAGACCGACATGCTAAGTACACGTAACATAGAATTTGACGAAAGGCCTGAAGCGGGCGATTTGCTCTGTTTCCTCAATACCGCCGCATACCTCTCGGACTTTGAGGAAGCTAGCCCGCATCAACACCCTAAGGGAAAGAAACTTGTAGTGCTAAAAAGAGACGGGAAACACGTTCTCTGTGACGAGAATCGCTATTTTCCGGACTTGGAGACAAGCTATGATAGTTAAACATATAGAAGAGTTGATCGGCAACACTCCCCTATTACTGATCCCTGAGAGTGTGCACGGCATTCCCCAAGTAGAGCTTTACGCCAAACTTGAGTTCATGAATCCCTTTGGCTCACTCAAAGACAGGGTGGCTCTCGCCATGCTTAAGCCTGTGCTAGGCGAGCTAAGCGGCGCCGGCAAGACCATTCTTGAGGCATCAAGTGGCAACACTGCGAAAGCTCTCTGCGCGATAGCGGGAACCAAGGGCTTAGCTTTTAAGGCAGTAACCAATAGAATCAAAACGCCCGAAGTTAGAATGGTTCTGCAATGTCTTGGCGCGCAGATTGAGGAACTTCCTGGCCTCTCCGATTGTCCCGATCCTCTCGATCCAAACGACTTCACAGCGGTGGCAAGTCGCATGGCGCTGCAAGAACCCGAAAAGTATTTTTACACAGACCAATTCTTTAACCCACGAAATATCAGTACCCACTACGAGACAACCGGGAACGAGATCCTGAAAGACCTCGGGCGAGTTGACCACTATTTCGGGTTCCTTGGCACATGCGGATCCGCTATGGGCGTCGGAAAAAAACTTAAAGAAGAAAATACAGATTCGAAAATTTGGGGAGTGGTTGCCGCCGCTGGGCATCATGTGCCGGGAGGAAGAAATGCCAGCGAGCTTTGGGAAAGCGGCTTCTTTAAGAAAGATTTTTTTAGCGGCCTCGTTGAAGGTACTCGAGATGAAGCAATAGCAGGAATGCTTGAGCTCAATAGAAAGGCGGGATTATTATGCGGTCCAACTTCTGGACTTACCTACGTGGCTGCGCGAAAGAAACTGCGAGAACTAAAGGTAGGGCCAAGGGATAAGGTTACTGCAGTCTTCATCGCGTGCGATCGAATCGAGCCCTATATGTCCTATTTGAAGACCCACTCCCCTGACATTTTTAATACACAAACCTCCTCGCGGTCTCGAGTCAACTCTCTTTTAGAAGAAGAATTGGCAGAGAGTAAGGAGATCGATGGTTCGGAGTTAAATAATTGGATCGACGACGGGGCAATAGTAATCGACATTCGCGGGAACTTTGCATTCTCTCGCGGTCACATCCCCAATTCTATCAACATCCTCGATGAACTACTCACGCAGATAATCGAAGAGGGACCAGTTTTTCCGCAATCCAAGAAGATTTGTATTGTTTGTAGCGTGGGAACCATTTCTCGCAAGTTTGCAGCTTTTCTTCGTGCGCAAGGCTACGAGGCTGCGTCTCTAAAGGGTGGCCTGTCAGCGTGGAAACGAGGAAATTTTGCTCCCTTGTCTACCTCATTATCTAAGGTTTTTGCGCAACCTCTCGGACTTAACTAATGGACGAGATATCATGCCTCAAGGACTCGATTGACGAGCTAAGGGCCGATCTTCAAGACCAGGCCACTCTCATTAGGCTACTGCTTTCTCGAGTGAATGAATTCACCTCAGACCAACTCGGACATCACGCTCTAAGCCAAGAGCAATTGCCTTTCTATCTCACCTTGCAAAAGGCGCTGGAAAGTCTCGGCACTGAGGCGAGAGAGGCGGCAACTGGGGCCCGCTCCTACCCTACGACCAAGGATGAACTTCTTCGATTGAAGCACCGAAATATCGATTCGATGAGGTTCTTCATACGCCAACTCGCCTCAATTTATTGCGGCCACGAGTGGCAGTCTCCCGTTATAGTTGGGACTGACAAGAATAGCGCCTCCGCACTTAATCTGGGCCCCATAGAGGACAATTTTTTCTTCTATAAACGCGAGCGTCACTATATAGCGAAATCTTTAGAGAGTCGGCTCCTGCAACTGTTTGGCTTCGAAGATAAGGCTCCTTTAGCGGCGTGGTCATTTCACAGCGGCATGGCGGCCTTCTCAACGTTGATGCAATATTTAACGAGCAGGAAGTTACCTCGTGTTCTCATCGGGACTTCTTGTTACTGCGAAAACCGAGAACTACTGCAGCGTCTTTTACCAAAGGAGAACTATCGCGAGTTTAACGAGGAATCGGCGGAAGAGCTTCGAACTGAACTTCAAACACAGACCTATGATGCTTTGTTGCTCGATTCAGTGGCGAACTGCTTCACGCTAGCCAGTCCCAATTTGCAGGAGTGTATGGAGCTCTTAGCAAACTATGTTGATGAAACTTTTACTCTCATAATCGACGATACCTGCGGATTAAAAACAAAGGAGATCGTGGCCTGGCTCCAGGCGAACCAGCCAAGCTATTCAGTGGTTATAGTTCATAGCCTCGCCAAGTATCTCCAGCTCGGACTAGACACCGTTCCGGGAGGTCTTCTGGTGACTTGGTTCCCCTATGGTTCCACCAATTCCTTTGACAGACTGCGCCAGCTTTCAGGCACCATAATTTCCGACACCGCAGCCTGCTCACTACCTATCTTTTGGGCAAAATCGGGCGCCGATTTGGCGGAGCTTGGCTCGGTACTTGAGCGCCGCCTCTCACGAATGAGGCGGAACGCGCAGTACATGGAAGCGCATCTTCTGACGGAGAAAGGATCTGTAACGACGGTCAGCCCCTCAAAATCTCCTAATACTACTCTTCTTTTTCTTCAGTATGGGGAACCCTATTCATCTGTTGAGTCTTGCAAAGAGCTCTGTCGCACGCTGGTGACGAAGGCTCAGAGCAAAGCACTTACATTAGTCCATGGCACAAGCTTTGGTTTTGATGTCGCGCGCGTATGCTCGAGTCGCGTTATGGATCGCGGAGCTTCTCCAGGAATTCGCCTCAGTGTGGGCACCGAGACCTTGGCGGAGACTAAAGCTCTCTGTCAGTTGCTTCGCTCTGTTGGATAGCATGTTCTACTGGCAACTGTTACAGAGGCCGAAAAACTCCATCACATGGTGGGTGACCTTAAATTTTATCGACTGCGCCATCCACTTCTCCAACATCTCAAAGTTCTTCCGGATTGATAGCATCCGTCCTCCCACGCCCAGATTGAAACAGAATGCCCAACCCGTCTAAACTTCAGGCTGAGCCGCGGTCCGGCGGGACCCGACTTCGCCCGAGGCTACGCCCGGGGTCCGCTGTGTGGCGAGAGCGTCGTCAGCGGCAGCTTGTATCAGTATGCCCAAGGCGGGACTTGAACCCGCACGGCTTTTGGCCCCAGGATTTTAAGTTCCCGGGTACATTATCGGTCGAGGCCCTTCAACGTCCTACAAATAAACATTCTCGCCACTTAGCACGAAGAATTTGTTGAAGGGTATTGGAGGTATTTACGTAAAAATTGCGGAACCTTCATAGTGCCTGTTAAAGCTCTGCCGATTCACCCTCGTTAACCTTGCGAAAGCTTCTCCATGCCATAAGCCCACCTTCGAGACTAAATCCCCTACCCCCCAGCCTAGTGAGCTGAGCGGCAAATCGACGAGACTGATCACCTACGGGGCAAACGAATAACACGGCTCTCTCGACCCCAACAAAAGGACTTCTCGAATCCAAGAGCTTTTCAAGTGTCTCACTCGGAATATTCACGGCGCCTGGAAAACTTCCGTGCTCAAAGGCAACTGCAGCGCGGATGTCGACAACAAGCGCATTGTTCTCGGCTACCCAGGCTTCTGTATCCTTGAAAGAAACACCTGGAGCACGCGCAACCTGATGCGGGTCAATTGAAAATATCGATAAAGACTTTCTCTTTTCACCAAAGAGCTCAGGGCGACGTTCCCGAATATAAGACAAATACCACTCTACCCGATCGCAAACGATTGTTACCGCAGTTGCCCGACTAGTAAGCGTGCTGTCGATCTTACGTAGATACGAGAGAGCGCCTTGAAGGTGCGCGCCAGAAGACGGACCGCCTAAGACACCGCACTCACGTATGAGGGACAGTACACCATCAATCGCTGAGCTCGATTCAACGGTAACGATTTCATCATACTTTTCAGGGGTGAAAATACCTGCCTCAAGAAGCTGATCGACCGTTCTGATTCCGGGAATAAAATCACTTTTACCCGCCGTTATTCCTATTAGCTTGAGTTTTGAGTTAACCTCTCTTAGGCGCTCGGCGATTCCTAAAGTTGACCCTGCTGTACCAAGGCCTGAGCAGAAATAATCAACTGAGCCAAGATCGCGAACAATCTCCTCCGCCGTAGTATCCCGATGAGTTTTAGGATTTAACTCATTAGTAAACTGAGAGGTAAAAAAGAGCTTCCCTTGCGCGCGCGCCACCTCTCGCTCGATAAGGTACTGCGGATCATTTGGGTCACTTGGATCGTAACAATTTAGTGAGCCGGAAACCTCCTCAAGCTCGACACCTAAGAGCTTAAGAATATCCTTGGTCTCTTTGACTTTTACCATCGCACTAACAAGCTTGAATGGAACTCCAGCACGTTTGGCGATTACCGCGAGAGCTTTGGCGGTATTTCCACTTGAATTCTCAATTATGCCCTGCCCTCGCTCCCTAATTCCAGGCAGGGCTTCGCGAATCATACCCCAGGCGATTCGATCCTTTACTGAGCCGAAGGGGTTGAAAAACTCAAGTTTCGCAAAGAGATCGATATGTTCAAGCTTCGTAACTGATTTTGGAATTCGAAGCAGTGGGGTATTCCCAATCGCTTCTGTAATATCTTCAAGGATCATCTTCCCTCCTGAATGGCGCGGATCTCTGATGGACTTACAGAGTTATCATCGCGGCAGATAAATTGGTCGGCACTGCCGAACACAGCCATTTTGCGAGCAACAGCCTGATGCAGGATTTCAGCTTCCGCAAAATCCATGTGGTAGGCCGCGGTATTAACAAACGCCACGAGATCGCCGCGCTTAGGCTCAAAGCCAGGATAGACTTTCTGATACTGAATTAGATCGCTTGCGATGCACAGATTCCCAAATAGAAAGTAGCTCTTTGTGGATGGCTCCCGTGCAGCTTGGGGAATAAAAATCGGTTGCGTAAGCAACTTCTGCTCCCTACTTAGAAGGTTAGTATGATTCATGTTAAGCATTAGGAGTGGCTGTCCAGCAGCCGACTCCTTTACAGAAGCGATATCGGCCACAGTCAATCCAGCGCAATCCAATAGGGCGCGCCCAGGCTCAACGCGTAGCTCTAGCATCATGTCGCGGATCAGTTCGGCTACGGAGCAGTTATCGAATAGAGGTGACCTTTGATTGAGAAAGGTATTGAGCGCTGCGGGTCCAGTCTCTGCTGGAAAGTGATCGGCGAATGCGGGTGCGCCGACAATCCTTCCCTCCTCGGCTCGTAGTCCGAGCCCCGAGCCATCCCACGTAATGGGCTTAACTTTCCCAAGCACTGAGGCACGTAGATAACTTTGAAAGCGCTGCCACTCATCTAACAGTGCTGCGTATTGAATCTTAAATCCGCCGCCTATATTGATCACTTTGGGATGAAGCCCCATCTGGAAGGCGTGCCGGATGCTTTCCAACGCATTTTCAAACGCAACTAGACGTTCATCTTTATCGCCGCTCAATAGATGGAAATGTATTCCATCAAACGTGGCCCGCGATCCAAGTGTCTTTGCTATTGATAGCGCCTCAGAAATTCTCTCGAACCGAATCCCGAATGGGGCATCAGACGGCGAGAATTTCACGCGCTCCGATTGGAATCCGGAGATTCGAATTAAGAAGCGCGCGTTGGGTAAATCACTATTACCCCTCAGCATCTCGGCTAGTTGCTGTAGCTCATCAAAACTATCGATGCTGACCGTTGTTCCGTGATGGAGCGCAGAAGACAAGTACTCTTGAGACTTCGGACCGGAAGTCTGAATTCTATTACCACGAATGCCGCATCCAAGCGAGTGCACGAGCGCTCCCTTAGAAGACACATCCACTGCCGCATCAACAAGCGCAAGGCTAGAGAGGATTGACCGCGATTTATTAGGCTTCGATGTGAACAGCACTTCGCCTGCCAGTCCATTGCTACGTAGTACAGCGCTGAAGCCTTCACGGTTTCTGACGACAGTCTCAGGCATCACAAAGTTAAGCGGCGAACCCTTCGATTTAACCGCTTCAACGATTACAGATTTGTCCGTAAGTAAAGCAGCGCTCAATGGATCAATTTTCGGCGAAACCGCGCACGCATTACGGCAACCGCAGGTACCGCAGCATTTACTCTCTGTTTTTTCTAACTCTTCCGACATTCTTGGAGCCAACTAAAAAAGTTGGTTCCTTTCGGGGAAAATGGAACCTTGAGTAATGAAACCTGTGCATTAAGCATCCCCGCAGGTATGTTTCGAACGCTTCCGACGAAACTAAAACTCCGCGATCAGCCACAGCAGCAACCGGGCTTCTTCGGTTTTCCGGGAGAAGTACCACACGTAGCCGCAGCGAGTCCGAGAGCCTGAGAGACCGAATCCAAAGCGGCGCGAGCATTGACCGGGTTAGGGTCGAGCACACGCAGCTGATCAGAGAGGCCGCCGGGCTTGCAGGTCGCTTGAGCCAACCTATCAAAGAGCGCCACCTGCCACTCAGCGCTTGAACCAGGATTCTCGCCGTACCAGCCGAGACAGGTCTTTCGCACCTCGTAACCAGGCAGAGCACCGAGAGCGACCACCACCTCATTACCAAGCTCCGGCAGGAGCAGGGCCTCGTGGTAGATGGTCTTCAGTGCACTCTTCTCACCGGTCCAGGGCCGAAGGGCACCCTTTCCTCCCAGAGTCTGCCGCAGCAGTTCCAGCGCCTCAGGACCTTTGCCCTGATCCTCCGGAAATGCGATCAGTCGAGACACAAGCCCATCATCACACGCGGCGACCGCGAGCTGATCAAGAGCCTTCACCGCCCAGGAATCGCTCGTTCCAGGATTTTCCCGGAACCAACGCAGGAACGGATGTCCCCGCTCGAACCCAGGAAGCACCGCAAGCGCCAGCGCCTCTTGCGCCGAAACACCAGGCAGCCGCACCGCCTCATGATAGATGCACATTGCAAACCTCACTTTCAAAACCTTCGTTCCCCCGAAAAGGAACGTTTTTAAGATCGTTTGTAGGCACGACCTCACTAGCCTCATGAACCGTACACTAGTGGCCGAAGCTTTCGCTTAAGCCAGCCACGGATCCTCAGTGCCAAACGACGAACCCAATTATGCTCGTGTTTTGCAAGCACCCAGAGACCGCGCACCAAGAGCATCGCTCCGAGCACGTACAGCATCCAGTTGGGAACGCTCCACCATCCCCACATATTCCCTGCCGCCATCGACAAGGTTCCGAGAGAAAGCGGAAGCCCGACCTTCAGATCAGTGATCACGACGAGACAGATGCCCGCCGTGACATAGAACACAACCTGAGCGACCAACGCCGCCAAACAGAGAGGGCACATAGGCTCCCCTCCTTTCGTAAAAACCCCCTTCTTGCGAAGGGACACGGATTGTAAATGACACGACGCCTCATTTACTTAGGCAGAACACCAGATCCCCCAACAGATCCACAGTCGCAACTCTTCGTCTTGCCCGATGACCAGACACGATTCTTCAGAGCGCAAGCGCAGCCACAACTCTGCTTGTAGATGCCGATCACAAGTTCCCGCTTGGTCGTTCCCAACAGGAATATCGCCCGTGACAAAGCCGTCAGCCCGTAGATCCAAACCCCTTTCTCAAAGAAAGATTGAAGAAATTGGTTCCGAGCGATCTGGTCCTCGGAGAGAAACTCGCGGCTTGCTACTTCTTGAGTGACCGGTGGCGCACCGCAATAGAGCATCTCCTTGTGGTAAGGATTTTGGCATTCCGTGCACACCGTAAGGCGAAGCACCACAAACACCACCGTCCCACCAAGCAACCAGAGGCCACACCGTCGGTCCGTAAGTAGAACCCAGCCAACAAGGCAGAGAGACGTGAGCAATACTCCGAGACCTGCCAACAGACAGCAGATACCCATGAACCAACTCCTTCTGGGCGCAGCACTTGATAGCACTACCCCGGAGAAAACCTGCTCGGTGCGACGCATGTCACACTTCGTCGAGCATAGATTCTATAACTGTATTTAAGACTAAAATGGATGCGGCATTTGTGCCGCACCGCTAGCGCAGCTTTGGAGCTTTGGCGAGCCTACGCTGCAAAGAACGGCGGTCCATTCCTAGCGCCTTGGCCGCATGCGTGACGTTTCCGCCGCAATCAGCAAGAACACGCTGCACGTGCTCCCATTCAACTTGATCAAGTGAAGGTACGGGAAGTGGCTTAGAATCGGTTGACTTCGAGGGTGAGAAAGCTTCGATAACTCTTTCTACCGGGCAGGGTTTAGTCAAATAGCTCATGGCTCCCCGGTGGATTGCATCCTGAGTAGTAGCGATACTCCCGAATCCGGTGAGCACGACGATCGGCAATGCTGGCTGGTCGGTACGCAGCCACGAAATCAACTGAAGCCCTGAATCTCCTGGCATTCGCAAATCAACGATGGCGCGATCTGGATTGAATCCCTTGGCGACCTCACGTCCCTCTCTGGAACTAGCAGCACCAACGGCCTCATCGCCGCGCTTCTTAAGTGCCAAGACAAGTCGTTCTCGAAACGTAGTATCATCGTCCACTACTAGGTACTTCATGACTCAGGCTCCCAGGCTACAACTCGCGGAAGCTCAATCTCAACTTTTGTACCCTTGCCGACGGTACTTTCAATTTTGAATGCACCACCTAATCTTTCTGAGAAAAGCTTAGTTATAAAAAGCCCTAGGCCCATTCCCCGACCGCTGTCCTTGGTGGTAAAGAAAGGCTCCCCGATTCGCTGCAAATCCTCCGCGTTCATCCCTTTTCCGCAATCCTCGACCGTAAGGTGAATCGCCTTACTGGTTCCATTGACTGAAACGCTGACGCCCTTGCCAATGATGCTTGCCTCAAGCGCATTTTTAATTACGGCTGAAATGATGTGGCGCACACCCTCCATCGGCAACACCACCGACTGGACGGCGCCGTCAGGTTTTATATGCACGCGTCTGGCATCGGCACTCGCTAGTCCACCATGTATCGATTCAAGCAGATCTTTGATTGAGAATTCTTGCGGCATTTCACCGAACAATTCACCAGAATTCTGCCCAAGACGCCTCATAGCCTCCGCGCACCGATCGAGCTGGGCACGAAGAACTCCGACATCTTTGCCAATATTTGAATCATCTCCGCCCTGGCGAAGTTCCGCCAAAATATCATCGACCACAAGCATCATCGAACCAAGCGGAGTGCCCAATTCATGAGCAACGGATGCTGCAATAGTAGTGACGGCAGCAAGTTTTTCCTCATTCGAGCGCCTGCGCCCTAATTCCTTCTCTCGCCAATCAATTTCCGCTCGCATCCTCTGCAAAAAGCCGCTCACAAGGAAAGAAATAAGAACGAAGCCAACAAGCATCCCCTGAAGATGAAGATTAAATTCGTCACCGCTTCCATGCATGTGCCCCATTGATAATTCCGGGACAGGCAAATACCAACGAAAAAGAAAGGCATAACAAAGGGAGCAAAAAATTGAGATTCCCCACGTCCACGCCGAGCCCAATAATAGTGCCGCAAGCACCACGTGCACGAGATACACCATGCTAAACGGATTTGTGTGCCCTCCATAAGAATAAAGCAGGGCGGTAAGCAAAAGTACGTCAGCGACGAGAACAATTCCTTGCGAACGTCGCGCTTCAAGCCACGTGCTCCCCCGAGGCAGCAATAGAAATATATTAGAGAAAGCGACGACTGCTGAAACAATCAGAAAGGGACCCCAGGAAAGTGAAATCCCCATTAACCAATTCGCGCCAAGGAAGACTAGAAGTTGGCCAAATACGGCTGCCCAGCGAATGCGCACTAGCCAGGGCGCGCCGAGGCTTCCTACACCATCTTTGATTGCACTTCTCGCAGAACTCAACTTTAACTCCTAGATACTCGAGGCATAACATCTTTGATTTGTTCGAGTGAAACTGGGGTGTAATTCCAGCTGTCCACACCCACATCAACCGCGAACGTACCATCCGCTGGTGGCAGCTTGCCGTGTGAATGCCCATAGAGATGCCAGCTTCCGTAATGCTTACGATCCCAGACCCGCATGGCGTAGTGCATCAGAGCAATCTTAATCCCACCATTAAGACCCAAGAAGAAGTAATCCTTGATCCACTCAAAACGCGAAGCGCAAAGCTTGTGCTCGGCTGCCTTGTCGTGGTTTCCACGAATCAGAAATATCTTGCCGTTAAGTGAATCGAGTATCTCGCGCGTCTTCTCAGGTCGTAGAATAGAAACATCGCCGAGGTGATATACGGTGTCTGATGTTCCGACGGTACGATTCCAATTCTTGATTAGAATTTCGTTCATTTCGGTGACATCGCGAAAGGGCCGCTTGTCATAGCGTATGACATTAGAATGCCCGAAGTGCGTATCGGCGGTGAAGAAGACTGTCATTCCTTCCCCGCGGGTTTCTTCTTGCGCTTTCGTTGTTGCTCCTCTTCCCCTGCCTGATTCCATGGATGTCCCGGCAAACGAGATAGGATCTCCTTCGCTATCAGTTCATGCGCTGAATGAAGGTTGAAATTCTCTGCGCCAGCACCAAGCAATGGTGGCAGATCTTGAAGAAAAACAGAGTCTCTTAACTTTAGATACAGATTCTTTTCAAACTCCGCACGAGAGATCTGCGCTCCATCGCCATCCAGATGGAGCTGGAAAGATCTTACGATCGATTCAGCGTCTACTAATTTGCTTTGAAGTGAGAGGCACAGGTCAAATAGATCACGCCCCTTGCGCCTCTGATAAAGTGCACGAAGTTTACTCCCCAAGAGCCAATCGAGAGAAATAGATGTAACCTCGGTCGCGGCAGTATACCACTCCGACTGAACCCTGAATGGAATGCGCACGGTAGACTTGGCAGCGAAATGCTCGCGAGAATTTATCTCGACCTTCAGTTTCATAGGCCGACCATCGGACTCGGCACGATACCGATAGAGAAGTTTCACTAACCCCTCCTTCAATTCCCAACGCGGCTCCCCAAGCCAGGGATCGAGAATCGATCGAAGGGCATCGAAAGTTGGCCCGATCGGTTCGGGCTCAATCTGAAGAAAATCCAAGTCTTCGGAGTAGCGTGCCGCATTCTTGAGATGCACTTTATGCAGCGCTGTGCCTCCGCGGAAGGCAAGTTTTTGCGCCAGTAATGGGTGTGAGTAAATCTCAACCAATGCCCGACAAAGTACTAGATCTTGCTCAACTTGATGGGCGCCGCTCCACGGCGCATGACTCTTCCACTGCTCAATAAATAATTCTGGAATCATAGGTCAGGCTGAACGATGTCGTTAATAATGATGCGCCACCGCTTGTCAGTCACCACGTTACGGGCGGACCTCTTTCCCGGTACAAGTACCACGGAGCGAGGGGCTCGTTTCCGAACTTCCCCCTCAAGTGGATTGGCAATCTCCGTTGCTCCCACTTTATCAAGGATAAAGCCGAGCCGTTGGACGGTTGCAATCTCGAAGAACTTAGAAGCCTCCAGTAGCTTTTGAGCAGAGATTCTTTCGGCTAATTCCGAGAGCACCGTTGCGACGTTGTCTATTCCTGCCGCCTTCGTTTGATAGGCAACGAGATCAAAGGCAGTAACTTCCGGCGTACAAACCGTCAGATAGCCAGTCCTGACTTTATGCTTCGTAGTCGGTAATCGATCTATAGACCCTTTGACGAGAAATTGAATGCGGACGTTGCCACATCGTATCGCCCTGCGCCGACTAGTCACTATGACTTGAAACATCTGTGGGCGATGATGCGCAGCTCCCTGAATTTCTGCCGCTGAGAGAAGTGCGACATAGTAGGAAGACTTCAGGAACTTCATGAGATAGTCGACGAACTCGTCCGCAGGGCGAGAGCCGTTGGCTCGATCCGCCGGGGGAAGAATCACGTGAAATCCTCTCACGGGCGAGGCAATTTCCTGCTTCCGTCTTAGGCGAAGAAGAGAGTGCATCGCCGCTGTAGGGCTAAGGGAAAGGGCAGCGGCATACTCCACAGTAGTGAAGGCGATTCGCCCTTGGGCTTGGAGTTTATTGAGGAAAGACTCTGAATTCGACATTTGGTTCACAAAACTTAGCGTTTTCTGCTAAGTTTTGCAACCTAAATGCAGCAAATTGCGCCTCAAAACGTTCTACTAGGTCCCCGTTTTGAAAGTCCCCGGACGGGCAGGTCCGGGCCTCGATACGCAATCCGGCTATATAGGCTCTGCGCGCCAAGCCAAGACAAATGCCGAGGGCGGGAATTGAACCCGCACACCCTTTCGGATCCAGGATTTTCTTACCATCCCGACTTCGCCAAGGCTTCGTCGGGGCTAGCCGCAGAAATTATTTCAAATTCTGCGAACTAACCTTCGGTTTTCACCGCCTTTGAATCTTTCAATTCAAAGTTCGTGGTCTGGATCATGTCTTCATCCCCCGCCGCCTCCACCTCCGCTAAAGATGCGGTGGACAAGAAGGCTTCGGGGGATGGCTGGTGTATGATCTCTACACATTTACATCCGGTTTTACCCGGATGATTTAGCTCGGCGTTACCTCGTCTCGGCCCCTTTAGGGGACGGAAGGGGCTTCACCGAATTAGCCAGCATCCCATCGGAACGTCACCGCTCCGTGGCTCATTTTCTCTATAAGTCCTGTATGTCTACCAATTCCATCACCCCGGCATATTTAACTTTTCTGCTCACCGGAAATTTTCTATCCGAAAATTTCCGCAATTCTTCACAACACCTGTCAACAACCCTCAACACCCTACAACAAGCGGCATCCGCCGCTAAACTTCCAAGTACCCGGAATCAGGAGTGGAGCACATGACTTTTAAGTCCTGTATGTCTACCATTCCATCACTCGGGCGAGAGAAAGAAGCTTTATGCGTCTAAACGCTTGGGAGAGATTAACCGCTCTCTGGGCGAGAGATCAACCGAGAGCCTGCATTTAAGTAACTGAAATGTGAGGCGAAAGCGTATAAAAGTATTCCGGCTGGTATTCTGGAAAGCCCGTCCACGGCGCCCTGGCCTCCCTCCCCCCGCAAATCTCCCACTGCGCGTACCTAAGAAACAAAATATGCTTGTAACGATTCCTGTCCCTCTGACACTCAGTAGAAGAGGCAAGGGAAGAAGCCCCGGCAACTTTATAAGCAATCTCAGGGGGCGACTTGCTAATCGATCCCCCTTAGGTAGGGAGCTTTAAGCGAAACTATATGATTAAGAAGATATACCACACATACGCGAGTCTGCATGATCGTTTGGCTCCACACGCGCGAGATGTCCTTTTACTCATCATACGCTTGCAATGGGGAATTGGATTCTTTCTTACCGGTAGGGGGAAGTTCATCAATTTCGACCGAACCGTTGAGTTCTTCACCTCACTTGGCATTCCCATGGCGAAGCAACAAGCGGTGATGGCAGCCGGTACCGAGCTTGTTGGGGGACTACTTCTTGCCTTGGGGGCCGGCTCGAAGATAGTTCCAATACCGCTCATCGGAACTATGGTGGTTGCCTACGCGACGGCGCATCGCGAAGAGCTTTTGGGAATTTTCTCTAATCCGGATGGCTTTCTTGAGGCACCGCCCTTTTTATTCTTGCTGGCTGCTGTACTCGTGTTTTTGTTTGGTGCGGGACGGTATTCCGTTGATGCGCTAATTGCGAAGCGCTGCAAAACTTCTGTGGATGGTGTTACGGCGCCCTGAGGACAGGGCGCCCTACCCTCTCATCGCGTCTGGGGATATTAGTAGTGCGGCGGTCTCTCGTGCGGTGGCTTCTCGGTCCTGTCGCGGTTCTCAGCGAGCTGCTGGAAAGCGTCTCTAATTTTAATACTCATCGCATCGATGGTTTTCTGATGGTCAGTGACCAAGGCGTTAAGTTCTTCAATAAGTCTCTCTTGATAGGCGTATTTCATTTCTAGCGCCTCCATGCGGGAGAGAAGTTCGGTATCTGTCATAGGGGCATCCCTTTCGATAACTCCTGAGGCTGCCATAGTTACTCAAATAGTGGCCTAAACAAATGCTACTTTGCCTATTTTGTTGCCTTTGCAGGTAAAAAGCTAAGAGCGGAGCTCTTCAGGGGGCTCTCACCAAGGCTTCCAAGGGAACCTCTGAAAAACTCACCTCTGTGTACCTCTGAGTCCTCCGTGGTGAAGTTTTCATGAAGAAATTCACCACAGAGGACTCAGAGGTACACAGAGGTGTCTCAGGAATGAGAGATTTTAAGCGACTTCCTGGGCAAAATTCGGAATTTATTAATTGCTTAGTTAACTCCACGAAACAAGGGGACCCTAGGCGCACTCCTGAAATGGCGGCAAACATTATAGGCGAAAAAGCGACGGCCGATGACTGCATTTGCTTGATGGAGAACGTAGTCTGAGGAAGAACTTAACTCAATCGAAACATGTATTAGTGATTCGGTACTGACGTGTGTCGGTGTCTCTGATTGCTCGCCTCGTCTCGTAAGGATTGACGATATTGTCGACAAGATTAAAGCGAGATGTGCTTACAAACCAGATGGCGAGACGCGAAAGGCGGAAGCCGTGTGCCGCCGCTGTATTCAGGCAATCAAGCGAGACGTAAATACGGGGGCAAGCAAGATTTTATTCCCGCAGTTTATGAAGCAAGTCAAAACAGCTCTCGACTCTGCGCGCGTATGTCAGGATACGGGCGGCGGGGGCGAAGAGAAGCCGGCGGAGCAGAGACTGAGAATGGGCGGAGCTGGTGTTCCGCATCTCTAGGGAGCCAAGCCCCTTACGGTGCCGAGAGATCGTGCGGCACGCCGGGACGGCGCGCCCTACCATAGACATCTGCGGCGCAGTTCGTTCTTCGCCAAAAGACGAGGAACGAACTGCGCGAAGAACGAGTCCGTCACCAAGGGAATCTCTGAAAGACCCGAAAGCTTGGAAAATCACCCTTCCCCTTCGTGGTCTCTGTGTTCTTAGTGGTTATTTTTATAATCCACTAAGAGCTCCCCGAGGCGGCGATTACTTAGGCGGCGGCCGAAGCTGGATATGCGCCTCGCGAAGCTGCTTCTCACTAATGGTTGAAGGAGCTCCCATAAGAAGATCCTCTCCATTTTGGGCCAGCGGAAACGCGATTACTTCTCGAATTGCTTCCTCGCCTGCAAGCAGCATCACGATGCGCTCGATACCATGAGCGATGCCGCCGTGAGGGGGCGCTCCGTAGGTAAAGGCTCGAATCATGCCGCCAAACTTATTGTCGACATCTTCACGGGAGTAGCCCGTTATCTCGAAGGCCTTGTACATGACTTCGGGCGTATGATTTCTCACTCCGCCTGATGCAAGCTCATATCCATGACACACAAAATCGTATTGATGTGCCAAGATCTCAAGCGGTGGCTTATTCATCAATGAATCAAGTCCGCCCTGTGGCATACTGAACGGGTTGTGGCTGAAGTCAACTCCGCCGGTTTCTTCGTTCTTTTCATAGAACGGGAAATCGGTGATCCAACAAAAGCGCCAAACCTTCTCTTCAAGCTTGGTAAGTTCGGCGCCAAGCTTGGTGCGAAGCTTACCCATGGCGGGAAGAATCCGATTGGTTCGACCAGCCGCAAGAAACACCACCGCTTTTTCCGGGAGATTAAGCACAGCTTTAAGGGCTTTCGCTTCATCCGCGGAAACGAACTTTGCCACCGTTCCCTTGTAAGCTTCTCCTTCAAAGGAAAGATAAGCGAGTCCAAGGCTTGGCTCCTCTCTATCGAGCTTTGAGAAGAAATCCACGGTATCATCGAAGTACTTCCTAGAGGGAAGCGCCTCTACCGGCACACCGATGGCGCGGATACTGCCCTTCGAGTTAAGCGCTTCTTGGAAGACCCTAAACTGCGAGTCAGAGAAGACCTTCGAGACGTCACTGATGCGAAGGCTGTTCCTGAGGTCCGGTTTATCCGAACCAAACTGCTGCATCGCATCGTGGTAGCTAAAGCGCGGAAACGGCGGTTCATCGATCTTATAGGACGAGCATCTCTTAAAGAGCTCATACATAAGCTTTTCATTGACGCGCAGAATGTCCTCCTGCTCAACAAAAGAGAGCTCCATATCGATTTGATAGAACTCGCCTGGTGAGCGATCGGCACGCGCATCTTCATCACGGAAGCAGGGCGCTATTTGGAAATAGCGATCAAATCCTGCGATCATTAGAAGTTGCTTAAACTGCTGGGGGGCTTGAGGCAGTGCGTAGAACTTCCCGGGGTGAAGCCGGGAGGGAACCACAAAGTCTCGTGCTCCTTCCGGTGAACTGCTCGTGAGAATGGGGGTATGAAACTCAGCAAAGCCAAGTTCATGCATGATTTCGCGCGCAGTCTTAATCACACGGTTACGCATGATAATATTGCGGTGGAGCTTCTCCCGGCGCAGCTCAAGGAAACGATGCTTGAGCCGCACGGGCTCTGGCGCATTGTCATCTTCTGCAATTTGAAACGGAATCGTCTCGCATTGTGAGAGTAGTTTGAGCTGAGAGGCAACGACCTCAATTTGCCCTGTGGGAATTTTGGGGTTCTCGAGTCCGGGACCTCGCGCAGTCACTTTGCCTCGAATCGCAATCACGGATTCCTGGCGAATCTTTTGCATCTCTTCGCCGAGGGCGCCTGAGAACACCACTTGGGTGACTCCATAGTGGTCGCGCAAATCAACAAAGACCACGCCGCCGTGATCACGCTTACGCATTACCCAACCCGAAAGGGCAACGTCGTTACCTACGTTATCATTCGAGAGCTCAGCGCAGGTGTGAGTACGATACGTACTCTGAAGATACTGCTTAGGTCCTTGGGGGACCCGGGATTGCTCTTGGGACGCAGAAGTCTGCGATCCAGGCTGCTGAGCGCTCATTACTATTCTCCCTTAAGGTTAGTTATATGGGATTTGGGCTATCAAACGATGGCTTGACCCATTTAAGCCCCCTTTATTACTATAAAATCTTCGAGATTTCCAACACTTGGATGGCCCCTCCCGCATCCAATGAGTATTCCTGTGTAAGCGGGTCAATCGAAGTGTCTTTCCGAGGCGTTTTACGATGAATTTTCTGATTATTGGGGCTGGGGACGTTGGGAAGAGTCTTTGCCGCAAACTTGCGGCCCACCACCATAATGTGGTTGTCGTAGACCGCGACTCGGACATTAACGATTCCGAGCTTGCCGGGTTAGACCTAAAGATAGTCCTCGGGAACGGTTGTTCCCCCGAGACGCTTTCCGCTGCTGGCATAGAATCGGCGGATTTTGTCATCGCCGTGACGGACAGCGATGAAGTAAATATCGCTGCGTGCTTCGTCTCGCGGCTGCTTAATCCCAGTCCTAAGCGCATCGCCCGCATCCGCGACCTTGAACTGACCCATCGCTTGGTGGCCCCTGAGCTCCTGAGCGAATACTTCGACCTGATTATCAATCCCGAAGAGGCGGGAGCCGAGTACTTACTAAAACTTTTCAAGATGCCGGGAGCGAGAGAATTCATCGATCTTGCCGGGGGAAAGGTACGCGTGCTCGGACTTAGCCTCACTCCCAACTCCCCTGCCCTGCAGCTTACAGTAGCCGAACTCCATGAATCGTACGCCGAGATGGCGCTTAGAGTAGTTGCCGTTTTACGAGGCAATAAAATCTTCTGTCCTAAAACTTCCGAAAAGCTGCGGGTCAGCGATGTCATTTATGTCGTGACAGTCCCTGAACTTACCAAGAAAGCCTTTAAAGTTGCAGGCAGAGAACTTCGGGACTCTCAAACGGCTATGATTTGGGGCGGGAGCTTCCTCGCACGCTCTCTCGCGCTGCGCTTGGATGAAGAGGGCATTCGCGTCAAACTAATCTTGAGCGACGAAGAAGAGCAGTATGCCATGGCAGACCAGCTCAAACATGCGCTCGTGCTTGGGGGCGAAGGCACCGATCAGAATTTACTTGTTGAAGAGAACGTGGACGAAACGGATGCCTTTATTGCGGCAACAGAGGACGAAGAGAACAACGTACTGGGAGCACTCTTAGCAAAAAAACTTGGCGCGAAGAGCGCAGTAGCGTTGGTAAGCAAATCTACCTACCTGCCACTTGTTAGCGCGGTGGGCGTTGACGTCGTAGTGAGCTCACGACTTGCCGCAGCCTCTGCGATATTTCGGCATATCCACTCGCGATCGATGCTGACCGAGATTGCGGTTCAGAGCGATGGAGGCGGATTTGTAGAAATAGACGTCTCGGCAGATAGACCAATTGCGGGAAAACTGCTCAGCGAAATAGACCTGCCTTATGGAGTGCACGTGGGGGCAGTGCTGCGTGAAGGCGGAGCTCTTCCTGTGAGCCCTGAAATAAGGTTCATGGAAGGAGACCGTGTTGTCTTCTTTGTGCTTAAGTCTTCCATTAAAAAACTCGAGAAGCTTCTCGATCTTGCGATTGAGTCATTCTGATGAATGTTCGAGCCCTCATAAAAATTCTTGGCGGGCAATGCGCACTCCTCGGTCTTGTGCTACTCGCCCCCACTGCCTTCTCTTATTTGGATGGAGATTCCTACTCAGATATGTTTCTGGCCATAAGTTGCATGAGCCTAATCCTGGGCGCTCTCATGCTTCTTTCGCAGAAAGGATATCGCACGGAGCTTGACGCCCGCACGTCTCTTGCTCTGGTAACCTTGGCCTGGGTACTTGCCGGCGTTGTGGGCGCCCTGCCCTTTTACTTTAGCGGAACGCTGCCTTCTTTCACCGACGCGCTGTTTGAATCCATTTCAGGCTTTACAGGCACGGGAGCTTCGGTGATTAGAGACGTTGAGACGGTAGATCGCGGGCTTCTCCTTTGGCGCTCACTTTCCCAATGGGTGGGCGGCATGGGAATTATCGTATTCTTTGTGGCCCTCCTTCCCGCGCTTGGACTTGGGAGCGTTCAGCTTTTTAAAGCCGAAGTTGCGGGTCCACAAAAAGATAGATTAACCCCGCGGGTGACAGAAACGGCGAGAAAATTGTGGATTCTCTATGTCGCCCTTACTGCGGCACTCATCCTCTGTCTTTACCAGGCCGGCATGCCTCTTTTTGATGCGGCTAACCACGCCTTTGCGACTCTGGCGACCGGTGGCTTTTCGATTAAGAATAGCGGCATCGCGCACTACCAAAGCGCTGCAATTGACTATCTTATCGCTATCTTCATGGTGATAGGCGCAGTGAACTTTGGGCTTCACTACAGGGTTCTCGTACTCAAAGATATGCGCGCGCTTCTTGATACTGAGCTCAGGTGGTTCTTAACGCTGCTTGGCGCCTCAACTCTCATCATTGCCGCCGCAACACATGGCACAGTCTACGAGTCGAGCATGGACGCGGTAAGGTACGCATTTTTCACCGTAACATCAGTGGCCTCCTCAACGGGCTTCACCAATCACGATTTTGTCCCGTGGCCTTCAATTACCCATGTCGTGATTGTCTTGCTTATGGTGATGGGCGGAATGTCCGGTTCAACGGCGGGAGGCATAAAGTGCATCCGAATTGTCGCGGCCTTTAAGCAGCTTCACCGTCAGCTTAAACAGGTAGTCCATCCCAAGGCGGTAATTCCTATTAAGGCGAATAACCACATCATTCCTGAGTCGGTGATTGATGCGATATGGGGCCTTATCTTTTTGTACCTGCTGGTATTCACGATTTCAGCGCTAATCCTTACCGGAGAGGGACTCGATCTTGTGACTGCAACAACAGGAACGTTCTCTGCTCTATCGAATATTGGACCTGGGCTTGGAGATTTGGGGCCTACTGCGAACTATGCGGACTTATCTGTCACTTCAAAGATAACGCTGATAGGTTGCATGCTGCTCGGACGCCTTGAATTCTTTACGGTCCTGGTTCTATTTACGCCGACCTATTGGCGGCGGTGATTTCATTAAGCCACGCGTGTGCTGGATTGCAAGATCTTGCGGCGCCCTGAGGACAGGGCGCCCTACCTTCATGGGAAGAGAGCTCTGAACGCATGGTCGAACGAAGGACAGATGCCTTGGTAGGGCGCCGCGTCCCCGCGGTGCCGCAAGATCTCCCGTCCAGGCACGTGGCAGGTATGTGTCCACCGCGCCGATTGCACATTCGCAATTGATTGCGGAGGCCCGCGGCAAATGATTCGGCGCGCCCTACCTAATCAGCGCGAGCACTCCCTCGGCGATTGCTTCTGCGGCGGAAACTTTTCTTCCGACAAGCGGAAGACCTCGCATCGCCTGATAGCGCTCAGGATTGAGCAACTCAGAGAGCGCTTTTTGTAGCCGCTGAGAAAAATCCTGTCCCTCCTCAATAACAATAGCCTTTCCCTTCGAGGAAAGAGTCTTGGCATTGGTGAGCTGGTGATTCGCCTGGGCGTGTGGATACGGAACTAAAATTGCGGGGCGATTCACTACTCCAATTTCCATCACCGTGCCCGCGCCTGAGCGCGCGAGCACGATATCGCACCAGCGATAGGCTGGCTCAACATTCTCGATAAAGGAAGCGACTTGGGCCGAGACTCCTGCTTTGGCATAGGCCTCTCGCACGGGAACCTCATTTTCAGGGCGGCATTGATGCCAGACTTCTATTCCACGCTCTTTAAGCCAATCTGCCATGGCCCCAAGAGCCTCATCGATAGCACGCGCTCCTTGAGAACCTCCCATAACAAGAAGCCGTGGACGAATAGAGATTTCGTGGGGCTCTGCCCCTAGAGCTATAAGTTCTGGTCGTACTGGTTGTCCGGTCACTAAAGTTTTATGCCGATTAGGGATGCTTGAATCCTCAAAGGCTACCGATATCTTTTTCGCGAAGTAAGAAAGGACTAGGTTCGCCATTCCCGGCTTACGCTCTGCTTCATGAATCCAGGCCGGAACGCCGCTCAGCCATCCCAGCACCACGGGAAGAAAGGTTACGTAGCCCCCTACTCCTATTACGACGTGCGGACGATGTCTCGCGAGAATAGACTTTGTCTTAAAAACCGCCGCGGGTAATTTCGTTAAGAATTGCAGTGCCCCAGAGAGCCCCCGCTTCTTAAGCCCGACAATATCAACCACGGAGCGTTTGAACCCGGCTTTACCAAGCACCGTCTCTTCAAGAGGACGCCCAGAGCCAAGAAATTCAATGTCTGCCTGAGGCGATTTTTTTTGAATCGCCTGCGCAATGTACAGCGCAGGCATGAGGTGCCCTCCCGTGCCACTTGCGGCAATGAGGATTCTTGGATTCATTTTTGCAGTATCCATGGGAACGACCAAGGAGGAATCAATTTCAATAGGACAGGGAGCAAGAACGTTCGGCGTAAAGCCCTAAAATTATCTAAGATTTTATTGGACCACAAAGGACGCTAAGGACGCTAAGGACGCTAAGGACGCAAAGAAAGCTCAATTAAAACTAGGAGTGTGTCCCGTAAAAACATAAATCTGCATTTCGGACACAATCCGTAGGTAGGCTGTCCCGTTGCCACCACTACCTGTAGTGCCGATAATTTTCTAGGGGACAGACTCCTAGCAATTTCAACGTATTCCTTTGTGTCCCTTGCGTCCTTTGTGGTGAAAACATTCCGGTGCCCTATCAATGGGATATCTTGGGAGCTTCTTCGGCACATTAGCGACGAAGCGACGAGAGCACATCCCCTATCTTACCGTACGGTGAAAGTGCCGCGCCAACCCTAGCAGCAAACCTACTCCAAATAATGAGGCAAGAAGACTAGAACCACCATAGGCAACAAGCGGGAGCACCATCCCCTTCGTCGGCAGGAGCCCTGTCGTGACTCCCATATTCAGAAACGCGGGAAGGACGATGAGCAAGGTAAGGCCCAAGGCAAGCGAAAAGCAAAAAGTATCCTCAGCCCAGCGCGACGCAATCACTAACCCGCGCCACAGAAACACGGAGAACACCACGATAACAAAAAGAGCTCCCACGAACCCTAGCTCTTCTGAAATGACGGCGAAGATAAAGTCGGTATGCGCGGCAGGAAGAAAGAAGAGCTTTTGCTGACTCGCTCCAATCCCAACGCCATTTACTTCTCCTGAACCAATAGCAATGAGGGACTGAATCAGCTGATAGCCCTTTCCCTGGGCATCGGCAAAGGGAGAGAGAAAACTCACAATACGGCTCATGCGATAGGGGGATGTCATGACTAGGGCGGCAGCGGCTCCGGCAAGGAGCACCCCAATCCCTGCCAGGTAAGAAAGACGAGCTCCGGTACAGGCAATCATGATGACGACGACTAGCGTAAGCACCGCAGTGCTTCCAAAGTCTGGTTTCACTAGATAAAGAACGGCTACGGGAGCTAACAAAAGCAGCGGCATAAGAATGCCCTGCTTAAAGGATTGAAGCTTGTGCTCGTGGCGTGAAAGAAACCCCGCCATGAAAAGTACAAAGGTCAATTTAGAAATCTCCCCTGGTTGAAATCGCATTCCCCCCAAAGATACCCAGCGCGTCGCGCCGCCCGCGTTGTCTCCTAATCCAGGAATCATGGGGAGCGCGAGTAAGATAACAGTAAGCGGTAGACACCAAGGCGAAAGTTGCCTCACGACTTTAAGAGGAAGCCTTGTTCCCACGAACGCCAGGACAAGACCAAGAAGTGCTGCCGCTGCGTGGCGCTTGGCGTAATAAAGAGAATCACCAAATCGCTCAGAGGCAACCACTCCGGTGGTTGAATACACCATCAACATGCCAAGCCCGAGAAGTACGACCGTCGCTGCCGCAAGAAGGTAGTCAGAAAGCATCGGGGGCCTTAGCTCATCTGAGTAGTCAACAAGCGCGGGACGGATAGGACTGGTTGTTACGGCTGTCATCTTATTTGGGTACCTTGGGGGAGACTCCCTCGCAAGGGATTACCTAATGTATTTGACATGTTAGGATTCTGTTAGGACTTGAAAATATAACAATCAAATCAAATGGTTGACTCATGCTTTCGCATGAGGCTAGGTTCAGCTTCTGCGTTCTTTTTACAATTCCTCCGGTGTGGGTAGTGGATGCTTCTTGAATAGCCGCGCCTTGTG
>JBIKWF010000056.1:0-27543 GCA_044356455.1 Bdellovibrionota bacterium | reverse complement strand
CCTAGGACCATCCACTTTCAACTTCAAGGCACTACCTAACAACTGCAAAGTGCTGAGCTTCCAAACAGAGAAGACGGTTCTTGACTATCTTCAAGCTTGCGATCTTTTCGTATCCTTTTCATTTTCTGAAAGTTTTGGATTATCTCTGGCAGAAGCCATGGCGTGTGGCAGCGCATTTCTTTCAACAGAAACAGGATTAGCTGCCGACCTACATAGCCAGTTTCCTCAAATAGGAAATGCCCTGGTAAATGATGACGAGCAAGAGGATCTCCAGAAATTTGCTCGCCTAATTGAGTCAAAAGCTCTACGTGGAGAAATCGGCAAGATTTCAAGAAAGTTTGCAGAGTTAAACCTTGATCAAGATATCATCGCCCAAAAATATCTACAGGCGCTTAAAGAGAAGTCTCCCTTGTCTTAAGTCCGCACTAAGAATCCAAGACTCCCCTTAAGCCTTGTCGACTGATAAGTTTATACCCTGTATCCGTTCGCTTGAGTGTATTCGTCCCCCGCTCTCTACCTGGGCGCGGGAGGACGAATACGCATTTGGATAGAGCCTCTCGGCAAACTCTCGTTTCCGATGCGACACGACTTGCCGCGCCTGGGGTCAGAATGGAGACTGGAGTATTGAGGCCTATTTTATAGCCTCCCAAAGAGTGCCCAATTCAAAATTGGCAAATAATCGCAAATCGAAAACCATCCATCGGCCATATTCGGCCCTCAGCGGGAAACAATAATCAGTCATCGATTTCAGTAGAAGAAGCATTCACTATCTCCGTGTAAAGCTCTTGGTACCTGCGACTCATCATCGACAGGCTAAACTCAAAGGTCTCCACAGGCATAAGATCCGGGATAGAGACCGCCTCCTCCAGAGCAGCAGCCATAGCTTCAACATCCCCGGCAGGCGTCAAATACCCGTGTCTGGGAAATTTCCCCAGAATCTCAGGGATCCCGCCTACGGCAGAGGCAACAACAGGGCGGTTCGATGCGATCGCCTCAAGTACCACTAACGGTGCGTTCTCTGCCTTAGCGGCATGGAGAAACGCATTACAACATGCGTAGAAATAACGGCGACTAGACCTCTCTGCCCATGGTACAAACTCAACTCCAAGCCCCCTCGGAAGTTCGTTTTCTTCAGCGCCGAATACTAAGGCAATAACCCTTTGTCCTCTATGCTTACGTCTGCCGACAAAAGTCGCTAAGGTAGCACAGGCAGTCGCAAAATCCTTAAAGGGATTCTGGACTATGCCAACGGCGGCAAGCCCAATGACAATGCAGTCGTCAGACAAGCCGATTTCGCGGCGAGCTATAGATCTCTCCATAGGAAAGAACTCTGTCTGGTCTACACCATTTGGAATTACACGAATTCGCTCTCTAAGATGGTGAAAAAGGGGGCTCATTCTCGCCTGGTCTCTAAGCCAAGTACTCGGTGTAACAATTTGGATTCTTGAATTTCGAACAATCTCTTTTTTCCTCTGCCAGTTCTCCTTAGTTCCATCCCTCCAGAGAGACGGATAAATTGATAGGTCAGGGCACTTTCCGCACCCCGTTCGCCAACGTGAGCACGAGAAGCTATGCGCGCAATGTCCCGTAAGGAGCCACATATCATGAAGCGTAATAACAGTCGGCTGCAGGCTGCTTAGGTAAGGAAGCTGGCGAAGGTCAAAGAAGCCTCCGTGCAGATTATGCAAGTGAAGCAAATCAAATGGTCCCCAATTCCCTATTTCAGCTGGAATCAGCGGGTACTCGAAATCCTCGTTCCCACGAAACTTGGCAAAAAGTGCGCGCGGATTCTTGCCAAGGCGGATGAGTTCGCTAAAACGTCCACTTCTAGGAGGAGGCGAAGCTAGAGAAACTCGTCCACCCGAGATGCGACCGACACCGTCACGCGAAAAGACTATTACTTCATTCCCCTCAAGATGTTGCTGGCTGGCAAGGCTAACGGCAATTCGTGCCGCCCCTCCCCCTCCCGTGGAGGTATTGACCACGCCGATTCGCAATCGGCCGGAGGCGCTAGAATCTACAATCCCCATGTCCACCTCTTAATGCGCGCAAGGAGCGCATTTGGATCCTCATTACGAACGAGCAGCCTGGGCAATTTGAATCGGTTTTGGCCTGAACTAATGGCGCCAGGCACATTCATGAAGGCTGCCCGATAGCCCGCCTGCTCTGTAAGACCTAAAGTTTCCGCGGAAACATGGGATTCCCCTCCGAATGGGTATGCGAAGTAGCGAACTCTCCTACCAATCGCCTGCTCGAGATGCAACTTTGATTCAAATATTTCCTGTCGCTGAAAAGCTAAAGATTCGCGTGCAAGATTAGAATGAGCGACCGAATGCGCCCCAATTTCCATATCGACTGACAAATTGCCTAGGTTTTCGAGGCTCACCAAGGCAGAGCTGGACTCCGATTGCCATCCCCTCTGTTGCCCCAGTGAAGATACCAATTCTAACCTTTTATCCACTGGGAGCGCTTCGAGCTTCGCACACAGAACTCTATACAACCTCTCCCTCAGTCCCTCCTCTCCCTTGTCAAGGACATTCCAGTGTGGACTAACTTGCGATGCATCTCCACGAATCGGCAAGACCTCGCCGGCCGCTCGAAGCTGCTCTCTGATACGAAAAAGATCTGATTCCATGAGACCCTTTTCGCCAAGAAGAAGGTCTTTCAAGTAGTCCCAAAAGAAAAGTGCCGGATTATTCGCAGCTCCTGTAGCGACAAATATAGATAGTGGCACACCAACCTCACGAGCTATGGGGGCGGCGATAGTAAAATTATCGATATATCCATCGTCGAATGTCACAGAGAAGCAGGGCCGGCGCCTGGGTGTTTCACTCAAAAGCGTCTCCAAGGTGGCAGGCTCGTATACTCGGGCCAATGCTTCAAGCTGTGCACGAAATGCTTGTGGGGCGACAGCAAGTAGCTGGGGGTCTAGCCTCGACTCGTGAACGCGGTGGTAAAGAAGCACAATTCCGGAGGGTCGACGCATGCCTCGCCGGACCAATGAGGTTAGAGGGCGAAAGGAAATCATCGCTTCTCAGCTCGAACACAGATAGTCACCTGATAGTCCGGGTCGTGCGCAGATAAGAGCTCTCGCGGAAGCTCCTCTGAGCTCAACCCATCAAGAAACGCCTTAGCACTGGCAACGTTTCCATAGGTACTTACTACGACGTCTGAAGGGTCAAAGACCTCCGAGAATAGGCGCTTGGCTGAGGCGTCGGTAAATCGCCAATAGTCCCCCCAGCGATCCATATCGAAGCGACTGATTTGGGAAATGCCACCAAACGTCGATAAGACAACTCCTCCCGGACGAAGCAAGCGGTGAATATTGGTTAGAGCCGATCGGACATCATAAATAAAAGGCAATACTTGTGTTAGTATGAGGCAGTCCGCCATTTCGTCACTGAGGCCAACTCCCGTAGCGAAATCTACTGGGACAACCATCGGCTCCGACAATGTCGGCGAAGACGCGCCCACCACTATTGTCTTGTGAATAGAGGGGGTCTTAAAGAGCTGAGAATACTGGTCATCTCCCACCTCCATGACGGTTCCACGAAAGGCATCCCTATTGAGGCTTAGAAACTCGCGAATATAGTGACGATCTATGGGGGTTCCTCGGTCGAAGCCGAATAAGCGACTCACCGGCTCCGCCTGCAACGAGCCGAGCCTACGCCCTCCTACTGCTCTTCGAAGCCACTGCCCGATTTGCCCCATAAAGGTTTACCTAACCCCAACAATCTGAAACTCCAGCCAATCGGATCCATTTAATTACTGGGTCCGCAAGCTCAGCAGGCACTCAATACCCCCGAAGAGGTCCCTGGATCTCTGCCCGACCCCCAGGACCACTCCTCATCGGCAATCGCCCAAAGATATGCGCTCAGATCTCGTTAGAACGCCTCTTTACCGCACTCCTGTTACTAGAGGAAACTCATTACTGTAAATATAGTCCGCACCTCGGATAGGATTCCGATATGCGCATCTTGTCACTTCGCAGGACAGCTTTCTATGGGGCTTCTCTCTTCGGCAAAACGGGCAGCAAATTGGGGACTCAACTCGCTCGGCTTTCACCTGGTCAAGGACTTAACGCCGCCTGATATTCCAGAGGCTCACGTTGTCGTCGCCAAAAGAGTCTCTCAATATACAATGACTAGCCTAGAGAGACTCTCGGCCGCGCAGTCTGCGGTTGAGTACATAGTGCGAAATCGTATCCCGGGAGAGTTCGTTGAGTGTGGCGTTTGGCGAGGCGGAACCGTTATGGCGATTATCCTTACTCTACTTCGACTAGGCGACACGACTCGAACGATCTATCTATATGATACCTTCCAAGGCATGACTCCACCGACCACCAAGGATCGAGATCTATTTGGCGTATCCGCCTCGAACCTACTACGAGACTCCCCACCAATTCCTGGAAATAATGTATGGGCAATAGCACACATAGAGGACGTACGAGCTAACGTTTTCTCGCTGGGGTATCCCAAGGAAAAAATAGTTCTTATTCAAGGGGATGTGAAAGACACTCTTCCCATCAAGGCACCCCAAGGCGAAATAGCAATACTCCGCCTCGATACTGACTGGTATGAATCCACTAAACACGAGCTTGCTTGTCTGTACCCCCAAGTTACCAACGGGGGGATATTAATCATCGATGATTATGGTCACTATTCCGGTGCGCGTACTGCTGTTGACGAATACTTCAGCGAGAGGGGGTTCATGCCATTCTTGAACAGAATCGACTACACCGGGCGCCTCGCTATCAAAAACGATGCGTACGAACTATGTGGGAGTCGCCCTCAACCGAACGCTATCTAACAATCTGCTTTCCATTCTGAGGCGTGCATTTTCATATCGGGTTACTGAGGCTCCTCGAATAATACCAGCCTCGCCCTCATACACGTAGAGTGCTCCGAAAGGGCGATTCCGTATCGGAGGGACCCGCCACAAAACCCGAGAACATGGATATTTTTCAGAGTACCGGGGTATCACCCACAAGCAAGAACCAAAAATCTGGCGAAACTCTTCGTGATTGTTAGTAACGAATATCGTCAGAGACTCAGTATTGGCGTCCAGAATCCACTCAGCTTAAACTACGACGATTCCCGAGTGCCCGTTAACTGCAAACGTGCTAGATTTACCCAATGCCCGCTAGTATTCGAGAGCAACTTTGTGACTTAGGTGTCATCTCGGAAGGACAAATTGTGCCGTACTTCCCACGAGTACGAGATCGCGACGACATCGGCGTACTAAGATGCAATCGGTCAGGTGTTATATTTATTGAATGTTCGGGCCATCTTAGTCACGACTACTATCGCTCCAGAGATGGGGCAAGTTATTGGGGCGCCGGAAGTCGAGAAGAGGGGCTAAAAAAGACTATCGAGGACGATCAACGAAGGTTTGAGCAATTTGGTGCACTGGCTCGGGGGAAGTCTTATCTCGACGTTGGGTGCGGCCTAGGCGGATGTCTTGATTTGTTTCGAAAAGAAACGCCTCATGTCTATGGCATTGAGCCACAAGCCGAGATGCGCCAACTGCTGAATGCCTTAGGCCACGAGGTCTATAGCGAGATTGATCAGCTGAACGGAAAAAAATTCCAAGTTATAAGCCTGTTCCACGTCTTTGAACACCTTGCTGAGCCCCTATCGGAGTTAGTTAGGATACGGGACACGTTGACTACCGACGGCAAAATTATTATTGAGGTCCCACACGCTCGTGACGTTCTGCTCTCCACTTTCAATCTTGAGAGCTTCAAGCGTTTTACCCTTTGGAGCGAGCACCTTATACTTCACACTCGCAGTAGCCTTGAGCAGTTTCTCGTTCGCGCAGGATTCAGCGAGATATTCATAACAGGGTTTCAAAGATACCCGCTAGCAAACCACCTACATTGGCTAAACGCCGGCGAGCCTGGCGGCCAATTAATCCTTTCACATTTGCGCAGTCCGGATCTGGAGCGAGCCTACGCTGAGCACCTTAACAAGATCGACCAAACTGATACTCTAATTGCCATAGCGTCAAAAGCATCCCCTTAGTCACTGAGGCCTTACTTCTCCGGGAGGCTTCTCGCTGATTCTACTTGGTCATCCGAAGAAAGCCGGTGCTAGGCGCCGTGCCACCTCAAGGTCCTCGAGGCAATCGATGTCCATTGCTGTTGCTGCATCCAACACAAGTGCGCGATTATCAGTGCCTAGCCTACTCTTGCCCGCACGAAGTGTGCTGACTTTGGTCACGTAGATTAAACCATTTTCCTTAAATTTTTTCGGCATATGCTGACTCATAGGTCGGACTGTGTAGTCCGGTAGAAACCGGCGCCCGTTCGCAACTTGACCAGATAGATAATAATGCTGATTTTCAGTTACGGAGAGAACGCAGTCACAATCCGTATCTAAAAGAAGGGCAATCGCTTGATTGATGTGCGCTACGGTCCGAAAAGGCGAAGTACATTGCAATAGAGCAACAGCATCGGGCTCATAACCTGCGAGCAATAACTGATCCAACCCATGCAGCATTGCTTCTTCAGTGGAGCTGTCTGAGCCTGCAAGCTCCACCGGACGCATTATAACCTCGGCTCCGCTAAGCTTGGCAACCTCCGCCACCCTGTCACTATCTGTTGAGACAATTACTTTAGAGAGAAAAGAAGACAGTCGGGCCTGCTCAACCGCGCGCTCCAGCAAAGATTTGCCATGCAGGTCGACTAGGTTTTTGAAAGGAATCCTAACCGAACCGCCACGAGCGGGAATGAATCCAAGTACTTCTCGAGTTTTGGTTAACCCCATATACCCAACTTCCCAAGAGCTGCAATCGCGGCCAAAGCACCGCTATTACAATTAACATGGCCCTGCCATATTTCTGGCACCCATGTTGCCAGCCTCCTTAAGGGCCGCTCAAAAATTAAAGGCCCAATTTCCTTGAAATCAACTTCTCCCTCCCCGATTTGCACGCCTTCGCCTGATAACGATCGAGCATCTGAAACATGGATGTGATGCACGTAAGGAAGGAGCTCCTGGATGTACTTTTTCAAAGGAACCTTCAGAAATCGCGTCGCCATGTAGGCGTGCGAAATATCAAGGCAAATCCCTCCACCCGTTTGCTCGCAAAACTCCATAAGCTCACTCGCCCGAAGGAAATAGTGCCCGTGCCACTGCCCGCCAAAGTACCAAGGAAACGGCGGCATATTTTGGGCAAGAAGCCGCGTTCCCTTAAGGTTCAAACTCGCAATTCCAGCGTAAAATCGACCGACATCAAGAGGAAGTGCGCGAGCTTCCCCTTGTAAAGTCATGGCCCCGCAGTTAAAAACGATCATCGGGGACTCACCATTAAAGTAACTCCCAAGCTCGGAGGTAACATCAATCACCCGCTGAAGCGTCGCCAAGGAGGCCGAATACACCTCTGGATAAATGGAAAAAAGATCGAACAATCTATTTCCTATATACTCTGGGGAGTGCACCCGCAGAACGAGCGCGCGCAAATCCGCCGCGTAAGCGTCCAGTTTTGCAAAAGGCAATTCCATCTCCATATCGGCTGTTGTTAGATGGAATTCGAGACATTCGGGGCCGTGCGGCAAGGCGGTTTCGAAGTCATGATACCGCACTACAAGACCCCAGCCAGGGCAGGGCATACTCATTCGATAGCTTTCTCGCGGAGCTCCTAGATCCTCGTCAAATAACATTTCGTCGTTCCCGACATCCCGTATGGCCCGTCTACCAATGAGCTCGTTTAACCTATGAGGCGACAGCCCGATTCCAGGACCACGAATTGCAAGAGCATCCCTTTCTATAATGTCACCAGCTTTAATAGCTTTTTTTGCCACTACCGATTTTTTGAAGACAAAACGGTTTAACTGCTCGCCCTGCAGAATTTCTCCCTCTCTCCCGGTCTTTAACCCTTCATCCACGTCTCGAATACTTGCAACGAGTGCTGTCAGCTCTTCTGGTAATAGAGAGAACCTATGGTCTGGGCCCGACGCTCCTCGATCAAAAGTTATATGCTTTTCAATCACGGCTGCGCCGAGCGCTCGCGCTACAAGAGACAGGGCAATCCCCAAATCATGCCCAGAGTAACCGGCTACCACATCAAAACGCTGACTCAACTCTTGGATACGAGGGAGGTTGGCATAACGTGGATTTACAGGGTACGACGACACGCAGTGGAGCAGAACGAACCTAGCGTGTTGTTGCCGTAGATGTCGAACGCTGAGCGCCACCTCTTCCAGCGTATGCATCCCCGTAGAAAGGATAAGCGGCTTCCCTGCCCCCATCACTGCATCTAACAATGGGAAATTAAGTAAGTCGGAAGACGAGATCTTAAAGGCCACGATGCCAATCGACTCGAGGAATGAGGCACTAGTGATATCAAAGGGAGTGCATAGAAAAAACAATCCCCGCGCCACCGCATAGTCTCTAAGCTCAAGAATCTGAGTGGGACTCAACTCGCATTTCTCAAGAACAGGAATGATGTACTGCAGCGCATGCTCTCGAGCGTCTGGATTACTAATCACCCGAGTCGTATAGAGTTCCGCAAGCTCCCGCTTCTGAAATTTAACCGCGTCAACTCCGGCAGAGTGTGCAGCATCGATCAACTGCTTTGCAATCCGCATGTCTCCACAGTGATTGATTCCAATCTCTGCAATCACAAAAGTGGGCAATCCATCCCCTACTTCTCTATTGCCGATATAGATCGACCGATGATCCATGTCTAAACCTAATTAGAAGAATTGGTGCCCCAGTGGCGCGTATTCGTCATTTAACATCTTGCGATACGAGAGGCTTCTCCCCAAGCACCTCATTAAAAGTCTTTCTTGGAAACACATCGAGCCACGAGTCCTCCGATAAATTATAAATCTTACTTCTTGTTCGCAGCGAATAGTAAAATCTGTACTGAGCAAAGGCATTTAGTACCGCGAGCATCTCCGACTCAATGTTCCCCCATCTCGGTGCTGCAGAGCCTGCAACTCTCATATCCTCGGACGCTGGATAGAAATTTGTTATCTGTCTCCCGTAGTCACGAAGGACCGTATGATCACACCCAATGAGATAAATCTCATCGTACTCCATGTAAAGGAGGACCGGCAAAATCATCAATGGGACTGTTTGCGGCCCCAGAACTGGAGCATCGAGACTTACTCTTCTGGTCGAGGGGAATTCAGAGAGATAGAGGTAGCGCACCTCTCTACCCTCAAACAACCCGTCGCGTTCGACCAAGGGGTGAGTCGCTGTCGCCAAAAAAATATTCGTGCCTTGCGGCAAGGCGCGATCCGCTTGCTTTAACCATTCAACATAATTATTTAAATCCATTGGGAGATGAAATGGGGCGAAAAAATGGAACTTAGGCACAATTCGCTCGGCAGCTGGGTGCAGATAAAAATTGCTCGCACTGTAAGTATCCTCGCCTACCAGAAGCTCCAGATTCTGATTTTTGATGCTTGGTCCGGTGGCGAGTATGAAAGCACGCCTACCTCGACCTATCCCTCTAAGCGCACGGTTATGCCAGACCAACGTGCGGGTCGATCCAAGAACCAAACGCAGAGCACTGAGGCAACTCCGAAACTGCGAGTAGAGGCCCCGGGGAATTCCTTGAGAAGTCCACCGACGATGAGGGGGCACAATTTCCATATTTAGTTCCAAGACTCTACCGCGATTTTTGGAAGAATGGCATTCCTCGGCGAGAATCAACCTCGAACGAGAGAGCAGGGCTACGACCTTCAATGATGCCGGGAGCGAACCTCGGTCCACCGCAGAATGAGCGAATACACGTACTCTCTGTCCGAGTATGCCAGCTCTATGGTAGTTTTAGTATGCGGGAGCCTAATGCGCTCCAATATGACTCGATTGCAACCTTACTCGAGAAATACGGCCCCCCGCAACAGACCTCTTCCATCATTCGTGTTCTGAAATTCGAAACTTTTGGATCCCTGCCAAACGTTAGATCTGCATTGCAAGACCTGGCGAGGATGAATGATTCATGTTTAACCAGGAAATTAGCATGCAAGGCCAACTCCCGCACCAGACCTCATCGGTTATCCTTCATTTCTTAGCGTATTGGCGCACAATTAGCTTGAGCAGGGGAGGGGCAGTTGTATGCCTAATCGTCTTCGCCGCCATCTCCGAACTTCTTGGGCTTGCCGCCCTTCTTCCAGTCGCAAGCTCTCTATTCGAAGGGGGGCAGTTACATTTAGGTATAGCCGCTTCTGTTCTGACCTTCCTTGGGAACTCGAATCCAGGAATGGGAGAATTTCTAACATTTGTAACAATAATGATGTTAGCCCGAGGCGCTGCGTTGCTTACTGCCCATCAATTATTAGCGATTCAATCAACAAAATTTGAGGCGCATTCTTCAACTCAGTTAATCCAAGGCATTATGAAGGCGCGCTGGGAATATGTATCAAGATTTGGGCTAGGTCGGCTTGTGGATGCTATAACCAGGCTCCCGAGCGAAGCAGGCACGGCAGGTTCCACCGTCGCGAATTTTATTGCCTCTCTTATCTTGGCCGGTGCGTTTATTTCTACCGTGGCATACGTCTCCGCCCCCACCCTACTTGCTGCGATTATAATCGCTGTCCCGCTCGCCTGGTGCCTCAAGCTGACAAACTTGAGCACTCACGCTGCCTATTCGCGGCTCACTCCAGCTCAGGCTTCAAAGAGTAAGCAGGCCATTGAATTAGTTCAAAATGCCAAGTTCTATAAGCTTGGAGGCGCCTACCGTCTTGGACTCTCCGAACTCAGCACCGCAATTGAGCAAGCTCGATCGGCAAATTTACAAGCGGCCAGGGGAACCGCAGTAATGCAGACTGTCCCCGATACGGTAGTCGCGATCGGAATCGCTGCACTGATCGCGATCGTTTACGGATTCCAGCTAGACGGTGGTTCGAACTTTGTCCTCTCGCTGATGCTCATGTACCGGGCATTCCACTACACGAACCAAACACTCTCCTCAGCCCAGGCCATGTCCAGATACCTTCCCTCTTTCGGCGCATTGATAGAAACTATTGGCGTCATAGCTAACCAACAAGAATCCCACCCTACGAGTAAGAAAGCTATTAGCTTTTCTAATACCATCGAATTTCGACAAGTTACTTTTGGCTACTCTCTCGATCGGCCCATCCTTCATTCCGCCGACCTCACCATTCACCGAGGCGACGTCGTTGCAATTCAAGGAGAATCCGGTGCTGGCAAAACAACAACCATCGACCTTTTGGTTGGGCTCCTGCTGCCTCAAGAGGGAGAAATTTGGATCGACGGCCAGCTGCTGGACAATCAATCCCTAGAGTCTTGGCGAGAAAAGGTGGTTTACATTCCCCAAGAACCTCCAGTTTTTGCCGGCACTGTTCGGTCGAACTTGGTGATGACCTTAGACGGCCGGCGTAGCTTGAATGACAACGATTTATTTCGAGCCCTCGAGATTGCCCAACTTGATACAGTGGTACGAGAGCGACCAGAGGGCCTCGATATGATAATTGGAGACCGCGGAATTTCTCTCTCTGGTGGACAAAGGCAGCGACTACTTCTTGCGCGAGCGCTTCTTTCCGAAGCCGAAGTGATCGTGCTCGATGAGCCAACTTCAGCCGTAGATCCCCAAAAGGAGGCCATTATTTTTGAGAAGATTTTCAGACAGATTCGGGGGGAGAAAACTCTTATAATGGCAGTCCACCGATTAAACCTTCCTCGTGATGTAGCCCGAACGCTCAAGATTTCCCAAGGGAAGGTAACCGAAGACTGAGTGTGCCTCTACTTGCTCTCTATTTGTCAGCTGAGACTTTCAAATTGAACTGCTCTCCGCTTTGTGAACCATTGTACTCACTGTCCAGCAATAGGCAGGCTCAGAGAACTGGCTCTTAAACTGCGGGAAATGCGATGCGGCTTGCAAGCCGAAAGCATCCTCGCGATAATGGCCATACCGTGGGATGCGTCATTAGAAAGCACGCGCAAGCTACGAGAGATTTATGAATGCCATTAGCTTCGAGGAACTGAGCTTGAGCAGCTTCTCGCCAATCTTCCAAGCCTAAATGAAACCCGGCCATCAAGTGGCACCAAGAAAGTCGGCGTTTAATGTGATGAGGCTTAAGTCGGGAACGGAATTCAGGATGTCGCTCAAGGAGTTGCAAGAGACCGTCCTTTAACGCCTGATAGCGGAAGACAATGTCCTTTCCCCCTTTTCTGCTCGTATTAGCAGAGTGCCAGCGCCATCCTCTAAGTGGCTGCCCCTTCAGTCGAACGACGTCCCCAATCAAACCAAGATCTATCCACTTCAAATAGTCGGTGGAGGCCCTGGGCCCCAGAAAGGTCCTGACTGAAGGAACGCATCACGCCGAAACATGACACTCGCAGCCGGCACAAAACAGTAATGGAGGAATAACGAGTCTGAGAACTCTCCACTCTTTACCGGATACAAGTTCGAAAAGAGGCCTTTTACGGCACCTCTGGAGGCAAGAATTGACACATCTCCGTATGCGAGCACCGCCGAAGGCTGGCCTTCAAGCGCCTCAACAAGCCGAGAAGTTCGGCTTAAAGGAATCGCGTCATCGGAGTCAATTATGCTGATATATTTCCCCGAAGCTAGTTGTACTCCATGATTCCTCGCGTGAACTACACCATTGTTACTCTGACGAACGAGCCTCGCCCAGGGAATATCTTTGAGAAGCTCAGCAAGTCGCTCGATGGTTCCGTCTGTAGAACCGTCGTCGATAACAACTAACTCCAAGTTTGAGTACTGCTGATTACGGATGGATCGAATAGCATCCTCAACGTAAGCGACGTGATTATAGGAGGCAACTACATAGCTCACTAGAGGTGGACCTTGGAGGGGAGTGTTCATACGGGAGCTGCGTCGACCACGATGTTTCGATCTCCAATTGTACCTTTTCTCCCTTCTGAGTCTACTGTCATATGTCCAACGATAGAGTTTACCTTTTATCAGGGCAGGAAATTAGCAACCGATCAATGGATAATGGATGACTGGCATATCATGCCCTAGCAGCTGGAAAGTGTTGATGCTTTCAACCATTATTCAGCTAATCTATTTCATCTGTCTTCCACTCTGCGTGACCATGGACAGCCCCTTTTACTTGGGCGCTGGATGGATACAAGCGCACCATCTTTATTTTCCCGTTCAAGACGTTCGCACCCCAGGCTATTCGACTTTTCTCTCAGCCTTTTTCCTATTTACTCCAAACTTGCTGGTAATAAGCTTAGCGCAGCACCTCTCAATCGCCCTAGTGGCAGGACTTTGCACACACGTCCTCTCACGCCGAACGAGCGCATGGGCAGCTTCTCTTTGCGGACTGTTGATCGGCATCTGTCCTGCCCTCGGCCTCTACTCCAGTTTCATGATGTCCGACGCGCTATTTTCGACGCTCCTGATTGCTTTTATTCTTGCAATAATCGGATGTTTGGGGAAAAGCCCTCACTATTTCTCGTGGATAGGCGTTTTGAGTGGGCTGATGGTGCTCGTGCGCCCCAATGGGCTTCTGATTGTGCTTCTTTCGGCGATTCTTCTCTACCCTTTCTTGCCCGGAGAATCATCGGTGCGTTCTGAGCGAGTTCCCTTCGAACAACGCTACTCATTCCGCCTTTTATTTTGGTGCTTCGCGACCATCCTTCCATGGATGGTCTATCGCGGGATGGTCACAGGACACTTTGGATTGCTGGCGCCTAATCGCTCGGCTTCGCTTCAAATGGAAATGGTGCTGGGTATCGCAAATAATGAGATTGAAGAATATCTCGATTCTCCCTTCAAAGGGGAAGTCTCGCGATTAAAGGAACTTTGGGATGAGTCAGAAGCCGAAAATAGACCTGGAGTATCATTTTATTACTATCTCAACTCTGAGCTCATAAAGATTTTTGGACCCGAACGGGTAAGTGAATTCTACGAGAAGTTCCTTTGGCGTTACTTTATTAGCAGGCCTGGTTCGATACTGGATCGTATAGGCCTGATTACCCTGAGCCATGCGTCGATCCTGCCACCTTTTCTTGCGAAGACACTTCTCCCAGGAAACGAGACCGTAAGCAGTGACGTAGCAGATTGCTCGCAGAACACCCGAGTATATCAATCTGCAATTAGAATGTGCTCCTTCGGACCATTTGATTCTCAAATCACAGAAGCTAAAGGCTCCTTATCAGGAGGCGCGATTCTCCAATTGCCTCTCAGTGCGTGGTGGTACCTTTTGTGGGCGATCTCTTGTCTCGGCTTTGCCCGGGGATTTATGGCGCTTAGGCAAAACACTCTTCCTTCTGAGGCTCGAACCCTAATCTCGATTTGTCTCCTCAGTGTTTTATGCAGTGCAGTTGGATATGCTTTATTTCTCAAGGGCCCTAATCGCTATGCCTTGCCGCTTCAGCCCCTGTTATGCATTGCCTGCGCCCTCACCTTTCCAAAACGCAAAAATGGTGAAATTTCGTCATGATTGATGCTACGTTACAAGGCAGCCTAAGCCCTGCTCCCATCAACCCCATGCGCAACTTTAAACTCGTCGCGTGGCTCGTGGCAGTCTATTTTACTCTTGCAGTGTCAATTGCAAGTACCAGCGGCATCCTAAACCACCCTCCCGAACCTGGCGATGGTCACGACTATGACATGATCGCGGTGACTCTGCTCAAGGGCTTAGGCTTTGGTTACGCATGGAGCGATTCTGAATGGAGGAGTCCCTACGAGTTAAGCGGAGATGCTTTGTATGAGCAACTCTTAACAAGGCAGGGAGATTTCACCGAAACCGCCTATAGACCACCTGCGTTACCATATGCTCTCGCTGCTCTTTATAGGGTTTTTGGCAGAGAGTTTTGGATATGGCGGGTCCTAAACATGGCTCTCGCGTCTGTGGCGTATGGCATTGCAATGCTTCTTGCTACCAGAGTTGCGGGAACCATTGGAGGGCTTGCGGTATTTTTTTTGGCGCTTGCGGATACTCAATATTTGGCGCACGCGAACTCGTTTCTGACAGAGATCCCAGCTAGCTTGGTTATTATGCTGACATTATTTCAGCTATTCAATTTGGCCTCTCGCAACGAATCCAAACCGAAACTAGTGGGTTCTATTTGCGGATTGGGCATCTTGATACGCAACTCCTTCTCTCTCTTTCTGCCGGGAATTATTGCCGCTTTCTATTTTCAAAGAGTTCGCCAAGTAGGCAAGTCGCGGGCCTCACACGAGTCCATGAGGTTGTGTCTATGTGCACTTCTTTTTGTATTGCCATGGGGAATTCGAAACGTAGCCGTTACTGGAGCTTTTTTCCCACTAGGGACACAAGGCGGTATGAATAGCGTGGAGGGCTATTCCGACGAAACGCTGGCGGCAGGTGGCCTATCAAACCTACACGCATTTGCACGCGTCAACTCAAAGGCACAGGCGATATGTGCCGAGCGAGCTTTGATGGGAATTCAGTGCGAGGTATTTTCTGCACAATTTACACAGCAGGAGGCTCGGCGCTGGATCGGTGAGAACCTCATGAAGATCCCAGAGCTCGCTCTGCTTAAGCTACATTCGCTTTGGTATCGGGACACAACTCTCTTTCAGCGTTGGCTTGCAGCTTTTGCATTTTTGGGGCTTTTGTGCGCGACGTCCTACGCTCTTAGATACTCGGTTCTTGTTCCCTGCGTGTCTATAACTTTGGGAGTCATGGCTACATGGAGCGCGATGAACGGTAGATTCTTGGTCCCACTCCATCCGGCTTTGGCGCTCGGTGTTGTTGGGATCTTTCAGCGCTTGAGCAGTACGGGCCCGAGAAACAGGAATACAAGTGAATCTTAACCTTCTAAAAGATCTAATAGAGATGCCCGTTAGATGGAACAGGCCTACGATCAAGAACTAAACACGTACGTTATCGAACTGAGACTCAATCCGCCTACTTCCCATACAACGGAGTGCCTCCACCAGAGAACTCAAGAGCAACAGAGTACCAGCAATCAAGAGGCTGCGATGGCACGGGAAGAGATACCTCAAATAGAGCTGCGCAAACACGGCATGAAAGGCTGCTGTGAGCAGAGCAAGAACTGCATAGGCCTGCACAGCCTTTGAAATCCCGAGAGTATAGGAATTGGGAAAACAAAGCCTGGTTACCACCATGGCAAGAACCAAGAACCACAGCATCACTTCCAAACTCCAGCGATTCTTATCTAGCCGAATTTGAGCAATGACATACTCGATATAGTTCACGGGGCTCGCCCGTACCACCTCAAAGGCGACACTGCGTAGCCAATTTTCACACTCCAAATAATCGAGCTTAAGCTCCTCACACGTAGGAGTCGCAACTGCCCATATATTGTAGTCCTGAACACTCACCTCTGGGTGCCTAGTATTAAGAGATTCGAAGATATCTTCAGGCGCCCGAGCTCGCCTTTCCACAAGTAGCTTCCTAAAAGTCTCTTCCTTTTGAGATTTTGAGCCTAATTCAGGCCAAGGGAGAAGCGCCGTGCTCCCAAAAAGATTATATCCAAGATCTACCGCGGGAGCAGGCGTACCGAGCACTGAATAGTTGATGCCACACCAGAGAAGAAGTGGTGCAACACCAAAGCTTATTGAAGAGATTCTGGCACGAGGCGAGAGTGACTTTTGAAAAGCAATAAGAAGACAGACTACGCCTACAAAGGGAGTAAATACAGACTTGAGAAGAGAGATGAATGTCATCAGAGAAATCAGAAGCAACGAGTTCCCTGCACTTACTTTCCTAAAGAAACAAATCAGGCAAATAGAGAACGCAAGAAGTGCAAGAAAGAGCAGCCACTCCGGAATGGCCCCACGAAAGGGATCCTGCAAGGCAAAGAATCCTGAAAGATAGAGCGCGAGCAGAGTTGCACCTGGCGTTATTCCCTTGCCCACAAAATACCAAAGCCCCAGCATAACAAGTAAGCCTGCCCAAAAGTGGACAAGGGCAAGAGCGTGTGCGGGTTCTCGATCTAATATAAAGGAGGACAGGCTTATAATAGCTGGAAATCCTGGAGGCCTGCGTACTCGGTCAATCGAATTGAGCGATTCACTGGTCGAGAGAAAACTTCCATCAGTAAACATTTCGGAGAGCTTCAGGTATCCTCGCGCATCTACATAGAGAGGCGTCTCTCCCGAGTCGAGGCGAGTTATCGCTCGGTAGGAATGCGCGTAGAGAGCGACCAAAAGAATGGCTTCCAGAATCAGGGCAAGGAACCCTAGCTTAGCCCAAATTTGAGACCATTTTCTCTGCATAGCATGTTCGACGCCCGAAAGAGGCGGCTTAGATAGGGACTTAGTCGCTTTATTCCGAGTTCGCAGCGATAGAGCCTACCTACGGATTATCCTAAATGGGAATAATTATTTTCTAATGTAGCGCGCACACTAGGGGCTCTTTTTCTATCCTTGAGCCAAGCGGTGTTGTTCCACAAAGTTCTCATGCGTCCCTTGTATCTCCTCTCCCAAGGCGAAGGGGGACATGGTAACTTCTGCCCCATAAAGAGCTCTTAGTCACGCCCAAAGTCAAATGGAACATCTGATAAAGCACCGATCGGCCCCTAGTACCGTGAGGATGGTATTTCACTTTGGAATGCTTGCTTGCCTTCAAGTTGCCTTGTTTTGTGTCCTGCTTCGCTATTCCTCTTCAGTTCTTCCCTCCGGAGTCTTCTTTAGGGGGCTTGGCTGCGCGGCTATCTCTGCGGCCTTCATTTTCATTCTTCCGAGTCTAGGATTGTGCTGGAGCAAGGATATTCGAGATCGTCTCGTCGTGTCTTCTCTTGGATTTTCGATAAGTGTCGTCTTTCTCGTTGTTTTGCCCGTCACGGTAGATAGATCGGTATCAGTCTTCTTACTCTCGTATCTGAGCGACCTTCCCGAAAGCAGGGCCGATGAAAAAACCCTGACTGCGGCGCTGCACGAGGTCTATATCGATGAATATGAGGCTGCTCATCGAAGAATGAAGGAACAAATTGAAGTTGGAAACATTCGAGAGCTTGAGAATGGGAGGTTTGAGCTCACCTCTCGAGGAGAGAAATTTGTGGCACTGAGCCGCGCTATTTCGGATTTTTTTGCTCTCGACCCTCGCTATGTAAGGCCGGCAAAGTCAAAAGATAGCGTTCGCTGAGCACATAAAAACACCCTCTCTCCGGGGCCTTAATAGTGTCACAAATTAGGCACGCTCTTCTTTTGCGAAGACATTATCGCTACCGCAAGAAATGCAATAAGTAGCGTAATTGTGACGGGCTGCACCCCTCTCACTGGATCAAGATAAAAACTCGTCGCCCAGAGCGCAAAGAGAGGAATGAGAACCCCTAGATTTCGGTTATCCCGCCAATCGACACTCGCAAAGACAAGCAGCATAGCCGCCCAGGCAAGCGTAAGATCGTAATGATGCAAGTGCGGGGTTACACAACTTGCGCAAAGAAGAACAAGGGCAAACCTTTCGCTGGAATCCTTGGTTGTCTTATGCCCTCTTTTTAATACCAGAGAAGAGAGGATGACTGCGAAAGCCGCAACCAAGGATGATATGAGAAACGCAACGGAAGGGTCCCGAAAGAGGGCTCTGGCTAGTGCGGCCACGCTGCACTGAGTGGAGTATGAATAGCCGGGGAGCTGCGGAAGGGCAAAGAGGGTGCCCAAGAGTGAGAAGAACTCGGCAAATGGGCGTAGCCCGACAAAAGCTGCTGAGAGGAGGGTTAGAGCCAGAATCCCCAACGTGAACGAGAGGAGAACTCTCGGTCTCCAAGGGACAACCGGGTACCAGATTACTGAACCAAGCCAGGTTGGCTTATAGGAAAAGAGCGCTAACGTGGCTCCTGCTGCATATGGCCTCCCCAGTTTCTCGAGCCAAAAGGCCCCGAGAATAATGCTGAGCGACATAACCCCATTTTGCCCTAACGCAAATGAGTGAAAGACAGGAGGCGAAAGGAAGAGAAGCGCAATAGACCACGAGAGAGAGAGTCGCTTGCCTGCAAGATTCGAGATAAGGAATCCACAAACAAGCACCAATGCCCAAGTGACTACGGCTTGAATCGCCTGAGCGGTAGCCAGGGGGAACAACGCAAGAGGCGCGTACCAGAGGATAGCCGGGGGTGGGTAGTAAAAGGCCCCAATCAGGGCGTGCCCGGCCCCCCAGAACGCGGAAACAGGGTACCCTGTGCTCTGTAGAATCTCCAAATGACTTTCAGGATTATAGAGGTACGCCCCTCCCCCCAATAGAACAGCACGCCCCCCAATCCAGAGATGAACAAAATCCCCTTGCTTTGAAACGGCGTAAGGAATGAGCAGAAGGTAAAAGATAGACAGGAACCAGGCGAGCACAAAACCGAGGAACTTCGCAAATTTTGGAAGGTGCAGAGACATAAAGCGTTACGGTACCCCGCAAAGGGATCCAGAAAGTAGACCCAAAGAGCAGGGCGCAGGAGGAATGATCTGGTTCAGACAACGAGGCCCGCAACGAGATGCGTATACGCCAACTCTCTCCTTGAACCGCAAAGCCGCATAGGAGAGGAGCCTGGCCCGTCCTTCGGGACAGACTCCTACGCCCTAAGACTCCGGCAAGGAGTCTGTCCCGTAGAAAACTCTCACCACTACATGCTGTGGTGGCAGCGGGACAGCCCACCTAGCCCCTATTGCTCGTACATCCTACAAGCTCCCGAGTTCCCTAGAGTGCCGTAATTAGCCCTTTCCGCGGAAATCTCCTCGAATAGGGGCTCAGCTCGCCTTTTCAGTTCGCAAATTTCGTCGCAACCGACCTATAGTGTGAAAAGGCGGCTACGGATTGTGTCCGAAATGAAGATTTATGTTTCTACGGGACACACTCCTAGCCCAACATGAGTGCGGCTTTTGCGGAGACAAGGACGCGAGGGACGCAAATTCTAGAAATTTAGAGCCTTATGTCATTCGTGTCCCTTGAGACTTCCGTTAAAAAATCACGGCCGAAGGGGGGATCTCGCGCTAGTCTCATGGAGTTGCGCCCAGCACTTCAAGCCACTGAAAAGACAGGCTTTTGTGATTTCACATCCACACCGCTAGCATTTTTGGAGTTGATAACTCCAAAAATGCATATATTATGGATTTATGATTGCCAGAATGTTCATACCACCCGAAAGGCAAAGCTATTTCCTCTTTGGACCTCGTGGCGTTGGAAAATCCCACTTCTTACGTCGGCACTATCCCGAGGCTTTGTTTGTGGACCTACTTGAGGACGATACCTTTAATCAACTCACAAGCTCACCCCAACGCCTAGAAGCTCTCATCGATTCGGAAAAAGCTCAGACTGTCATAATTGACGAAGTTCAGAAGATTCCGCGGATACTTGACGAGGTTCACAGGCTTATCGAGAAACGTAAGGTTCGCTTCATCCTCACGGGATCTAGCGCGCGCAAACTTAAGCGACCTGACGCCAATTTACTCGCAGGACGAGCTCTTACCTGCTTCATGCACCCGTTCACGGCAGCTGAGCTAGGGAGTGAGTACAACTTCAAGCATTCGCTACAATTTGGATCTCTCCCCCTGGCCTATTCCAGCGAGGATCCCCGTGCATATTTGAAAAGTTACATCACCACTTATCTTAAAGAGGAGGTCCAACAAGAAGGCCTCACGCGAAATCTCGGGGCCTTTTCGAGGTTTCTAGAGGGCTGCTCGTTTGCTCAAGCACAAGTATTGAGCATTTCAGATATTGCCCGTCAGTGCGCGATCGAGCGAAAGGTGGTGGAGCAGTACTTCATTATTCTGGAGGACCTCCTGCTTGCCATGAGACTCCCCGTCTTCTCGAAGAAAGCCAAACGAGAAATGACACAACATCCCAAGTTCTTTATCTTTGATAATGGAGTATTTCGAGCGCTGCGCCCACGTGGCCCTCTTGATTCACCTGAAGATATTGATGGAGCCTCTTTTGAAACTTTGCTCTTTCAAGAAGCTCGTGCGCTCAATGACTACCTCGGTTTAGAATATCAACTTTCATTCTGGCGGACGCGCTCCAAGTTAGAAGTAGACTTAGTTCTCTATGGAGAACGAGGGCTAATCGCATTTGAGGTCAAACGAGCGCAGATGCTCCGAAATGAGGATTTTAGGGGACTAAGAGCATTTAAAGAGGATTACCCACAAGCTCGGACAATATTGCTCTACGGAGGGAGCAAACGGATGCGCGAGGGATCGACGGAACTTATTCCGTTTGCTGAAGGACTGGCGGAGTTACCCCACATCTTGAAGGCTCCCTAGGTAACCCGCCAAGCTTGCACCGCGATAAAGTTTTTGCGGCGCAGGTCGCCTGAGAGGCATTCCTTGAGGTTTTCACCAGTTATTGTAGCTTAAGAGAGAAATCACGTTGGAGCCTGCTATGAAAGTCCGTAAAGCTGTAATCCCCGCCGCCGGTTTAGGTACACGTTTCTTGCCTGCGACCAAGGCTGTGCCAAAGGAACTTCTCCCTATCGTCGACACACCTACTATCCAATACATAGTTCAAGAGATCGTCGATGCGGGCATCGAGACCGTGATCCTTATTACGGGTAAGGGCAAGTCGCGTATCGTTGACCACTTTGACGTATACCCAGAGCTTGAAGAAAAGCTCGAGAAAGAAGGCAAGCATGACTTAGCGGAAACCCTACGCAAGAGCGCCTCTATGGTGCGAATGGTAGCGGTGCGCCAGGGGGTCCCGCGTGGACTTGGGCATGCCGTGCTTTGCGCAAAAGAAATTATTGGAAACGAGCCATTTGCAGTGCTTTTGGGGGACGACTTGGTTGATGCTCAAGTACCCTGCACCAAGCAAATGATTGATGTTTACGAGAAGCACCAAAAGTCTGTGGTCGCCTTGATGGAGGTCGGGGACTCGGATGTGCCAAAGTTTGGAATTGTTGGCGGGAGAAAGGTTGAGAACCGCGTGTTAGAGCTTAATCAAATGGTGGAGAAACCAAAGCTCGCGGATGCTCCGTCAAAGCTTGCGATAGTAGGCCGCTATATTTTGACACCGAAGATTTTTGACTTGCTAGAACAAACAGACCCCGGCAAGGGCGGCGAAATCCAGCTCACGGACGCCATGGCAAAACTTATGAAGCTTGAAGGCTTCGTTGGTTATGAGTTTGAAGGGAGCCGCTACGACGCAGGAGATAAGTTTGGCTTTATTCAGGCAAACATTGCGTACTCTCTAAAACGCCCCGATATTGCGCCTAAACTTCGTGAGTATATGGCGAAGCTTGTTGAAGAAAAGGCGTAATGCTCAAGCAGGTAACCTATTGGGTAAAGATCTACGGAAGTAGCGGCAACCCAGATCAACGTGCGGTTCAAGATTTCGTAGACTGCGAGACGACCGAGGTACTTAGCACCTTTCGGGCCGAGCTCATGGGGATATCCCTAGGGAAAGCAGACGAGAAGACCCTCGACCAAGTGGTAGGCAATAAACGCAAGGTGCTTTATAACTCTTATCAGGAATGGGCCAAGCTGATGCTTATGTGGCTTGCGGCGTATATGAAAAAGTAAGTTTTGCGGGCGAATTCTATTCAGCTAAAGTGGCGTTATTGCCGAATTCCCCTCGTACGAGTAGCTTCAAGCTGCCTAAGCGACTAGGAAAATTTGTGGCGCCAGAATTACTACAAATAAAGCAACTATCCTCCACAGGCGAGCTCCTCGGGGTAGTCTCCTGCCATGCGGGACAAATTTCTGTCTTTCGAGCTGCGTCCACCACAGACCTTGCGCCTTACCTGCGCGCCTTGGTCGGCATCTCCGGACAAGAGCGATTCTCAATTTCGCTCGACGATGCGGCTTTTCGTCCGGCTGAACATAACTTGATAGGTTTTGGAGAGCGATTTGCCTCGGGTGCGGAAGTACAAACTCCCCAGCAGATGTTACTCGCTGCGGGGGCGCCTGAGAGTGCCATTTCTGCCGCGCTTTCCTCCGTAGGTCTAGAAGCCGTCATGACCCGTCCCTGCAGCTCACTTAATGCCTGTGAAGAACGCAGGCTAAGGATACTTGCGGCAACGTTTCAACCCGCCAAGGTACTTGTCCTCAACGATCCATTTGACCCCATTTCATCTCAGTGGAAAGAGCGCTTCGCAGAGTCTTTATCGAGCTTTGCGCGCACGAAGAATGCGTTGGTAGTGGTGCCTTTTCTTTCCAATCGTCCAGAATCCTGGATAGATAACGAGCGCGTGGCCCGAATCCAAGTTGGGCAAAGTGTTCAAAAAACAATCGGCTTCGGCTCTGGTCCAAGCCAGATTCGGGGAGTGATTGACCAAATACGAAGCGAGCAGAGCAACGAGGATCTCGAGACCCCGGTGGTAGAAGAAGAATCACTTTCTCGGCCCTCTCAACTTGATGAGGAGCCAGAGGGAAAGAAAAGAGGTGCCAAGACAAGTGCTCCCTTGGTTATTGGAGCTTTCCTCTTTCTGGTCGCCCTTGGTGTTGGAGCTGGCATCTTTTTGCTTCCTAAGCCAAGTAGTGAGAGCACTGAAGTCGCACTTATTAATCAAGGTGAAGACGGTGCTCAAAGTGCAGATTCCTCATTCTCGGTAGCCACTACGTCAGAGGCCGCACTAAATCAGAGCGCCGCTTCGGCGGAGGCGCTTCCAGAGGAGCCTTCGCCAAGCCCCATTCCTGAGGCAACGCAGGAACCAAGAGTTGCAAGGCTTTTGGATCTCTATCCTGCAGCTATTCGGGACTCAGTTATAGAGAGTTTCGAGGGAGTAATTACTACCCAGGCCGATCTCGCGGTCCAAAACTCCCCTCGCCTCTCGCGCGATCAAGCAGCGAGCCAAGTAGTTAAGAGGCCAGCGAGCGGAAACACTTCAGAACTTTTGACTGTTTTGGAATCAACTTCTTCCGAGACAACTACCGAACCCGAGGTTGCCCCGCAAAACAATCCAAGCGATGCCGAGCTTGAATCCATGTCATCCGAGCAGCGGCGAGAAGTGATTAGGCAGCGTTTCCTTGAGGCTATTCAGAGAGCGGCGCGGCCGCAGTAAGGCTCAAAGAGAAACTCGGCTCCGGCCCACAACCGTAGATACTGCAATCTGCTTACGTCCTTGAACGTTCCTTCACAAACTCCGCATGATGCGCCTCAATAATCTTGAGCGCCTCTTGGGGCGTGTCCACGAGATGCAAAAAGTCGAAATCATGCTTGGCCAACAAATTCCGACTTAGAGGTTCGGCGTGCATCCAATCCAGAAGCCCCGCCCAGAAGACCTTATCAAGAAGCACGATAGGCCGCGGCGTAAGGTGCTTCACTTGAATAAGCTGCCAGGAAAAATAGAGCTCGAGTAAGGTTCCCACACCTCCAGGAGTTACAATGATGGAATGAGAGAGCCGCATGAAATCATCGAGCCTCGACGAAAACTTCATATGATGACGCTTCATGTCGAGGTGCTTATTGGGCACTGGCTCAAAATCTAATTGGATGGAGAGACCATAAGAGCGAATACGATTATCAGCCTCTTTCTTTCCTTGCTGAGCCCCCAGGTTTGCCGCTTCCATGAGCCCCGGTCCGCCGCCTGTAAGGATATCTATCCCGTGTGAGGCAAGAAGCCTCGCGAGCTCAGTCACCTGCCCATAAATGGGGCTGTCGGGCTTAATACGAGCGCTGCCAAAAATACAGGTGCGATAAAACCTGGGATCTTCGAGAAGCTGCAGTTCACGCTCTAAGACAAGCGCTCGCTCGTGCAAAACCCTTAAGCGATCATCAAGGTGCTTTCGGCGCTGCTTGCGGGGATCTGTCTTTGAGCGTTTGGCTGCTTTCGCAGGCTGCTCAGTCGGAGTTTTCTTAGGATTCATACGTTATCTGGCATTTACCGCCAGGTCCGGGATCTCTTCTTCTTGCGGCTCTGGAGAAGCGTCTTGAGGAGAGCGGAGCTCTTCAATTTGCCGCGCGGTAAGCTGCTCATGAAGCAAGGCTGTCCAGCTTTCCCAGCCAGTAAACTCAGAGCGCTCTTGAATGAGCTCATAAAGCGCCTCAAGCGAGTCGCCTTGGTGCGCATCGCAAAGCGTCTCGAGAGAGCTCACCACAAAGCGCATGGCTTTCATGATGTCATTAAAGTGCTGAGGAAGAATGGGTGGGCTTGCTTTGCGAGAAGTGCGCTTTTGCGCACGCTCAATCGCCTTCAGGAGCTCTGAGGCCGCCTGCTCAAGTTCACCAATCTCTTGCTGCCGAAGCGGGGTGCTGTGCAGCCGAGGATTGTGATGCGGATGGAAGAAACGATAAATATCCATGTCTATTCGGAAGGTTAGATTGATGCTAGTGCTTGATGGAGAATTCAACAAGGTAGTATGTTTAACCGCGTTGAACTTTCCAAGCTCTCTTCCTACGAGTGATTTTTAAGGCGCCAGCAAGGAGGGGGATTTAGGCGAAGCTTATGCATGCCGCGCTTTACATTGTTTGGTTTGCCATACCGACATTCTTCTTTCTGATGGCGCTCTGGTCCAGCCTTGAAAAACTTAGCGGGCGTCCCAAGAAGGAGAATCCCGAGGATTTCTTTAAACAGGGCCTTTTTGTCTTAGGGTGCGTCCTGCTCGCGGTCCTTATCGAGACTTATGCGATTGATTTTATTACAAATTCAATCTTTCAGGCAATTGTACCCAAAGGCGTCTGGCAGGTTCTCCTGCTGCCCCTAATCCTTCTCATTGCGGCAAAACTACTTGGCCCCTCTCAGGATATAAAAATAGGACGAGCCCCCCGCCCCTCGGAGCGCAAAATCCAGAGCAAGCCGCGTAAGGGCGCAAAATCGTGAGGCTCATTATTGGCGTTGATGAGGTAGGTAGAGGGCCTCTCGCGGGTCCTGTCGTTGCCGCAGCGGTCGCGCTGCCGGAGGACTACCAGAACTCAGCCATCAAGGATTCAAAAAAGGTTTCCGCACGCAACAGAGAGGCGCTTTGCTCGATAATAAAGCAAGCCGCTGCAGCGTGGTCGATTGTAGCAGTGGGTCATAGGCGTATAGGGGAAATCAATATTCGGAATGCGTCCCTGCTTGCAATGAGACTTGCAACCGAGCGCGTCTTAAGAGCATGCCCTGAGGCAGAGCTGATCTTAGTAGACGGAAATGTCCTGATTCCTTTCCCTTCCCCCCGCCTATCGTCCCTCCCTACCCAGCGCGCGGTGGTTAAGGGAGATAGTTTACATGTCCAGATTTCCGCAGCCTCAATTATCGCCAAAGTCTGGCGTGACCAACAAATGGAGGTCCTTGACCGCAAATACCCAGGGTACTCCCTTGGCGATCACGCAGGGTATCCAACTCCCCAACACAAAGCCGCGATCGAAGAATTTGGCCCCTCCCCTATTCACCGCCAAACATTTAGCGGCGTTCGCGAATTCCTGCCTGTCCGCCGTCCTGAGTTTCTTTTGGGCAGAGCCCCGAGCGCGAAACTCTGCCCTTCGTAGAAAGGTAGGCGCACGAGGTGAGCGCGCAGCGGTACGCTTACTTGAAAAACGTGGCTTTTATGTCTGGAAGAGAAACTGGCGCTGCCGTTTGGGCGAAGTAGACATTATTGCCTATCACGAACATACCCTTGTTATCGTGGAGGTAAAGGCAAGGTCTCGCCAAGACGCCTATAGGGCAATTGATAGAATTGATAAGGATAAAATGGCCCGCCTACAGAAGCTAGCAGCGCGCTTCTGGCGCGACCACCGCGTGGAGCGTAAGGCGCGGCGTCTCTGGAATATGCGAATAGACGGCATTGGAATTACCCTTTCGCGTGGGGGCGGGGTGGAAGTAGCCGAGCATATTGAGAATATCTACCCTGTAGGGGCGAGCTGGGAAAATGCCTCGTAATTTACTATTGTCGGTGAGTAGCGGGGGGCTGGAAAACAACGACAGAGACCACGAAAAAGGACAGTGTCCTGAGTCTCGGAGCATCATTACGGCGCAATCGCTCATACAATTCTTCTAGATAGGATTTACGTGTCAGATACTTTGCAGGGTTATTCGCTCCTCGACTCCGGAAATCTCATGAAGCTTGAGCGCTATGGCGACAAGGTGCTCGCGAGGCCAAGCACGGTCTGCATTTGGAACAAAAGACTCTCGGGAGACAAATGGCAGAGCGCCGATGCGCGCTATATTCCGGGCAAGGACGAATCAAGCGGGGGCTGGCAGTTTAAATCCGAACGGTTTGAAACGTGGAACATAGAGTATCTTGGTTGTAAGCTTGAGCTAAGACTCCAGTCCAATGGACAACTTGGGCTATTCCCTGAGCACGGCTCATACCTGCCGGAACTAGCTCCCCATCTCGAAATCGCGGAGAAAGCGGCTTCACCTGCTCCAAAAGTCCTTAATCTCTTTGCGTACACGGGCCTTGCTTCTGTGTATTTTGCAAAGCGTGGCTGGGACGTTACCCATGTTGATTTGGCGAAAAAAGCCCTCACCTGGGCTCAAATTAATTTTCAGAAAAACGAGCTCCCTGAAAAGCGTATGCGGCTCATCTGTGATGACGCAGTTAAATTTCTGGAGCGTGAAGTCCGCAGAGGCACTAAATACGATGCCGTAGTACTTGACCCTCCAAGTTTTAGTCGTATCACGAAGCAAAACTTCTGGAAGATTGACGAGCAGATCTGCGCTCTTGTGAGAAACGCCACTGCGGTATCGGTTCCTGAGAGGCCTCTTGTAGTGGTTACTTGCCATGACCCTGGAATGAGAGGCGAGATGCTTGCCAATGTACTCTTGG
>JBIKWF010000055.1:0-27739 GCA_044356455.1 Bdellovibrionota bacterium | reverse complement strand
CTCGCTATACGCCTAAATACCAGGATGAAAGCGTATCTCAACCCTCCAGCGGTACCGGCTTAAAAATAACTTACTTTCCTCTTGCTTTTGAACACAGCCGCTCTGTGGTGAATTGCTTGATGAATTTCACCACAGAGGACGCAGAGGTGCGTTTTTCAGAGAATCCTAAGGTAACCCACTGAAATTTACCCAATATTTGGACAGTGGCTGCGCCGAGAAGTGCGCTTGTCTTAGATTTGAGTAAGATCTGCATCTTGGAGATACTACTGCTCCCTTCCAGGTGTGCTGCTTCGTTCGTCGTGGAGCAGGGGAAACCATTTTCTTTAATAGTGCTGTGCGTGATCCATGATTCTTCAGATCGTACCTGCATGTCTCACCCGCTTGGCGGGTCAGGGGAGCTCTCTTCGGGGGGCGCGGAGCGCAGCTATGGAAACTAGATCTCAATCTGGAGCGGGCGGCAAAGATTTTTCGTCTCATTCAGCGCGAGTCCCCGCTCCCGCACCTGCGGTGGGTGAACAAGGAGCGCTATCACTTCCGCGTCCTGAGCTATTTGAAAGAGCGTATCTTGCAGAGAAATTTCCTTTCCTGGAGAAATTGCTCCTCCCGGGAGAGTCTCTGGGCTCAATGTACCTGCGCCTTACGAACGAGCCACTCATAATTACTATTGATGGCCCTGGGGCAGTAGGGAAGGGCACAGTGGGCGAGAAACTTGCACGCTATTTTGGCGTGCCGTTTTTTAGTTCAGGGATTACCTATCGTGTTCCGGCGCTTGTTGCATTGGCAGAAATCGAAGAATTCAAACAAAAGGGATGGGTGACGCGAAGGCGGCTTCAGGACAAGGAAGGCGTAGAGCCCCTAACGAAAAAGGAAAAGAGACTTATCCATGACTTGGTGCGGGAACTTGTCGGCAATGACGATATTTCCGGACAGCTGCATGTCGAAAACCACCCTGGTGGACAGCGCGTCATCGTGGAACGGGGTGGTGTGCGCCGAGATGTTACCGATGAAGTTTACGTGAACCCGGAATGCTCTACGGGAGCGTCCATTCTTGGCGAGATTGGAATTGTTCGCCGAGATCTGCTTCCCTTCCAGAGAAGTTTTGGGCGCCTTGGCTGCGTCACCGATGGCCGAGATATGGGAACTACCGTCTTTCCCGATGCTCCAATCAAGCTCTATTTTGGTGGAGCGCCCGAGCTAAGGGCTTTGTGGCGGCAGGATCAGCGGCTCCGAAAGTCTGGTCAAGAGCACCTTATCCCAACTAAATTTCCCGAGACGGAAGAAGAGCTTGCCACGACGCTTAACTATATCTCGGCGTTCTACCTCGAGGCTGAGGATATAGAGAGCAGAGATCGGCACGACAAGACGCGTAGGTTTTCTCCCTTACGAGAACCCAAGGGGGCGATTCGCTTCTACCCGGCTGAGTACACCTATACGCGGGTGGATCCCGATAAAACTAATCGCAAGAAAAGCCGGCGGTCTAATCGCAAGGAAACCCGGTTGGACGGAATACGGAGCTATAGTGAGCAAGAGACATTTGAGGCGACGAGAGACCTCGCTCTTGCGAAGCTTGAAGAAATACTAAAGAAGCGCGGAATCGGAATTTGACTGCCCACGCTTTGGGGGAGTGGGTGGTTGGAAGATCTTTCGGCGCCCTAGGGACAGGGCGCCCTACCTAACGGTTACACTTATTGCTGGGCTAAGAGCTTGCTGGCGCAGCGGCGCTTCTAAAACGCTTCAGATGCACTGCAAGTACGGACACGGCGTTCGCGGTAATTCCCGGAATTTTCATGGCTTGTCCCAAAGAGTAGGGCCGAAATGCAGCCAGCTTTTGCCGGTGCTCTATTCTAAGACTTGGCAGATTGTCATAGCTGAAGTCTGCCGGGATTACTTCGTCTTCTAATTTCTTGAGGCGCTCGACCTCTTCCTCTTGGCGCTTAAGGTACCCACTGAATTTAAGTTCTGTGTTTACCACCGAGACGAGAGGCTCTGGGAACTGCTCGGCGCTCGGGAACTTGGACATGATTTGTTCAAGCGAAAGCTCTGGACGGCGCACAAGATTATCTACTGTGGTGCTATCGCGGAGCAAGGCGCTCCCGAGTCCCGTAAGCCAGTCATTAACTTCGGCAGTAGGCTTGATGCGGCAGGTTTCAGCCCAAGATTTTAGCCGCGCCTTTTGCTCTTCTTGCTCTGAGAATTTACTCCAAAGTTCATCGCTCACTAAGCCAATGCTCCGGCCTCGTGCGGTAAGGCGAGAGCCTGCATTGTCTTCGCGCAGAATCAGCCGATACTCTGCGCGAGAGGTGAACATGCGATAGGGCTCTTCCACGCCGTTGGTGGTGAGATCGTCGACCATGACTCCGAGGTAGCCTTCTCCTCGGCTGACGATAAATGGGTCTTTCTCTAGGATTTTAAGGGCGGCATTTGTTCCCGCAATGAGTCCTTGCCCCGCGGCTTCTTCGTAGCCAGAGGTGCCGTTAATCTGGCCCGCAAGAAAGAGGCCCTGGATAGATTTGGTCTCGAGAGTAGGGAGGAGGTTCCGAGGATCTACAAAATCATATTCGACGGCATAGCCCATCTTTAGAATTTCGCAGTTTTCTAGGCCGGGTATGAGGCGCACGAACTTGTCTTGAATGTCGGCCGGCAGGCTGGTGGAAATTCCATTTGGATACACGATATCGGACTCGTATCCCTCTGGTTCAAGGAATATCTGGTGCCGATTTTTGTCCGCGAAGCGGTAAACCTTGTCTTCGAGCGAGGGGCAGTAGCGCGGGCCCCCGGACTTAATTTGCCCATTAAACATGGGGCTACGTTCGCGGTTAGAGCGGATGAGGTCATGAACGGCCTCGTTGGTGTAGGTAACCCAGCATGAGATTTGGCGCTGGGTAATAGCTTCAGTAAGAAGGGAGAATGGGCGCGGGGGATTGTCTCCCGGCTGCTCCTGAAGTCCTGAAAAATCAATGCTCGACTTGCGAATTCGGGGAGGGGTGCCGGTCTTAAGGCGCCCAAGGGAGAACCCAAGCTGCTTGAGTGACTCACTAAGCGAGTTTGAGGGGGCGTCGCCATGTCGTCCCCCTGGGGTTTGGCACTCCCCCGTATGCATGAGCCCTCGCAGAAAGGTTCCCGTGGTGAGGACAACACAGGAGGCTTCTATACGGGAGCCGTCAGAAAGTGTGATTCCGGTTACTCGCGAGCCAGTAGCCAAGATTGAGGCAACTTCGCCCTCTATAACGGTCAGATTGGGGACCGATTCAACAAGAGAGAGGACTTTGGCCTTATAAAGGTCTCTATCTGCCTGGGCTCTTGAGGCTTGGACAGCGGGACCCTTGCTCTCGTTCAAGGTCCGAAACTGGATTCCGGTCGCATCTATTGCCAGGCCCATGAGGCCTCCGAGGGCGTCTACTTCTTTAACGAGGTGCCCTTTTCCAAGTCCTCCGATGGCAGGATTACACGACATCTGCCCGATGCCATGTCTTCGAAGACTCACCAAGGTTGTTCGAATCCCGAGTCTTGCAGCAGCGGAGGCAGCCTCAACACCGGCATGCCCACCGCCAATTACTATCAAATGTTTGCTCTGCGGAGACATCGTTAATTCACTTAGTTTTTATTAATTACAGCAGCTTGAGTCGTATGTGCTTGATAATACTAAGAAAAATAAATTGGCACCGGGAAACTTTAACAATCTAAAACAAAGCGTTCCGGTGAAACTCAGCTAACCACCTAATACCGCTAAATTTAATTTGCTGGATTAGAGCCTAATTGGGTTTCTTATTCAAGCTTTAGCTTGCTCCCACTGGAGCAGCAGCTCCATCCAAGGTGACAGGTGTTCAGTAAGGTTCTGGTTTTGGGTACGCTCCCCATCCCTTGATAGGGAGCTGTGTTGATATGGCGATTGGAATGATGAGAGCTACGGCTATTGGTTCCGCTGCTTCCGCAGTGGCACGAGAGGTCAGGGAAGCCCCGGCCCGGCAGAGCCGTGCCTTTGGTATTACGCTAGCCCCCTCGGCTATGGACCGGATTCTCGTGGGGCTGCTTGTCTCCCTGCTTCTGGCTTCTCTTGTCTTGGCAAAGCGCTCTCCTACGAGCCGCGACTTTGATCGCCGCTCACCTTCTCAAGCCTTGCCCTCTCAGGCTTTGGCTCTTCAGACAGATATTCATGTAACCCCGGCCTTAGAGATTCCTTCTGAGCGTTCAGTTCTTACGGGGCTTATCTCCGACATCATTGGTAAGTTCGGGGTGAAGCTCGAAGACGAGGACCGAGAGTCTCTCGCTAGCCTGATTGTCGAGGAAAGCCTGGCTGCAGGGTACGACCCCTTGTTTGTTGCCGCGGTGATTAAGGCTGAGAGCACCTTCAATAATACTGCCACCTCACATCGCGGGGCTCAGGGGCTTATGCAGATTATGCCGACCACCGGTCGCTACATTTCTGAACGGGCTCGCCTTACCTGGCTCGGGGCTCACCAGTTAAATGATCCCGCCTACAATGTGCGTGTGGGCATCGCTTATTTGAAGTATCTCGAGAACAATTTTGATTTTGACCGCGAGGGTATGCTGATTGCCTATAACTGGGGCCCGTCAAATCTTTCGGGCGCCTTAAGACGCGGATCTGGCGTGCCTGATTCGTCAAGGCGCTATGCGAGGACTATTCTTGGAACTCACGAAAAGTGGAGACGAGATTTTAGTAGCCGCATGGCAAAGCTTTCCGAGACTTCTGATTCAAATGTTGGCTAGAAATGCCTGACTCTCCAGACGCCGAGAGGCGAATCCTGAATCAAAAAAGCCAAGTTGAAGAGATTCACCTCCGTGCATGTGAGGAGGGTAAGTCGTTCTATCTTGACCCCCTTACGGGCTACCAGGTAACCACTGAATTCGAGCACCTTAAACGTGGCAAGTGCTGCCGCTCCGGCTGTCGTCACTGCCCATATGGTTTTACCAAAGTGCCTCGTACTGATGGGTAGCGCACGCAGCCCTCATGGCCCTATCCCTTAGTGGCCTCTTTGGTTTTAGTGGTTGATTTTAAACTAAGGAATCTCTGAAAAAGTCCGCTCTGTGATCTCTGTGCCCTCTGTGGTTGATTCAAATTGCTCAAAAAACCACAGAGGACACAGAGATCACAGAGAGAGAAAATTAAATATCGAGGTTTTTCGGATGTTCCCTAAAGGGCGACTCTCAGTAGTGGAGTAGACTATGACAGAACCAGCCAGTTCAGCTTTAACGAGCCCAATGTCGCCCCCTATATCAAAAACGGCTCAGTTCGCCATTCTCGTCGCAGCCCTGGGCTACTTTGTTGACGTCTTCGACCTTTGGCTTTTTGCCAATTTCAGAGTCCCAAGCCTTACCGATCTTGGTTTCAGCGGCGCTGAGATTACCACTAATGGGGCCTTTCTTATCAATTGTCAGCAGGCAGGATTGCTACTGGGCGGGTTCGTATGGGGAACCATGGGTGACCGCTATGGCCGTGCGAGTATCATGTTTGCCTCGATTATCACCTATTCTTTGGCGAATATTGGCAATGCCTTTGTTACGACTCTGCCCTCGTATGCGGTTCTGCGCTTTATCGCTGGGTTCGGCTTAGCCGGAGAAATTGGAGCTGGGGTTACTTTAGTGAGCGAGCTCTTGCCCAAAGAGCGCCGCGGAATTGGAGTAACTATTGTTGCGACGGTGGGGGTTGCAGGCGCAGTTGCTGCGGCCTACGTCGGCTCGCATGTCTCCTGGCGCAATGGATACTTGCTCGGGGGCGTGATGGGCCTCGCGCTCCTCGCGCTGCGCGTTTTGGTGCATGAATCAGGAATGTACAAGCAAATGGAAAGTGCTCAAGGGATTCGAAAGGGGTCCCTTGCACTCTTGTTCGGCTCTAAGGAGCGCATTGGACGATTTTTTGCCTGTATCGCAGTGGGCATTCCGATTTGGCTCGTTTTTGGTATGTACGGGGTTTTTGCTCCAGAATTAGCAAAGGCATTTGGTATTAGCGAACCGATTCTTGTCCCGACAGCACTCTTCTATGCCTCCATCGGAATTACGGTGGGGGACCTTGTCTCTGGGCTTCTCAGTCAGCATCTTCGAAGCAGAAAGGCGCCCATGGCAATTTTTATGGTGCTTGGTTTTGCGCTGATTTTAGGAATGCACGGAGGTTTGGTTTCTTCCGCTACAAGTTTCTACGCAATCCTTGGGGGACTTGGTTTCTTTGTGGGCTATTGGATATGCGCTCTTGCATCTGCAGCGGAGCAGTTCGGGACAAATCTTCGGGCTACGGTTACCACCTCTGTTCCCAATCTGGTGAGAGCGACTGTGATTCCCATTAATCTTGGATTCGTTGCGCTACAGCCTGCGCTTGGCGTTACCTCCTCTGCGCTTGTAGTAGCCTGTATCGGATATGGAATAGCTCTATTCGCTCTTTGGAAACTCAAAGAATCATTCTCGCGCGATCTCGATTTCCACGAAGAGTAGCAAGGGGGCTTACTCTCCTATAATTTTGATAAGCACCCGCTTATCGCGGCGCCCGTCAAATTCGCCATAAAAAATCTGCTCCCAAGGGCCAAAATCGAGGGCGCCTTTAGTGATGGCAACCACAACCTCGCGCCCCATTACTTGGCGTTTAAGGTGTGCGTCAGCGTTGTCTTCGCCGGTGCGGTTGTGGTGGTAGCGCTCCGGGGAGGGATCATGGGGAGCAAGTGTTTCGAGCCACTCCTTATAGTCATGATGTAAGCCCCTTTCGTCGTCATTTATAAAAACACTTGCCGTGATGTGCATGGCGTTTACGAGGCACAGTCCCTCTTGCACGCCACTTTCTTCCACAGCCTCTGCTACCACGGAGGTGATGTTCTTAAATCCAAAGCGTGCGGGGATGTGTAGGGTGAGGTGCCGGGTGAAAGACTTCATGTGATTCTCATCATTCGTTTTCTCTCTGTGAACTCTGTGTTCTCTGTGGTTTTTTGAGCAATTTAAATCAACCACAGAGGGCACAGAGTTCACAGAGCGGACTTTTTCAGAGATTCCCTAGTTCTTCGGTTGCTCGAGTCCAAATTGCTCAAGCGCCTCACAAAAATCCTTGGGGAGTGGCGCAGTAACTTTAAGCTTGAGCGAGGGAATTTCAAGTTTCCATGCATGCAGCATCTGGCGCGAAATAGTGCGAAGTAGGCTCGATGAGATTTCTTGTTTGCCGTACTGCTTATCTCCAGCAATTCCCAATTGGACTGCTGCTAGGTGCCGCCTAATTTGGTGCATGCGGCCTGTTTCTAACTCCGCTTCTAGGAGTGTCGCATGGGCCCCCATCTCGAGGATGCGGAACCGAGTTCTCGCGCTCTTGCCATCAATAGCTTGGTCTACAAGCTCAAGGTCTGGCGGGACTTTGCCAATCGCAATTACCAGGTACTTCTTTCCTACCTTCATTTCCTCAAATGCCGCTATCGCTTGCTCGCGTGCCTCTTCGTGTAGGGCAAAAAGCAGGCAGCCTGAGGTGTCTTTATCGAGGCGGTGTACGGCTCTTAATTTGGGGCTGCTGCGCTCTATCCTTAGAAGAGACTCGACGCTGCTTTCGCCATCAGAGACAATTCCTGGGGGCTTATTTGCTACAAGAAGATTTTCATCTTCGTAGAGCGGCCAGACTCGTTTCGGCTTTTCGACTGAAGCCTCCGACTCAGCAGGGATCTCAATCCGGTCACCAGCAGAAAGTTTGTGTTTGGCCATCCATGTGCGCCTGGTGTTGATAAAGACCACGCGAGCATCGATCATGCGCTTTGCATTCTTCTTCGAGATCTTAAGTTGAACCGAGAGAAACTCTAGGAGAGTTGAGCCCGCTTGCGCCCGTCTTACGGTAAGTTGCCTGATTTTAGACACGAGTGGCTGCCTCCCGAGATGCGGCCTTTCTCGGCGATGGACGATGGACTGAAAAGCGCTTCGCATTCAACGTTTGATCTGGAATTCGAATGAATTTCTCCTTCTTTTCGAGAAGTCCCTCGGCAATCAGAGCTTGCAAGGGGGCAGCTATCTGGGCGCTTGGCTTCTCGAGATGCTCGGCAAGGTCACTCTCGGAGACCTTGGTGAGCTCTAATACTGCTCGAAGAATCGCTCCGCGAACCTGACGTACAGAGCCTTGAAACTTTGACTGAGGTCTAAAGTGCCTGCTCTTCTTGTTAAGCTTGGGGTGGACTTTCTTAAGATGCGCTCCGTAATCCATGAGTGCATAGAACCACGCTCTCGGATTTTTCTTATAGAGAGTCTTTTCAATAAGGGGCAGAATTTCCTTATCCGATACCGATTCTTTGCTTTTAAAGAACTCAAGAAGGAAGACGCTTCGAATGTTAGTCTCGATCATCGGGCTTGGCGCCATAAAAGCAAAGGCCTGTAGGGCGGCTGCGGTGTAGGCACCTATCCCGGGTAATGACAGCAAGTCCGAGGTTTCCCGAGGAAGCTGTCCAAAGAAGCGCCCCTCAACTTCCTGAGCTAAAAGCCAAAGGTTCTTTCCGCGCCTGTTGTAGCCCAGCCCTTGCCAAGCTTGCAGCACCTCGGCAAGAGGCGCCTGTGCGAGAGCGGCAAAGGTGGGGAATTTTTTCAAGAAGCGAGGGTAGTACTCAAGCACGCGCTTGGTTTGCGTTTGCTGGAGCATAAGTTCTGAAACAGCCAGGGCGTAGGGGTCGTTTGTTTCTCGCCAAGGAAAGGCGCGCCCTTCTTTTTTGTAGAACTGGAGTATGCGTTTTTGAAAACTTACGATTCGTGCTGCACTAAGCGGCAGAGCCCTTGGTGTCTTTGGGCGTGTTCGGGCGGAGGAGGTCGGCATGGGGGTACTCTACAAGAAATAAGGCTGTGCTCAAAACATGAGACTTTGCCGCCTTTGTCCGAAAAGAGTAATGCTTTCGGAACTATGGGTCTTTGCTCGGCGTTGTGGGGCGGTTGTTGTTCGGCACCGCAGGGACGCGGCGCCCTACCGGACGGCTCAGACGATAGGGCGCCGTGTCCCTAGGGCTCCGTCCTGAACCCGCTCTCTCCTTCCTTGAGCGAACCAAGATTTCTGCTAGAGTGGCGTCGATCTTGAAGCTCACCTTGGAGGATTCATGAAGGGTAAACAGCGTCTTACGTGCTACTTCCTCTTGCCACTGGTGGCGACTGTAGCGCTTGCTGAACTGGCTGCTGCAAGTCCCGTTTACAAGTGGGAAGACGACAAGGGCGTGGTGCACTACGCCTCCTCTCCTAAATCTAAGGCTGCGAAACCTGCCGAGCTCGCGCCAATTATGCGCGGCGAAATGAAACTGGCTCAAGCCAAGATAACAAGCTGCGACAAGCACGGTGGTATCGACTGCCGGGCAGGAGCGGATTCCGATGGTTCTGTCGTGTGCTCAGACGGCTTTAAGGGAGCTACCGCCAGGTATCGGTTTTCTTGCTCTACTCCCAAATTGGATTTGGCGGATATTTCAACTCCCGGTGCTGATGGGGCGTTCTCTGTCTTTGTTCGCAATTCACGCTCTGTCATTGCTAAGGGGCCAACTGTTTCGGTCAAGCTTGGAGATGGCAAGGAACTCAGCCTTACCGGGCCTGCTGAGGTAGAGCCCTACGGGATGGCAGAGTTTCAGTGGAAGTCTGATGCAAATGCTCCAGGCACAGTGCTCGCGCTCAATGATAAGCCCGACGCGGGTCAAATAACGATATCGTGCGCTAATTGCCCATAGTCTTTGCAAAAGGGCCTATGTCGCATCTCGAGGGGCTCGATCCGCGATTTTCAATTCCGCTACCCGCTAATTACGTCAGCCCTCCCATGAGCAAGCTAAGAAGAGCGTTCCATCCGCGCGTCCCGCTTAAGAGCGACAACGCCCCCTCGTCTCTTTGTGACATAGAGGATTGGGATTCGCCCTCTTTTCAGGCGCTCGCGGGGGCTATTATGACGGGCGATCCGGCCTGTGTCTTTCGACACCGAAAACTCTGGGAGTTCACTCGGGCGGTTCAGGCTTTTCAGGAAGCAGGCGTATGGAATGAAAATGCTCTTGGGCTTTCGGTCGCTGCGGGGCACGAGAGACTTCTCTTCTATGCAGCAAACCACATAGGGCACATGGTTGCGTCGGATGTTTACGGCGAAGGGGATTTTGTGCAAGGAGAGGCGCGTGAGGGGTTTCTTGATAACCAAAAAGCCTTCGCTCCATATCCATATCGAGAGGAGAAACTTTCAGCGCTATGGATGAATGCGCTTCATCTCGAGTTCCCCGAGAATCTTTTTGATTTTGCTTTTTGCCTTTCTTCGGTCGAGCATTTTGGCGGCGTTGCCCAGGCTTCACGGGCACTCGCGCAGATGGCAAAGGTAGTCCGTCCAGGAGGCATTGTATTTGTAACTACCGATTGCTCTCTCAATGGGAGAACCACCAACGAAGTGTTTTCTCCCCAGCAAATTGAAGAAATTTGTCAGCAGCCCGAGCTTGAGCTTGTGGGACCTCTCGATTTCCGTATCAGTCCCTCGTGCTTAGAGACTCTTCTCGATATGCGAGGTGATAAGCTCGACGTGCAGCCGCATATAAATCTTAAGACCTTTGGTGTGGTGTTTACTTCAGTTGCCTTGGTGCTTCGAAAACGAGGGGGCAAGGACTCTTTGGCTGCTTCCGCTCATTCACGCTCAGAGCTGCTCGCCGAGGCGCTTTTGCAGCTTAAAGGCAATCAGGCCGAGCGCCGTTCCCAGGCGGCCTTACCAGTTCAGAATGCATTTCAAAGGTTGTTGTTCCGAGCAAGAATGTTTCGCTGGCGCTGCGTTGAATTGTTAGCAGCCGGGCGAGGCGAGTTCGATCTTCGTAGTTGAATGGCGCCATGGCTAAGCATTCCGTAATACATGTGCTCTCGATTTATGACGGTCAAACCGAAGAGGTAACTGCCGTGCACCGCTTAGAGCGCTTTGACGAGGCGGCTTTTCGTGTGCAGTTTGCCGCGGATATGGAAATAGATCCGGATTTAAGTGATAGATATTCAGTTGGGCCGGATGATGCCTCCTTGATTCTTTCCATGATGACCGAGGTAATCGAATTCGAGTTTACTCGATTCGCATATTTTGTGGAGGCGGTGCGAGACGATACGTAATCTTGGTCTGAGGCCCTTTTCCCTCTCTAAAGGACCTCTGAAAAACCAAAGAACTGATTCTCCTCCGCGTACCCTGCGTCCTCCGCGTTATTAAATACTTTTCAAGTAACGCAAAGCCGTTTGCGCCTTACGGCTGCGCCGAGCCTGGCTTCGGTGCGGCCGCGGCGCAGCCTTGGCGGAGCCGGGGACGCTGAGTACGCGGAGCCTAGTTTTTCCTAGGGAACCTCTGAAAAACATCGCTATTCTATTTTTTCTCTCAGTGAGCTCTGTGTCCTCTGTGGTTTTTCGATAATTTAAATCAACCACAGAGGGCACAGAGCTCACTTTTTCAGAGATCCCCTAGTTCTTTAGGGGGTTGTTCCGTGGTTCCTCTGGGGATGAACTTCTGCCGCGCCCCATAAGATTCTTCACCTGTTTCAGGAGCTTGGAGCTGCCTTGTGGCGGAAGTACTCCCTTTGGTCTTTATTGGGAGCGCGGGAGAGGAATTCGCTTCTTTTCCGGTGCCTTTGAGGGGGACTCTTATGCGCAGTCTAATCCTTAAGATAGATAATTATCTTCTATTTCTTGCAACATGCCTCATGCTCTCCTCCGGCGGAGTGCTCGCTTTTCGCTTGGAGAGACAGAGCCGATCGCACGGATTGTCAGTGCTCGGATTCTCACGGCATGAGTGGGCGGATTTACATTTTTACTTCGCAATTGCGTTCTTGGCTCTTGCTGTGATCCATCTCGTTATCAATTGGTCTTGGATTTTTAAAGTGGCAGCGCGCGGCAAGAGAGTGTTGCTTTTGTCTTCTTTGCTTGTAGGCTTTATCCTCTTTACTCTGCCACTAGTCATGCCAATTGTTTCGGGAGAGAGCTCTGAGGAAGTGACTGAATGACTCCATTTTAAACTCGCAGCGACGTGACAAGCGAGGATGCTACATTTCGGGGGGGCTATCGACCCCACACTCACCTCTTTTTTCAGCAATTTAAATTACCTTGAGAATGCGTAGACAGCTAAAAGTAGGCTTTGGCAAAGCTTCTTTCGTGCATGCGCCCACAAATTTTGTTAGCGTTCGCCACGCATGCAAGGGGTAGGAGTAACATTAGATCTTGAGGGAACCACGGTCGACCTCGAGAGCCAGCGCCATGGCGCGCATTTGGATGCCGCGGCTTCTTTCGGGCTCGCAATAGATAGACAATTTGCAGTCTCTTCTCTGCCCCATTTTATCGGGGGCCCTGACGAGAAAGTGGCTGAAGATATTTATGCTCTCGCGCACGCCGAGCTGCGCATGCCGCGCCCGGAGTTCGTCACTGAGTTTCTCGCGCGTGATACTGAGCTCTTCGAAAAGCGACTCGAGACAGCTGATATTCGCCCTCGAGACGGAGTTTCTGAGGTGTTGTCGTGGGTCAATGAACTCAGGGTGCCCTTAGCACTTGGTTCGCTGACGAGAGAAGATCAAGGTAGGCGTATCCTTAATTCCTCAGGATTATCCCGTTTCTTTGGCCCTCGCGTGGTATTTCGAGAGCACGTGCGAGAACCGAAGCCAGCGCCAGAGGTCTACTTGGCGACTGCGCAGTTGATGGACGTTCCGTCATCTGGTCAGATTGTTTTTGATGATTCGCCGCGAGGTATTCGGGCAGCCTATGCAGCTCATTCGAGTCCGATTGGAATGCCGGTTATTCTTGAAAAGTCTGCCTTGGGAGCTTTAGAGGCGGAGCGCCCGTTAAGGATATTTAGAGATTGGCGGGACCCGGAGCTGCGCGAGTACGTGCGTGAGCTTCTTCTTAAACTCCAGCGAGGGGACAAGGATGCAGTTCGTATTCAGGTGGGCGCGGAATAACTACGGAGAATTGAGATGGGTAAATTCGTAATAGTGATAATTACTGCTCTTGGCGGAGTGGGGCTTTCTGTTCAGGCTGCTATTAACGCGCGCCTTAGAGCGGATCTCGGGCATCCACTCTGGGCCGGGGTGGCAAATTTTACTGTGGGGCTTTTTGCTCTGCTTGTGGTCACCGCATTTCTCCGAATTCCCGTCCCTGATCTTAGTGCAGCGAAAGCTGCGCCAGCATGGGTATGGTTGGGCGGACTTATTGGGGCCAGCTTTGTAGTTATTTCGGCCTATTTTGTGCGCCAGATTGGTGTTGCAGGTTTTCTCGGTATCGCGATTGCCGGGCAATTGCTCGGCTCGCTTGTCCTTGATCATTTTGGCCTATTTGGCTTAACCGCACAGCCGATTTCGTTGCTTCGCGTCGTCGGAGCGCTTGGCTTGGTCGTGAGCGCTTATCTCGTGAAGTTCTTTTAAATCTGCACGCCTGCCTGGGGGCTACCCAGGGAGGCCATGGCTAGGCCAGGTGCGCGCTGCAGACTAGGGGCAGATCACGTTCGTGCGGGGCAACGTGCTGACTTCTTTCCGCGCAGCGCTTCCAATTGCAAGTGCAATTCGCCGGGCGTTGTCTATTCTTGTGCGAATTCGCCGCGGATACGCTCGAGTTGCTCGGTCACGGGCTTCGGCGGTGAGCTGCTCTAGCTCTTGAATCGAAGCCAGGTACTCATCTAATACGTCGCTAAAGGAGGTCGTTACACAAATTGAGGAAACGGAGCATTGGGTAACGAAGCGGGGGACGCTCCAGGAGACTGTCCAGGCCTTGGCGTATAGGCTGTTTGCTCTCTCAAGTGCGGCTTTGCGAGCGAGCGCCGCCTTTTTTGATCTCTCAAACGGACGAGTGAGAGCAAAGAGCCGAGAGACTTGGGTGCGGAGCTGAAGTGCGTGCCCATCAAGTCTGATTTGGCCTTCTCGCAAATCTGAAGTGCTGCAGCCCGCAAGGCAAGATTCTCCACTCCCTAAGCACACGCCGCAGCGGTCCTTTATGGCTGAGCCATTGATCTGACCCGCACAATCAACGCTGCAAGGAGAAACCGAAATTGGAACTGAGCAAGATGTGGCTATTCCAAGGGCATCATATTTCACTTGTAAGGTTGCCTGGCAAGATACGGGGGCTCCATTTTCTTGAGCGCTCGAGAACGAGAGAATTGGTGCGAGTGCAGCCGGATCGCTCAATTGTGTATTCGGGCATGTGGAACTCCACTCGTAGCTTATGCCAGCGAAACTAGAGGAGCCTGCGCCGCTTAATTGGAGAGAGGTAGATTCTCCATTGCACGGAAGGGGGTTGGCAGATCCTTGTACTTGGCAGATGAGCGAAGGGGCTGGAGTTGGAGTAGGAGTCGGCGTGGCAGTAGGCGTCGGTGTCGGAGTTGGGTCGATTGAACAGTAGGGGCGGGAGCCAGAGACGTAAATACCCGCATCTCGAAGCCTTATCCCGTACGATTCTCCGCTTGCGGGCTGTGCTACCACTTGGCCCACAAATAAGTCGAGCTGATAGCTACACGCAGGCCGGGAGACGCACAACTCGGTAGTCGAATTGGGAGCTACTTGAGTAACAAAGGAGTCGAAAAGAGTCTGGGTTTCAAAAAGGGGAGGTGGGTCAAATACGTTATAGCTGGCAATTCCAACGGTGTACGAACATGAGCTTGAGAAATTCGTCATCCTGCCACAGCGTGGATCTTCCTCAGAGAGAGGAAGTATGGTGCCCACGATGTCTCTTTCAATTGCCTCTTCGCAGGTAGGCTCTGGGCACTGGAGTTCGGTCGCATAGTAATCAGATTTTAGAGTGCGTTCCAAATAACGAGACCCAGTTCTGAACGTGACGATAAGTGGGCCGTGAAAGACTTCAAGACGGTAACCGCAAGAAGGAATGTGCACCCAGAAATTCTTTTGTGAAAGTGGAGGGAGTATGTCTTCTCGGGCCTGCCATAGAAGCTGGCTCGCTTCTTCTGAGCCATAAAGCTTGTAGCTCGCGGCTCCCACAGAATAACTACACACGCTTGACTGGTTGCTAATTTCCGCGCCCCTTGGTCTCCCAAGCTCATCGACTAAACCGGTGACTACGAGATCGAGAGCGGCGTTGCAGTTTGGCTCGTCCGAAAGGGTAGGTCTTCCTGCGACGAGCAGGGTGACGATGGTTGAAATAAGCAGGGTGCTGAGGAATCGAAAGCCAGTTCGTTTTTGCATGGCTTGACTATGGCGATTTGCATTCGCTATGCAATCGTTTCTCGTTGCTGGCCAGTCTGCACTTCAAGGAGTTAGCCGAGAAAGTGATGTAAGTCACCGAGTTTTTGTTCTCTTCTGGGGGGAGGTGCGCGAGTGCGCAAAGACTGACTTGGCTTTTAGTTCGTCGTTTCTTCCATCGTAAGCCAGTTCGGCTCACTTGAAGTTTCTGTGGCGGGTGGGCGTGCGTCGAGGTTTGGGGAGGCGAAGTTTTCAACTACGCTATCTGCGAGTAGTAGGCCACGGGCGGTGAGCCTGACCTTGCCCCCGCTTATCTCAAGCAACTCTTCTGAGGTCATAATCTGTAGGATCTCAGGGTAGGCGGCAGAAAGGGGGATGCCGAAGCTCTCTTCAAAATCCGATTCCTTCACGCCATCAATTTTCCTGAGGCCAAGGAAAAAGAACTCAAACATGAGATCTTTGGGAGTGAGCGTGTCATGCCAGCCTTCGGCGTGGCCCTGAGCTGCGGCCGCTTGCATATAGCGATTGGGGAGTGCGTAGTTGGACCACCTTCGAGCGGAGATTTTCCTAGAGCCTTCGCGCTCGGTCACGCAGCTGTGCGACCCCGCCCCAAGCCCCAGGTAGTCGTCTCCGTTCCAGTAGGCCAGGTTATGACGCGCTTCTTTGCCGGGACGTGCGAAGTTGCTGATTTCGTAGTGGTGAAAACCTGCCTTTGGCAAAACTTCATTGATGCGCTCCATCATGCAGGCTACGTGCTCTTCGGGAGGAAGTTTCATGATTCCTTTGCGGAAGCTCGTGTAGAAGGGGGTGCCCTTTTCTATGGTGAGTCCATAGGGGGAGACGTGGCTTGGAGAAAGGTCAAGATATGCCAATAGATCCGCCTCTAGCATCTCTAGAGTCTGGCCAGGAGAGCCGTACATAAGGTCGAGATTGATGTTGGTGATACCAGCGGTGCGCGAGAACTCTACGGCGCTTCTGATGTCTTCCGGGGTGTGTTGCCGTCCCAGAGATTTAAGAGTCGCGGGGTCGAGCGACTGCGCCCCAAAACTAATCCGGTTAATGCCGCAGTCCTTGTAGCCAGAAAGCTTCTCTGCGTCGACGGTTCCAGGGTTTGCCTCGATGGAAAGCTCGATGTTTTCGGTAACCGGAAAGAGCGCACAGGCTTCCTCGATAAACTTTCTTACCGAGCGAGCCGAGAAGAGGGAGGGAGTTCCACCACCGAAATAAATCGACTGAATGGGGCGTCCCCGCCATTCCGGGCGAGTGGCAAAATAATCGAGCTCCGCGAGTAGCGCGCTCACGTAGTCACGCTCTGGGATTGAGCTTAAGGCGTAGGTATTAAAGTCACAGTAGGGACACTTTTGCAGGCAGTAAGGAATATGGACGTACAGTGAATATGGTTTCATGTTACGTCCGACTTCCTTTTGCTTACTTCTACCTTAGGAGCTGGTGGTTTTATTTGAGAGCCCGTCTGCGAGCTTTGCGCTGGGCGGCGAGCCTCGCGCGCTGGTCTTCTGCGTTTCTGGGAGCTTCTCCTCCCTGCGCAGAGTCAGCATTTGCGGCTGTCGGTTCAAGGGTGCTCTCGTGCACCATTTGCATTTGCTGCTCAAGGGCTTCGCGGCGTTCTCGCTCGGCTCTAAGCTGTGCCTCGAGCTGTTTGGGGTCTGGTGGTTCTGAGAAGAAGATCTTTCGAACTACCGTCTCGTGCATGGTCTGCATCAGGGATTGAAAGAGTATGAATCCTTCGCGTTGATATTCGTAGAGTGGATTCTTTTGTCCATACCCTCGTAACCCAATGCCCTCGCGGAGATGGTCCATTTCCTTGAGGTGGTTGTTCCAAAGTTGATCAAGGGTCTCTAAGGTCGTGTGCTGCTCGAAGTCAAAAAAGCCCTTATCGACCTTCGCTGAGGGCGATGATTCTTCGGTCTCTTCTCCGTCCTCTCGCTCTTGGGCGCGGAAGATGGCATCGAGAGCTTCGAGTTTGGTGTTTAGAGATTGTACGCGGCTACCATAAAGGTCGCGGCCTTTGGTCCGCACGGCATCAAAGATTGACTGTGCATCCGCTTTTTTAAGTACTGCGGGATCGAGCGACTCCTTAAATAGGAACTGGAATCGTTCTCCGATCCGATTTACGTCCCACTCGTGCGGCCTAATGCGCTCGTCGCATACATCCAGCACTGCGTTTTCCAGCAGGTCGTCCAAGAAACCAAGGATGGTTTCGCGCACCCGTTCGCCCTTTACAAGGCTCTGACGGAGCCCGTAAATGACTTGGCGCTGCTTGTTCATCACGTCGTCATATTCGGTGACGTGTTTGCGGGCTTCAAAGTGGAACGCTTCTACGCGTTTTTGAGCCGTTTCAATGGAGCGGCTGATAAGCTTGCCGTCGATTGCAACGCCCTCGTCCCAGCCAATTTTGTCCATGATAGAGCGAATGCGGTCTCCGCCAAAACGCGCCATGAGGTCGTCTTCGAGGGACACATAGAAGCGAGAGTGTCCCGGGTCTCCTTGTCGTCCCGCGCGGCCGCGGAGCTGATTGTCGATGCGCCGAGATTCGTGGCGCTCGGTGCCCATGATGAAGAGTCCGCCCGCTTGTATAACTTTTGCGCGATCTTCGTCGCAGAGCGCCTTCGACTTCTCGAGCGCTGCGATAAACGCTGGATCTGCCCGATCTTTGGTCTTTGCTTCGGCGGCGGCTGCGAACTCGGGATTCCCGCCGAGCATGATGTCAGTTCCGCGGCCTGCCATGTTGGTGGAGATGGTGACAGCTCCGGAGCGTCCTGCTTGCGCTACAATTTCTGCTTCGCGCTCATGCTGCTTCGCGTTAAGGACGTTATGTTCTACGCCCTTTTCCTTAAGTATCTTCGAGAGTAATTCGCTTTGTTCGATGCTTATGGTGCCCACGAGTACGGGCTGGCCCGTCAGTTTAATCTCGGCGATATCTTCGCAGGCCGCCTCGTATTTTTCCTTGCGAGTACGAAACACTTGGTCGCTTTCGTCTATGCGCACCATCGGCCGATTCGTGGGGATAACCACGACATCTAGTCCGTAGATGTGCTTGAACTCAACTGCTTCCGTGTCCGCAGTGCCGGTCATGCCCGACAGCTTCTTGTACATGCGGAAGTAATTCTGGAAGGTAACGGAGGCCAGCGTTTGGTTCTCGCGCTGAATCTTAACGGACTCTTTCGCTTCGACCGCTTGGTGGAGGCCGTTTGACCAGCGGCGCCCTGCCATAAGTCGCCCGGTGAACTCGTCCACGATGATAATCTCGCCGTCTCGCACGACGTAATCCACATCGCGCTGCATCATGGAGTGCGCCTTGAGGGCGTTGTTCACGTGATGAACAAGGTCGATGTTGGCAGGATCGTAGAGATTCTCAATTTGAAGGAGCGATTCAACTCGGGCAATGCCTTCTTCGGTGAGCGTTGGCTGCTTTGATTTTAGGTCGAGTGTGAAGTGTTTTTCCTTCTCGATGGAGGGAATGATTTTATTCACGCGAAGATACATCTCTGAGGAGTCTTCCGCGGGGCCTGAAATGATAAGCGGCGTGCGCGCTTCGTCGATAAGAATTGAGTCCACCTCATCCACGATCGCGAAGGCGTGGCCACGCTGGTACATGGAGTCCACCGAGAACTTCATGTTGTCGCGTAGGTAGTCGAATCCGAACTCGTTGTTTTGTCCGTATGTAATGTCTGCTTGGTAGGCAGCACGCTTGTTGCTCTCGTCCATGCCGGCGTACACGACGCCTACGGAAACGCCGAGAAAGTTGTACAGCCGCCCCATCCATTCAGAGTCGCGGCGTGCGAGATAGTCATTGACGGTAACAATATGTACGCCAGCAGCGGGTAGGGCGTTGAGGTAAGCAGGGAGCGTGGCAACAAGGGTTTTGCCTTCGCCGGTTCTCATTTCGGCAATCTTTCCGCTGTGCAGAATCGATCCACCGATGAGCTGCACATCAAAGTGCCGCATGCCGAGAACGCGCTTTCCGGCTTCACGTGCAACAGCAAATGCATCGGGCATAAGTGCGTCGAGAGGTTCCCCGCGCGAGAGGCGCTCGCGAAACTTTGCGGTTTGACCGCGGAGATCTTCATCGCTCATTGCCTTATAGGTTGGTTCAAGCTGATTTACTCTCTGCACGAGAGGCTTGAGGGCTTTGAGGGTGCGGTCGTTGGTGGTGCCGAAAATTTTCTTAAGGAGATACATCGCTATCCGTCACTTGGGTCTCAAAAATCGTGGCTTTCGCCCCGTCATTGCTACCGGGTAATTACCGCCAGGCAAAAGGGGTCAAAACTTAAAGATTTCGGGAGCTTGTACAATACGACGGCGGCTGAAGAATTCAAGACCCGGGGTAACAATTGAACAACCCTAATGATTCGGCAACGGTAGCAGGGGTGGGGGCGGTCCCTTGGGCAAATTTCAAGGGCTCACTGGTAAAGACAGCGCTGCAAATGGCAAGCTAGGGCAAGGGAGTCTCTGAAAAAGTCCCCCTTCGTGGTCTCTGTGGTCTTAGTGGTTGTTTTCGGAACCCACTAAAACCACAGATGCCGCAAAAGAGGGCTTTTTCAGAGGTTCCGTGTTTCTATGCGACTTACTTCGCGCTCAGAGTATGCGCTTCTTGCGCTCTTATATATTGCCCGAAATGAAGGTAGGCGCGTGTCTGTCTCTGAAATTGCCAAAGAGCAGGAGATTCCCGTCAAATTTTTAGAGCAGATTGTTCTTGTGCTGAGACAAAACGGCTTTCTTTCAAGCACAAAAGGACGCGGCGGAGGGTTCGAACTTATTGTAAAGCCAGAAAATATTGCGCTGGCGGATGTGGTGCGGTTATTTGACGGCGCGCTTGCACCGACCAAGTCGGCAAGCCGATTTTATTACCAGGCAACCCCGATAGAGAGGGAGCCTAAGTTGCATGGTCTTTTTAAGCAGGTAAGGGATCGAATCGCGGCAATTATGGAATCGACCAAGCTCTCGGATATGCTTTAAAGCCATCTGGGCGGCTCTTCAAATTCCTACTTGAGTAGTAGGAGTTTAGCGTTTATATAGGCCTCATGCCGGCAGTCACCCAGGAATACTTTGATGCGCTCCCTTCCTCCCTTCAGTATGCGAGAGGGGTGCTCTCCGCGAATAGTTCGCCACTAAAGCTCTCCTCTCTCGAGTCCATTCTCAAGGAGCTCTCTATATCTGAGGAAGAGGCGCTCTCGATTGCTCGGTTTGATCCCGAACGCTATTTCCGCTTACGCGTCCTAAAAACGGAAGCCCTTGAAGTTCTGCTTCTCGGCTGGCTTCCTGGTCAAAGTAGTCCTTTGCATAACCACCGTGGCTCCAATTGTGGTGTGCGTGTGCTTTCGGGACGAGGTTTTGAGATTAGCTTTGAGCACTCAGCTTGTGGTCTTCTGGCCCCTACGGAGATTAAATATTTTGGAGTCGGTGAGGTTGCTGTTTCTGCTCCGGTCGATGTCCATCAGGTAGGTAATGCAGAGCAGCAGCCTCTCGTTACTTTGCATGTTTACACGCCCCCACTCAGTAACTTCGATCAGTACAGCGAGTCAGATACGGTGCTCTCCGCCGCGCCGCGTAGGGCTCCTGTGCCACCCCTACACCTTGAGCAGTCTGCGAAGCTTTCTGCCCCTATCTCTTCTCTTTAAACCAGCGCTATCTAAGCAGATTTCGCTGAACATACCTGCGATGTGACTCTGAGTATGACTTTATTTCCGGGGGCTGCTATAGAGCCCGGTAAACAGATCCTCCAGGGGCACACGCATGGCAGCTAAGGCAGGCTCAGATTCAGGTAATAGCTCTTCTCCGGTCACCCCACCTAGAGACTATGGGGATTACCTCCAGCTCGATAAGCTCCTTTCGGCCCAGTCTCCTTGGAGTGAAAAGTATGGGCGCCCTGCCCATGATGAGCACCTCTTCATTATAGTCCACCAGGTTTACGAGCTTTGGTTTAAGGAGATTATCCACAACCTTACCTCGGTTATTGAGATGTTCGACCGCAACTTCGTTGACGAGGTGAACATTGGCATCGCGGTGCAGCGCGTGACTCGTATCAATGAAATCATGAAGATTCTCATCGACCAGGTGCGAGTTCTCGAAACGATGACGCCGCTTGATTTCTTGGACTTTCGAAACATGTTGGGCGCTGCATCGGGCTTTCAAAGCGTGCAGTTCCGTGTGTTTGAAAACAGGCTAGGCCTTAAGCGCACGCAGGGTACCCAGCAGGTAGACAGGGCAAGTCCGCTTCAGTTCGATGAAACGGCCCGCAGCACTATCGCGCAGGCTGGGCAAGAACGCTCACTTTTTGAAGTGGTGGAGCAGTGGCTTGAGCGTACACCTTTTGTGCATGCTCAGGAGTTCGATTTTACCAAAGAGTACCAAGCGGCGGTTCGAAAATTGTGGGAGGGCGAGAAAGCGGTCGTCATCCAAAACGCGCGGCTCACACCCGAAGAAAAGGAGAGGCGCCTCGAGCACATTGCTCAGTCCCAGGAGCAGTTTCTCCTCATGGTGGATCCTAAAGAGCATGCGCGTATTCAGGAGCAGGGGCAGTGGAGGCTTTCTTACTCCGCGACTCTTGCAGCGCTATTTATAAGCCTTTACCGCGATGAGCCTATTTTGCATTTACCTTATCGGTTGCTTGCGAGCCTTATCGATCTTGATGAAGGCATAAGCTCATGGCGGCATCGTCATAGCTTGCTTGTGCTCCGTATGATCGGAACGAAAATGGGCAGCGGTGGTTCGGCGGGACATGAATATTTACGCTCCACTGTGGAGATGAATAGGGTCTTTAAAGATCTCTTTAGTCTGTCGTCTCTTCTCATTGCACGAGCGGACCTGCCCGCTTTGCCTGCGGCTCTCAAAACTAAACTGGCCTTCCATTATACTGTTTTGGCAAAAAATGAGGCCTCTAAGGTGAGCGCTCAGTAACGAATTCAAAGGTATCTTTTCATGCGAGAGAAGTCTTTTGTAGGAAAACGTGCGTTAGTGGGGGGAGCCTCCAAGGGGATTGGGCGCGCAATTGCGGAAGAGCTTGCGCGCGGCGGCGCACAGGTGTGCGCGGTTTCCCGAGGCGAGAAATCCTTGACCGAAACTCTTCAGGCGCTCGCTTCAATTTCTACCGCTGCAGGCCACTCCGTTTTTCACGAATATTTCTGCGCTGACTATGCGAATCCCGAAGACTTGCGCGCGAAAGTTGCCGAGCACATTTCATCGAAGGGCTCCTTCGATATTCTCATTAATAACACCGGCGGGCCTCCTCCGGGTCCGCTTCTTAGCGCTTCCAAAGAGTCGCTCGACGCAGCTCTCTCGTCGCACCTGATTTGCAATCACTATCTTGTGCAGGCCTGTGTTCCGGGAATGAAAGAGAAGGGCTGGGGGAGAATTGTAAATATTGTAAGTACCTCCGTGCGCGAGCCGCTTGCGGGACTGGGGGTTTCCAATACGACCAGAGGAGCGGTGGCGAGCTGGGCTAAGACTTTGGCGAATGAGCTTGGACCTCTAGGAATTACGGTCAATAATGTTCTGCCGGGGCCAACGGAAACGGGCCGCTTGCAGGCTATTTTCGAGAGGAAGGCGGCTGAGCATAAATCTTCCGTAGAAGCGGAGCGTTCTGCCATGGCGGGGCAACTTCCCGTGCGCAGACTTGGGCGTCCGGAAGAGATTGCTTATGCGGCGTGCTTTTTTGCCTCACCCGCGGCGGGATTTATTACGGGAGTGAGCCTTGCGGTTGATGGCGGAAGGATGGCGGGTATTTAGGGAGCATCTGAAAAACTCACCTCTGTGTACCTCTGCGTCCTCTGTGGTTGATTTAAATTGTTGAAAAACCACAGAGGACACAGAGATCACGGAGGGAAAAAATAAAATATCGATGTCTTTCAGAGGTTCCTTAGGTTGGGGAATGGGGAACTACCAGTAAGACCACAGAGACCACTAAGTAGGAAGAAGGAGAGGACTAGGATGAAGAATTGGAATGCGCTCAATTTCAAGAAGTGGATTGACGAAAATCGAGCGTCTCTTAAGCCGCCGGTTGGTAACAAGATGGTATACAAGGACACCGACTTCATGATCATGGTCGTCGGCGGCCCCAACTCCCGCAAAGACTACCACTATAATGAAGGAGAGGAATTCTTCTATCAGCTTGAGGGCGACATTCTTGTGAAAATAATGGATGAGGGTAAGCCGGTAGATATTCACATTCGCGAAGGAGACATCTTCCTTCTCCCTCCCCGAGTACCCCATTCGCCTCAGCGAGGGCCCAATACGGTAGGTCTCGTGGTAGAGCGCCGCAGGAATCCGGGCGAGCTCGATGGCTTTCAGTGGTTTTGTGAGGGTTGCGGTAAAAAGCTTTACGAGGAGTTTATTCCTGTCGAGAATATCGTCACGCAACTACCGCCAATTTTTGAGCGCTATTACAGCGATCTTAAGAAACGAACGTGTGGGTCTTGCGGGACCGTAATGGCGCCGCCAGCTCCCGTTAAGGCTTGAATGGCTCCTTAAGGTGCGGCTAGTGCCTTATGCGTTTTTCAATAGTCACTACTTTATCGACATTAATTCCATGGGCGCCTCCTCGATCGGGCATTCTTTAGAAATAGAGGCGCTTTCTTTGTGTTCTCTGTGGTCTTAGTGGTTGTCCTGATCCACTTATTCGTCTCCATTTGCCTATGAAGCTCAGCCTCGATTTCAATGGTTCGTCTGTGTGGATAAACACGGAAAATCCCCTTGAAATCAGCATTCCTCTAGAATTTCACGGCGCCCAGCCCCGCTCGTTCGGTGTTCCAGCGGCCGTCGCCGAAGCGCTAGATGCTGGCGGATTTGTAGGGGACACCAGGCGAGGAGGAAGCTGTAACGTTGAATGTGTAACCTTTATTTCGCACTGCAACGGAACTCATACGGAATGTGCGGGGCACATTACTGATGAGCGGCTCTTTATTGTTGATGCGCTTCGGAACTCCTTTTCGACGGCGCGGCTCGTATCCGTCGCGCCAGTTCCTGCCGCAGGCTCCATGGAACATGCAAGCGTCGCCTTTGAACAAGGAGACCTGCTTATCACCCGCGCGGCTCTTTCAAAGGCCCTGGAAGGGGTATCGGGGAACCATTCTGCTCTCATTATTAGAACCCTTCCAAACAATGCGTCGAAGAAGAGCCGAGACTATTCGAAGGAGGCTCCCGCGTTTCTTTCGCTCGAAGCTGCCCAGTTTGTGGCGGAGAAGGGATTTCAGCATCTCCTTCTCGATGTGCCCTCTCTCGACCGTGCGCATGATGAGGGAAAGCTTAGTGCGCATAGGATTTTCTGGGGAATGAAGGAGGGTGAGAAAAAGCTGCCTTCACGTGAGGTGCTTTCTAAAACTATCACCGAGTTCGTCTTTGTTCCTGATGCGATACGTGATGGGAGTTACCTGCTTCTGATAGAAATTGCGCCTTTTGTTTCCGATGCGGCGCCAAGCCGCGTGAGGCTTTTTGAACTTCATCAATCTTAAGAGACGGTGAATTTTTTGAATGCAAGGATCGTATGAGCGAATTTCCCCTGACTGATATTCGTTACGCTGAAGCCCTGGATGCGGCGGATGTGCTTAAAGCTTTTAGAAGCTCATTTCACTTTCCGAAAGGGAAAGATGGGAAAGAGGTAACGTATCTCTGCGGTAATTCCCTCGGCCTTCAGCCCAAGAAAGCAGCCCAATATGTTCAAGAAGAAATGGAAGATTGGGCTAAGTTTGGAGTAGAAGGGCACTTTCAAAGCCGGCATCCCTGGCTCCCGTACCATGAATTGCTGACTGAGGATCTTGCCGCTCTTGTAGGCGCTGAGCGCGACGAAGTGGTCGCGATGAATACCTTGACCGTAAACCTTCACTTAATGCTGACCTCTTTTTATCGCCCCAAGGGAAAGAGAACAAAAATCTTGATGGGGTTCTCGCCGTTTCCTTCGGATCAGTATGCCGTCTCCTCTCAGGTGGCTTTGCACGGACTTCTTCCCCAGGAGACTATTCTTCATCTCTCTCCTCGAGAGGGAGAGGTGTATGTGCGCATGGAGGATGCAGAGAAAATGATTCGAGCTCATGGGGATGAGCTCGCGCTCATACTCGTTGAGGGAATCAATTACTATTCTGGGCAGGCCTTGCCGCTAGAAAAAATTGCAAAGCTCGGTGCCGAGGTGGGGGCCTATGTGGGAGTCGATCTTGCGCACACGATTGGCAACCTGCCGCTCCAGCTGCATCAGTGGGGCATAGATTTCGCGGTGTGGTGCTCCTATAAGTACCTCAATGGCGGTCCCGGCTGTGTCGGAGGATGTTTCGTGCATCAGCGCCACGGTCATGCTCCCGCGACGCCCCGACTTGCGGGCTGGTGGGGACACGACAAAACCACGCGCTTTAAGATGGGGCCTGATTTCCATCCGATCTCGGGAGTTGAGGGGTGGCAGCTCAGCAACCCGCCGATTCTGCCACTCGCGGCACTTCGCGCTGCGCTTGAGCTCTTTCGAGAGGCGGGGATTCAAAGGCTAAGAGCAAAGAGCGAGGCTCTTACTACCTACTTGGAGGAGCTGCTTGAGGTTTCTTGCGCAGGAAATGTGTCGAGCATCACCCCGAAAAATCCAGCAGAGCGCGGGTGTCAGCTTTCTTTGCGCGTCAAGGGCGGAAGAAAAACGCACGATCGCTTAATTGCGCATGAGGTGATTTGCGATTGGCGCGAGCCGGATGTGGTTCGAATAGCTCCGGCGCCTTTGTATAATTCTTTTGCCGACATCTATAGATTTGTTCACATTCTCAAGGAGTGCTTCGTATGAGTGAGAAAGTAACTATCATCGGCGCGGGCCTTGCAGGCTCTCTTCTTGGTCTTTATCTTGCCCGCCGTGGCTACGAGGTCGAGGTCTTTGAGAAGCGCTGGGACGTGCGCTCAGAAAGTGCCGTGGGTAAGAGCGGGGGAGAGGGGCGTTCGATTAATCTTGCCCTGTCCGTGCGTGGCTTGCATGCCCTCGAACAAGTTGGTCTCGCGGACGTGGTGCGTCAGCAAATGATCGCCATGAAAGGGCGAATGGTGCACCCCGTGTCCGGAGAACTGAGGCTCGTTCCCTATGGGCGTAATGACTCTGAGGTTATCAATTCGGTTTCTCGGAACTCGCTGAATTCTATCCTGCTCACTGCTTTAGGTAAGGAGAAGGGCGTCACCCTGCATTTTCAGAAACGCTGCGTAGGCTATGATTTTGCGACTTCTGAGCTCATGATGAGAGATGAAGTGAGTGGGCATGTCTCGCGGCTTAAGCGAGCTCCCGTGATCGGGACCGATGGCTCCGCGTCAGCTCTTAGAATGAGCATGATGGGGATGGGAAGGTTCAACTTCTCTCAGGGGTACTTGGAGCACGGATATAAAGAGCTCACCATTCCTCCCAGTGCCTCTGGACAATTCCAGCTTGAGCCACATGCCCTTCATCTATGGCCTCGCGGCGGCTATATGATGATAGCACTTCCAAATATTGATAAGACGTTTACCTGTACGCTCTTTTTCCCGCATGCGGGACCGGTGAGCTTTGCCAGTCTTTCGACGCCGGCAGCGGTTACTGGGTTCTTTAAGGAGCAGTTTCCTGACGCAGTTCCTCTTCTGCCGAAACTCGAAGAGGAGTTCTTCCACAATCCCACGGGTAGTCTCATGACCGTGAAGTGTGCGCCTTGGTTTGTTGGCGATCAGGTTCTTCTCTTGGGAGACGCTGCGCATGCGGTGGTTCCCTTCTACGGACAGGGCATGAACTGTTCATTCGAAGATTGCGCAATATTTAACGAAATTATCGCAGAAGGCGGCGCTCATTGGGGGAATTGGTTCAGTAAAATGTCTGAGGCGCGCAAAGTTAATGCGGATGCTATTGCAGATCTCGCCATCGATAATTTCTTTGAAATGCGGGACACCTCGGGTAATCCTAAATTTGCGCTCAAGAAGCAGCTTGAGCACGTCTTAGAGGATAAGTATCCAGGAAAATTCATTTCGAAATACTCTATGGTGACCTTCCACCGCGTGCCGTATTCCGTGGCGATGCATAAGGGGCGTATTCAAGACCGCGTGCTGATGGAAATCTGCGAGAGAGCCTCGTCTTTTGCTGAAATCGAAGTTGAGAAGAGCTTTGCTGCGGTTCAGGCGGAGCTTGCGAAGGCGGGGTAATTAAGGAGCCCTTGAAAAGCACGCCTCTGTGTACCTCCGGGTCCTGCGTGGTTAAATTTTCGTGAAAAATTCACTACAGAGCGACGCGGTTCCATTTAGACATGAGGACATTCCATTCGAATGAATCGCATTTCGGTAGGGCGCCGCGTCCTCGCGGTGCCGCAACAAATGCCGCGGGGCATCCACGGGCGGTAGCGAGCCGCAAACTGTGGGTGCACAAATACATGCCAGGTGCTGGAGCGAGAGATCTTGCGGCACCCTGGGGACAGGGCGCCCTACCCAGGGAACGTCTGAAAACTCACCTCTGTGTCCCTCCGGGTCCTCCGTGGTTAAATTTTCGTGAAGAAATTCACCACAGAGCGACGCGGTTCCATTTGGACATGAGTACATTCCATTCGAATGAATCGCATTTCGGTAGGGCGCCGCGTCCTCGCGGTGCCGCAACAAATGCTGCGGGGCATCCACGGGCGGTAGCGAGCCGCAAACTGTGGGTGCACAAATACATGCCAGGT
>JBIKWF010000157.1:0-7687 GCA_044356455.1 Bdellovibrionota bacterium | reverse complement strand
CGATACGATGAATTGAGGGCCTGCATTTCCTTATCTCCGATAAAGGAGACTGAAAGCTGGCGCACCGAGGGGGGAGGGAACGGCTTCATGCCCCTTGAGCGAATCCCGCGCGGAGGGGAAAGCTCCAAATCCCAGAGAATTACCTCGGCAAGGCGCCGAAAGGCCGCCACCTGAACCTTAGGGCGCCTCCGGGAAACTTTTATCTGCATTTCCCAAGAGGCAGGCTCTAAGCTCAGCTCCGACTTCCCGCGTTCTAAGGACCTTTTTATGGCAGTTGGACCAGCCTTTCGAGCTCTGCCATACTTACGCACTGAATTTTTTAACCGAGGCATATGGTCAATTCCTCAAAGCTACCAGCTACTTCAAGTGAGAATGCTTCTTCCTTGGCTCATCAAGGCCAGCCTGCGCAGCAATCAGCAGCAGCCAGCCGCACCGAACAGGAACTTGTTCGAATAGGTAAACTAGAACAACTCCGCGAGAAGGGCTTTGCGTTCCCTAACGATATTAAGGTCACCGGAAACTCAAAGACCATCCTTGAGGCGCCTGTCATTGAGCCTGCCCAAGCACCGCGTTTTACACTGGGCGGCCGAATTGTCCAAATGCGAGTCATGGGCAAAGCGACCTTTGTCCATATCCTTGATTCCCACGGGAAACTCCAAGCCTACGTCAGAAAAGATGATGTCGGCGAGCAAGCCTATGAAGAGTTCAAAACCTATGACATGGGCGACATCATCGAGCTCAAGGGCTACCCTTTTGTCACAAAGACGGGAGAGAAAAGCCTGCACGCAGAGTCCGTTCGGCTCTTAACCAAATCTCTGATTCCACTCCCTGAGAAGTGGCATGGACTTTCCGATACTGAGACTCGCTACCGCCAGCGCTACGTGGATCTTATCTCGAACCCAGAGGTGCGGGAACTTTTCCGTAAACGCACTCGCATCATCAAATCAATTCGGAACTTTCTTGATGAACGCGGGTACCTTGAAGTTGAGACGCCGGTGCTTGAGTACACGCAAGGCGGCACCACCGCCAAGCCCTTTCGCACATTCTTCAATGCCATCCATACCGAGATGGTCTTAAGAATTGCTCTTGAGCTCCCTCTAAAAAAACTTGTCGTTGGTGGCCTAGACCGCGTGTACGCCCTCGGAACCGTTTTTCGCAATGAAGGGCTCTCAAAGAAGCATAATCCAGAGTTCACTATGCTTGAGTTCTATCAAGCATATGCCACGTACGAAGACTTAATGACCCTCAGCGAAGAGCTTCTCGTGAGGCTTGTGCAGGAAACCAACGGAACCCTTAAGATTCCATACGGAGATCTTGAGGTTGATTTCACGCCCCCTTACAAGCGCATCTCGATGACGGACTCTTTATATGAAATTGGCGGCATACCTCGCGAGGTAGACGTGCACTCGCTTGAGGGACTGCTTAAGATTTGTGAGCGCCGAAACATTCAGCCTCGCGACAAAACAGACTGGGGCCATACGCTTGAGGATGTGTGGGGCTCGGTGGTGGAACCAAAGCTGATTAATCCCACCTTCATCATGAATCATCCCTTTTCTACGTCGCCCCTCGCGCGGAAGAACAAGGATAACCCCAACGTGGTCGATCGTTTCGAGCTCATCATTGCGGGCATGGAAACCGCAAATGCGTTCTCCGAACTCAACGATCCGATTGATCAGCGCCAGCGCCTCGAATCACAAGCCGCACGCAAAGCGGCAGGTGACGAAGAAGCAAGTGATGCTGATGAAGATTTCTTGCGCGCCATAGACCATGGCATGCCGCCAACGGCAGGGCAGGGGATTGGTATCGACAGGCTTGTCATGCTGCTTACTAACTCGCCTACCATTCGCGAAGTAATCTTATTCCCGCACCTTAAGCGCGAGTCAGCTGCTGTAGAGGCCGCACCTGAGGAGAAGAAAGAGGAGTAGCACCGCTGTGCGTAAGCGCATCGAATCGTGCCTCGTGGCGTGCTCAGACGGAAAAGACATCAAGATCGTTTCCGATCCGTACTTCGCCCCTAAAACCCGCCGCCTTTGCACGAGCAGCAAGCGACTCGATATTCGGTAGTTCGCCATTAAAATGAGAGAGCAGCGCCAATTCGGGATTACTTTCGGCAACTCGCGAGCCAAAATCATACACGAGATTCAGGTTCACACCTTTCGGGGACTCTAACTGGACAAGCGCGGATTGCCCCGCGCGAAGCGGATTAAGCTCTGCGCTTCCTGTTCCAAGAAGAGAGATTCTAGCGTTCATGTCACCTCACCTTCGTCGCGAAGAAAATCTTCCATTAGAGTCAAAGATAAAACACGGGCCTATTCTAAAGGTTATCAGAGGCTAGACAACTTTACGTGACGAACAATTCTATCTTGAGGCACTTACAACAACGACCTAAAGTCCCGCTATGAGATATAGACTTCTGCTTATCACTATTCTTTTCGCTCCCTTAGTCGTCCGCGCCGAGCCCGCCCCACCTGAAGCTGCAGCACGCCAGATGCGCCAGCAAATTATTGCCAATTTTGACAAAGTGGCTGACCGCGCAGAGTCCGAATACAAATTTAAAGTAGACAGGCTTTCTGTACTCTCTGCCTGCGCCGATCAATCTGCGAGCGCTGAGCACTGTAAAACTGCTGCGGACTCAGCTCTTGAAGAGCTGGAAATTAGAATCGACAATGAAAAGGTTGCGAGAAAAAATGTGGCCTTAACACCAACGCCTGTCACCAATGGGGTCACTATAGTAGTGAGACCTCCGCGCGTTTACGCGACGCCGACGCCGCGATAAGAGCTTTTAGCCTGAGCGGTACGCAAGGCGAAGCTTTGCAAGGTCAAATGCTACTTCTTACTCACAGAACTCGGGAATAACGTAGCAATATCCTCAGCAGTACCCTGTACGAACTTCTCTGCCAGCGAGGTACCGGACACGAGGTCAACTGCTTTAAATGCCACGACTAGCCGCTGCGCATGAGGAATAATCTCAGGGTGGTCTTTAAGGAGCTGCTTAAGCGGCAATTTGTCCTTTTCGAATACCTTTAGAAACTCCACCGTATCCTTAACAAAGGGCTCGTACATAAGGTGGGACATAATTTGACCATCATCTGTGGTGGAGAGACCAACCGTGGCCTTGCTCGCATCTCCGCAGTAGCGAGTCATTATTTCTTTATTTGACCGGAAGACATACCCCTCGGAGTCTGGTCTTGAAAAATCGAAGTACAGCCTCCCTTGAGGTGTATCAACAAAGTTATAGGCGTGACCAACGAAGGCACCACTCAGCTCACCAGATTCACCTCGTACACCAATGATTTCGATCCCTGAGACAATACCAGCCTGAGCAAAACACTCTCGGGCCGTCAGCGCACGCACGCTGCAATCTGTTAGATTGACGGCTACAAAATTAGAAATTCCTGAAAGCTGCGTGTCGGAAGTGTACACATTCTTATATCGATTGCTAAAGACCTCACGTATGAAGCCCGCGATCTCTGTTGGATCTTTCGTAGCCGCACGCGCCGCAGACTCTTTAACAAACCGGCCCGCCTCCATAAGGTGCGTTGCAGCAATTTCGACTTCGTCTGCTTCTGCAACCTTTGCAGCAAGTTCAAATCTTAAAATGGTACGCAAGGTTTCTCCAAGATCGTGACCTTCTAGTCTCGCACCAATTTCTTTCAACTCCTCGCGCGAGGAAAGGCGCTCCACCATTGGCCTTCTTCGAAGGATGGCATCACGAAGTACTTGCGGCGCTTGCACCAATTCAGAATCTTGAACGGGTCCTAAATCACGAGATAGCCGTATATGAAAAGGCGAAGTCTCTATGTCTGTGACAAGTCCCTGCGCGATAGCGGCGCAGCGTGGCATGTTGGCGGCGAGATAAAAATCTCTGAGCTGAGAAAGACCGGTAACAGCTCTTTCCTTGTTAACCAGCACCTCGGTAAGTCCATAGGTGGCCATGTTTGTTGCGGTGGCCTGACCAAACTCAAGAATTTTTGAGCGGTGCTCGGTATCTACCAAACGCAGATCCCTAGCCTGAGGAAGCTGAACAAGAAAAGAAACCGGAGCATTAAAGAACACGCGGAACACAAAGCCATTCCCACAATCGGGAGGAAGGGCATTGGTGGAAAGAATGAAACCCGCTTCCCTCAAGTCCTTTGACAGCGACTTTACGAGAGGTAAAAACGTCTTTTCAAAATGTTCGGCCCCAAGCTCAGGGGTACAAGATTGATTGTTCAGTGGAGTGAACGTCACGGAAAGTGAGCAGCGCCCATGAGGAAGAGGCTTAAGTGGACTAATCTCTCGGCGGAACCCTGCGTTTTCAAGAGCGCCATTAGTGCTTGGCAGCTCAAGTCCCTCAAAGGCCTTCGTAATCATTCTCTCGGCTTCAGGCGGCAAGAACTCCCAGGCTTTACACGACGTCGAGAGCTTCTCAAAAAGCGCGCTCGCCTCCTTTGCATCGAGACTCATCTCTGCAGCGGGCTGGTTCGAAACTTCACGCGTTGCTGGAGGAACAAGCCCTTGCGTACTGTCTTGCCCAAAAGCACGAGGTCCAAAGCCAATACAGGAACTCGCGGTGACAACTGCAACTGCGAGGCGTTGCTGAAAACTTAATGCGCTCATATTTCCCACCCAGAAACCGGCAAAAAAGAAGAAGAGTCCTTCACCGGCCATTACGTCTGGCAAAGGCAGCCAAAGCCGCTCCCCACGAAATGCTGGTTCACGATTTTTCAGCGGCGCGCGCCCCCAGAAGTAGGAAGGTTATTAAACTCCCAGCAATTCAGTGCCTTAGCACGACTAAGGCAAGGAGAAGGTTCGCCAACTATCTGAAAACATATAACAAAAATGCAGGATAGGGTGAGACTCCTACCATCTGATTACTTAGGGAGCCTCGGAAAAACTCCCCCTCCGCGTACTCAGCGTCCTCCGCGTTATTTAAAAACTATTGAATAACGCGGAGGGGAAATAGGACAAGAAAAGTTCCTTTTCGAGGTTTTTCAGAGGTTGCCTAGAGAGGTCGGGATTAAGCTGACGGAGGGGTTGGAACCTGAGGCACCCAATGATCCAAATGAATGACTGAATGAAACGCCACATCATCTACCGCGCGAAAAAGTGAAAAGGGGCTGTGAAAGTACGCGAACGCAGAAACGATAGAGCTCGAAAGTACGCGCCCTCTAAAATTTAGATCAATCTGACTAAGCGCGTAGCGTAGTTTTGCATCCGAAAGTATCAACACGCCCGAGTGAGGATTTAAGGCAACTTTAAACTCCGTGCCCTCGAACATCTTACGCTGAGTGGTCCATCCGGGAAGCGCTTCAAGGTCAACGCAATGAGCGACATCTTCGCGAATCTCAACCCGATTAGGGTGCAAACACTCATTGAGTAGCGCACTCTTATCGAACTCGATGACGGCTGAAAGAGTATCTTCGGGAATAAAGATGTCGTCTTCCACGTTGATATAATAATCGTACTTGCCAACGTACTCACTCATGCGCTTAAGCGACTCAAAGGTGAAGTTCGAACGATCTTCAAGATAAGAACAATCAACATCAACCGGAATAAGTGAACTTCCCCGAAAACCGCAGACCTTAATATCGACATTTCCAAGCTTCCGGAGTTGGGCTAAGGCCGACTCCACATGCGCCTTACGCACCGAGATGCCCTGGCTCTGAGAGCGACTATTCACAATCCCAAGTTCCGGCGGAAGATGGTTTACAAAACAGAGGATCGATTTCTCGTGGGGAACGCTCCTTCGCTTAGGCACCACCACTTGTTTTACTACAGGCGCCGCGATAATGGCGGCATGAGCTGAGTCATTTTTCTGAGAGGGGACTTCAAGCGCCGCCTGGTAGGAAGCGTCACGATACATTTCTACCGCCGTCTTCGGATCCCCAAGGTATTGAAGCTGCCCGCGCGAAAGGACAGCCACGGTGTCAGCAAAAGACTGCAGCATGGAAAGGTCATGACTTACCATCACCACCGTCTTTCCCGACTCAAGAAAGCGGCTAAAAACTTCCTTACACTTACGCTGAAACCTCTCATCTCCTACGGCGAGAATCTCATCGACCACAAGAATATCGGGGTTGATATCTACCGCAACGCTAAACCCAAGCCGGGCGTACATGCCTGAGGAGTAATACTTGATAGGAGTCGAGGCGAACTCCTTTAAATTTGCAAACTCAAGAATGTGCTCTACTCGGCTCTCAATTTCAGCTTTGGTTTTACGATGCAGGGAACCGTTAAGAAAAATATTCTCGACGGCGCTAAGCTCTGGATCAAACCCTGCACCAAGCTCAATAAGCGAGGTCATGGTTCCATCGACCTTCACTTCACCTTCGGTCGGAACAAGCACTCCTGAAAGAACCTTTAAAAGAGTGCTCTTGCCACTACCGTTACTTCCAATAATTCCAAAAACTTTCCCTCGCTCAATTTCGAAGCTAACCCCCTGCAGCGCATGGAAGGTATCGTAATGCTTTAACACCCCGGTACGAAGAAAGCGCAGCGCCGACTCTTTAAGTGAAGTCGGCCTCTGCTTATAGGAACGGTACGCCACGGTAACGTCCCTTACCGAGATCACCGCCGACTTAGCCTCGGAAGACTTCTCAGGGACCAATGCGGAGGAAGCGGGATTACCCATGTGACTACTAGAGGAAATAGAGGAACTTCTTTTCAGAGACACTGAACACTTTGAGACCAATCAGAAGAATGACAAGGGAGCCAGTAAAATTGAGCAAAAAGAGCTCTGGATCAGGAAGCTTCGCGTCATAGAAGAGACCACGAATAAACTCAATCTGGCAAAAGAGCGGATTAAGCACCAAGACATCGACAAGTCCCTTAGGCAGCATCTCGCGGTGGTAGAGCACCGGGCACATAAAATAAAGCGCCTGAAGACCTACCTCACAAAGATGAAGGGTGTCGTCATAGAACACATTGCTTGTCGCCACGAGGAGCGAGACACCAATGGTCACAAACACAAGCGGAAGGAGAGCTACCGGCAGAAAGAGCGCCGAGGGTCCTATAGGACGGCCGAGCACCAGCATGATAACCAGCAGCGGAATATAGGCCAGCAGCATGTTAATGAGGTTAGAGGTTACCAACGAAACGATAAAGATATACTTGGGGAGGGGAATCTGCCCAAACAAGCGCGCATTTGCGCGAATATTCCCAAGCGACATAACCGTCGTGCTGTGAAAATAGTTCCACGCCAGCATTCCTGGGAAAAGGAATACGGCATAATCCTGAACCGGAATGCGCATGATCTTTGAAAAGACGATGGCGAGAATTGCCATCATTCCGAGGGGATGAAGTATCGTCCAGAAATAGCCAAGCACTGAGCGCTTGTAACGGATGCGCAAGTCACGCAGGACCGACTGCTTAAGGTACTCTCGGTAGAGATATACCTGTCTAAAAAAGTCGAGCAGGATGCTTTGTTGAACTAGCGCTGCGGTTGCCATAAGGTGTTGATAACCTATCGCATTCGGTACCGGGCGTCTATGTGGGCTGGGAAATGCCCTGCTGCCTTTCTAAGGAACCTGACTAGGGAGCCCCTCGGTATTTTATTCTTTCCCTCTGTGTTCTCTGTGCCCTCTGTGGTTTTTCAACAATTTAAATCAACCACAGAGCGGCTGTGTTCAAAAGCAAGAGGAAAGTAAGTTATTTTTAAGCCGGTACCGCTGGAGGGTTGAGATACGCTTTCATCCTGGTATTTAGG
>JBIKWF010000054.1:0-28232 GCA_044356455.1 Bdellovibrionota bacterium | reverse complement strand
CACCAATGCCGCCAGTGCCACCAGCTCCGCCTGTTCCGCCAGCGCCACCGGTTCCACCGTCACCGCCAGCTCCGCCAATTCCGCCTGAGCCACCAGTGCCACCTGCTCCGCCGTCGCCGCCTGAGCCACCAATTCCGCCCACACCGCCAGTTCCGCCGTCGCCGCCAGTACCACCTACGCCACCGGTTCCACCAGCGCCGCCGACTCCACCGGTGCCGCCTGTTCCGCCGATACCGCCAATACCTCCTCCGCCACCGTCATCGCACCAGGGAAATGTCTGCGGCCATTGGTCAAAGGGAAGGCCGGGATCGTCGGGAAGTCCTGGGCTTTTATAGCCTGAGCAGACGCAGCAATCTTCAGGGGAAGTTCCTGGTGGAAACGTCGCCGCGGCGGCAAAAGCCTGTTGCACGACCACTCCGCTCTGCTGAGAGGCTTGTACTACCACCAGGCTCCAGCAGGCTGCGAGCAGCTCTGTGTTCTGGCAGTCAACTTGATGATCAATTGAGGCAAAAGCTGGTGCCGTAACGAAAAACGCTGATGTGAAACTCAGCGCGCTCATAAGCGCAACTGAAGAGAGACGCACTCTCAAAGAATGGCGAAACATTGAAGACCTCCGAACATACAGTTTCTCCGGCCGAACTGTTAAAAAGAAATCGCCGGACCCCCACACAACCTGACTCTAAGAAGAGGATATGGAGCTGTTCTCTTCAGGCGTTTCTTAAGCGAAACGCTGAGCATGGCTACTTGCTTCGCGCATAAGTCTCGCCGTGCACTTGTCCGGTGTAGGTAAAGGGGGATGCAGGGAGGGAGAGAAACCCAATAAGATTTGAGGGTTATGAATTAAGATGAGCCATGTTTTTCAAGGCTACAGCCTCCCGTTTTTGCGTAGAGGCGTGAGGCATATTCGAACCAATTGTTTGCAGGGGCGTAGCAAAGAAATCATTGAGAGGGATGCAACTTAGCTCCTTCCAAGAAACGAGGAGATTAGTCGTTCCAGTACGCCCTTTCTTTCCCAGACCGGCGAACTTTCCTTAAAGGCTGAGAGCGCGAGCCCTTCAAGATCGGAGCCGCACGTAACACGTACGCTGTCTGATCCAATGAGTGTGCGCTCAGCGGCATTCTGAATAGTAGCTTCAATCTCTGAAAGTCGCGCCTCGGTCACTCCTGGGGTAAGTACTCCCACGATGATTCCCGTGACCTTCTCATCCTCCGCGGTCATACTTGTTTCTCGAAGCACAAAAATTTTCTTGGCTTCAGGTATAGTATTTCCGATTTCCCCAAGAGCCTTTACGAGAGGCGTGGCTTCATGATTCTCAAGAGCAGCAACTTCGAGTGGACGAGTAGGGGCGTCGCTAAAAATCTCCGTTACTACTTCCTCTAGATTCGCTTCCCCGCCCCTTAAGCGTTCAATCTCCCAAGGGGAGAATTCTTTGGAGACTTCATTGGAGGGATTTAGAACGAGCCACCAGCCATCAGGAACTCGAGTAAGAAGTTGCTTTACGGGAACCCTTGAAAAGACGAGTGCCTCAGGACTCCATTTAAGGAGGTGGATACTGGAGGCAAAGCAGGGAACGATGACCCGGTCTGTTTCCTTTATCCCCAAAAGCGCGAACACGGGAGAAGGATATTCAGGTTGATTGGTCAGTGCGCGCTTTTGATAACGATCCGGAACTACAACTTCAAGCTCAAGGAATGCGCGGAGAAACGCACGCGCAGAGTCCTTGTCTCCCTGAGAAGCCTCTTCAAAGAGTCGGTCAAGGTCTGTTTCGGAGCTCACGGTGGCTTGTATTAGTGGCTTCTATTCGCGTCTTCTTTTAGTGGACTAGCGGCCTGGCTTAGGCCTTGTTCATCTCTTGCGTAATATCGCTCGTGATGTCGAAAGAAGGCTGCCCGAAAAGCACCGGGCCACGGCTTCCTTGGCTCTTGTCGAGAACAAGGTCAATCTGATTCTTCTTCGCGTATTCATTAATAAGCTTTACCGCCTTATCCGCGAGTTCTCGGTTGAATTTCAAGAACTCTTTCTTTAAATCTTCATCGGTATCCTTGACGGTACGCTCAAAGTCGCGTGCGTCTGCGCGAAATTTTTCAACTTCCTTCGGGTCTGCCTTATCTTTTGCGAGTTCTAATTTATCTTTGCGCTCTTTGAGGCTCTTTCCTTTTTCTTCAAGCTTCTTGCGAGCTGCTCCCGCTCTCTCATCGAGGTCCTTTCGCTTGGTCTTGGCAGCGGTGGACTCATTCAAAATCTTATTTACATCGACCGTTGCGATTTTAAATTCGGCCTGCGCAATTGAGGGGGCAGCAATGGTAGTAGATGCCACCGTAAGAGCCACAGCTCCAACTGCCAAGGTTCGAATGAATAAAGACGAGGTGAACGTAGAAAGTGAAAACATAGAGATATCTACCAAACAAGAAGTTCCCATGGAGGCTACACCGTCCGAAAGGGGAGCTCAATCTGGCACCCTCCTCGTGTGGAAGGCTGTGGCTTGGTTCGGCGTCTAGCCGCTTGCTGTCACACGGAAGAGAAATGGTCGGGACCTAGTGCTGGAAGATGCAACCAGTTGATATTGCTTGATTTGCAGCGTGCTGGCGCTCTTACTTAAGCTCTACGGGGATACCGCCTGGAACTTCCGGGAGCTTCTTATTCAGCACCTCTACCACCGTCCGAAAAATGCGCCGAGCTTCAAAGGTGAGTGCGCCCTTTGCACCGCAATCGGCGTACAGCGCAACGGGCGTATCATGAGCTGCGTCTATGGGAGCGACCGCGAAAGCGCTGCTACCCCAGGGCGAATCTTTGGAGCCTTTGTTTCCCCAGGACTTTACCTTCGTAAAACACTGGGCCAGCGGAGAGAGCGGATCGTCAATAATGATAGTTTGTCCGTTTCCAATATTAGGGCCGCGTGCTGCAACAACTTTTGCGCGCTTGCGATCCTTTGAGACCACAATCAGTGCTGATTTTTCAAAAGTGCCAGACTTCACCAGCATCTCGAGCAATTGAGAGAGCAGTTCTTCGCCGGTCTTGGCAGCATCGAGTAGATTAGTCATGGATTGCATGACTTCCTTGCCTCGAGCAGTTACTAGTTCGGGAGCCTTGGGCTTAGTTTTCGCAGCGGGTCCGCGTGCCGGACGAGCCACCGCAGTTCCTGAGGGCGCAAGGCCAAAAGCTTCCTCGTCCGATCCCGGTGTTGCAGGTGGCGCGCTGGGCGGAGATTTTTTGAGCGGAGCTGGTGCCGGATCGGGAGTAAAATCTTCCTCCGCTTCAGATTCATCGAATTCCTCTTCCTCGGGAAGAGCGGTCCCTCTAAGTAGATTCTGAATATCATCTTGTAGTGCGTCGGAACTTGCAGATTGTTCCACTTGGACGGTCTCACTTGGCGCTTGGTCCTGAGAAGAATCTTGCGCTGCGCTATCTCCAAGTCTACGACGCTCCTCTTGAAGCCTGGCTGCAAAGAGATACTCGGAGCAGCGCTCGTATATTTTTAGGTATTGGTTATCGGGAATTTGAAGCATGCGTAGGGAGCTCTTAGGGGGCAGAGGTTTTCCAGGAGCGAGCTTTTCCCAGCGATTAGAGTCAAAAGCATCGACAAGTTCTCCGGCTGCCCAGCAAAGAGGTTTAAGAATAACCCGGTCTTGAGAGCGCGAGCGGCCTTCGCGGTCGATAGCAAAGAGAAGTGCCTCGGGGATACCATTCTTTCTTAGGTAAGAGACGCCCATTTTTTCCACATCGAAGCGGTAATCTTGGGCAAGGCGGTAGTTAAGACCACTCTTAGAAAGCTGATCGGCTAACTGTACGTAGCGTTCTCCAAAATGGGCAACCGCAAGCATTTCGCCCATGTAGAGCATGAGGCCCGCAGTTGCACAGTCGTCGGCCAGCGTGCGCGAAAGCGCTTCACCGAGAATGCGAGCAACGATTGAAGTTCTTCGGCAGCGGCTACGATGCGTCTCAAACCAGAAGGCAGTTTCATCATCGGCGAGGGGAATTCGGCCTTTCATCTTGTCGAGGGTCTCGATGACGACATCCGATCCGAGCCGAACGATGGCAGTTTTCGCGGCCGTAATGGGTGACTTTCCACCGGCGAAGAACATGGCGTTAGAGACCCTGAGGAGTTCTAGTACCATCACGGGGTCTTGAGAGCAGCAGATAGCAAGATCTTCAACGCGGATGCTCTTGTCTGCGGCCAATCGCCGTGCCTCGGTCCAAACTGCATTGTCGGGCGGGAGCATTATTGAAAGAGCACTATTTGAACCACGCGGCGAGCCTTCGCTCCCGGACTCTGCGTGTGGTGTCTCTGGGGCTCCATCTGAGGGGTCAGTAGACATAGAGGCGCTTATAGGAAATTAAACCTGGGCGATTGCCTAACGAACGACGTGGCAACTACCTTACAGAAAAGGTCGACAGGAGCCTTGGAAAACTTAACCACTTGTCAGCTTGTAAGGAGCTAAAATTACTGCCCAAAAATATCTTTTCTACGAAGCTCTTTGAGCTCCCAATCGGAACGCTATTTGAGGCTTTAACTTAAGGTGCGTTCTCCATAGCTTAGCTCCTTGTCGGAGGGGGCGAAGCCGTCCTCTCGGTGCATGGGGAAGCAGCGAAGAGAGAGCGACCTGCTCTTTGGCGCCGCGCCAGGTAGTGGTAAGAACTTCCTGCGTCGGGAGTAGCCCGACGGTTTTTGTCTTGGATAGTAAGAAAAGGGAGACCAGCAGTATGGGAACGAGAGTAGAGCGCGATTCGATGGGAGAAATGCAGGTTCCAGAGGAAGCGTTGTATGGGGCCTCTACCCAGCGCGCCGTGTTAAATTTCCCCGTGAGTAATTTGAGATTCTCGCCAGGATTTATCAAATCTCTTGGAATCATAAAACTTGCTGCCGCCAAAACGAACATGAAGCTCGGCGTGGTTTCTGAAGAACGCGGAAACGCAATCGTGAGAGCCGCTCAAGAAGTGGTCGAGGGGAAGCTCGACAAACATTTTGTAGTCGACATTTTCCAAACTGGCTCTGGCACCTCGACAAACATGAATGCAAACGAGGTAATCGCAAATCGGGCCATAGAAGTTTTAGGCAAAGCGCGAGGGGATAGAAATGCCATTCACCCCAACGATCATGTCAATCAATGTCAATCTTCCAACGACGTGATTCCCACCGCGATCCATGTGGCCGCGCAGCTTGCACTTGAAGAGTCCCTTCTTCCGGCACTTACTCGTCTTGAGAAGGCGCTCTCTAAGAAAGCAGAGGAGTTTAAGTCCGTGCTGAAGGCTGGGCGCACCCATCTTCAGGACGCAACCCCCGTAACTCTTGGGCAGGAGTTCAGCGGCTATGCGGCGCAGGTGAGAATGGGAATTGAGCGCATTCGAAGGGCTCAGGTGAGTATTCTTGAACTCGCTCTCGGCGGAACCGCAGTGGGTACCGGACTGAATACGCACCCTGATTTTGCTCGTCTCACCATCGCCGAAATGAATAACCTCACGGGCCAGAAATTTGTCGAGGCACGCAACCACTTTGAGGCGCAAGGCGCTCAAGATGGAGCGGTAGAGTTAAGCGGGCAACTCAAAACCATTGCTGTTTCTTTAATGAAAATAGCAAACGATATCCGCTGGCTTGCCTCGGGCCCGCGCTGCAATATCTTTGAGCTTGAGCTTCCAGAGGTGCAGCCTGGCTCAAGCATCATGCCAGCGAAGGTAAATCCTGTAATTTGCGAATCGCTTATGATGGCGTGCGCCCATGTCATGGGGAACGACACGACTATTACTATCTCTGGTCAGCATGGAAATTTTGAACTGAACACCATGCTTCCTGTAATTGCCCATAACCTTCTTGAGTCGATTGAGCTTCTCGCAGGCGCTTCGCGTAATTTCTCGATTAATTGCGTCGAGGGAATTACCGCAAATTCAGAGCGCTGCTTAGAGCTTGCCGAGAAGAGTCTCGCGACTTGCACGTCACTTGCGCCTAAGGTTGGCTACGATTTGGCCGCGAAAATCGCAAAGACTGCTTACAAGGAAGACAAGACGGTGAGGCAGGTAGCGCGTGAAATGAAGGTGCTTTCAGAGGAGGAGCTTTCCCGCGTGCTAGATCTGACGGCGATGACTAAGCCAGGGTTATAGCCATGCGAACCCTTTTTAGTGGTTTTTAAAAACAACCACTAAGAACACAGAGACCATTAAGAGTTAGGGTTTGGCTGTAAGTGGCTGAATCTAGCCAGGATTATTTTGGCTCCGGACATGTGGGGACTGTACCGATAGAACAAGTGTACTACAGGATCTGAGTCCCAGGTCCTTTTCTTGCTACACTATTCTTGTATGAAGAACATAAAAGAGCTCGTGCAAGCCGCGCTTGAAGCGCTTGGAAGATTGGTAGCCTCGCTCAATCCTCCACAGCCGATTCCAGTCCGAGTACGAGCTCAACCCCGAAGAAGGTGATGTTTCCACCTGAGACCTCAGCGCTGTCGTCTCTTTCACGGCGATAGTTGATCGCGAGGGACATCCAGATTGCTCCGGTACTCTGCGAGAGGGCTGGTAGGTCTCTTCGGGTATTGAGGTAGATACAGGACTTGTGAGTAACGCAATTTTTAAACATGACCAGGCGGATTCGAGTTCTGCCACAGGTCCTACGTCCAGTGCCGAGTCCCACCCCTTTGGTGGCTGCGAGCGACTTCGCGTCCAGTACTCAACGATTGGTGCTTCTCTTATTCGTCTTGAGCATTTTGGTTCCTTCTCTCTGGTGCAGCGCGGAGTTAGCGCGGAGAAGTTGTTTCGTGAGGAGGTAGTCTTCACTCCTGTGGAGGTGCTCGAGTCATATTTCGACGATCTTCTTGATCCTGAAGTTTCCGACGAGCGTCTGTATATTGCGCTTCAATCTTGGGGGCAGCGAGTCGCTTCGAATCTCGTAAGTATTCTTGGTTTACTGGGTGCAGTTCTTAGCGGACTTTACGCTGCGACCTTGGGAACGCCGCTTTCACTCTCCTTTCTGATTGCCATTTCTCTCGCGGTTCCCTTTGCGACTATGCTTTACCTTTCTGCCGGGGGTGCGACGAGGAGATTGCGCTTTGCGCAAGTGCTCTCAAGGGAGATCTCTCGTAGGCGCGGTTCTTCCGATAGGCTTGGTATGTTTACAGGAGCTACGCTTCGCCTGCGTGAGTTCCTTACCCCCCAGCCGACTCAGCCAGCTGCGCGCGTGTTATCAGAGATGTTGCATTAAGGAACTGCTGAGAACTAAAGAAGGCAAACCGCTACCTCTTAGTGTTCTCTGTGTTCTTAGTGGTTATTTTTTCATCACTCAAGGCGCTACGTCGCCCCCGAAAAAAAACCGGCATTACCTAGGGATGGAGGTAATGCCGGGCGTGCAACGTCTATCTTGTGTAGGGAGATGGAAAATCTTAACTGAGTACGGGCTCCAATTTATCCTGGGTGACCACTTCTTTAGCCGAGGTCTTTTTCACTAACGAAAGTTTAGGTCTACCCCCAGATTTTAAATCTGCGGGGCTGATAGTCGAATCTTGATTACTGGCAGTAGCGCTCTTTGATGAAGCAGTCTTTGGAGCAGCTCCGGGTTTATTAAAATACCATGGAGCAACTCTATTTTTCCCGCGACGCGGCATCGCCTTAATAGTCTGGGCGATACTCGCCACATCGAGGTCCAGGTGTTGGCAGATCCAAGGAAAGGTAAAGGGTCGTAGGGGGGTGCTTTCCAGTTCGCCAAAGATCCAGCTCTCTGCTTCTTCCACCTCAACAGGGTCGTTTCCCACAAAATCCAAAATTGCCCTCTCGACCATAGCCAGCAAGAGCCGGCGCTCAGGGGTGCCCGTAAGCATAGGGGCGTCGATGAGGTTGTAGGCTTCATTGTCGATAACGGGCAAAAACACGGTATGTCTCCTCTATTTGAGCCAGAACATGGTTTTGAAAACCTGCGCCTGGGAATTGCTTTTCCAGTTTCTTAATTAATTCTCTCTTTCAGACGCGGGGCTGCCGATTTAATTCATGTACTATCTAATAATCTTTCTGAGATTTCTGTGAGGGGTTCAGTGAATTCAGGCGCGCCACAAAAACATTCAGCCTTTCGGTGCCTTAGCCTGGCAATGCCGGCCGGAATTGCCTTCGCGTTGGCGCTTGTTTGTCCTTTGGCGTGCGCTTTCGCACAGGCAACTTGCCGTGCTGACGTCAGCTATAACCTGAAGAGGGGAAGCGCAGAGGAGTCGTTTGTGGTGAAGCAAGAGGAAGCGCGAGGACCGGAGGAAGCACCTGTTAAGGAGGCGCTCGCGCAGCGCTTAATACTTTCAAGACAAGAAGCCGTTGCTCTGTGTCGTGAGCGCCACGAAAATCTTTCGGCCTGCGTTGCTACCAAGTTCGCAAAAAATGGAGGCTTGATGCAACAGCTTCAGTTTGCAGCTCGCACCAAGCTACAGGAGGCGATTGAGAGCGATTGTAAGGCTCAGCAGGGCACTTGCGCTGAGGGGAAGGTGAGTGAGCCTACCTGTACAGTAATCAAACCTGTGGAGACGCCTGCTGCAGATGCCGCGGCAGAGAAGGATGCCGGGAAGGGCGCCAAGAAAGGCGGAAAGAAATAGGGTACCTCCATTCTTAATCCACCTCTCTGTCTTCTGTGGTGAAATTTCCGTAAAGAAATTCACCACAGAGGACACTTAGGTACACAGAGGTAAATTTTCAGCGGTTCTCTAGGAGTCTGTCCCGTAGAAAAACTCTACCACTACATGTTGTGGTGGCAACGGGACAGCCCCCCTACGGATTGTGTCCAAAATGAGGATTTATGTTTCTACGGGACACACTCCTAGTGCGGGTCCGGCTGCGCGGAGATCGCGTCCAGAAATGCGTGTACCTTTAAAAGAGTCTGCCTATCCATGATGGCAGAGGGGGTTACTTCGAGGCTTTGCCTTTGGGCTGCTGGAGTGTCTTGAAAGGCGTCTTCCTCAAGAAAAAATCGGGGGACCTGAGGGATCTTTTTGGTAAGTGACTCTAGGACCACTGCGGCAGGATCCGTCGCTTCTAGGGAGGTGCTCTGCTTCAGTACACGAGAGGCTTTTGTTCTGAGGCTCATTACTAAAGATAGCCCATGGCGATACATCCCTTTAAGGCCCAGTTGTCGATACGCTTCTTCCGGCGAGATGCCGAGCTGCTCTGCTGCCGACTCAAGACCGATATTCAATATCCCTTTTACGTGCTCAGAAGTCAGGAGTACTTGGGCGATATCGCCGAAGTCCGCGCCAAAATAAACAATCGCGCCGTTCATCAGGTAGGATATCTCAGCTTCAAGCTGATCTCTCATTTGGGGGAGGGCGAGTATGCGCGAGAGCGGTTGGGGTGTAAGCGTGTCATAAATGAGAGGCTCTACCGCGTGCAGCTCTCTTGTTGCGATGGATTCAGGGGATTGCGACAAGGCAGCTTTAAGCTCTGAGGTGGGAAGAGGTTTATGAATTTCTGCGGCAAGTTCGATATCTGGGATTCCCTCAGACCCTAAACGCTTGCTGCGTTCGGTAAAGGAATCTTCTTCGAGCATAGACTCAGTTGCCACATTCGGGACGGAGAGTAGTTGATAGAAGAGTTCCGCGTTTGTCTCAAAAATCATCGCAAGGAGTCGCCCGAACAAGAAGTGCTGGGTGCCGTCCTCGAGCTTTAGGAAGAGCCACGTGGCGCCATTGTCGGGGGTAAAATAGCCAGCGGAAGGTGGGGAGCTTGTGGCGTCTTCGGAGAAAAACACATCTACGTGCCGTGAGATCATGAGGCTCAGGAGCTTCAAATCAACGCACTGCAGGATTTTTTGAAGTATCTTAAGTCCATCTTCATCGTCGCCTAGCGCAAGCCATTCCCAGAATCTCTCTTCCTGGAAGCGATCTTTTTCCCAGACGTCAAAGTCGATGATAAGACGACATTGGTCGAGAGTGGCTATTTCAATCAGGTCGCTCGAGGCGCTAAGTCCGGACTGCCGAATTGCGAGGAAAAGGCTTTGGGGAGGTACGGCACGAATTGCTTCTTCAGGACTCGGCGCGTCGAAGATGCTTTTGATAAGGCTGCGGGCATTGAATCCCTTATTGTGACCCGAGCGTTCGGGAATCTTTGGAGGATGAATTGAACCCATAAAATACTCCACCTTTGAGACAGACTCTGCCTCTCGCTCCGAATAGAGCCCTCGCCTTGGGAACCTCTAAAAAACCTAGAAATCGTTCTACTTCTATCCTGTTTTCCCTCCGCGTACTCAGCGTCCTCCGCGTTACTAAAAAACTATTGGAAAACAAGGAGCCGGGGACGCAGAGTGTGCGGAGGGGAAATATTTCAGAGTGGGTTCCCTCGATAAGGAAAGTGAGTTTCGATTTCGTCCTCAGGGTTCGTCAGGGCTACTTCGCAGCACCCGCTGGCTTCTGTGCGTCAGCGCTGTTAGTCGCTGAGGCCTCAGAACTCACTGCCTCTCCTGCAGTCATAGACCCTGCAGTCATGGAACCTGCAGTCATGGAACCTGCAGTCATGGAACCTGCAGCCACGGCCTTAGCGGCCGGTGCTGGCTTGGGTGCTGCAGAAGGCTTCGGAGCGAGCTTCGGCGCAGCGGCTCCTTGCCCTGCGGGCGCACCAGCTTTGGCTCCTGGAGCTGCCGTGTTCGGAGCAGGCGGGCTGCCCGGCTTCTTCTTCGAGGGCGCAAATACGATGTGGATCATTCGGCCTGAAGTGGAGGAGCGCTCATCGATAATTGCAACATCCGATAGGCGTGCAACCAGAAGATCAAACTTCTGTCTTCCGAGATCGAGGTACGCAATTTCGCGGCCCTTAAATCGCATGGAGAACTTAACTTTGTCTCCCTCGGCGAGAAATTCCCGCGCTTGCTTTAGTTTGGTCTCGAGATCGCCTACGTCAGTGATGTAGCGAAGACGCAATTCTTTGGTGGTGGTTTCGGTGCGCTTCTTCCTCGCTTCCGCTTCTTTCTTTTGCTCGCGGTACTTAAACTTGCCGTAGTCCATGATGCGGCATACGGGAGGGGTGGCGGTAGGAGCAACCTCTACGAGATCGAGCTCGGCTTTTTCTGCGAGAATGAGAGCCTCACGGGTCGCGAGGACTCCTAGCTGTTCGCCTGAGTCAGAAACAACGCGCACTTCTTTTGCAAGGATGCGGTGATTAATACGATGGGCGTCAGGGGGAACGTCGCGACGGGGGAAACGGGGGCCTCGAAAGCCGGAATTAAAAGCAGCCAAAAAAACTCACTCCAAAAAAGAAAGTATCCAAAGAGAAGGGACTCTTGCAGTCTTATACAGTACTTACGGCTGAAAACTCAATCGCCATACGGGAATCCAAATGGGGCCCCACCACTGTTAAGACTGCCGCGGTAGATGGCTGAAAGCCCCGAAATTATTGGCCTTTATTCTCTGCGGGCACTTGAATCTATCTAAGCGTGTGTCCGGTAGAAACTTAAACGTTCAGTAGGTGCGGGGCCTGTAGGTGGGCTTAGCTCGAGAGTTTCTGCCTGCGAGCTAAGTCGAAAATTACTCCCCCCGGGCGGTTTGCCAGGTCCTGCCACGAACCTTGCTCAACTATGCGACCTGAACTGAGGGCAATCAGCTGATCGGCTATTTGGGCGAGTTTAAGACGATGGGTAATCAGAATAATAGTGCGTTTCCCCTTCAGCTCTCGCAGGGCTTCAATAATGGCGTCTTCGGCTTCGGCATCTAGTGAACTGGTAGGTTCATCCAGCAGAAGTACTTCGGAGTTGCGGTAAAGGGCTCGTGCTAAGCCAAGGCGCTGAGTTTCGCCGCCTGAGAGCACTCGGCCTCCTTTTCCGAGTACCGTGTGCCATTGCTCGGGGAGTTTTTCGATGAAATGGACTGCGTGTGCTTCTCGCGCCGCATCCATTGCGCGGGCAAGGTCTGGGGCGCCATCCTGCCACGCAATGTTCTGCAAGACAGTTCCTGCAAGGACGGGCGTGTTTTGAAGAACCACAGAGGAGGCCTTTCCCCAGGCGAGGAGCTCGTGAGAGTTGAGGCGCTGGGAACCCACTAAGATTTCGCCGCTCGCGATAGGGAATAATCCGCATAGCGCATCGAGGAGAGATGTCTTGCCGGCTCCGGACTCTCCCACAATCGCAAGCATTCCCCCCTTTGGCACACTAAATGAGACGTCTGAGAGAATGGGTGTGGACGTTGCGGGGGCATGCACCGCAAGGTTTCTTACGTGGAGTTCCCCTTGGGGAGCGAGGCCTAGGGAGTCTGGCTCGGAGTTCGCTGGGTGGTGACCGCCAAGACGCGCAATACGGGCATTCCATTCATCAAGAAAACGCAGCTCCACTTCGGAGGCTACCAGGAGTGAATTCATAGAAAGAAGACGGGGTGCAAGGCGATAGAATATCGCTAGAAAAACAAGCATGACTCCTGGAGCAAGTTTGAGCCAAAGGAGAGCAGCCAGCAGAAAAAGAGCGAGCACGAGAAGAATGGCACATTCAGCAAGCATGCGTACGCGATTGAGCTCGCGGTGCATTCCCACATGCATACTCGCGTAGCGCTTGATGTCGCTCTGAAGAGCACGCTGCGACTGGCCATTGAGATCCCAGAATTTAAAGAATTTAAAGTTCTGAAATACCTCTCCTAGGCTCTCCGCGAGCTCGTTCTCGTGAAGCTTTAACTCTGAGGTCTTTTGCTGAAGAGACTTGCCAAGTCGAAAGTAAAGTAACGTTCCAAGGGCCGCGATGAGCAGTGTCGCCAGCGTCATGGGAAGAGAAATCAACGCGCAGATGCAGAGCATGAGCAGGGCGACGCAGCCGTACGATATTGCCGAGATAAGCTGGCGAGCTCCGAAGGCGATGCGCTGAGACTCAAGGAGGACCGCTTTCTCAAGTTCTCCCGCTCTCAGGGTAAGAAACGCTGGCCAGGGGGCCTGGAAGAGCGCCTGAATCGTTCGTGAGAGCAGTCCTTCGACTATCAGGAATTCGGTGCGCGCAAAGGCGTTCTGGGAGGCGGCGTAGGAGATAGCATAGAGGACACCTAAGAAGAGAAAGAGAGCGGTGCTTCCTAGCACCAAGGTTGTCGTGTCTACCTCGAGTGTCAGAAAAGGGATAATGCCTGCTTGATTGGTGTGCGAAAGTTGATTGATGAGAGGAATCAGCGCGAGTAGGGCTGTGCCCTCGAGGAGTCCGGCGAGGGTTGCAAGCAGGACGCCGCGCAGGGCGAGTGGCTTTGCGCTCCCCCAGATCCCCTTATAGGCGCCCGATAGGCGCAAAGTCTTCTTAAGCACGAACAGCCTCCTTTCCAGTGTCTACCGGCTTCGTTATCGTGGCCCTATGGTACAGAGCCGAGAGGAACTTGAGCAATTCCATACTACAGCAGATCCCTGGGGCTACGAGGATAATGAGCACGATAAACGCCGCAAGGCGATGTTGCTCAGCGAAATTCCGCGCCGCGCCTATCGATCGGTGGTCGATATAGGGTGCGGACAAGGGTTTGTCACCAGAGACTTGCCCGGAGAGCGAGTGCTTGGCGTTGATATTGCCGAGCAGGCAGTAAGGCATGCACAAAAACATGCCAGTGCCAGGTTGCGCTTTGTGCAGGGTTCTCTTTTCGATCTTTCCGAGGTGCTCTCGCGTGAGGGCCAGAGTGAGGGGAATGACTTAATCGTAATTACAGGAGTTCTTTACCCGCAGTATATTGGTGAGGCCCACGCAATGGTGTACGACATTATCGACAGGGCCTTGGCTCCCGGGGGGATTCTTATCTCAGTTCACATTGGGTCTTGGTACCGGGCGAGATTCCCTTATCTTCTTCTTAAAAACGTTTTCTACGATTACCGAGAATACACGCATTCGCTTGAGGTATACGCGAAATGATTTTGATGTATCACAAGGTGGCGCCTACGACTCCGACCGAGTGGTGGGTAAGTGTCGATGCATTCTACCGGCAGCTCTGTGAGCTCCAATCATACAAGGTAGTAACTCTTGATGACTATGATGCGAGCAATTCACAGCACTGTGTCATTACCTTTGACGGCGTGTATCAGAACATTTTGCAGTATGCCGCCCCTCTTTTAAAGCGCTTTGGTTATCCCTTCGAACTTTTTATTACTTCCGATGTGCTCGGTAAAAATAATGAATTCGACGCAGGGAGCGGCGAGCCGGAAGCGATTTTTACCACGGAGCAGGAGCTCCGAAAGCTTGTGGCCTTAGGGGGGCGTCTTCAGTGGCACACGCGATCACATCCCCATCTTCCTTTGGTCTCTGACCGAACGCGGCTCCTCAATGAGCTCAGCGTGCCTGAACATCTCCTTTCGCTTGATCCGCGAGGATTTCGCTGGTTCGCGTATCCACACGGAGAGTTTACTGGAGAGGTCAAGGAGCTTGCGCGGCAGAAGTTTGCGGGAGCGGTGAGCTGCGTCCAGGGCTCTGACACTGATCCCTACGCCTTTAATCGCATAAAGGTGGTGAATTCCTCGAGTTTCAAAAAAGCGTCTCTTGGTATCATCATTCCTTCATATAAATATGGGCACTTTCTTCCTGAGGCGATTGAGTCCGCCCTTCGTCAAACAAGGCCCGTTGATAGAATTTTAATTGCCGACGACTGCTCGCCCGACACAACCCCAGAGGTCGGGACGTACTATGCACAGAAGTACCCAGGTAAGATTGTATATCGGCGTAATGAGAAGAACCTTGGAATTGTTGCGAACTTTAATCAGGCGGTCGCGGCGATTGGAACCGATTATGTATGTTTTCTTGGAGCGGATAATCGATTTCGCTCAGACTTTATCGAAAAAACCTCCGCTATTCTTGACTCCCATGAACGCTGCGCGGTGGCGTATACCGATTACGCCATGTTTGGACCCTTGGCTCCCCTTGAGCATGACCAAGTTCCCGCAGATCGAAGGGGCGCGGTAGTAGAGGGTGTGTACTATTTGGTTCATTTCCCAGAGTTTACGCGAGGTGGTGTCGCTTCGCTTCGAAAGGGTAATTTTATTCATGGCTCTTCCCTGTTTAGACGAGAGGCTTTTCAGCAAATAGGCGGTTATCTCGATACCAGTCAGGCTGAAGATCATAATCTTTTCCTTCGCATGGTAGAGGCGGGCTGGGAGGCAAAGAGGGCTCCGCTTCCTCTGCTTGAATATCGCAAACACTCGCTTGACCAAGCGAACGCTCGATTGATTTCACAGGCCGAGCTGAATTTCTATAAAGAGCTGGTGCGTGAGAAAGATAGACGAATAGCCGAGCTCTCCGCGCTCGTCGCAGGGCGTGCGTCGATACTGGCAGCTGTTAGCGAGAAAGTTCGTGCCCTTGTAAGAGGGCTCTACTCTGCGCTTCCTGCCACGCTGCAGAATCGCCTTAAGGCGATTTCTCGGAGCATTCTTGTCGCATGTGAGCGCTGCGACCACCCCGTGTTTAGACTACGCTATCTCATCCCAAGCGGTGTGAGGCGGAAAGTCGGACGCATCATTTGGTCGCTGCAGAAGCAGTACTTTCCCTAACTTGTAACTGGATGCTACTTCCCGAGCAGCGCCTCCAGCCAGCGATTTGCGTAAACCTCAAGGGAATAATTGTCCTCAATATGCTTACGGGCCGAGGCTCCCATGGTGGATAGTCTTTCGCGCTCCTCGTGCAATTGCTTGAGGAGTCGATACCAATCTTCTTCCGTAGAGGCCAGGAAGCCAGTTTCGCCTTGAACTATAATCAAAGGGTTTACCCCTACCGGGGAGGCAATGGCAGGGATCCCAACTGCACCATACTGGAGCAACTTGAGGCCGCACTTGCCGCGTGACCACTTGTCGTCAGGAAGCGGCATGAGCCCCACGTCGAACTCAAGAAGAGTTTGAATCTCAGATTCTCGCGACCAAGGAACTACGCGTGCGTTTGGAACAAGGGCAGGAAGTTTGGTATCTTCTTCGCTTACAACAATAAGGCGCGAGCTCGTTTCTCCGATAAACTGAGCGAGAGGCCTCGCGATAAGCTCAAGATACGCCGAAGTCGACCGAGATCCGGTCCATCCAAGAACGAGAGGGGGCTCTTTTGAAGAAAATCGTTGCGGACTCTTACAAGGATACTTAGCGAGATCGAGAATCGTGGGAATCAAAGTAGTTGCTTGAGTCTGAAAATGCTCCGCAAGAAACTTATTGCCAGCGATAATGGTAGTAGATAAAGCGGCAATCGCGGCGACCTTCTTTTCCGTCCCGGCGTTTCTAGTCGTGCGGCGATCCAGAAAGATAGCGTCGTCTACATCAAAAACGATGCGCGCATGTGGAGCAGTGAGGCGAGTCCAGAAGGCAATGCCTCTTTCAAGAAAGGCAGACCGCACCCCGTGGAGCAGGTCACGTTGAAAGACTATAACAGAGGCTCCAGGAACCCAGCGCGCTGCTTGAGCAAGACGCGTAAGAACCATCAGGAGCGTGGCCGCTGCTCCGACCACGTAGCGTAGCGGCGAACCTGCTAGTGAGCGCGGGTAGTGGCTGAATTTGGCCGGCCATGAATAACACTTAGTGAAGGGGACGCCCATTTCGATGAGGACTCCTTCGTACTGCTCAATGCGATACCGTGTCGAGGGCACGTCTTTCCCCTCAAGGAAGAAGACTACCCGGCCTTGGGAGGGAGCGCCTGTCATTGGACTCGTCCTGAAAAACTTTTCTTGAAGGCGGCCCACACTCCACGGGGAAAACAAAGCGAGTCAAAGGCGAGCGTTTCTCTATAACAACCAAGGGCGGAGAAGAAGCGCCCGCGAAAGGCCCAGTAGAGGGCTGCCTCAAGCGTCATTTGCGCGAGGTAGTCTTTCGCGAGCTCCCTCTGTTCGCGAGCAATAAGGCCCTGTGCGGTAAGATAGTTCTGAACTTCAACCCATTCTCGAATACGAGCGGATTGCTTTTGATAGGTCTGCCGCTGAGATTTAGCATGCGGAGCTCGGAAGAAGTTCAGTGGCTCAGCATGATAGGCAAGCTTTGAGGTGCTTAAAACTTTGAGCCAGACGAGCCAGTCGCCGCAAAGCTTCATGTGCGTAGGGGCTCCTCCAGCGGCAAGGAAGAGATCTCGTTTCACGAGGACCCCACTTGCGTTTGGAATGCTTGATTGAACGGATAGATGCGAACGTATTTCCTCGGGGCCTGTTCCAAGGAAATGGTGATCAAACTTCGAAGAGTTTGAGCCGGCTTCCTTTGCCGGTACAAGGTCTAGCTTTTCGTCAGTCTCCGATACCCGCCAAGAGCGGCAATAGGCAAGTCCCACTGCAGGGTCCTTGGTAAAGTAAGGGACAAGTTTCTCTAGAAACGCTGAGTCACAATAATCATCGGATTCTGCGAACCAAAGGAGCTCACCCTTGGCGACCTTAGCCCCTTTATTCCACTGGGCGAAGGGGGAGCCGCTATTCGATTCATTAAAAAGAAGGGTTGCAGGGTGTGTTTGCGCAAATCCCTTAAGGTGAGACTGGCTCCCATCGGTTGACGCATCGTCCAAAATGATAATCTCAATGGGATGGTAGCTTTGAGCTGCTATTGAGGACAGGCGCTTAGGAAGGAACCTCGCATGGTTGTAGCTAGGGAGAATGATACTTACCAGTGGTGCAGGGGGCGACATGTTGCACACTTTAGATGCGATAGCGCTTGCCTCCAAGCCCAAAGCACAGAGGGATATGAAGCTGGCAGGTAATTTTAGGAAGTCCTCGAAAGCGAACCTTGGTGCGGTTCAAGCCAGAGAGGAGAGCTAACTTCCTGGGCAAATTCGCGGCAGAATTGCAGGTATTATCATATGGTTACGGCATTATTCTTGAATAAATGACTTCAAATGTGTACACTTATGTCTATATGAACCCAGAGGACATTATATATCCACAAAGTAGATTCGAAGTGCTTAGGACTCTCCATCGATCTCCGTCTGCAGTTTCAGTGAGAGAAATTTCTTATCGATCGAACGTGGTGCTTAATAATGTTCAACGAGCAATCAAATTTCTTCTGAAGGAAAAAGTAATCTCGAAAAAAAAGGGAGGCCGAAAAATTTATTACCATATTTCGAATTTGGAAGTTTCAAAGCTTGTAGCTAGTATTTTAGATGCAGTGGAGCCGTTCGAAATTAAAGCCAAAGCAGACGCCCTTAAAGATCGCTCAATAGATCTAATTGATAGACTTGAAGAGCGTTCGAGAATGATTAAACACGCAAAAAACACGTTTAGGCCATGAGTTTAGGAGCGCTGTTCGTATCCGCCATTGGTGAGCTTTCGAAGCTTGAATGTAAGTTTGCGGTTGGTGGAGGATTCGCAGCCGATTTATATCGCTCTCAAATTAGGGGAACTGGAGACATTGATTTTTTGTTCTTCACAGACGGACTTGAAAAAGAAAAAGGCAAAGAGCTTCTTAAACAATTAGGACTTGAGGGAAGAGAAACCACTCTTTTCGATTTAAAAAGTATTCCAGGAATGAACAAAAGGTCTGCCGAGGTCTTCATTCTGGTTGGCCGAAAGGGCAAAGAGAAAGAGGGGGTTGATTTACTTCTGCCACCTTTCCCATGGTTTCAGCAGGCTATTAAGCGAGCACAATCAAATCATTTTGACTTCGGCCACGGCGTGGGGCCGGTCCCCACGCTTACGGCTGAGGATGTGATCTTAGCAAAACTATTTGCGGGTAGGTTAAAGGACAAAGATGATATCAATTCAATTTTTGAGTCGCACGCAGATCCGGACTCAAAGGTTGAGCTGGATTTAAATTATTTGATTGAGCAGATGCAGAGATTAAATCTTCCTCTGCCGAAGGAAAACCTGAAAGAAGCTCCTCGGGCGCTTCGTGTCCTTGCAAAGGAGAAGAAGATCCTGAAAAAGCCGTTCCCTTAGCAGGTAGTGGCGAGTTGGAGCCTGCGTAGTGTTCTCAAGGAGCAGGGGCCCGCGATGGGGCAGGCCAAGAAGGACAAGTAATCGCTGCGATTCGGCAAACCTATGAAAAGCTCACCTCCGTGTCCTCGGTGGCGAACTTCTTCACCCGAATTTTCATGGTTACTCAAACTCAGCCGGAATATGCCCAAATGCGATAGGGGCTTCGCGAGCGCGCTCCAATTCTGAGCTCTCTGCGATGACCACCAGGTTCTTGCGATATTTTTTATTAAGCTTGTCGAAGGCACTCATGAGTAGCGCCTTCCTGTTGTCTTCGAATAAAGAAAGCTGGTGTTTATGAGCGGGTACAAATGCGCTGAGAGCGACACCAATTCGAAGGATTCTATTTTGGGGAGCCGACGCCCAGAGCTCTGAAAGTTTCTTCAGAAGAAAAGTCGTGTCTTGGGTTTCAGGAAAGCGAACTCTTTGGTCCCAATGACTATTCTCGGAAGAGGAGCCGAGAAATTTCAGGCTGAGTTGCAAAGAGCGAGTAAAATACTCCGCCTCTCGGAGGCGCATGGCAGCTTTGCTCAGGAGTGCAACGAGATGCGACCACGCGGACTGAGAAGTTCGGGAGTTTGGGCTGAGAACTCGCGAGTGTCCGATGCTCGCGCAGGGTGAGTCTTTCTCTTCGAGTTCATGCCCCCTTATCAATTTCCAAAAATCTTCTCCATGTTTCCCTCCCCATAACTCTCGCATTTCTGACGGCGTTTTTTGTAAGAGAAGTCTTACGTTGCTGCATTTTTTCTCTACTAACCGCTCCTCCATACGAGGCCCAATTCCAGGAAAATCTCGAAGGTGAAGGTTTAAAAGACGTTCGGGAAGCTCGTGAGGTTGGATAATCACTAGCCCATTGGGCTTTTGCATATCGCTTGCGATCTTTGCGAGATAGCGATTCGGGGCGATTCCGATAGAGCAGGTGAGTGCGGTATTAATTTCTTGAATGCGCCCCTTTATCTCAAGCGCTTTTTCCCGGGCAAATTCTAAGGACTGTTCCCTGCCAAAGAGTTGAATTGCCATTTCGTCGATTGAAAAGACTTTCCACACAGGAAAGCATTTTTCTACGGCAGCAATAATTTTATGGTGGTAGTGAACGTATTTTTTGTGATCTGCCTCTACGAAAACTATGTTGGGGCAAAGCTTTCGCGCGTCCTTAACAAGGGTACCCGTCCGAATACCCGTAGCCTTGGCAGGGTAGCTTGCCGCAAGACAGCAGGTGGTTTCGGCCATCATCGGCACGACTGCTACGGGTTTGCCCATGAGCTCTGGGCGCTCGGCTTGTTCGACCGAAGCGAAGTAACTATTTAGATCTACGAAGATTATTTTAAGGCTCATAGGTGCTTCGATATGGAATAATAGTAGAATATGGGCTGGACTTTGTCGATATCAAAAGGGCGATAGGAAGGGGCGCGGATAAGGGAAAGACTCGGTGGGGGTCGTCTCGGAAGGTTTTGGTCGCGATAAAAAGGTAGTAGAAGCCTCATTGGCTATGAAGAAGTAACTGCGTGGGGGGCAAAGGTTCGGGGTGGCGGAAGTAAAGAAAATTGGAGTCTTTGATAGCGGGCTAGGTGGACTCACGGTCTTAAAAACTCTCCAGCGCGAGCTTCCTGGGTGTTCGTTTGTCTACCTCGGTGATACCGCGCGTACTCCCTACGGCTCAAAAAGTGGATCTACAGTAGTTCGGTACTCAGTCGAGTGCGCCACTTTTTTAGCGAGGCACGATATCGATCTGCTTGTTGTTGCCTGTAACACCGCGTCCTCGGTGGCGCTGGAAGAGATTGCGAGAGTAGTTTCGTGTCCTGTAATTGGTACTATTGCCCCCGCTGTCAGGGAGTGCCTTTCCCATCAGGAACGAGAGGGTGGCCTCGTGGGAATTCTCGGGACTCGCGCCACTATTCAGAGCGCCGCTTATCAGCGAGCGATTCATAGTGCAAATCCAGCGATCGCCTTAAGTGCTCAGCCCTGCCCACTCTTTGTTCCGCTCGTGGAAGAGGGAATTACCTCGGGACCGATTGTAGAGAAAATCGTTGAGTTTTACCTGAGGCCACTTCGAGAGGAGGGGGTCTCTTCATTGATTCTTGGTTGTACGCATTACCCTCTTCTTCTGGGTCCGATTAGAGACTTCATGGGTAATCACATTGCCATTGTCGAGTGCGCAGATGCCATTGCGCGCGAGATACAAAGTTCGCACGATATTCCGCTTGATAGGGGCGGGACTTCTCGTTTCTTCGTTACTGACGAGGTGAGCCGCTTTAATTCTCTGGCTTCCACCTTCCTGCAAGGGGCGCTTGTTGAGGCGATCAAGGTAGATTCTCTCGGCAGTTAAATTCCGAGAGCATTTTTTGGCGAAATCGTAGCAATCCAGGCTTCGGCTTGGGGAATCACCTTCGGATCGAGCTCTGTTCGAAGAGTTCCATGCTCTAGCAGAAGTTTAGATGCTTCTTGCACAACTCCTTCACCTGCCAACTGCGAGTAGCCGCACGCGCAAATATATTTCTGCCATGAGGCGAGCACCTCTTCAACACGAGCGGGCACAAGGTGTCTGCTTGGATTTTCAGGGTCCCCATATATTTTGAGGCAATTCTCGATAACCCCAAATACTTGTAACGCGCTCGATGCCCGTTCGGGACTCGTTGGAAAATTCTGTAGATGTGCACGGAGCTCAGAAATAAGCAGAGCAGCGCTCGCTTGAGTCTCAGATACTCCCTCATCAATATAGAGCTCCTTTTGCCAAGCCGCGAGAGTTACCGTTACGTTTGAGGTATCTCCAGCTGCATCTCGTGCTTGAATGCATCGATCGAGCTCCTTGTTGAGTAGATCAGTAAACATGATACGCCCCCAGGGCGATCCGGAAGCCATGCAAGCTATGTGAGTAGACTCGTGCTGATGCGTGCCTTCCTTAGCAGCGAGACTGTGCGAAAGAAGTTGGGGAAGTTCCTTGGGAGCTTCTTTCAGCATGCGCAATGCTTCGCTTCGCACGGTATCGAGAGTGGGAGCAGCGATATGAAAAGTCCAGAAGGGTTTCCCATCAACTAGTGTGATGTTTATTGAGCCTGCTGCAGAATCCCCGATTTTTGCCGCATCATGGAGACAAACCAGCGTATAGCTCTCCATCTTTATGTAAAAGGTAAGCGGAATTCCCTCTATCTCTGTATCTTTGCCATACGCGAATCCCTGATTTTCAAGGTTCTCTATGATGGTTGGTCGAATCTGCGAGGCCTCTGCAACGACAGCAAGGAGCACATTCTTGAGTTGAGGATTCTCTACTGGGTCCCGTTCCTGAGTGTCAGGCAGAGAGGAATCGTTCGTTTGCGCAGGAACGCCTGCGTTACCGGTCCGGCCTAGCCTATTAGCTACGGTTACTGCTGTTGGCATGATGGCTCGCTTCTTTCTGTCTTTTAAGGCGAGAGCACAGATGGTTATGGCTTAAAAAGCCTCTGCAGCTTCTTAAGAAAAGCTGCAAACATCAAAGGGTTACGTACGAGTATACCCGTTGCATGTGCGAGCTAATGGAAAAAGAGTAAGTTTAGGACTTCACGCCACCTACTTTTACTGTCCTCCGGGGATTCATGCGTATTTTACAGGCCTCAGTTGGTTCATTTGCCGAAGTCGCACGACACTTTATTACCCTAAACCGCAATGGAATTCTTGCGACACAATCTGTTTCGAATGAGGGATACCCCTTTGGTTCGCTGACGCCTTATCTGATTGCTGCTGATGGCTCGATAGTGATTTATATTTCGCTTATCTCCGAGCACTATAAAAATCTTGAAGCAGACAGCCGGGCAAGTCTTACGATTGCCGATCCTTTTGGATTTGAAGATCCCCAGTCTCATGCAAGAGCCACCGTGTTACTGGACTTTAAGAGCGTGACAGCGTCGGAGGTGCCCTTGGTGCAGGAGCAGTTCTTGCAGCGATTTCCCAAGGCAGTGAATCACCAAATTGCGCACAACTTTCTTTACCTGCGAGCGAGTATTCGTAAGATTCGCTGGATAGCTGGATTCGGGAGTATGGGATGGGTTTCGGGTGATGAGCTGCGAAACGCGTCTGTGGATCCCATCGTGGCGCAAGGGTTCGATATTCTTTCGCATATGAATGCTGATCATCGGGACTCACTTGTTGAACTTGTTGCGAAAGAGATTGGAGAAAAGCTTGCACCCGCGAGTGTCTTAATGACTAATATCTCTTCAGAGGGATTTGTGATTTCAGTAAGAGGCAAGAAGCCGCAGAGTGTCGTCTGTTCGTTTTCGACCTCAGTTACTAACGCCGAAGAGGCAAGGCGTGCCATAATCGAACTTTTGAAAGGGGCACGGTCTACTTAGTGGGAAGAGCGTTCTCTTTTCGAAGTAAAACCTGAGGGGCACATTTTCAGATCGCCAAGCCAGATCACCATGGCGGCCAAGATCGGCAGTAACGAGATTGATCCGAACAGAGCCAAATAGCCAAACATTTGAAACTTGATACGGGCGATATCGAGCAGCTGCCAAAGTAGTAATGCAGAGATGAACAAAGAGCCCTCAATAAACTTCCTATTGTGCAGACTTTCTGTCGCTAACTTGGCCATCAAGACGAAGAAGGGGATGCAAACAATATAGTCATGGCTCCAAGCGAAGGGTGCACATATAAGTGAGAGCGGAACAAAAATAGGCACCATTGTTCGGTAACTCCACCTGAGCCACCATCTCCGAGTCCAACAAGTCACCGCCAGCGGAATCAAAACCAGAAGAGTCAATGCCAAAGTGCGCGGCATGGGAAGGTAGTTGGAGAGAAGGTTTGTCCAACTCGTATTAGTAATTTGGATTGGCAGTTCCATGGGCGGCGCATTGAGGTAGAGCTGATACACCTCGGGTCTAAACACTAGCGGGAGAACAATTAGCAATAACAGTCCACTAATTGCTCCCCGAGCGAATCGCCAATTTCGATTGCTTAGGACCCATAGAAAAAGCGCAAAGTACAACATCAAAAACAAGTGGAGCTTGATGGCGGTGAGCATCAAGCAAAAGCCAGAGAGAAACATGGCGTCTCTATCCGCGTAATACATAGATAAGGTTAAGCCAAGGAGTGCAATCGCTGAGACCGATCCGATGGCTAATCCTTCGTAAAACAGCCCGATCGGCAATGATGCGCAGATGATAAAAGTCATTTGCGTGAATCCACGCTTTCCATCCTCAGTTAGGCACATAAGGAGCGAAAAAATAGTGCTGAAGCAAAAGAAGAACGAAAATGCTCGGCACGCAAAGTTCAAGGAGACGGTCCCCAAGGGCCATAGCAGTGAGAAGACGTAGGGTGGAGTCCAGACTCTTAATAGTGGGTCGCTTGAGTGGATCTGAGAATCTACGGGAGAGGGAGCTGCTAAGGTACTTAGATACGAGGACTGGTGGGGGAGTTCATAGGGATTCAATCCCTTCATGAAGTTCTGCCCTGCGGCCCAATAAACAGAGAGATCGAGCATCTGGTAGTGTGGCGTGAGAGAGAGCAACAAGAGTGCGAGCATCGCGGAGCCACTTGCAATCCATTTGAGACTCTTTGAATGGTAGCTGGGCATTTGACCTTTGTGGAGATGGCGTGGCCTTAGACTTTTACCATTCTTCGCTCTTGCCAGTCGACTATATCAGATAAGAGATCTTCTTTTGAATGATATCAACTTCAATGAATCGCTTTCCTTGCTGCATCTCCACTTCCAGTCGAAACCAATTGAGTTTCAAAAATACAGCAGTTCGCGCAAACGCGACGCGTTCATTCCCATCAACAAAAAGGATGATTCTGGATAGGGCTCTCAAAGAGGGCCGCTGCTTGCTCAGACAGACTCCCATAATAGCCTGATCGGGAGCGGCCCAAAGCACTTTCAAGAAGCCTCAGTCTAATACTCTTTTGCGGCCCCCAAACTCATCAAGGAGGATCTCATGAAGGTACAGCGCCTCTTCCAAAGTCGGATAGGCCGTGTCCTTCACTTTGTGAGCTCTTAAAGTAGTTCTCGATTTGGTGCTAAATTTTTCGCTGGTTTCAATTCCCCAAAATTCTGTCATATCATGTCATGATGCATCAGGCCGAAGATTGCTGCTCTCAATCTAAGGAGCCTCTGAAAGACCTCGATATTTTTTTCTCTCTCTGTGAACTTTGTGTCCCCTGCGGCTTTTCAACAATTTAACCAACCACAGAGTTAACGGAGAGGGCTTTCTCGGAGCTGGATGACGTAGGGAAATCGCGACCAACGGTAATCTCACCGTTCCGGTGGGATAGCCCGAGATAGTAGAGCTTGAAATCTACGCGTCACGACGATCCATGGGAAGGGAAACTCAGAGGTCGCGTTACTAGCTGAATTCCCCTTTACTTCGTGGTTTCAGTGATTGCTTTTCAGCGTATTTCCTAGCTTTGAAGAAGCTGTAGTGCCAAGCGCGGGGCTTGGTTCGCTTGGGCAATGACAGAGGCTCCTACTTGCTGCAAGATTCCTTGACGAATCAGCACAGACGACTCCTCGGCTACATCTACATCGCGAATGCGCGACTCAGCCGCGGTAAAGTTCTCAGCGCTTACACGGTTGATTTCAGCAGCAACTTGCAGACGCTTCTCGGCCGCACCAAGCAGGCCTCGAATAGCGGCCAGTTCGATGAGGCGCGCCTTAGCCACGTCGAGGGCGTTGAGAGCACGAGAAGCGGTTTCAACTCCGGTAAGGTCTAAGGCCGAGGCCTGAGTACCGGAGCTTGAGTTGATAAAAGAGAGACCGCTTAAGTCCATCTGCAGATTGGCAGTAACTCCGGAACCGAAGTCCACTTGGCCGCTTTGAACTGCTCCGGAGGTGATTGTGCCAGAAGCGTCTACTGAAAACACCGCACCAGTGCCGGTCGCATAAGATTGCGTTCCCTGCCACGAGTAGCCCTTATAGAGTCCGGTTGCGCTATCCTTGCTCCAGACAGTGAGCGCTAACGGATTCGCTCCATCAGCCCCCGCACCATCTGAACTGGAAAATGATACAAGCAATTCACGCTCATTGCCCTGAGAATCAATCACCTTGGTGGTGGTAACTTGATTTCCGAACATCTGAAACAATCTGTCCTTACTAATCCCTCCGTCAATTGCGTCGAAGAAATATATGAAATCGGCTGCATCGACTTCTCCATCCCGCACCCCATTTCTGCTTCCATCATCAAAGTCGCCATAGAGCCTAGAAAGATCCACCACACCGCTAAACCTGGTGGTATCCACGCCAGCTATGGTAATGCGCGAAGTGCTTGCGCCTGAAATGCCTGCTTGAATACTAATTGCACTCACCCCATCGGACCTCCGGGCTCGGAGGAGATTCACGCCGTTAAAGGAAGTGCTATCTGCGAGACGACCAAATTCGGAGAGTAGTTGTTGATACTCGGTATTAAGAGAACCGCGCTGAGTCTCTGAGAAAGTGCCGTTTCCTGATTGCTCTGCAAGTTCAGCTAATCGGCTTACCAGCGATGTTTGCTGAGCCACCGCTGAATCCATTATAGAGATTACCGAGACTCCATCGTTGATGTTACGAATAGCAGTGGCATAAAGCCGACTCCCTGTGCGCAGTGTATCGGCTATTGCAAGTCCGGCGGCATCGTCGCTGGCCTGGTTAATGCGCTGACCCGAGGCGAGCCGTTCGAAGCTCTTAGAGAGCACAGACGACGACTGCCCCAGCTGGCGCTGAGCCTGAAGCGAAGTCGTATTACTGTTAAAACCAATTAGCGACATTACACACACACACAATCAGCTCGCATGGCGGCAGCTCACACTGCAGCGACGCAGCACCCCCCCCTGCGATAAGAGGGTCCTCGTCTATCGGAACGGCCTAAGTGGCTTATTTCTCAAGTGGATTTTGTAAGCTGCCGCGTGATGCGCAGGCGCTTGTTTTGACTAAGGAAATTGACATGCTAGGGGACGCTACCTTTGGTTCAAAGGCAGCGTCCCCTAGGCATTTGCCGCATTCTCGCTTGCCCTAGTTTATGCGCATCCAAGTAATGCCGTGAATTACTGCGTCACAATTGGCGGCGATAAGAATGCCGCCGTCAGAGTCCGCATGAGCAATGATGGTGCTAGAGAAAGGCGCAGTTCCGTCAGGCGCATTTGAACCTGTCGCTCCGCCTTCCTTCCAGGAAAGGGTTCCATCAGGGTAGTTATCTCGGACTGCCACCCACGCATTGAAGCCTTGTTCGTTGCTCATGAAGTCTTTCAGAGTGCCCCAGATGGTAATTTGGTAGGCCTTATTGGGGATTAGGTACTGCTGCTTGTTTGTAAGAACGTAGGAGATTCGGCCGAGACTCACGGGAAGGGAACTCGGGTTACCACTAGCCGCATAGGTCCCGCCTGTTTCTGCCGAGAAGTCCCTATCCGGCTTAAAGCAGACCGATGAATGAGAGGGATTAAGATTTTCTGTTTTGCCATCGAATAGATAGCTCTCCCAGCCTTTGTTCTCATGCAGATCGGTTATGGAGTAGTAATCACTTCCGGGGTTAACGTTAATTGCTGGCCCTGCCGGCCCCTGAGGTCCCTGTGGTCCAGAAAGGGCATCGGCGCAGATGACCTCTCCACCGAGTCCGATAGATCTTATCGCGCCATTCGCGCAACTTCCCCAAACTCTTGATTGCACCTCGCTCAAGTTGATAGTTCTAAGGTTAATAGCGCCATCAGCTATAGTACGATTAGTAACAGACTTGTCCGCGAGATGCTGAGAGCCAATCGCTCCACTGGCAATTTTAGCTCCCGTTACTTGACCATCTGCGATCTTGCTTGCCACAATTGCTCCGTCAACTACCTTGGAGCTGCCAATCGCGTTGTCGGCAATCGTAGTTACATTCTCGCCGCGCTTTAGATATAAAGAGTCAAGCCTTGCTTGATCCAGGCTGATGGTGACTTCTCCAGTTGCACCGCCTCCCGAGAGCAGGCCAGAAGCCGTTATCCTGGAAATATCTCCCAATTCCTGAGTACAGTTTGGAGTTCCATCCTCGGCGACACCGGTCATCAGCATACCAGCAGCACAGCTGCCTACCCGGCGCTGTACTTGCTTACTGTCTATTTGGATGGCTCCAATGGATCCTAGCGCAAGGTCTTGCGACCCAACCGACCGGTCTAAGATAGTCTCGCTTGAAACTGAATTTGCGCCTAGCTTGCTCGCGTCGAGCACAGGGATGAGGCTCTTGTCGATCAAGACACCACTCCTTAGGTAGCGGCCGTCAAATCTTGGCTCAAGTACTGCCGCGACCTCCTCTGGTGTGGGATTCGTGCCATCGATGCCGTCCACACCATCTTTTCCGGCGTCGCCTTTTTCACCCTTATCGCCACTTGGTCCCTGGGCGCCGTCTTGACCGTTAACGCCGTTAACTCCGTCTTTACCTGCGGGGCCTTTGGCCTTAGTCATAAAGTCCGAGTCACCTTTGAGCGCAGTGACAACCTGGTCCGAAGGAATCATTGGGCCAGTAGGACCC
>JBIKWF010000053.1:0-28295 GCA_044356455.1 Bdellovibrionota bacterium | reverse complement strand
GGCGTCGTAAGAACTCCATCGGAGAGCCGGATGCGGGAAAGCCGCACGTCCGGTTCGATGAGCGGATGCAGGGAATCGGCGCGCGCCGCACGGCGCGGACGCCGCGCCCTGAATTCGACTCTACCGGACCCGAAGGGATCCCGTGAGACATGACGGCTAGATACGCGCCTCTTCAATCGCCCCAGCAACTCTGCGCTGCGCACCATTGACCGCATCACGATTGCCCAAATTGTACGCTGCGAAATAAAGTACGAAAAGAACGCGAAGTGCACGGAACTCAGCTTGCGTTTGAGGGTCCTGAAGAAATGTGGGTTGGCCCATGCCTTCCAGAAATGCGGCTTGTTCTTCTGGCCGCTTGAAGTACGTGGAAGCGCTCACCAGCGAAGCATGAGCCCCAGGCGCAGCAACAGCCATCTCCCAATCAATAATACCATTAATTTTCAGGGTTTCTGGATCCACTATGCAGTTACTGGGTCCGATATCGCCGTGACACAGTACGGGCTGAGGATCCATATTCGCTAAAATTTCAAAGAGTCCCCGAAGCTTCTCTCTCTGCGCGCGGGTGAAAACCCCCGCATTCATCGAGGGGTCGCCTAATGCTTGCGCCTCAGCCTGAGCGATAAAGGCGCTCCAGGACTCACAAGAAAACCGCTCTGAGTCCTTATTAAGTGACCATCCATATCCGGAGCATCGAACATCGCCCAGAAGGCTTGAGAAATTCCCCAGTTGTCTCCAAATGGCAAGTCGTCCCGCGGGATCTGAAATGCTGGCCCCGTTGACCCCAGGCAAGAGGTCTTGGATCATGTAGGAGTGACCGTCATGGTAGCCGATGCCACGAACGGTCGAGACGGGTACTCCGCATCCGGCGGCCTTACGCATTGACCAGTCCTCTTTTTCATAGTCCAAAACACCTTGATCTCCAGGAAATGAGCGGACAATAAAGTTGCCCCCATTTTCCCCAGCTATCCGGAAAACTGAGTTGACCATCCCAAAGTCAGTAATGTGACGAATATCTCTAGGGGTTCCGACAATATCACCAAAAAGCCGCACAATACCTTTCGTCAGAGGCTGGTCTGTTTCCACGGGAGCAGTTCCGAGTGCAGAATTAGAGACTGGTGTGCACAATAAGTCATACGCAGAACTAGGCTCGACTTTATCATGCGGGGGGACTACCGGCGGCGGGTTCTCCTTTCTGGTCATATTCCTCTGAGTCATTGCTCGATGCCTCCCATTTGCATTAGGTAGATATCGACCAACAAATGCGGGATGTTTACACCTACCGAAGAGTAAATTAGCACTCTCGGGGTGCCTAAAATATAGCGGTCATTTGGCCCCGAAAGCGTTAGATGCGCCTGATTGATTCGCTCCGGCTTCGGCAGGTAAACCACAGAGTCTTCTATTAGTTAAACTTAAAAATATTAGATAGTTATGCAAGAATAGTGGTCGATTACCCCTCGTCTACAGGCCTTTGAGAACCCTTTAGGAGTTGGGCTCTAAAGGACAGGTAAGCAGGTTGAGAATTGCCTTTGGCTCGGCGAACTCACGCAACTCAGGCGTGCGACTCATTAAGCGTTCATGATAGTTTTTCGTAGCCCGAGGGTTTTCTAAAATACGGGGGAACTTGCCTCTTTACTTCGTGTTCGCCTTGTTGAACTCATAGAGAGTAATAAGAAGTTGAATCCGCCTGCGCTGAAGCGGCAGCGAGGCCGGCGGAAGGCATTAAATTATGACTCCGTAGAATTGGTAATGCTTATGGCATTTAAATCGCTTGTGGTCGTTGACAATTTCTACGGCGACCCCTTAGCGGTGCGAAATCAAGCGCTCCGGGCCTCTTGGCACCGAAAAGAGGGGGCGCAATATGCTGGAATGGTGGCGCCAGCAATTGTACCAGATGGTACTACGCAGTATTTTCAGAGCCTAATTGGCCGCCCCCCTCAGCCAGTTCCTGGTGTAAAATTTGGGACTTTCAAACGCTCTTTCGCTTCGGACAAGGCCCCTACTGATATTCACGTCGATAGCACCGTCTGGGGAGCTATCGTATTTCTTAGCAATCCTCCGGACCCCGACGGGGGCCTCTCGTTTTGGCAGCATAAACGCTATGGGTGGGAATGGGCGCCCAGCAAGGCGGAGTACGAAGCGGCCGGATTTGCGAGCTTTGACGAGATGATTGAAAGGGTGGGATGGGAAGAAGGCCGCGATCGAGCGCGTTGGACCGAGGTGATGAGGGTGCCGATGAAGTTCAATCGGCTGGTTCTTTTTCAGGGATTGCTCTGGCATTCCCACACTATGAATTTCGGCGACACGTTGGAAAATTGTCGACTAGTACAGGTCTTCGGATTTAATTGAGTAGGAACGAGCCAGCGTGCGCCATTCTCGGTTAGGGCCAGTTGAATTCACCAAGCAGTTCGCGAATTTCAGCATCTGGACCACGGCGTAGTACCTCGGTTGGTCTTTGACGGAATAAATCTTTTGATGCTGCAACAGACAGGTCCAATTTTTCGTAGTGGTTGGCAAAAGGTTTTACGCATGCGGGGAGAAAACCGATTATCAACATGCGGCGTCTAAAACCAACACCCTTTGCGGGAATGGTCCTGTGCCAAAGATGCGAATGTGTCAATACGCAGGTACCTGCACTTAGATTCATTATCCGTTGACCCGGAATATCGGAATGTTTAGCAGGTCCCGTTGGAACATCTTCGCGATAGCGTTGATGAGAGCCTGGCAGAACGCAAAGTGGCCCGTTACTTGCGTCGATAGGGTCTAGAAAGAGAAGGCAATGTATCGCGTGTGGGTAACAAAAGAATGGTGGCAGAGGCTCGTAAATGCACTGGCTATGTACATGCCATTCAACTACCTCTGCGGGATTGTCAGTAATTCTCGCGTCTACCACGTCAAATTGAATCTGGGGGCCGAGCATTGCGCGGGCAATCGAGATAAGTGTTTTGTGGTAAATTAGATCTCTGAAAACAGGATGTTTATCTAAAAGTAAGGCCACGTACTGACCCCACCTTGTTATTTCTGCTACTCCCTGTGCTCTTTCCCTCTCTGCAAGCTCATCCACGGCACGCGTCATTTCCGCAATCTGCGCCGAGGAGAAAAGATCCTGCCGTAGCAGGAACCCTTCGGACGCGAACTGTGCAACTTCTTCAGGAGAGCACTGTGCGTCCACCTTCCATTCAAGGTTCGGACGTGGGGGGTTTTTCAGTCTAAAGTGAATGGTGTGTTCGGACACAAAAATCTCTACCGTTTTCTGGGGCGGATTCTTATTAACAAACAGCCGCAGATTTCTGGAGCCTCTATCCCCCTACCCCTGAAATTGGTTATGTGAATAAGTAGTCTTCCTGGTGAGGGTGCACACAGAGACGGCCACTAAGGCCTAATGCCGCCACTTTGACTATGAAGGAGAACTATTTCAGAGATTTCCCCAACAAGAGCCCCGGTGCTAGCGATCCCCAAGCTCGCTTAGATTACAGCTGCGAGGGGCACGCTGGACACCAGGATTCTGAGTGCCGAACCTTTTTAGTCAAGATGCGGCCTGCACATTCCTTCCCTCGCAAGACGTGGGAGGTCGATTGACTTCTTAAGCTCAATAATACGGGGAGCCTCCTCTTCGGTGACAGGGGAGTTATTCTCCTTCACTTCGGAGTCAGCGGTTACTTCTTGCGATCCTAAATCAAATTCTGACAGGCGGGGTCCCATAGGCGCTCTCCTCTTATCTTAAACTTTCACACAATCCACATGCCAGTCGGGGATTGTTCAAGAGAACGATACCCGAAGGATGGCAGCTGAGTCTAGAAAAAGCCGATGCTCAGGGCCATGAAAAAGTAGCCCCAAGGCCTTCCTCACATGTCTGTAGACCCCATTCGGAGGCGCTCGCCTATCCGAACGAGAGCACGAGGAGCAACTTCGCTGCCTTGTCGTTTGTATTCCGCAAGAAAATCAACAAAAGTCTCGCTAGGGTTCTTATTCACATTACAATGTAGAGGGTCGGGACTGTCTATTTCTCCCGTCTCCCTATAAGCGTTTGAGCGGCAGCCTCCTCCACAGCTACGGCCACTTGGGCAAATATTCACATTTCTACAGTTTAGAAACCGATGTCCAATAAAATAATCGCTCTCCTCCCATGCCGTTCTCAGGTCCATGTCGGTGAGCAAGGGAGATTTAAATTCAGGATTATTTCTTGACGTCATCGTGGGACAAAGAGCGATTTCTCCGTCAGCCGTAACATAGAGAAGGCTATGAGCAACGCCACAGTTTGGCTCAATTCGGGACATATTCAAGTCTTGAACTGCTGTTTCACAAACCCGAGTACTTACTGCGCGCCCTCTTAACAAAGGAGCAATTAGCTCATAATATTCACTGGTAGTTAGCCCCCAATGAGCAGTCCTCTCGCCCCCTACGTTGACTACTCTATCCATGTTTACTGAAACGCCTAGCTCTGATTCAAAGTAAGTCACGGCCTCTCTAAAATGGTCGCGATTCTTACTATGAGCAACTATGGCTACACGTACGCGCATACCGAGCTCTTTGGCCCTTCGGATTGCTTGAATTGATTTTGCCCACGCCCCTGGCATGCCACGGCAGGCGTCGTGCACATCAGGAAGGTGCGAGTCAAGAGAGACCTGGAGATGCCTCAAGGGGAGGCTTGAGAGACGCTGCAAGACCGCCTCGCTCAATAGGGTTCCATTGCTATGCAGTGTAACAACCAAACCGAGTTGGCGAGCAAACGATAGAACTTCATACCAATGGCGATGCACTAACGGCTCGCCTCCTGTAAAATCAACCGTCATGCAGCCGAGGTCTGCAGCCTGCGTCAAAAGCTCTCGCAGGGACTCAAGGGAGATTCCGGACTTCTTGTGCCAAGGGCCACTTTCCGAATGGCAATAGGGACAGCGAAGGTTGCATGTCCTAGTCAATTCAATTTGAATAGATTTAAGCTGATTCTGACCGTGGTATCGCGTGAGAACGCCATTCAACAAATTATCCGCTCGGAGAAGCCCGAGATTTCGGCATTCGGCAAAAAATTCCGGATAGCGACCAGCAAGAGCATCGCAACGTTCCGGAGTTGTTGCTAGTTGCTGAAAAATGTTTCCCGCGGTCCCATTAAGTGTACCATCATAACCCGCCGCGTCAGACGACATTACCACCACAACATTATGTGCCTCATTCCAGACGAATCGATAAGGCAATTTTACAGTCATAGCGAGCTCCTGAGGACACCTAAGAGTAATTTGCTAGCTGCCCTGCATTCAAGACAAAAGAATAGTGTGTAAGTAAATCATTCTTTTTAAAGGAAATTAGTAAGTTACGAAATTGTCGTAGGATTGTTGTTTGAAGAGATTGAAGCATAGAGAGAGGGTGTAGTTTTTTTGAGGTGTTGGGCAATATCTGAGAAATAGGGGCTCCGCTGGCCGATTCAGCAGAAGGGGGCTGGGTTATGGGGGTATCCACAGTCTGAATTTTGAAGTGCACTGACTAATTGCGGGGACACTCTTGCCCGCATGGTTGTTAGATGACGTCGTCAGGGGGAGTAGTTCGTCGAAGGACTACTGAGAAGATCAGGCCAATGGCGCGGGCACTACTGCAACTTGGGGTTGCGCTCACTATAATATGGGTCCTAGCCTGATCGTCTCACAGCCCTTGGGGCTGGGAGATGATCAGGCTAGCTAACGCTCGGATGGCCAAATTCCAACGGTAATCTCACGGACCCGAAGGGATTCCGTGAGATATGACGGCTAGGAGCCTGTCCCGTAGAAAAGTTCTACCACTACATGTTGGGGTGGCAGCCGGATAGCCTCGGCGTTGGTATGTTTAGGACAGATTTAGGACGATTGATGACTAAGGAGTTATTTGGAAGTGCCTTTCCCGCTGCTTCATATGAAGCATGGTGGAGCCTTGTCGAAAAATCCTTAAAGGGCGCTTCGTTCGAGAAGGCCCTAAGCACTAAGTTGTTAGAGGGAATTTCTGTTAAGCCACTTTATGATCGTGAAGGGATGCCTGGTGAGGCCTTTGTTCGTAGCATTCCCTTACCCTCGCGGAGAGCCGACCTCACAACTCGCATTGATGCTCCGCTGGTTGCGGGGGCAACCGAGCAAATAAAGAGCGATGCCGAGGGGGGGGGCGACAGTGGGATCGTCGTACTCGATCGATTCACGCGATTGGGAAAACCGCGCACCTTTGCTAAGGAAGCGGTATGCGCTGATGGTCTTAGCCTGTATTCGAGTGAAGAACTTGGCCTGCTTCTTCAGGCGGCTAGGTCTGCAAAACTGCCTCTTATTTTTGATGTCGGTGTAAATGCTCTTGGCCTCGGGGCGTTGATTGCGGCGCGTCCCTCGGAGGAAAGAGGCTTGGTTGCTGGTCTTTGGTGCGATCCTCTCGCTACGCTTAAGGAACAAGGTCCTTCCGTTTCTTCGTGGAGCAGACTGTTTGATGAGGCGGCTCAAGTTTCAAGCGATGTTGGTCCCGTGCTTCCCGGTAAGCCACTTTTTATCTCTGACGGGCGCATCGTACATGAGGCAGGCGCCAGTGCCGTGCAGGAGCTTTCGTATATTCTCTCGCATGCGCTCACCTTATTTCGGGAGTTTGAGGCAAGGGGCATCCCACCGCTCGTTGTGGCCGAGCGTCTCAATATAGTTATTGGAGTGGGGCCTGATTTTTTTCTAGAAATGGCCAAGGCGCGAGCCCTCAGAGTGCTTTGGCAGAATATTGCAGAGCCTCTCGGAGGAAATATTCCACTGCACGTGACTGCAGTTACGGCGCGCTGGAACCGGACTCGCGATGACCCACATACCAATCTTTTGCGTGCGACCTCTGAATCCCTTTCGGCTCTGTGTGGCGGAGTTGATCGCTTGCAGGTACTTCCCTTTCTCCTTAGGGGAGACGGAGAGGAAACGCTGGCGAGGCGAATGTCGCTGAGTGTTCATCATATCCTGCACGAGGAGGCGCTGCTTGGGCATGTTAAGGATCCTGTGGGCGGAAGTTATTACCTAGAGTCCCTCACGACTGAGCTTTGCAAAAAAGCATGGGGCCACTTTCAGGGAATTGAGTCCTCTGGCGGTCTGCGATCGGTTCTAGAAAATGGCTCTTTTCAAGCGGAAGTTGCAGTTCTGCGGGAATTGCGTGCGCAAGCCGTGAGTTCTGGCATTTCAAAACTTGTGGGCTTAAATGCGTTCCGTGATGCGAGTGAACTTCCGCGTCTTCAGGCCTATGACGTTGAAGCGCTGCGGCTAGCTCGGGCAGCGGAGTTCCTGTCGCAGCCCGTTGGTTCTGCTCTTACGTCGTTTTCTGAAATGGTGGGCCTCGCTCGGGCGGGTGTTCCGCTCACGGTGATAGCCGAACATGCTCGCGTGCAGAGAGAGAAGTCCTCGCCCACGGGGCCACCATGGAACCCAGCTCCTATGACCGAATTGTGCCTTCAGCGTCTGGTGGACGGCGCTTGTGAGTCCAAGGGAGGAGCGAGGTGAAATCGAAAATCCCTTCATTTGCCACGCGACCTTTGCGCTTTGATGCGGCTTGCTCTTCCCATGGGAGCTCTCCCTCCGTGGCTCACACCACATACGAGGGAATAGATTTCAAATCTCAGTACTCCTCAAGTGACCTCGTGGGTCTAAGGCACCTTGATGGGATGCCGGGTTTGCCCCCCTTCGTTCGGGGTCCTTATCCGACCATGTATGTGCAAAGCCCCTGGACTATTAGGCAGTACGCCGGATTTTCGACGGCTGAGGAGAGTAATGCCTTTTACCGAAGAAATCTTGCGGGTGGACAGAAGGGGCTTTCCGTCGCGTTCGATCTCGCTACGCACCGCGGCTACGACTCCGATCACCCGCGCGTAGAGGGCGATGTCGGAAAGGCGGGAGTTGCGATCGATTCAGTCTTGGACATGAAGGTGCTCTTCGATGGCATTCCTCTCGATACCATGTCCGTGTCTATGACCATGAATGGAGCCGTACTTCCCATCATGGCATTTTTTATCGTTGCCGCAGAGGAGCAAGGAGTTCCGCTCTCGGAGCTCTCGGGAACGATACAGAATGATATCCTAAAAGAGTACATGGTGCGGAACACGTATATTTATCCGCCTGAACCTTCTCTCCGTATTATTGGCGATATCTTCTCTTACTGTGCTGAGCATCTACCCAAGTTTAATTGCATTAGTATTTCTGGATACCACATGCATGAAGCGGGAGCCCCCGCGGATCTTGAGCTGGCCTATACCCTGGCGGATGGGCTCGAGTATGTGCGCACCGGGATTAAGGCGGGGCTCGCGGTAGACGCGTTCGCGCCTCGACTTTCATTCTTCTGGGCTTTGGGAATGAATTTCTTCATGGAGATTGCAAAGCTAAGAGCAGGTCGCCTGCTTTGGGCTGAGTTGATGCAGCAATTTTCTCCCAAGAACCCTAAGTCCCTCGCGTTACGCACGCATTGTCAAACTTCCGGATGGAGTCTTACTGAACAGGATCCTTTTAATAACGTGATTCGCACCTGCGTTGAGGCGATGGCGGGAGTGATGGGCCATACGCAGTCACTGCATACGAACTCTCTCGACGAGGCGATTGCGCTTCCTACCGATTTTTCTGCGCGCATTGCCAGAAATACGCAGCTCATGCTTCAGCACGAAACAGGTCTTTGCCGCGTGATTGACCCCTGGGGCGGATCGTATTTTCTCGAGCGACTGACGCATGATTTGGCGGTACGCGCAAAAGAGCGCATTCAAGAAGTAGAGGGCCTTGGGGGCATGGCGCGAGCGATTGAGGCTGGTGTGCCCAAAATGCGAATTGAAGAGGCAGCGGCACGCCGCCAAGCTCGGATTGATTCTGGGGCCGAAGTGATTGTGGGGGTTAATAGGTGGAGGCCTGAGCACGAGCAGCCGCTTACTATCCTTGAAGTTGACAACACGAAGGTGCGTGCTCAGCAAGTAGAGCGCCTGCGTCAGTTAAGAAGCGCCAGAAATGCGGAGCAGGTACAGTCTACGCTTGCTGCTCTCAAAACCTGCGCCGAGACTCGGCAAGGCAATCTTCTTGCGCTGGCGGTAGATGCGGCTCGGGCCAGGGCTTCCTTAGGCGAAATTTCCATGGCCCTTGAGCAGGTTTTTGGCAGACACCGTGCCACGATTCGCGCTATTTCTGGGGTGTACCGGACTGCCTTTCGTGATGGGCACATGATTGAAAAAGTAAGAGAGCGCACACGGATATTTGCCGAGAAGAGAGGACGGCGTCCTCGTATCTTGGTAGCGAAAGTGGGGCAAGACGGTCACGATCGCGGCGCGAAGGTGATTGCGACCGCGTTTGCAGACGTAGGTTTCGATGTTGATATTGGTCCTCTCTTCCAAACGCCAGGGGAGGTTGCGAGCCAAGCAATCGAAAACGATGTGCATGTGGTGGGAGTGAGCTCGCTTGCGGGTGGGCACAAGACCTTGGTTCCCCAGCTCATCGAGGCGCTGAAGAAGGGCGGAAGGCCAGATATTAAAGTAGTGGTGGGAGGAGTCATTCCCCAGCAGGATTATCCCGCGCTTCTCTCTGCAGGCGCACTTGCAATTTATGGTCCTGGAACGGTGATTCCGGCGGCCGCGTTAGAGCTTGTAGAAAAAATAGAAGCCTCATTCGAGAATAAGTAGCGAAGGACAGGGTTACGTGAAGAAATCTCAAGTGCATGGGTCTCCTTTGAATGTCGAAGACCTCGCTCGCCGCGTGCTTAGTCGAGAGCGTTCCGCGCTTGCCCAAGCGATTACCCTGCTTGAAGGGAGTGCAGAGGAGCAGCGAGCCGATCAGCTCCGGTTACTTCGCGCCCTTGCTCCCCAAAGTGGTCGTGCACTTCGTATTGGAATTACTGGAGTTCCCGGGGCTGGGAAAAGCACGTTGATTGATGCCTTGGGTCTTGATTTTGTTAAGGCCGGGAAGAGGGTGGCAGTTCTCGCCATAGACCCTTCAAGTAGCATAAGTGGAGGAAGTATTCTCGGCGATAAGACGCGCATGGAGCGCCTGTCACGAGAACCTGCGGCGTTCATTCGGCCTTCTCCCACAGTAGGCATGCTCGGTGGCGTGGGCGCACGAACCCGTGAAACCATTGTTGCGGTTGAAGCCGCAGGTTTCGATGTTATTTTGATTGAAACCGTAGGTGTTGGTCAAAGTGAGATAGCAGTGCGATCGATGGTCGATTGCTGCCTGCTTCTTTTACTCACCGGTGCAGGAGACGAACTTCAGAGCATGAAACGCGGGCTGATGGAGCTTGCGGATATTCTTCTCATTTCAAAATCTGACGGAGTCAATGCTCCTGCTGCGGAGCGTTTAGCGCTTGAGCTTCGGCAGGCTCAGCCTTTTCTTCAATCCTTTACCCCTCAATGGACGGTTCCCGTGCTGAGGGCTTCCGCAGTGAGCGGAGAGGGGATTTCTGAAGTTGCGAAGGCCATAGAAGCGTTTGAGGTTCATGCTCGTTCTCAAGGGGCGTTTGAACTTCAGCGCCGCGCGCAGGCTGAGCAGTGGTTTGAAGAGCGCCTCACCTTGGAGCTGCGCAGAAGCTTCTTTGCTAAGAGCTCAGCAAGGGCACAAGGCTATCGCAGTGCAAAGGAGCGCCTTGCCCAGGGCCTCTTGTCGCCGGTCGAAGCAGTTGAAGAGCTGCTCGGGAGTTAAGGTGTGGAAATAGAGTGGCTCATACGGCTTAGATGGCTCGCCGTTCTCGGCCAACTGGCCCTGATTCTTGTAGCGGAGGGATTGCTTGCCTCCGCGCTGCCTTTGCCTACCCTGTTACTGGTAATCGCGGTGGTTGCCGTTTCCAATGCGGTGCTTTGGCGCTATCGCTCAGGCGTTTCCCGAAAGCTTGTTGGGGTAGTGGTGCTTAGCGACGTTATCGCGCTAACGCTCCTGCTGGCGCTTACCGGGGGCGCCCATAATCCCTTTAGTCTCCTGTATATTGTGCACGTGGCGATTGCCGCGGTGCTCCTCGGTGAGCGCTGGACCTGGGGCGTCGCGCTCGCATCGACAGCTCTCTATGGCGTACTGTTTTTCTTCAAGGCTGACATTCCAGAACTTAGTCATCACGCCACCCCTATGTCTTTGGAGCCCGGGCATGCGAGTCATCATGACATGGGCCAGAATGCATTTTCGCTGCATCTTCAGGGCATGTGGATTGCCTTTGCTCTTGTCGCAGGGGTAATTGCCTCATTTTTTACGCGCTTACTTAAGTCTCTTAAGCTGCGCGAGGAAGCTCTTCGGAGTTCTGAGCTCTCACTAGTGAAATATGAAAAACTGTCTTTAGTCACGACTCTTGCCGCAAATGCAGCGCATGAACTTAATACTCCTCTTGCAACCATTGGGATCGCGGCAGGCGAGATAGTTGCGGGACTTGATGCGAGTGCTTCCGTTCGCCGCGATGCCGAGCTTATTACGCAGGAAGTTACGCGGTGTACCGGAATTCTTGAGCGGCTCCGTCTTAGCGCCGGGGATGTTGAGGGCGAGGTGCCACAAGAGCTTCCCGCCCAAGACCTTATTGAGGAACTCAGTTCACGCCTTCCGAGTGAGCAGAGAAGTCGTCTGTCGCTCGCTCGAGAGAGTGAGGATCTTTCTCTTTGTGTGCCGCGCCGTCCCCTGATTGAGGCAGTCTTTGCGCTTGTAAGAAATGCACTGGAAGCTTCGCCGCATGGAGCCGTGGTCGTCTCGTGTGCTCGAAAGGGCCCTCAGCAGTGGCTTAGCATTCGAGATGAGGGGCCGGGGATTCCGCCTTCGCACCTTGCAAAATTAGGAGAGCCGTTTTTTACGACAAAGAAAGTAGGAGCCGGACTTGGGCTTGGTGTTTTTTTAGCGCGTGCTTTTGCCGATCGTATGAAGGGAAGCCTCACCTTTTCCTCGGTGGAGGGCCAAGGCACCACCGCGTTTCTATCTTTACCGGTGGTGCAGTAGTGGAAGAGAGCCGCATTCTGGTCGTTGATGATGATGCCCCGTTCAGGGGGCGCCTCGAGGAGGCTTTTCTCCGCCGTGGGTATGCCGTGTGTGTTGCGGACTCTCCCCGTGCGGCTATCGACCTTGCCGCGAAGTTTAAGCCCACTCACGCCGTGTTAGATCTTCGTCTCGGGGCTCAGACCGGGATTTCTCTGCTCCCGGATCTCTCCAGCAAATACGGAACTAAAAGTGTGATACTCACAGGCTATGGGAGCGTCGCAACGGCCTTGGAAGCGGTGCGTAGTGGCGCCGCCAACTATTTGGCCAAACCCATCGCAATGGATGCGTTGCTCAGCGCACTGTTTGGCGAGCCGCTGAGCTGCGTGGCCTCTGGCGAAACTGATGAGGCCATGGGTCTTGATCGCGCCGCATGGGAGCACATTCAAAGAGTGCTGCGGGAATGCGACGGAAATATTACCCATGCGGCGAAAAGGCTTGGGATTCATCGTCAAGCCCTGCAGCGAAAACTGCGCCAGCCGCCCCTTTGAGATTTGTTGACCTGCGTGGCGGGCTCCTAGGTTCCGCTGAGCACCCCGCAACATTTCGTTGCGTTGATTCTTACCCCCGTTCTAGGCACCTTACTTATCTCGGAATGTACAGAAGTGAGGGAGTTATTGCATGAAAACTGGGCTGTGCTATTGGGCTGCTGCGCTTTCTATTGTCTTCGGTGCCACGAATTCCGCATCGGCGTGTGACCTTTGTGCCATCTACTCTTCAGTTGATGTGCAGGCTGCAGAACCCAACTCGCTTAAGCTTTCCATCGCCGAGCAGTTTACGGTCTTTGATAAGATCCAAGACACCGGTGCGTATGCCCCGAATGACGATCACCAACGCATGGAGAGTTCAATTACCCAATTTGTTGCTGAATATGACTTCAATGAGAAGTTTGGTGTTCAGGTAGTGCTGCCTTATATCAACCGCTCTTTTCGCCGATTCGAGGGCGGAGCGCGCGAGAGGGGCAGCGAGAGCGGCGTGGGAGATCTTACGGTCTTGGGGAAAATTTCTCCCTATAACTATCGAAGTGGTGAAGTAAATGTGGTCTGGCACCTTTTTGCCGGAATAAAGCTACCCACCGGGGATTCCGACCGCTTAGCTGAAGAGCTTTCCGAGTCTCATCATGAGGATGCGGGACATGAGGAAGTAGGGCACGATGAGGAGATGGTGAGCGATCATCATTCCGAGTTCAGGCATGGGGATGAGGAGCATGGCGTGGCAAGCGCCATTCACGGGCACGACTTAGCGCTTGGCTCTGGTTCGTATGACTTTCCTTTTGGTGGAAGTGTTTTAGTAGTTGCCGATAAATGGCTCGCAGACGCGGATTTCTCTTACACCTTCCGCACAGGCGGCGATTTTGGTTACCGCTACGACAACGATTTTATGTGGAGGTCGGGAGTCGGTTATTATTTCCTCTCATCGCATACGACCACGCTCTACGGAAAGGTTTCACTTTCCGGTGAGTACAAAGGGAAAGACGAGGCCTCGGGCGTTCGGCAAGACGACACCGGCATTAGATCGCTCTTTTGGGGGCCCTCGATCGGGGCCACTTTTGGCGACTCGCTTAGTGCTGAGCTAGGCGGCGAGTTTCCTTTGGATATTAACAACACAGGCCTTCAAGCCGTGGCTTCTTATCGCATCAAAGCAGCGCTGACCTATCGCTTTTAGAGCAGCCCGGAAAAGGATTAAGATTCGCTGGGAAAAATCTGAAAGACCTGCCTTTGTGTCCTTCGCGTCCTTTGTGGTGAAATTTTCATCTACAAATTCTTACGTTCACGAACTTTGTTAACGTCATAGTTGAAGTGGAATTTTTTTAGAGAACGCAATGATTTAAGTCGTTCTTGTTTCGCAAGAAACTCCTTGAGGGCGCAGATGAGAGTATCAGTCTGATTGAGCTCCGCCGCTTCCATCGCCCGGCTCAGTAGGTCCTTGGGGATAAGGGCGGAGATCTTCTTAAGATTCGTTTTGCTCATGTATCTAAACCTTTAGTATCATATATATGTGATTTTTCTAAGCGAGACAGACAATGTAAATCCTCGCTTCCTCGTGGCGAACGGAAAGAGGTAGTGTTAGTAATGTACCGGTAAGGTTCCTTCGTTCAGTAGTATGACGAAGCCCTTGGGGTCTCGAGAGAACCTCTGAAAAACCTAGAAATTTAACTTCTTCTGTCCTGTTTTTCCCCGGCGTCCCCGGCGTCCCCGGCGTCCCCGGCGTCCCCGGCTCCGCCAAAGCTGCGCCGCGGCCGCACTGAAGCCTGGCTCGGCGCAGCCGTAAGGCGTAGACGGCTCTGCGTTATTCAATAGTTTTCAAGTAACGCGGAGGACACGGAGGACGCGGAGGGGGAGTTTTTCAGAGGCTCCCTGGTCGTAACTTGGACCATTTCTATCGGGCGCCATAGGGGAATGGCTGCATCTTTTGTGCGAAGGATATTCGATGCTAAAGAAAGTTGATCATATTGCGATTGCCGTGCGCTCGATTGCTGAGGCGCTTCCTTTTTATGAAAAGGCGCTAGGACTTTCCTGCGAGCGCATCGAAGAAGTGCCTTCCCAAAAGGTGAAGACCGCTTTCCTCAAAATTGGGGAGATGCACCTTGAACTTCTTGAGCCCACGTCCCCCGATAGCACAGTGCAGAAATTCTTGGACAAGAATGGACCAGGAATTCATCATGTCGCCTTTGCCACGGACGACCTCCCGGACCAGCTCGCGCAGGCTAAGAGTGCCGGCTGTGCTCTTATAAACGAGACTCCCGTTGATGGAGCAGGAAATAAGAGCATTGCGTTCTTGCACCCCAAGTCCACGCTTGGGGTTCTTACCGAGTTTTGCGCGCCCAAAAGGTAGGGCTTAAATCTTCTTAGGGAAGGACATCTTTTTCGGCGGCGGAATTGCGGGGGGAGCCTCGGGCTTTTCGCGCTTGCGCGGTACAGTGTCGCGAGGTGGGGGCTGAAACGTCCCCTTGCTGATGAACTCTTTCGCTTCAGTGGGGGAGAATTGATTCTGTGACCACATGAAGGCAAGCGGAGGTGGGATTCCCTCATCGAGCCAAGGCTTTGCAGTTTCGGGAGTGAAGCCGCCTTTTTTCCACTCGATTGCGGTCATTGCATCGGAAACTCCGCCCTCTCGCCATTTGCCCGCTTCATCAGGGCCCATACCAAAGGCTCTAAAATAGCCAGCTGCAGAAGGACCAAGCCCAGCCGTGTTCCACATCTCCGCTTCTGCCTTGGAAAACTCGGCCGTTGTCCACGAGAGACCTCCCTTGTAGGGGCACAGGAGCTGATTGATATCGTGGACGTGGCTTCGAAAATATGAAGGAAGCGGTACCGCGGTCTGAAAGAGCAATGCGAAATATTCTTTGGGCAGAAGGGAAATGTCGCCCTTCGCATTCTTGAGTAGCAGTATTAGTTCATTGTTTCGGCGAAGTTCAAACTCGCTCTCTGGAATAAAAGGCTCGTAGCGCTTCACCATCTCAGGCCGGGAAAATTTCTCCCCATATTCCATGAAGCCACGGACATAGGCATCGCGCGAATAGGCGTGACGAGCGTGGAACGCAATCAAAATCGCGAGTTCGTCCTTTTGGGGTAGGGTATCAAGCGCGAGGATTCGCCCTGACTCAGCCGAGATTTTATAGAGCTCGGGTTTCAGCTGCTCAAGGAGCGATACCGCATTTTGAGCCTCAAACGTTTCAGGCGTTGTCCAAGAAGCAGAGAAGAGACACTCATCTTTGAAAAGTTGGCTATTCCAGTTGAAGACTTTGCCGAGTGTTTGTTGAGTTGCCATCAGCTCCGCCTCGGTGAAGGCGGGGTGGTCGAGCTGCGCGAGGATATTGAGCGCAGCAAATTTGCCATGGTACGCGGCCGCCAAGTAATTGGTGAGTGCGTGAGTAACGAGGCGGTCCTTCGCCAAATCTGAATTCATGCGGCAAGCTCCAGTGTGGAGTATCGGATGAACTCCTTATTGTCTGCAGCCCCTTACCTCTTGAATTGTTAGGAATTGGTTAGGAAATTCGCAAGAATAATGATTGCGATTACTTAAAGGCCTTCTCCACATGCCTGTGGTCAATTGTTGAAAACTCCGAGTGCGCAAACGACGACTCCAGAACGACATTCCAAAATGCGACTCTATGTAGATCTAATGAGTTACTATTTGAGGGGTAATTTTATCGTGTACAACCTTGGCTTTCCCCATTTACACGGATGGCCTCATCTCATACATCTTGTGTTGGAAGACGCGCATCAACACAATATGTAGTGGTTTTCAGCGTTCGTTAGCCAGTAGCGCCGAGCAAGCTAAGTTTTTAATAGTTTGAAAATATTGGTTTTTTTTCTCTTGTTGCGAGCGGGGAGTCTTGATTGACACACCTTATTAGTGACGACGTTCGGCGTAACTTGTTGAAATAATGGCTGTATTCGCCTTTGCTTCTTGGTCGAGTTCCTTTAGGCCGGTTGAAATAGGGCGCGCTTTCCATTCGTCGTTGAGAGATCTTTTGTAGCGTTTGGGATGGGTGAAATCGTATGTCGCTAAGCGGTGATTCAGCAAGAAATGAGGGTGAAACAGCAGCAACTGCTCTTCGAGATACAGCGTCAAAGGCCAGTGGGGGGAAGATTCCCTCGGGCAGAGGCGCTTCCGGCAAAGAGGAGCGCGTGATCGATGTTGGTTCTTCCTCCCGTCCGATGACCCTCACCGTGGTCAAGAGAAATGGTATGCTTGTGCCATTTCGCCGTGACCGAATATTTTCTGCGATTGAAGCGGCCTTTCGTGACGAGAAAAAGATCCCAGCAACTTCCCCTCTTCCCCAAGACATTTACAGCGCCGTTCAATCGATTGCGGCAGAAGTCTCCAAAGAGTGCGAGACCCAGGCCCGCTCTGGGGTAAGCCTAACCGTTGAGGGCATTCAAGACGTTGTTGAAGTAAAGCTCATGCAGAGCGGGAACTATGAGGTCGCTCGCACGTACATCGTTTATAGAGATGAGCGTAAGCAGCTTCGCGACGATTCTCCTCGCAACATGAGGGTGATGCGCCGGGACGGGAAGTCGCTGGTTCGCTTTAACCCAATGAAGATTGCCTCGGCTATTGAGCGCGCGTTCCGCGCATCGCTACAGATTGAGGGGCAAACTCCTCAGACGGTGGTGGATGCGGTTAATCTTCTCACCAATAAGGTGGTGGACCGCTGCGTGCAGCATTCGCGAGCAGGGTCTGAGCTCCATATCGAGTTCATTCAAGATGAAGTTGAGCGCCAACTTATGGCGGAAGGCTTCTTTCAGGTCGCGAAGGATTTCATCATTTACCGAGCGAGCCGAGCGAGCGCACGAGCGGATGGGGCGCGCACTGAAGGCGAAGGTACTGAGCAGCTAGAGGCGAAAGCTGGGGGATCTACCGAGATTTCAAGGAGGCAAATCTCCATTGAGACAGTTGCCCCTGGGCGCTCCTTTAATATCACCACGGCTGATGGCTCTCCCGGTGTAATAAATGAACGCGAGATTCGCCAACGCATCGCGTTTGCTTGCAAAGGGCTGAACGAAGTTTCCGTTGAGGACATAGTTGAGGAGTCTCTCAAGAATTTCTACGAGGGGATTCGTCATCATGAAGTTGATCAATGCAATGTGCTTGCTGCGCGTGCAAAGATTGAGAAAGAGCCGGAGTACTCGTTTGCAGCTGCAAGACTCTTGCTTGATGTGATCTATCGCGAGACGTTCGGAATGGATGCGCATAATTCGAACCTCTCGCAGGCTCATCGTGCCTACTTCAAGGAGTATTTGAAGCTTGCAATTTCTGTTGAGCGTGTCGATAAGGCGCTGCTTGAGTTCGACCTCGAGGCAATAGCGAATGCCTTGGATTTGAGCCGCGATTTTGAGTTCACCTACCTGGGGCTCCAGACTCTTTACGATCGCTACCTTATTCACAGCGAAGATCGCCGCATTGAAACCCCGCAAATCTTCTGGATGCGCGTGGCTATGGGGCTTGCTCTCGCGGAGAAGCCAGCGGAGAGAACCACAAGAGCAATTGAGTTCTACCAAGTGCTCTCGCAGCTTCTCTTCACCTCGAGCACACCCACGCTCTTTAATGCGGGCACGCTGCACCCCCAGCTAAGCTCTTGCTACCTCACCACGGTGATGGATGATTTGAAGCACATCTTTAAGTGTGTATCTGACGATGCACAGCTCTCGAAGTGGGCTGGTGGCCTCGGGAACGATTGGACAAATGTGCGCGCTACGGGTGCCCGTATTAAGGGGACCAACGGGCGCAGTCAGGGTGTCATTCCGTTCTTGAAGGTAGCGAACGACACCGCCGTTGCGGTGAATCAGGGTGGCAAGCGCAAGGGCGCGATGTGTGCCTACCTTGAGACGTGGCACTTGGATATCGAGGACTTCCTTGAGCTCCGAAAGAACACGGGTGATGAGCGCCGCCGCACTCACGACATGAACACCGCGAACTGGATTCCTGATTTGTTCATGAAGAGAGTTGCCCAGAACGGCTCTTGGACGCTCTTTAGTCCGAGTGATGTGCCAGACCTGCACGATCTCTACGGCAAGAAGTTTGAAGAGCGCTACACCCAGTACGAGCAGATGGCCGATCGAGGAGAGATAAAGCTCTTCAAGCGTATCGAGGCTCTTGGGCTTTGGAGAAAAATGCTCAGCATGTTGTTTGAGACAGGACATCCCTGGATTACCTTCAAGGATCCCTCGAACCTCCGTTCGCCTCAGGATCATGTGGGTGTTGTTCACAGCTCTAACTTGTGCACGGAAATCCTTCTTAATACGTCCGAAGGTGAGACCGCGGTATGTAACCTTGGTTCTATTAACCTTGCGAAACACGTTTCTGCGAAGGGCATTGATAAGAAGCTGCTCGAGAAGACCGTGCGAACGGCAGTGCGCATGCTCGATAACGTCATTGATATCAATTACTATCCCACCATTGAGGCTCGCAATGCGAACTTGAAGCATCGTCCGATTGGGCTTGGTATCATGGGCTTCCACGACGCCTTGCACATTCAGCGCTTTAGCTATGCGAGTCCAGAGGCTGTGAAGTTTGCAGATGAGAGCATGGAGCTCATCTCCTACTTCGCAATTCTTGGCTCAACTCAACTCGCCCACGAGCGTGGAGCGTATGCAAGCTTCAAGGGATCGAAGTGGGATCGCGGGTTACTCCCGATCGACACTCTTAAGATTCTTGCCGAAGAGCGTGGCGCGGATATGCTTGATGTCGATACGACCGCGACTCTTGATTGGACCCCCGTGCGGGAGTCTCTCAAGAAATTCGGTATGCGTAACAGCAACACAATGGCCATTGCTCCGACGGCAACCATCTCGAATATCACAGGCGTCGCACAATCGATTGAGCCTGCGTACAAGCACCTTTACGTAAAATCGAACCTCTCCGGAGAGTTCGTGGTGCACAATACGTATCTGATCGATGACCTTAAGAAGCTTGGGATTTGGGACGCAGACATGCTGGACGATCTCAAGTACTTCGATGGTTCGATTACTGAGATTGAGCGGGTTCCTGAAGAGCTGAAGAAGATCTATCTCACGGCGTTCGAAATTGAGCCGGAGTGGATTATCGAGTGCGGGAGCCGCCGCCAGAAGTGGATTGACATGGGTCAGTCACTAAACCTCTATCTTGCCCAGCCTTCTGGCAAGAAACTCCACGACATGTACATGCTTGCGTGGAAGAAGGGGCTAAAGACTACCTATTATCTCCGTTCGCTTGGGGCCACCCAGATTGAGAAATCGACGACGGATACCAATCGCCGTGGGCTTCAGCCGCGTTGGATGAAGAACAAATCAGCTTCGGCGGAGATTGTAGTAGACAGAACTGGGGAGAGCAGCACGGAAGCTCAGCCAGCAGCCCAAGCTGCCCCAGCTCGACGCGAGCCAGCTCCCATGCCGAAGGCGTGCAACTTAGACGGTAATTGCGAGAGCTGCCAATAGGGCGTATCTCCTTCCGCGATCTCTTTGTTCTTCGGGCATTACCACTAAGAACGTTGAGGTTGCGGAAGAAGAGCTCTTGAGGGGTGAGGTAAGTTAGGGAACCTCTGAAAACCCCCGATATTTTATTTTTCTCTCTGTGTCCTCTGTGGTTTTTCAACAATTTCAATCAACCACAGAGTTCACAGAGGGGACTTTTTCAGAGGCTCCTTAGTAAGGAATCTAGGCTCTGAGCGTCGAAGTAAGCAATCGACACCTCAGGGTGACGTGAGCAGGGATGCTTTAAATGTTTTATGCAGTGAAGAATTTTTAAAGTTAAGCTTCACTTCAGGGAATCGTAAGGAGAACACATATGTCGACTCTTAGTTTTGATGATAATGACGGGAATTCGGAAGCCACGACTTCTTCCATTTTGACCATGGCGGCAGATTCCGCCGGTCAGCCTGTGGGACGCCGATTTAAGGCCAGTGAAAAACGCCTCATCAACTGCAACGCGGTTGACGTGAACCAGCTTATGCCTCTCAAGTACAAGTGGGCATGGGAGCACTATCTCAACGGTTGCAACAACAACTGGCTTCCCACTGAAGTTCCGATGGCCAAAGACATTGAGCTCTGGAAATCAAACCAGCTCACCACGGACGAGCGCCACGTCATCATGCGCAACCTTGGCTTTTTCAGCACCGCGGAGAGCCTGGTAGGTAACAACATCGTACTTGCCATCTTTAAGCATGTGACGAATCCTGAGTGCCGCCAGTATTTGCTGCGCCAAGCCTTCGAGGAAGCCGTGCACACGCATACCTTCCATTACATTGTGGAGTCCTTGTCCCTCGATCAAGGGGCGGTGTTCAACATGTATAATGAGGTAAATTCCATTCGAAACAAAGACAAGTTTGAGATGGAACTCACGGCTGATGTCATGCGAGGAGATTTCTCCACGGCAACACCGGAAGGAGCACAGCGGTTTCTTGAGAACATGATTGGCTACTATGTGATCATGGAAGGGATCTTCTTCTATAGTGGATTCGTGATGATCCTCTCTTTCCACCGTCAGAATAAAATGACTGGTATTGGAGAGCAGTTCCAATACATTCTAAGGGATGAAACCATCCACTTGAACTTTGGTATCGATCTTATCAATGGCATCAAAGCTGAGTCCCCAGAGCTCTGGACGCCTGAGTTCCAGCAGAAGATATCTGATAAGATTGATCAGGCAGTTGAGCTCGAGATTCAGTACGCTAAAGACTGCTTGCCACGTGGCATTATGGGACTTACTCACCAGATGTTTGATGAGTACGTGCACCATATTGCTGACAGGCGTCGTGAGCGCATTGGGCTTAAAGCGAAGTATAACGCCAAGAATCCTTTCCCATGGATGAGCGAAACCATCGATTTGGGTAAGGAGAAAAACTTCTTTGAGACCAGAGTTACGGAGTATCAAACGGCCGGAGCTCTGCAGTGGTAGGCTAAGAAATTCAGTAACTACCGTACCTCTTGGTCGAATGTGGCGGTCTACTATCATAGTAGGCCGCCTTTTTTTGTGTCTACTTTCATCTTGCCGCGCACTTACTAAGGAACCTCCGAAAAATCGCGATATTCTATTTCTTCTCTCTGTGATTTCTGTGTCCTCAGTGGTTTTTTAAACGATTTAAATCAACCATCCAGAGCCCCGAGTTCAGAGATCAGATTTTCTCAGAGGTTCCCTAAAATGCCCCACTTCACGGTAAGCCTCTCTGAGGACAGTTCTGAACCCCTCAGCTGACTAGATCTCGCGCCAGCGTTACACCCCTGTAAGCGGTTCTTCGCGATGCAGTTTTGTCGCTGGAGAATTTCTGCATGAAGGGCGTGTCATGAGTAGTCATCAATCATTCGAGCCGAGTGAGCCAGAAAAAGGAAGGACCCCCGATCTCAGCCCCAAAGATGCTGGGGAATCACTGACACTTCCGAGAATTCCACCATTTGAATCATTCCTACACAGCTATACCGTCGCATTGGCTGAGGCGCAGCTTGCGACGCCGCTTACTTCGAGGACTAGTGTTGTCCGGCAACGTGCGTTTGAATTGAGAGAAGAGCCAGAGTCGCTTAGCGGTGTTTCGGCTGCAAAGCGCCGCTCGCGGCGAGCGCTTATCGCGGCATTCTCGTCGTATGCTCGTGAGGCTACCCCGCAAAGTGCAGAAGCGGTTGTTGGGGCAGTTGCTGCGACACACTTTCGAAGCATCGCAGCCCCGGGAGAAGAAGCGCGTGAAAGCTTTATTGCGGAGATTCGAAATCCCGATGGCAAATCACTCTTGCTTCTTGATGCTAAGCTCCAGTTGGTAGGAGGCGGTTTACCTATCGCAACTCTAGTACGCGAGGTAGATCCGAAAAGCGAAGCGCCTTTTGAGTTTTCACTCCTTCCATCGCTCGAATACTTCGCCGGTGAGGTAAATGCTCTTAAGAGGCACCATCCAAAGCCGATCGAAGAGTTCCGTACGCCCCTCCTTGCGCATTATCTCAAGCGAGATATCGCTCGCACAATTTACACCATTCGACAAGCAGAGTGGGGGACCAATGCCAGTGCGGGAGTATATAGCGAGCGCCCTGAAAGAGTAGATCCCCAGCTCATTGAGATTATGCATATCGAGAAAGTAGCTCGGTGGTTTGATGAAAAAACAGGAGATCCACTCTTTCTCTTGCTAGAGAGTTCTCATGGACGATTCTCGTGGGTGGCTACCTGGTCGGATGGTGCGGGGAAGGTGGAGAGCTCGGCAACGATCATTAGAAGCAGCTAAGTTAGGGAGCCTCTGAAAACCCTACATCTCAACTTTGTGGTCTTAGTGGTCTTCGTGGTGAGCGCTTGCATTCAAGTAGTTACCATTTCCCGTCTGCACCACTAAGACCACAAAGACCACGAAGGAGGACTTTTTCAGAGGTTCCTCAGAAAAAAATCCGCAGCACTTGTGAATAGCTCTCTAAAATTGCGGACAAATTCTTGGGATCAATTTTCTGAGACTTTCGATAATACACAACCATCTCACCGGATGCCTCAATTTCAACTTTTCCCAACTCAAGAAGTTTTCTACGGATTGTGGGCGTGAAGGCTTGTATAAGCGAAGCTGCTTCTCTGCCGGATAAATGAAATTGCTTTGAAAATTCAGGATCGGAGCTAATATCTATGTCATCGAACCCGAGCTTCTCTCCAATCGCATCAAGCCAGCCTTCCGGTCGCAGCTTGAACTTAGGAAAATTGCGACCGACTTTTACTGCGCAACATAGGTAGCGGTGAGTGGTCCGTCTCTTTCCGCTACCAGTCACATAGCTTAATTCAAACAACGCTGTTTCGCGTCCTTGATACCTTCCCACAAGAGAAAGCGAGATTGTGTTGGACCTGCCTTGTTGTCTTAGGGGTATGGATTGCAAATCCGCAGTAAAGTCAGCTACGTCCCAATCTGAGTAGCGAAACCCAATAATCCGAGCAGAGGCTTTAATCGCTTCTTTTCGCTTGTTCTCAAAATGATATGCGAGGATAAACGCCGCGAGCGCGGCGGTCCCGAAAACACAAGCTGCGATGATACCTGGATCCATCATGCGAGATTAGCAATTCAAGGGAGTGCGCAGAAGATCCAAACTTTTAGCAACTGCGCGACATTAAAATCAGCCAGGACCTAACAACAAGATCTGTGCGGTAACGACCTAGAGAATCTCTGAAGAGCTTACCTCTGTGTGCCTCTGCGTCCTCTGTGATAAAATTTTCATCAAGCAATTCACCACAGAGGCCACGGAGGTACACAGAGGTATATTAAGACTGGAGGTTTTTCAGTGGTTCCCTAGTTCCTCAGAGCGCCAACTGGTAACACTAATTCTCGCTTCCGGTGTCGTGGCCAAAAGTCTCAAGATATAGTTTCGCGGTTCAGGAGGAAGTTCTTGGAATCCGACACTCTTTTGCTCGATGCCAGGGAAGAGGATCTCAGCCTTACTCCCGTCGTATCCACGGACCTCAATCCCGTGATCGATCCAGGTAAATTGCTTTGACCTCTGAGTAGCTTCAATTACAGAAAGTTCAATCGAAAGTTCTTTGGCTACTAGATCACGATTCGGTGGATCGATAAGTTGGCTTGCCCTGTCAAAATTCTGCTTGGCGGTCTCCGGAGTGTAAGTCGAAATCAGTGATAAGAACTCCTTGGCTACCCTGGTGAATTCTGAAATGGGCACGCGCGCTGCACGAGGTGCTTCTTCTTGGATGGCAATCGTGGGAAGGGCTGTCTGAGCAGGCTCAGGGCTGACTCCTGTTTCATTGTGGACGGATGACGAGGAAGCAAGGCTGGCTCGGAGAATAAATACGAATATGGCCACCGCTAGAGGAGACATTCCCCCAGCGACGACCTTGAGGTACCAGCCCGCAGCCTTTCGCGGATTTCCGGAAAGGAGGGTAATCAAGACAACAATGAAGGTTATTCCCAAGGCCAATAGGCCTAAAACCCCAGATGCTACCATCAACAGAGCCCCGGGTGTCCCAAGTATGAAATCCACGAGCATAGCGCCTTAATCCTCGTATTTTTGTTCTGGCTGCTTTATCGGCCTAAGGCCCTGAACTCTCAAGTTGATTTCAATGAGCCATGCTGACGTCCGCCTTCCCCGCATGGGCCGGACCTCTCACCTTGGCAATCCATCGCTATAACTCCCCCAACAGCGGCATTTGGGCCGTCATGTAGTAACGAGGAGTTTGCAGTTATGAACTCCACCTTTCGAACGATTGGTGCGTGGACGGCCTTGGCGGGCTCTGCATTTGGAGGGCAGCTGAGCCCCAAAGATGATGGCCCAGAAAGTAAGCAGTCTCTTTCGGCGCTTACCATTCCAGAGCGACCGGCCACTGCTTACGCCGACAAGAGTGAGCCTAAGGGGGCCTTAGAGCTCGACACTTCCGGTGCCAAGCTAAGCTTTAATGCGAGTAGCCAAGTGGTCTCACAGTACCGCACTTCGAGTGGTATTGTTCTCTATGACGCCCCAGGAATACAAACCTCTTTGACGGCGACACTTTCGACTGAGGAAGGTAATTTTAGTCTGACGGCGTGGAATCACGCTTCCCTAAATAATCAGCCTGGAGATTTCACCGAGGTTGACTTAAACCTTTCTTACAGCTTTCAACTCTCGCAGCATTTAGCTATCAACGCGGCCGCGAATAATTTTTTATTCCCAGTCGCCTCTGATCAAATTAAAGACACGCATGAGCTTGCCGCAGGACTTAGCCTTACTGACGTCGCTATCCCTTTAAGTGCCAATCTTTTCGTTGATGTGGATGAGGCGCGTTATACCTATCTCGATATTGGCGTGACAAAGAACTTTGCGCTAAACGAAACGCTGAGTGTTGAGGCCTCTGCGCACTATTTCCACGTCATCGAAGCTGGAAACTTCTTCAAGGGAGAAGGCCCGTTCTCTTATACCCTTGGGGGAACACTAAATTGGCAGCCGCAAAAGGGAGGGCCGACATACTTTGGCGGGCTTCGCTATACCGAGGGGATAAACGGAGGCTCGTTTGAGGGCCCCGGCCTTGAGGCCAGTGATGGTATGTATTTCTTTGTGGGCCTGAAGATTGATTTCTAACGTAGAGCCTTCCCTTTGTGGATGGTTCGTATATGAGAGGGAATGCTGAAGGTGTGATCCGGACGTGCCTGATAGACTCCAAGCACCCCACTGAAGTCCTTTATTGATGCAATTGATGCTGCGGCATCTTCCGTTTCTAGCGCACGCAACAGGATTTGAACTGCATCGAAGGCAAGCCCGGCCATATTGTCTGCGGGTACTTTGTGGTGCGCCAGGAACCGAGCCTCAAATTTCTCTCTAGATGAGTCACCGTCTGCAGCGAAAAAAAGTCCTTCAAAGGCAGCTCCTCCTGCTGCAATCTCGGAGGCAAGTTCAACTTGATTTGCTGAAAATAGTTGTCCCTTGAATCCTAGTTTTCTAGCTTGATTCGCGAAGAGAGAGCCTTGCGGCGGAAGCAGCGTGCTGTAGATCCCGTCAACTTTAAGGGAGAGGATTTTTGCGATAAGAGAATTAAAGTCCCTCTCGGTTGGAGCAACATCGGTGGTGTATATGACGCTGTCGCCCGCAGCCGAGACGAAACTACGCTGGTAGGCAAGCATGCCGTCTTGAGTTGTCGAAACTGCTGCGATTCGCGAGAGGTTTCTGCGCTGAACTTCCGGCAGGAGTGTATTGGTCGCTGCGTCCCCTGACATCATGAGGCGAAAGACATACTTCTTGCCTTTTTGAATGTCGTCGGAAGTTGCCAGTGAAATCATCGGAATAAGCTCGCGCTCAGCTCGCGGGGCAATCGCGAGTGAGACTCCTGATCCAAACACGATAAGCGCGTCCGGTTTTTCGCTCTGAATCATTTTCTCGCAGGCAGAGAGCGCGACGCTTGGCTGAAACTGAGTGTCTTCGACCAAAAGGCGCACGCCAGATCCGCTTTCAGTCACCGCCATTTCAACCCCCATGCGCATGGCGTTTCCCCATTCAGCGAGCGCGCCCGAAAGGGGGAGCAGCAAGCCAAGAGAAGGGGGACGCGAGTCGGAGTGGGTCGCGGTGCTGGTAGTGAGAAGTAGCAGAGGGGCGAAAGCCACGTAAAGAAAGGCTTTTCGTATGCTCGAATACATGGGGAATCTCTCAATCGGGTAGACGTGTCATGGCTTTGTAGCGGTTGGCGCGGAGCATGTAAAATCTAGTCTCCATTTTAGGAGACTAATAATCCGAGCTCAGTTATATTCATCTCTATGACGACAAAAATTGATAAAGGCCCACTCCTAGGGCTTGGCCTCAAGGGGCGCGAAGTAGATATCTACCTAAGTTTACTAAAGCTCGGGCCCTGCCGCGCGGGTGTTCTCATTAAGGCCATGAATGCTCCGAACTCCGTGATTCACTTAACGCTTGGACGACTCGTTGCTCGCGGCTTTGTTTCGTACATCCTTAGGGGGCAAACAAAGCATTATATGGCCGTTGAACCAGCGCGTCTTGTTGAGATGGCGGACCAGCAGCGAAAAAAGCTAAACGACCTTGTTCCCACACTTCGTGCGCTTCGCGAAACGACTGCTCCTCCTCAAGCTGAAGTGTATGAGGGCGTCACTGGGTTAAAGAATATGTGCTTTAGTTTAATCGAGGCAGCGAAGCCTGGAGATGAGTACCTCTTTCTTGGCTTCTCCTCCCAGAATTCTGTCTTCGTCGAAGAAGTGTACTCCTTCTATCGTGAGTTTACCGAGGTGCGTCTCGAGCGTGGTCTTGTCTTGCGCGGCATTGCGCATGAGTCGAGTAGGGATATGTTTAGACGCTACAAGTGGCCCCACAAGAATATTCGCTTTGTGACTTTTCCTCTTCTTCAGAACATCAGCGTGTGTGGGAATAAGGCCATTATTGTGCCTTGGAATGAAACAAGAACGAGTTTCATGATTACCTCTCAAGCGTTTACGGATAACCTTAGAGATTACTTCAACGATATTTGGGCAGGAGGGAGTCCGGGAAAACGAAGTTGAAAATAGTATCCAGGTTAAAATACTCTTAGTCTCCTCTTCAAGCGCTGAAATCTCTTCTGCTGGCAAGTCTGAAGCTATGAGAATACTCACCTTTGACTCCCTGATACCATCGTAGGGTCTCGCCTGACCCTTACAGAATGGTTTTCAGAACATGTCGAATGTTAGATTCGCCCATATCACCGATACCCATATTAGTCCGGCTCTAATCCCCGAGGTACGTGGGAGAAACGCCCATGAGTATACGCGCGCTGCGGTTCGCGCGGTTAATCACTCAATGCAGAATGGGGACTTCGTAGTCCACACCGGTGATGTAACTGCGGACCCAGGTATTGGGGCAGCAGCTCCTGCGCTTGAAATTTTGAGTGAGCTGCGCTTCCCTCTCCGCGCATTACCGGGAAACCACGATTGCCCCGATGAGATTCGGATGTTGATGGAAAAGCTCCTTCTACGCGAGCCAGATCCGTCACTATGCTGGCGGCGGGTAGGGGAGGGCCGGATGCCCTACGTATTCGAAGTTCGTGGACATACCTTTGTCGCTTTAGATGCGGTCCCCTCCGCGCCCTATTACGGAGGCAGGCTTCCCTCGGATCAACTTGATATTGTTCGAACGCTCCTCTCCCAGGGAGTGCCTTCCCTCACGCTGTTTGTGCACTACCCCACACTGCCTTCCGGTGTCCCTTGGATAGATGAGAAAATGCTTCTGTGGAATGGAGCGGAGCTTCACGAGGTGCTGCGTGCAGCAGCGCCGGGAGTAATAAAAGGAGTCTTTTCGGGGCATGTCCACCACCCCATGTTATCAATGGAAGATGGAGTTCTCTACGCGAGTGCACCGAGTACGCTGGTTCAGTTCTCTGTATTCCCTGAGTTGCGGGATGATAGTTTACTATCAGAGGAACAGCCTGGATATGCTCTGGTGGACGTGTGCGAGAATCGCACTCGCATATCTCAGCAGCGGC
>JBIKWF010000052.1:0-28410 GCA_044356455.1 Bdellovibrionota bacterium | reverse complement strand
CCTAAATACCAGGATGAAAGCGTATCTCAACCCTCCAGCGGTACCGGCTTAAAAATAACTTACTTTCCTCTTGCTTTTGAACACAGCCGCTCTGTGGTTGATTTAAATTGTTGAAAAACCACAGAGGACACAGAGATCACAGAGAGAAAAAATAAAGTATCGGACTTTTTCAGAGGTTTCTTAGTTCTTAGAATATTCTTGAAAAAGAGCAGGTCTTTTGTGTGGGCGTTCCGTACCAAGATTCGGAGATGATAAAGCAAAATGAGACGTCTCTTGCTTCTTGGCGTGCTTGCACTCGCATCTCTTTCGATAAAAGTTGTTGTGTACGCGCAAGTGCCGAATGCTGATGTGCTTCAGCGCCTTGAGTGTACACGTTGTCACCAGGTTTCAGACGTCAAACCTCCCCCCATCGAGAAAAGCTGCATGGGGTGTCACCAAGCAATAAAGAAGGGAGACTATGACTCACAGTATGGATTCCTTCGTACCCGAAAGTGGCGCAGCAATATTCAGCATCTGGTGGAAGCGCCCTCGTTATCTTCTATTTCCCGAAAACTTGCGCGTTCGTGGGTAGAGGAATACCTCAAGAATCCGCACATTGTCAGGCCAAAACTCGGAGCCTCAATGCCGCGTCTTCTTCTGTCTGATGAAGATATTCGGCAGATACTGGATGCGCTCTACGGGGTAGAGAAGCAAGCAGTCCCAGAAATTCTCGGTCCTCATCAACCCTCTCAGAGCGCACTATCTACTGAGCCTCTGCTCCTCGCCAGCCGAGGATGCCTGGGGTGTCATTCTATTGAAGATGCCCCCCTTGAGAACTATGTTACTTGGAAGGATTGGAATTCTTCTCCGCTGGAGATGAGAATGGCTCCGCATCTTGGCCTTACCAAGTTGCGCATGCAACGAGAACAGGTGCGTGCTTGGCTTAAGGATCCTCAGAGCATTCAGCCTGGAACTCTCATGCCTCATCCACATTTGAGCGAAGGCGAGCAGGAAAGTATTGTTCAGGAGATCTTCTCCCTCACCACAAAAATTCCCCAGGCAAGGACTGCAAGCCCCGTCGCTCCTCTTTTGCGCAAGGTCACCTTCGATGAGGTGTCTTCGCGAGTTCTTAAGCGCATCTGTTGGCATTGCCATTCCGATCCGAGCGGAAATAAGGGGGACGGGGGGCCAGGCAATACGGGCGGTTTTGGTTACTCTGGGGCTGGTCTTGACCTTGGTACCTATGAGGGAATCCAGCGCGGCGCACGTGGCAAAGATGGTCTGACGCGCTCAGTCCTTGCGGGCACCGCAGAGAATCCGGGAGTGCCTTTAATTGTTCAGCACCTATTGGCGCGGCGCAATGAGGTGGCAGGCGAAGCTCCTAGCGCTACTTTGGGTATGCCGCTTGGGCTCCCGCCGCTTCCTGATGAGGAAATTGCTCTTTTGTGGGCCTGGATTAATCAGGGGGCGCCTCGTTAGGCATCGAGGCTCAAAAGCGCCTCCCTTGCACAGCGTTCTGCGCTTTCAATGGCCCCGTGCACCGTTGCATGATCTCCATCAAAGCATGTTGCTTCCCCAGCGAAGAAAAGGCGCCCCTCGATAGGAGTTGCAAGGACTTTACGCGCGTTGCCCATTCCTACTGTGTTGTGCGAGTACCCACCGAGGGCCCAAGGATCGTGGATCCAGTTGATGAAGTCTACTGAGAGTAGCCCCTCAAGGCAGGCGGGGCCCCACACCGAGGAAAGTTCCTTAAGCGCGAACTGAGTTCGCTGCCGAGGATTCATATCAGCGAGTGTCCTCGCGCGATTCCCGCCGGTGAGAGTTGAAAGTACGGGTATGTCACCACGTCCCCACCAAGAGCCAATCATGCCATCGGTTTCAAGGAATCCCTCAAATGGCCACCAGCGCTCTTTGAAATAGAAGACCATTTTTACGTGAGAGCTCATGCCGATAGCTCGAATGGCATCGGTCATGAGGACGGGGAGGGATGGATAAAAAGAGAGCGCTTCCTTCTTAAGCACGCCGAGTGGGACGGTAACGATTGCTACTTTACCTATCAAAGATTGAGAGGGTGTTTCGACTCGGCAGGTTGCTTTAGACCAATGAATCGTTGTGACGGGAGAGGACAAGCGCACTTCGAGCCCAACCGCGAGACGTTGCGCGAGTGCCTGGTAGCCCTCCTTCACCAAGAAGTTTTCCGGAAGAAAGGTATCCTCGCAGCCTTTCCACCCAAGTCCACGCACGCTCAGCGGACGTGGTGAGGTAAGATCGTCTGCTCCCTCAAGGGAACGCACCATCGAATCAACCATAGCAATAACTTCTGGCTCTGCATCTGCGCTGCTTTGTGCTATGGCTTCTGCGAGCGATAGATCCTCTCGATAAAGCGTGGAAAGCCTCTCGAAAACTGCTTCGACGTGATGTGCAAATGAACTTGCTGGATCGTAATGCGATTTTCTTGAGAGATAGTGATGCTGATTGGGACCTGGGACAATTGTTAGTCCAGCTTTTTGAACATAGCTATATGCGACCGAACCCTTTCCGTGGAGCATTTCTGCTCCAGATTCCGTGAGTAGCCCGTGCTTAGTAAGGGAGTGAATTCTTCCTCCTATGCGATCGCGTGCTTCAAGCACGCAGACTTTGTATCCAGCGTCAGAGAGTATTGATGCAACCACCAGGCCAGAGATACCGGCTCCAATAATAATTGCGTCGTAGAGTGAATCGCTTGCTAGTGGCATGATAGTAGTTTGTCACCACTCGGGGTCAGTAAAAAGATAGAGATGGTCACCATAGAGGTTGTTTTAGTAGAATTGGGGTAAGTAATTCCGCGAGATGGCTCCGGGGAGTGTCTTATGTTGCAGAGTAAGGGGAATCGAGAGGCTCCTTTGCCTGGAACTCTTGAAACAGGGAAGTGGAGAACTCGAGCGCTGCTGTTGCTCGCTTTTTTTCTTGTCGGCGGAGCTTCAGTTCTTCCTGAGATTCGCTCGGTAGCAACGTTCCTCACTGCGGTAGGTGTCTCGGGGAATCTCAGAGAGGTACTTCCACAGCGCCTCTATCGTTCCTCGGCGGTGAGCGCAGGGCTTATTAAAGACGCGATTTTTGAGCACCACATCAAGACTGTCCTGGACTTACGAACCGGGCGCTCGGTAGTTCTCAGGCCTTTTGAGCCCTTCGTAACAGAGGGGGGAGCCCGCTACGTGCATGTTCCGATTACCACCACCCATACCCCAGATTCAGATTCAGCAGCTGAGCTACGAGCGGCGATCGTAGAGGCCGAGCCTCCCTTGTTAGTGTTGTGTCACAGCGGAAGCGATCGTACGGGCGTTGCAGCAGCTTTGTGGCTTTCGCTCCGAGAAGGGTGGTCAGCCGAGCGATCTGCCGAGCAGCTTTCGCTTGAATATGGCTACGTCGAGCTTGTGACTCTCTTTCGGGAGTGGCGAAGTGGTCATGAGGTACTGGCTCGCCTCGTCCGCCCGCGCTCGGAGTGGGGGAGCTCTCTATTAGAGCTGTTCAATTTTGCTGATCCGCTACGAACAGTTGAAATAAACCCAGACTTCGGGCACTAGCCACACGAGCCATACCAGCACAAGAAAAACTAAGGCGATAGCAGCACGTATCCAGCCGTGGTTCTCTTTTCGCGCGGCAGATATTCCCTGCACGAGCAGAGAGGCAAGCACGGCGGATAGAGCAATGCTAAATACCCAGCGTGATCCGTTGAGAGCAATCCTCCAAGATTCCGAGTAGCCGAAGAAGTTCCTCAGTGTGACAAAAAGCAAAAGGATCCCAATAGTGCCGAGTGGCCAAAGTAGGAATATCTTTGCAGCTCTTCTTAGCGGCGGGCTTGGATGTTTGAAAAACGATAGTAGTACTGCGCAAAGCGGTATCAGGAGTAGGGTGCCGAACACGTCTTGTGGGCGTATGCCGCCCGAGAACGCGCCATAGGTAAACATTTGACAAGTAAATTTGTCTAATTGCGCATCGGTAATCCTGATTGCAGAAACCTCATTCATGGCAGTTTTCCAGCATGTGGAGACTTCGGCACAAGCTATAAACACCTCCATTGTTAGTGAGCGTCTGAAAAGCCTCAATATTTCATTTTCCTCACTGTGCTCTCTGTGTCCTCTGTGGTTTTTCTACTATTCGAATCAACCACAGGACACAGAGCCGACTTTTTCAGAGCTTCCTTAATACGAGTAGCTCAGACTGGGCAGGTTAGGATCTTTTGAAATAAGAACCTGCGCATCCAAGCTCTCAATATACGAGGCCGAAACGTAAATCACCTCGCCTACTCTATCGAGCGTTCCCCTTGCGAGGAGCGCCGCGCTTGAAATGATGATGCGCTGGAAGCGCTCAAACGTTTCCCGTCTAATAATAAGATTTGCAATGCCTGTCTCGTCTTCTAGGGTAACGAATACGACACCTTTGGCGGTGCTTGGGCGTTGCCGCACAATTGCGATTCCCGCTACGGAAACGAGCGACTCTTCTTCGTAGCGAGAGCGCGTAGTGAGGGGCCGCACGCGCAGGGCTGCGGCGGTTGCTACTCCTCTTTTTGCGAGCGATTCACGTACAAATTGGAGTGGGTGCGCCTTAAGAGAGAGTCCCGTCATGCGGTAATCTTCGAACATGGACTTCTGTGGACTCATGAAAGGGAGCGTTACTTGGAGTCCGGGGGCGTAGCTGCAGGAGGTTTCGTGGTGAGTTGGCTCTCGCTCAAGTTCTGCTACGTCAGCAGGCGAAGGGGCGAGCGCCTTGATTTCCCAAAGCGCCTCACGCTGCCCAAGGGAAAGAGACCTAAATGCATCGGCCTGAGCAAGAAGTTCAAGCGTGCCGCGCCTTAGAGAGCGCGGAGGGGCGTCTTTGTAGGGGGCGTTCTCCTTTAAAAAGCTTCGAGAGTGAAGGTGTGCCTTTCGCCACAGGTCATGCACGGAGCTTGCCTTCCCGTAGCTTTGCTGGGCTTCACGGATAAGGAGCGCTTGTTCTTCTCCAACTCCTTTCACCAGATGCATGCCAAGTCTCACCGAAGGCAAGGTTCCTTGCTGCTCAACGGTAGAGAGCCATTCGCTGTGGGCCACATCGATTGGTAGTATTGGCACGTGATGCTGCTCGGCATCTCGCACAAGCTGCGAAGGCGCATAAAAGCCCATAGGGAGGCTATTTAAGAGTGCGGTGGTAAACTCGGCTGGGAAGTAGTGTTTAATCCAGGCTGACGCGTATACAAGGAGCGCAAAGGATGCGGCATGAGATTCAGGGAAGCCGTATTCACTAAATCCCTTGATCTGATTCATGCAGTGCTCGGCAAACTGCTCTGAGTAGCCATTCGCCGTCATGCCTTCTACAATCCGCTTTTTAAAGGTGGCAATAACACCCTTATCGCGCTTCCAGGCTGCCATGGCGCGCCTCAGCAATTCAGCCTCCCCGGGTGTAAATTTCGCAAGTACAATAGCAAGCCGCATGGCTTGTTCTTGAAAGAGAGGCACTCCTAAGGTTTTACCGAGGATTTCAGCAACTCGTTCATCAGGAAACGTAATAGTTTCAAGCCCGGAGCGCCTCTTGAGATAGGGGTGCACCATGTTTCCTTGAATTGGACCGGGGCGCACAATCGCTACTTCGATGACGAGGTCGTAGAAACAGCGCGGCTTAAGGCGCGGAAGCATAGACATCTGTGCACGCGACTCGATTTGAAATACGCCAACCGTGTCAGCCTTGCAGATCATGTCGTAGACCGCGGGGTCTTCGGCGGGGATACTGTGGAGCTCGAGCGGATAGAGTGGGCTACGCTCCTTAAGTAGTCTACGATTGATAAAGCTGAGTGCTTTGCGAATGCAGGTAAGCATTCCAAGGGCGAGAATATCTATTTTAAGCATTCCGAGAGATTCAATATCGTCCTTGTCCCACTCAATAATAGTGCGAGACTCCATGCCTGCATTTCCAATGGGCACAATTTCTGAGAGTGGATGCTCAGAAATAATAAAACCGCCGACATGCTGTGAGAGATGGCGAGGAAATCCTAATAATTCTTTTGCAAGCGAGAAGGTGTTTTTTACCGTAACGCTTTCAGGATTAAGACCGAGCTCTTTAAGATCCTCGGGGTCTATTTCATGATTTGTCCAGCGATGGACTGCCTTTGAGAGACCCTCAACGATACGTGGAGGGAGCCCCAAGGCTTTGCCCACTTCTTTCACGGCGCTGCGGTAACGATAGGTAATAACTTCGCAGGTAAGTCCTGCACGTTCCCGTCCAAAGGTTTCATAGATGTATTGAATGACCTCTTCTCTACGCTCATGCTCAAAATCGATATCAATATCAGGCGGCTCATTGCGCTCTTTGCTTATAAAGCGGGCGAAAAGAAGGTTAATTCGCTCAGGATCGACGGAGGTGATTCCGAGACAAAAGCAGACCGCTGAATTTGCAGCGGCGCCTCTTCCTTGGCAAAGAATGCCGCGTGACCTCGCAAATTGCACAATGTGGTAACACGTCAGAAAGTACTTCTCGTAGGCAAGCTCTCCTATAAGGCGCAGCTCTTCTTCAAGAATATGGAGAACTTTTTCTGGTAGCCCTTCGCGGTAGCGAGTGTGTGCGCCTTGAAACACGAGCTCACGCAAGTACTCGGCGGCGCTACGCCCGGGAGGGCAGACTTCTTTGGGGTACTCGTAGCGCAGTTGGTCGAGAGAAAAGCCAGTGCACCAGGAGGCGATTTCAAGAGTGCGCGAGAGTGCATGAGGAAGGTCTCTAAAGAGGCGAGCTATTTCTTGAGGCGCCTTGAGGTAACGTTCTGCATTCTGCAGGAGCCGGAAGCCTGCCGCGTGAATCGTACATTTCTCTCGTATGCAAGTAAGGATGTCCTGAAGCGGGCGGCGCTCGGGGACATGGTAAAAGATGTTGCCCGTTGCTACGAGCGGAATGCCAAGATAGTGAGAGAGCTTTATGACGTTTTCACTGTGCCTTCGGGAAAGGTGGCTATAGTCCCTGGAGAGGGCGACAGAAATGAGGCGTGGATCGGGGCAGCTATCTTTAATGAGTGTGCAGAAATCAAGAAACGCTACGTCCCGGGCCTGTGTATGCGGCCCCTCTGGAAAAGGCGGGCAGAGCGTAATGGCGAGGTCGTGATGCAGCGAGAAAAAATCTTCGAGTAGGAGTTCGCAGGATCCTTTTTGAGCCCGCCTTTTTCCTTTCGTGAGAAGAGCACAAAGATTTCCATATCCCTGCCTGCTGAGAGGGTAGGCGAGCAGAGAAAATCGATAGAGGGCGCTGCTTCTATTGAGGGACGATGCGAAAGAAAAGAAGAGGCGAGATCCCACGATGTACTGAAGGGGGAGATCTCTTGCGGCTGTGTGCGCTCTTACAATTCCCGCCAAGGTTTCATGGTCGGTAACGGCCAACGCACGGTAGCCGAGTTCTGCGGCGCGCCCTACAAGCTCCTCGGGATGGCTGCCGCCTCGAAGAAACGAAAAATTGCTCGTGACTTCAAGTTCAGCATACTCCTCACTTTGGTTAGCGAAGAGAGGTGGCTCGCTCGATTCCGAAGGGGATTTTGCGGAGAATTTAAATTTTTTATAGGGAATGTCAGGCATGCGCTACACCCACATCCCATGAATGAACCAATTTTTTGCGGCATTATCTCTAAAGACCCAAAGCCAGCGGCCTGTCTGGTCCTGCACTCTAAAATAATCGCGCGAGGCATGATTGCCGTGGGTAGTCACTTGTGAGGTTGAGAGCGAGTGCTGCCACCATTCAAGACAAATACGTTCGGGGCCTTCAGCGGAGGTAACTTTAAGTCTCTGTCCTTGCCAGGTGAGCTGAGAGGGTGGTTTATCAGGCAGCATTGCAATAGCCGAAATTGGCTGAGGTGCGTTGAAGAGATATGAGGGGCGCTTCATGAAGAGCCTGTGAGTAATCGCGGAGTCCTCGCTTCGGCGTGAGGGCGAGGTGATACTGCGGTACCCAAAAGATGCTTCTGGTAGATAGGAAGCAGAGTGCTCGACTCGCAGCACGCGGTCGCTTCCAAGTCTTGTGACTAAATGGTTCATGAGTTCTTGGACATTTTCATTCTCTTGTTCAAAGGTTCCGCCGCTCATGCTGTGGTCCTTGATGAGCTGATGCTGAAGACTTTTGGCACGAGAGGTGAGACGAGCGGTCAGATGCAGGGCGATTACCCCTTCGGCTGCTTGAATTGATTCGATCAGCGGAGTGATTACGGAACGGGCATGGTTCCTGTCGCGAGTTGCGTGACAAAAGGTAAGTTCTTTACGAGTAATGCAGGGCTGCCGCTCGCGGTTAAGAGAGACAATTTCGATGATAAGTGCGCGGGTTGTCTTTCCTTCTCGGAGGAGGGTTTCGAAAATATTGTGAAGCAATTCAAGCAGCGCATGTTCGATACTACTGTGGTTCGTAAGGGGAACTTCGAAGCGGCGCGACTCACGAATAATGGTGGGAGGATGAATAAACGAGAGTAACTCATTTTGAGTTCCTAGCGCTTGGCGAAGGCGAGTGAGAATTCCTTGTGGGCCTTGAGCCTGGGGAAAGCGTATCCCAAGCTTCTTCGGGGGCAGCGCAAGCAGTTGCTCGATACGAGTGATGCCCAGTAAATGCAGGGACTCGCTTGTTTCAGTGTCTAAACGCAGGCTCTCTACGGGGAGGGGCGCAAGGGCTTCTTGCAGAGATGTTTCAATGCCAGGTCTATCCTCTATTATTATTCGGCCCTTGGTTCCAAACCGAGAGAGCGCCCAGGAGGCTCCAAGGCTTGGGGTGACGGCAAGAGAGCAGCTCAGCGCGCGAGAGCGAAAGACCTGTTCTAATCTATTGAGTACGGTTTCTTCGCCTCCGTTGACTCTCTCTGTCCCGGTGAGATCGATATGAAAGCCATAGTGTAGGGGAGAGGCGAGCGCGAGTGAGTTTTCTTTGGCCGCGGCGATAAGCTCGCTATCGATGGCGACAAGGGGAGAAAATTTTAGTGCCCAGCGAGCGAGTCGGTGTAATAGCGCAAAGTCTTTGTCTGCGCGTAGAGGGAATGTTTGCGCATCCTTAGGCAAGCGTGCGAGCGCGAAGGCGAGAGGATTGCCGCGCAGTGCTCCTTTCTCTCGCGCACATTGGCAGGAATCTGCAACAAGCGCATGAGTAGCTCTAGAGGTGTTGTGATAGAGCACCACGGGTCGATGGGCTACGGCCCCACATTCTGCTCGCTCTCGAGGCTGCCTATCTGCGGCTGAGGCTTGCTCTGAGTGGTGAGCTTCTTTCTGTGTGAGATGCAGTAAGTTTATTGACCAAAACGGGAAGTACACGCAGAGAAAGCGCCGTTTCAGGGTTCCTTGTTCCATGATCTTGCTCCTCGAGCAATTCGCCAGAATCTTGCTCTTCGAGCAATTCGCCAAAATCTTGCTCTTCGAGCAATTCGCCAAAATCTTGCTCTTCGAGCAATTCAATAGTCCAGGTTTTTTGCGAGAGGCCGCTACCTTTGACTCGCCGAAGCTCTATTTCCCAGCGCTGTGTGAGTGAGGTTGAAAGGCTAGGCCGTAGTGTCCACTGGCTATACGCGGTGCTGCCCCTTGATGCGCTTTTTTCTCGTGTGCGCTTGTGACGAAGGAGTAGGAGGGTGGTGTCGTTGGACCGAGCGGCAATTGAAAGCCTTCTTGAAGTGCTAAGAGAGATTTCATTTCTCTCGAGGCGCCGTGAGTTTTCGGCTGAACTTCCGACTCTGCGAGGGGCTTCTAGGATGCTTGAGCAATCTGCAATGACTACGCCAACCCCTTTTGTTTTAAGGGCAGCTTCGAGAGCCCAAAGATGTAGCCTGTGAGTAGGAGGATCTAGAAAGAGGCAGCGCTCAGAAATCAGCTCCTCTGTAAAATCAAGCATGAGAGCATGAGATGAAGAGGTGGCAGAGTGGCGCAGCGCTATAGAAGGAACCGTGGCTAAGAAAGATGAGATCAGTTGTTCAAGAAAAAAAGGAGTTGGCCACGACGCCTTTCCTATCCAGATAAGGTAAGGAAACTGGCAGGCAAGAGAGTGAGACTGTTTGCCCCGGTTCGCATGCCGATCGTGAGTAGCCTGTGCGCTGTTATTAGCTAGTGCACTGTTATTAGCCAGTGGGCTGTGATTAAGCTGTCCACTATGGGCTCTTATTGACGCACGTTCTTCGAGCTGGGACGTGACGAGATTTTTCCACAGGCTACCTGCTAGTATTGCAGGCAATATCCTCGGGTAAGCTGAGAATTGGTCCTTGTCCTTGTCCTTGTCCTTGTCCTTGTCGTTGTCTTTGTCCTTCTCCCTTAGCTCGCTCGTGATTTGAGCGTCCTCGAGAAGAATCTCGTGGACAGACCCTCGGGGTAGTCCTCCAAAGGGAAGAAGCGAATCGATCTCAGGAACTCCGAACTGTAGTGTCCCACGCTGGGTTTGTCGTGTCTCGCGCTGGGTTTGTAGTGTCCCACGCTGGGTTTGTAGTGTCCCGTGCTGCGCTTGTTTTGCCGTTGGGCAAGGGGACCCTACTGCGCGAGGCGCCGCATGCCAGACAAGTCCCGCGTCGAAGATTCGGCGGAGTCCCCAGTTGGTTGCAAATTTATCTTGTTTATTCAGTGACATGCTGCCTTATTCTAGTAATATTCTATACTAGAATAAGGCAGAATCAAGCATTAAAGAAGTATTCTTGGCTAGGAGTGTGTCCCGTAGAAACCTAAACAATGTGGCGAGTCGTACCAATGTTGGAAACAAGCCCATTCGTTCCAAGGGTTACCAGGGTATTCGTTGAGGTAAATACAGGCGGGACCCCTACGAGATGGCAAAGAGTTACCGCCGTGTCGACGAGATTGAGCTGCCGTCCCCCAAGTTGAGGCATCAGGGCGCCAGATCCCCATCCCATTCTTCCATCATTCATCAAATTTCCAATCATGAGAGGGCCAGGGAACGCACCGCTGTAGAGGTTGAGCACCTTTCCAGTAAATCCGTGATCCGATCCGGTCATGTCGGCGCGCGGATTTCGGTTGAACTCTCCTGAGAGACTAATGATCGTTTCAGTAAAGAGATTCGCCGCTTTTAATTGCTCTATGAGTTCAAGCATTCCGGCATATACCGCCCGGTGTCTCAAGATATTAAAAAAGGTAGCGGGATACACGCCGCAGGTGTGCTGATCGTTCCCCAATGATTCTGTAGAAAGTGAACCGTCGGGGCGAATGAGAGGTCCAAATCCTCCTACTCCGAAAGCGATTGAGCTTGAAAGGTGATTGAGAAGCACATACTCGGTGAAGGCAAAACTCTCAGCAAGTCCGCCAATGGTAGTGCGTGAGTCAACGCAGGTGCGGAAGTCAGATGCCTGATGAAGGTTGAGAGTACTGGTATCAACAATGCGATAAAGGGCAGCATTTCTTGACGGAATGCTCTCCTCGCCAATCGGCGCATCGGTGAGCCCAGGAAGAGGGTTGCTTGGGTCAAAGATCGCTCGCGCAATGATATCACGATATTTATTGAGCAGGTCGGTCCACTGGGTGCCGAGCGCAGCAAAGTTATATGCTGCAAGCTCAAGTGCTGAGTCTCGGTTTTGAACGAGGGCTTCAGCGCCCGGATGGCCTTCCCGCGCCATTCGATCGAGGGAGGGAAGAATGCTATTGTATGCTTCCCTCAGAGCCTGCTTATTCGCTTGGAACTGTGTTGTGCCCAGAGGCCTGAACGGGTCAAGGAGGGTGGTGAGCATATTGCCACCTGTTCCTAGGCTGACTGCTGTTTTACTCCGGGTTGATCGAAACGAGTATCCTGAGGCGTTGATATTGATACCAGCAAAGGGATCTTCTGACACGTCTGCAGGAAGAGCCGACGTGCTCTTGATGGCTCCTGGAGCGAGGAAGTGCCACTCTTGAGAGCTCCCGTGACCTGCGTTTCTGGTCGTGACGCCCTGAATACTTATGAGATTTTGCAGTAAAGAGCCCATAGGCCTCTGAGTGCCGCTCGGGCCAGGAAGATTGTAGCTCCACATGGTGGGGACGTTTACCCCATGCATCGATACCGTATGGTACTCAGGGACTGCGTTTCGCCCGCCAATATTCTGAAAGCGAGTTGCAACCATTGGGTTTCTATCGAAGCCTTCGGTCGAGTAGGGAGTAAGAAAAGAATCGGAGGGAGTTCTTAGAGGAGAGCCGCCTTCAAGGATCTGGACGAGTGCGCGAGGCCGAATCCCAAGACTTTGAGCCCAGGCTTTTTGGCTCTGACCGCCGAGGATGGTGGTAAAAAGCGCTACTGCTGGAGATTGGCAAAGACCAATAAACGAGGCAGAGCTCCCGAAGCTGATAAATTTTCTACGGCTTAAAGACGAACGCTTGCTCATATTCCTCTTCTAAGAATCTGTTATGATGGGCCAGTCATCGAAATTCCGTAATCGCTCCTGCGATACTCTTCTGACCCAAGTATCTCAACTATAAGCTGCTCAAGACTCTTATGCGCTTTTAAACGCTCACCAAGCTCAATAACTTTTGCGCGATGATGTGCGTCGGGGGCGCTGGGAACCCGGTACATGGGGTGTCCCGGATCTCCAAGGTCAACATCGATTCCAAGAAAATAGTAATAGTATCGTTTTGCAAAGCAGGCATAGTAGTCATCTTGACTTCGTATCGCGTTGGCGAGCTCTTCCATCGTTTGTACTTCTCTATCAACGAGCTCTCCCTTGTAGTTGCGGAAATAGAAATGTCCAAAAGCCGGACGTAGCGCATAGCTCGCATCTGCTTGGTCTGACCAATCTGTCCTTAGTGCTGCAGTTGGTGCCTCGATCCGTAGGCCCAGGATGCCATGCCAGTCAGGGACAGGAGAATCCTGTAGGACCGAACCGAAAATGTTGTAGCGAAGCCCGCGAATGAGCCCCGCTTGCCTATCTAAAGAGGCGTGACAAGACGTACAGGCTGGATTCTGGCGAAAAGCCAGCGGGCTATTGGTGTTTACAAACTGAGTAACGTCTTCGTCTCGTACCACTGGTACATCTCGGCAAAGAGCGTCTTTAAGGACAGAGCGGGCCCACGACCGATTGGTCAAGAGTCGTCCATCGGGAATGAAATTTGCCGCGGCGTCTCGATAGGTCGTGAGGAGGTAGTTATGGTTTCCGATGAATCCGCCGCCTTCGTTTGCGGTAAACCGTACGACCTGTGGAACCCCATTAGTAAAGTAGCGAGCTTCGAGGCCAGAAAGTACGCTTGGAGGTACGACTTGTTTCGGGATTGACGTGCTATCCCATCTGAAAACCAACTTTGCGGGCCCCGATCGTTGACGATAGCGGATCTGAATTGCATGAGCGCCGGCAGTTAGGGAGCGAAGCGTCGAGCCTTCAGTTGTATTTCCATTCGCGGAAAAATTCAGCACCTGAACTCCGTCGATATAGAGCATCCCCTGGTCATTAACGTCCAGATAGAGGGTGTAGGGGCCGGTCTGGGGAATAGTGATCTGTCCCTGGATCCAAATCGCAAATTGAGTAAGTTCAGACAGTGGGCCGCGTACGGAGGTAAGATCGGGGAAATTTACCTCAGTGAGGGGAACGGTAGCAGTTGGCGATACGGGGAAATTGGGAAAGTCAGGAATCGAAGTCAAATCCCCAAAGCGTGCCCAGTTCAAAGGAGGGACCGAAACTGATCTTACACCAAGAATTTCACCACGCGGGGCAAAGGGATGCTGAGCGCCAAGTCGAAATTCTTTCTCTCCGTTGACAGCTGCGCTTGGCACGCCGCGATAGGATGGAGTAGGTGACATCGTAGTACGAACGGGCTGCAGATATTCAGATCCTGAAAGAACTGAATCTACGTTTTGGCTGGGAGCAAAAAGTGCGCGGGTGACGTAATCTCCTATAGGACTATCATCAAACCAAGTTTCGGATCCGAGCAAGGTTTCGTTATCCGCCACCGCAAAAAGGCCCTGATCCCGGGCCCAGGAGCGGTGCAATTGATGCATAGAGCGCAGGACAGACTTGGCGACGAGATCATTTGTATCGGCAATGCGCGTCCCGCTGTCTGCGGTAAAACGTGCACGTGCAAGTACTTCGCTACAGGCTTGTACTGCCGTTTTTGTCCCTGCTCGGACTTGTGCAAGCAAAGGGCTGCTGCGCGGTACCCGGCTCTGCGTAAGATGAGCATAGCAGCGTTGAAAGAGGACTACCTCACTAAGGCGCGATTGGCCTAGTGCGGACGAAGAGCTCACGGCCGCGACCACGAGCGAGAAAAGACCAGAGAAAAGACTTCTGCGTACCATTTAGAGAGCCTCCCAATCACCCGAAGCGCAGAACAAGTGCGCCTGAAAGCGCCAATGGTCTTGGGGCGTAAGACCGCTTAGTCCGCGTGAATAGTTTGAGATCACATCAGCAAGATACTGCGGTAGCTCGCGTCCTGGAAAGAAGAGATTATAGAGGTCCTTGGTGCCTTGGGCATCAAGTGCTGATGTCGAAGTCTTTCCAATCTTCGAGGTAATAGTGTCGACCGCGCGGTTAACTGAAAGAATGTCGTCGCAAGTGCGAATAATTATCCCAGTTCTGATAGTGCTTGGTGCAGGTCTCTGCGGCGCGGCTTGCGCCTCTGCCTGACAGAGGTCTTCGAACCTATCGCAGCGACCGCCAAAATTTCGAATTCTTCCGGGAATGAAAGTATTGTTAGAACGAAGGCCGAGTATATTCTCAGTAATTTTCGATTTGATGAGGTTGTCCTCGCCAGTATAACTCGTGGGGTCATTGGGAAGGAAGACCTCACTAAACACGCTCGCCACGTAAGTTGCGGTTCCAATGTTTACAATAGAATTCTCAACAGTAATTGTCTCTCCATCGTCTGGAGGGGGCGAGTTGAGTGCGAGCACTACCAGGGAGATCTGCTCTGGTGTGAGACCAAGCCCGCGCATCTGTGTTACGCCTGTCGCCGGGTTTAGGGCGGCTTGAAGTGCTTGTGTCGTGGTATCACGCTTACGGGAGTTCGCGAGCGTCCCATGGCAGCTCGAGCAGTTGACTGCGTAGAGGAACTGACCTTGTGCGAGTTCTGAGTCGTCCTCAGAGGGGTCAGTGGGCTCGGAGAGTGGCTCACCCGTTCCGCGGGCCAGCAGGGCACTCGCGTAATTACCATTTCTAAGGTCAGAATTCTCAACAATCAAAGTTGCTTGCTTGCTCCCCGGTGCCGTCGGTTCATATTTGAGAGAGAAGACGGCAAAGGCACCATTGCTCAATAGTTCCTGCCAAGGCCAGACTTGGTGCTCTACCGTGAACTCGCTCTCATGTTCCCCCGCAATTCGCACCACAGGTGCTCCTTGAAGGGCCAGATTCGCAGTGCCTCGGTTAGTGACGAATATAGAACGATTGCTTTCTTCTCCTATCTCTATGTCTCCAAAATCAATCAGACCGCCGTTGGGAATAATTTCATTACCGCTGCGTAGCTCAATCGATGAAGAGATGTGAGTGGATTCTGTCATCGCAATCACGGCAGCAATTTCCTGAGAGGAGAGTGCCTTATCAAGGACAAGCAACTCGTCAATACGACCTGAGAAGTCCGGGCCTGCAACGCGGCTCTTGCCGACGCGATTGTCTGTGAGGGAAAGCGCAGAAAGGACCGCGGTTACTCCAGAGCTCGACGCGACCTCAGTCCCATTGAAGAAAACCTTCATTTGGTCAGTGGTCGTGTTAACGGTGACGGCAAGATGCGCCCACGCATTTGATGGAAGAACGGTATTAGTAATGCACTGGAGAATAAAAATTCCAGCCGGGGTGCGCAACTCTAACTGACATCTATTTGCACCGTTACGAGGTGAGAAATAGATGTAATTGCTGGTGGAGCTTCCGAAGTCGAATAGTCTGGTAGAGATTGCAGTGGGATTGTCCCAGAAGACCCACGTAGCCAGGGTAAAGTCGGTGAGATTCGAAAGGTTCTGTCCCGGGACGGTAAGGTAATCAGCCCCCGCGTCAAGTTCGAGAGCCCCTGACCCTACGCGGGCGTTCGGCGTGAGTGCTGCGTCTCCCTGAGGAGCTGCGTCGAGCAGGCTTACGGCGTCACGGAAATCTCCATTGAAGCCTAGGGCCATTCTGAGCTTATCAGCGCCGGGAGGGAGGACTTCCACAAAGGTGTCATCGTTAAGAATAATTCCTTCGGCGCTTGAGACTCCAAGCCGAATTCCACCGTAGGAAACTCCCCCGATATCGAGATAGACACTTTCGTTTGATTCCTCGAAGGTGTCCCCGAGTACATCTACCTCAACAACGACGCTTTCTCCGTTTGTTCCGTTGAAGGCTACGGTGCCAGAATTGAAGTCATAGTCACTGTCAGCGAGAGCCGTTCCGTTTGAGGTGACGAACCCTACGGTGAACGGCTGTGACGCAGTTCCATTGAGAGTAATAGCGAATCGCAGCTTCTTGATCTCACCGAACGCACCTTCAGGTTCGGCACCAAGTGAGGTTACTGAAACAGTCCCTTCGAGAGGAGGTTGGACTCGGCTCAGGGCGAGCGCGATTTTACGAAGTTGCTCATCCGTCAGGCGAATGTGGCGCATTTGAGGAGGTCCCCCGGCTGATATTGCGGCGCGAATCTGCGCGGCGCTTCTTCCCCATTTTGAGGAGACGTCTATGCCACTGTGACAGGATGCGCAGGCTTGCTGATACAGCACTCGGCCCTCTCCTTCTTCTCCACCAGGTGTGGGAGTTGCTCCTGCGGGCGGTGTGGGCGGCGCAGCCCGACCAAGGTCGCGAATCCAGCGACTAAGGAGGATAATATTGAATTTAGAAAGGGGCGCCGTGCCCTTGGGCATATAGGCGGGAAGAAAACCTTCAGGGTTATTCGTGAGAAAGGTGTAGAGGGGGGAAGCTTCAAGATTGCCAGGAGTTACTCGGCCGGAATCGACATAGAAGTCCTCCTCATTAGACCAGCCCAGAGGGCCGTGGCAGTTAACGCACTTGTCTTGAAGAAGAGTTTTCACATGATTGAACGTGATCTTGGGAGTATCGTCACCTTCGGGGTCTTCCCGTGAGCAAGCTTCAAGGAACTTTTTTGCCTGGGCGAGTGACTTCTTCTCTCGCTTTGCTTTCTTGAGCTTTTTTGAAGCATTCTTATCTTTCGATCCGGGAAGCGCAGCGATTTCCTCAGCGAGCTCCTTGAGCCGCTGGCGCGTCGAGCGCAGCGTCCAATAGGGAGCTCCAAGATACCGTTTAGAGTCGGTACGGGAGAGGAATGTTTCAATCTTCCCGCGATTTAAATAAAAAGAGCATGCAAGTCTTTCATCTCCTTCAACTGCAATTGCATCCACCAGCGATCCGCGGGGACGAGCCTGCGCATGCGCGGAGGCTGCAAGAGTAAGAAAAATAACTAGTAGAAGAGTCATGGTTCCGGCGACTTTGCGAGCGAGTCCGGATGAGGCCCATGTGTAGAGACCGTGGTAGACGGACGGGAGGGAAGAGGCGTACACACCAGTTCCGCAATTAGTATCTTGGTTACCATTGCGGTCCCCAAGCGTAACTACTTTATATCGCCAGGTATTCTCGAACTGCACTACACCCCTCCTCGACATTCGCAGTTGAATTGAATGTCTTAAGAGATAGGGAGCACTTTCTATGCCAGCATTATTTCTGGTGAAGTCCTTTGCTACGAGAACTACCGAGAGCTCGCTGCGCTATTCCGCCAGGACGAACCCTGCTTCGAGAACGGAGTCCAGGGCGCCGCTTATTTGGTCTTCAGCTTTTCTTCCGGCGGGGTCAAAAAGCAGGCGACCAGAGGCGTCAGTTACCATAATTGGTTGTCCCCCAGGTGGAGTAACCTCAAAGTTTGCAATCACAGTCGGGGAGGCGGCCTCGGCGCACTCCGCTTCAAGTTCTCCAGCAAACATAAAAGGAGTTTCTAGTCCCGTAGAAGTGTCTGTGTAGGTAATTCGGGGTAAAATGGGGATCCACTTCCCGCGAGTCTTTTTGACGAGCGAGTAAAGCCGATTTTGTTCGTAGTAGCCAGGGTTGGAAATCCCTGAAATCAAGTCTAAATATGGATTGTCAGTTGCCGAAGGAGTAGCAGTTGTTGGGTTTACATATCCATCATCGAGTTCCTCACTAAAAACAGACTCTTCAAGAGTCATGCAACCTCCGCCCGCAATGCCACTTTTGCGGACCACGCGATGTGCTCCCGGGCCAAACATAAATACGCTCAGTGAAATTTTTGAATCAATGAGATTTTGTTCCAGAGATTTTCCATTAGGGCCAATCATTGAAGATAGCTGCGCAAGCGATTCGGTTACGGAGCCCGACTCCGAGCCTCTGCATATTCTTTGGTTGAAGTAGCCGGCGTCATCAAGTGACGGAATCGAAGGGCCAGTGACCCTGCAATTGAAGAGTCCGTCGGTGAATAGAAAGATTAGATTGCGTGCCAATCGGCTCGTTGAAACGCTATTCATTTCTTGAAACGTATCCCAGAGCGCGAAATTGCCATCAGTATTTAAATAACGCGGGAAGAGTCCTTTGCTAATAAAGGCAGGTGGGTTTGATCCACTGTTAATGGGGACGCCCGTGACAGAGTCAAATGCAGATGGTCCAATCGCTGCTTCGAAGTTTAGAAAATCCGGAGATTGAACTCGGACTAATTTAGATTGACTTGCACTGCGTTGACAGTTCGTTGCCGGGCTTGTGCCTAAAGTGTCTTCGCAGGTAATGCGGCTTCGATACATATATTCATCAAAACCAGCAAACATTACTCGGTCACCAGGCACCGCGCGATCTTTCACGATGCTTAAGGCTTCACCTGAAGTCTTGAGGATTGAAAGAAGTGGCTCAGGCCGAGCGCAGAAGAGTCGATTGGCAGTCGTGCATGAGATTCCTCGGTCAATAAAGTAATTAAATGACCCGGCACGCATGACCGGAGAGAAGGTAGCGCCCTGCGCATCTTCCTGCTGACGAGTGCGATTTAAGGAAACATTATCGAGGAAGTTTACTGATACCAGAGAGTAATCCTCTTGAGCATGGCGGGTTGTGTCGCTCAAGAAGATAGGGCAGGGGATTCCCGCATCTTCCTCTCTCGTGTCGCACTGTTCATCCCAAATAGCTGCGTAAAAATCGCCCGCACTATTAAAATCCAAATAGGACGAGCCGGGGCCCATCTCAAGGCACGAGGAATCGTCACAGTAGGTGTTTGGACTTTGCCCAGGATTCCCCGCGCCAATTGCTAGTTGCAGTGCGTAGTTTGAGCCGCTAGCGGGAGTGCGGCACTGTTGGTAGAGGAACCAATTCGGAGCTGATTCGCATGGAGTCTTATTCGGCGTATTCGCCTCATCATTTCTGACTCCAAAGCGCAAGTATCCCTGGCTCACTACAGATGCTGATAGGTCGACTAAGAAAGCTAGATTTTGAATTACCTTTGTAGAAACTGCCTGAGTGGTAAACGCACTATTTCCAAATCCAAGTAGACGTCCAAAGACAGGTCTTAACGGCTTTCCTGCGGTTCCTACCTTAATACGAACTGCGGAGTCAGGATCGGAAGTAGTTGCTCCCGAGAAGCGGGGCACAAAACAGGGATATTTCCCATTACAAACATCGCTCGATGTTGGGGCCTCAACATAGTACTTACCGAATTCTATCGTGCCACTCGTAGCTCCCGTTGCGGATGCACCTTCAGTCAGGCTCCATGGGACCTCACCAAGGCGAAAGCTGTCTCCGAGAAAGGGATTGAGTCGTAGTATCCTTTCTGCCTGACTTCTCGCATTCGTTTTCGCGGTTGCGTAGAAAACCGAGGGCTGCGTTCCAGCGGGAATGGACTTGTCTAATTCCAGGAGAAATCTTGACATAGCTCCCAGAGCTGCTTGTTGCGCCGACCTTTCAAGTTGGGCTCTCGATGAAAGCGTAATGCCCGTATCTATGGCTAGTCCCAAAATACCAATCAAGGCCACCGCCATAATAAGGACGAAAACGACGGCCGTACCACGGGTTCTATGAGGGTGCAGCATAGGGTTCCATTGGAGAATCTTACACTGGGAAATCAAAATCAGGCGTTGGTGTCATGGTCGGTGCGATAGGGATAGGGGTGTTAGTTCGCGTTGGTGTTGCCGTACCGGTTGATGTCGCTGTTCTGGTCACCGTTGGGGTTGAAGTAATTGTCGGTGTGAGGGTTTGAGTTGGAGTTTGAGTGATAGTCGGAGTTTGAGTGATAGTCGGAGTTTGAGTGATCGTGGGTGTCGAGGTGCGTGTCGAGGTGTTTGTCGGAGTGCTGGTTATTGTTGGAGTAAGAGTAATAGTGGGAGTCGGGGTGATGGTTCTTGTTGGTGTCGTAGTCGGAGTCTGAGTGATCGTAGGTGTCGAAGTAATAGTGCTGGTCTGAGTCGCTGTCGCGGTAATAGTCGGCGTCTGAGTAATAGTTGGAGTCAGTGTCGCCGTACGGGTCATCGTGACGGTGGGAGTGTTCGTAATAGTCGGAGTTCTCGTAACCGTTGGGGTCGAGGAGGGAAGCGGCGTATTCGTGATCGTGGGTGTTGCCGTGATAGTTGGTGTTTCAGTCGGAGGAAGCGGTGGCGGCAAAAATGGCTCTTGGACAGCCCCTGACCAAAGTGCCTCGCGATAGGCGGCACTTGTGACCGTCATGGTTGTTGGCGAAAGAAAGGGGGTGATCCACCCGAATTGAATCTCGGCGTGCAGTACTACAGGATAGATACGGAGTGCGCGCTCGAGCGTGGTCGACATCTGACATGAATCAAAGGGAAGGTCCGCTTCGTCCACCGATAAATCACATACCTGGGAATCTTGATTGCCGGGGTGCTCAATCCAAGAAGAATCGGAAGTGCGCTGGTACCTGTCACCTGGTCGCAAAAGAGCGGCATTATAAGTGGTAGGGGGAGTCCCCAGAATACTATCTTCTGGCCCGTTTGAAAGACTGGCTCGTATGCCTTTAAAATGCACAAGAGTTGATGAGTTCGCGCTTCCAACCATATAGGCAAGTGGAAACTTGGCAGCTTCTCGGAGCACCTCGTCGCGAGCCAAAATGAATGAGCGTAGTTCGCTGCGGTCTGCTGAAAGTGATTCTTCCTGATTGAACTCGTTGAGGCCATCGAGGCCTCCATATACCTTAACGTCAGAATCTAAGCCGGAAAGGCGCGAGGCCACCACAGAGGCGCGATCGACGCCTGCTTGAATAACAATTCGGACAGCCCAATAGCGAACGATATCTATCAGCCCAACAACAAAGAAAAAAAGCACAGGAAAGATGGCTACGAATTCAATGAACGAGGCGCCTCTTTGAATCCATAGCTGAAGGCCGCCGGCGCGAGTCTTAAGTCGCTTGCTAGAGAACGCCAGGTTTTTCTCTCTATGTTTCATTTTAAGGATTGGCTAACGCGAATTTTGGTGGCGGCTCGCGGGTAGGGGGGGGGATAAACTTTCTTTAATTACCCGAATTTGCTGTTATTACTAGCATGCTCGCGTGCAAGTAAAAAGCTAAATTCCTCACTCCGAAATTTCGATTCCCGTCGCAGGATTGTGAGATGAAAAGTTGCAAAGAGTGCTCATCTCTGCGGGGCCGGAGGTTACCGCGGCTATCTGCATACCGCCACCCGCCTCTTCCATCGCTAGGTTGTTGCTATTCGATGCTGTGTAGCTTCCGCTCGAGACGCCGCCGCAGGAGCCCTTGGGGGTGGGGTTTGTGGCGGTCGCAAAGGTTTGATTATTTGCAAGGAGATACGCTCGCGATTCCACGCTAAGGGGGACTGAGAGAAAGGATAGGATCGCTGGTCGATAGTTTCCTCGAATACGGATAGCAATGGTGTTCTCTTTCGATGCCGAAGAGCAAGATTCCGAGGCTGAAAGGGCCTGCCCGTTTCCCGACTTTACTATTTCTGCTGAAATCTGGGGTGCTTCAAGAGAAATCGAGTCTCCCTGAAGGTTGAGGAGATATTCAACGCGGTCCATAACCATTCGTTCTGGTGAACCGCTGGCCGCGGAGTCATGGTCGAGCCCAGTGGCTCCGAAACAGCCTTTACCTAGGGCCGCGGGGTCAATTTGGGAGGCTGCCCGGGCGCCTTCATAAGCCGCAGCAAGTACCACTTGGTAGTTGAATACCACTCGGCTGAGTTCGAAGGCCCCTGCCATCAGGGTGAACAGAACGGGGGCTACAAAGGCAAATTCAACCGCGATCCCGCCTCGAGACCTACTGTCTCTCGATGACCTAGGCTTTGCTACTCTCTCTTCCATACAGCAACTTCGGGTTCTCACTCTCATAGGAGGAATCGGCAGAATTCGTTGAAGCATGAGAGTTGTCGGTGCTAAGCCTTATAAATCAATGATAGTCATACTCGCGTCTCGGAAGAAGTCGTAGAGACTCTAATGAAATACAGGAGGAGTCCGTCCCGTAGGATTTTTCTACCACTCTATTCCATGTTGTGGTGGCAACGGGGCAAGCCAGCCTAGCCCGAAATTTGAAAAAGGCTGAGAAAAGGGTAAAGGGGGCCTTTTGATTAAAACGCTTCCCCGGCTATCATCCTGCTACTATGAAAGCACCGCTAAAAGCGCTTATCTTTGACATGGACGGCCTACTCCTCGATACGGAGCCTGTGTATGAGCGGGTTTGGAGAGATTCTCTTGCCGTTTTCGGATTCACACTTACCCATGAGTTGTTTCTTCAGCTCTTAGGCAGGGGACGAAAAGGTGCGCTGGCAAAGGTATCTGAGCTCTTTGGGCCTTCGCTTTCTCAGGAGATGCTGAATGCTGAGCTAAGTTCTCGAGAGGCGCGTTATTTTGGGGAGGTCCCTATCGAGGTAAAGCCAGGTGCACATGAACTTCTTAATTTCACGGTTCAGCTTGCTCTCCCTAGAATCGTAGCAACTTCCACCCGGCGTCAAGTGGCACAGCAGCGTCTTGTGTCCACGCAGCTCGATACTTTTTTTAGCGATCTCGTGGGCGGCGATGAGGTCACTCATAGCAAGCCAGCACCAGATATATTCTTGGCGGCGGCGAAGAAGCTAGGCGTGCTTCCGGAACACTGCGTAGTGCTAGAGGATTCAGAGATGGGGATTCGGGGCGCTCATGCTGCGGGGATGGTCCCTGTGATGATTCCCGATCTGTTGCAGCCTTCAAGCGACATTCAGTGCGTAGCGCGCGTGATTCTTCCAAGTTTAGATGCGGTGCCGAGATGGCTCACTGAGTGTTTCGATATTCGAATTCGTTGATTGTAGGATGTTATCTGAACACCCCCCGCCCTCCTCAGTTTCAATCTTTTAAGCGCGCCCTTAGTCTCAAGGAGATGGTGGCCTATGGCTGCCCGGCATTTAGCCTTGCGCTGCTTGGGATTGCTTTTTACGTATATTTACCAAAATTTTATGTCGACGTATTGGGCGTTGATCTCTCTCTGCTTGGCGCAGTGATATTGGGTTCGCGAGTCTTTGATGCATTGATTGATCCCGCAATTGGTCGCTGGTCTGATAGCGCCGTGAGTCGCTTTGGGCGCCGCCTACCCTTTCTCGCGATTGGCACTCCTTTGCTTGTTGGCTGCTTTTGGTTGTTGCTCAACCCAGGACTTACCGTAGGGAGTGAATATCCCCTCCACTTCTTCGCGGCTTTTACTTTTATCTTTTTTATTCTGTGGTCTCTGGTAAACGTTCCCTACGAGGCCTTGGGAGCCGAGCTCTCATTCGACTTTAATGAAAGGAATCGTCTCTTCTCAATTCGAATTGCTTTTTTTATTGTTGGTACGTTACTTGCGGTCGTAATACCGGAGATTTTGCGCACTTTCGCGAGCTCTCCGAGTGAATCCTTCTCGCTGCTTAGCCTTGTGTATGTGCCGCTCGTGCTCGGTCCATTTGCCTGGTGCGTATATTCGGTTCGAGAGCGACCCGCAGTGCCTCAAGTACACGGCGGATTCCTCCGTGGGCTGCTCGAGAGCCTGCGAAATAAGCCTTTTCGTATTCTTTTGATATCCTACCTGATTAGTGGATTCGGCGCCTCTCTGCCTGCTACCCTCATCTTCTTTTTTGTTGAGCATGTGCTCGGTTCTGCGCGCGGTGGACAGTTTCTGCTGTTGTATTTTGTCGTCGGCTTCTTGTGTTCTCCAATCTGGCCACGAGTGGCAGCACAATGGGGCAAAAAGAACGCCTGGATTGCGTCGATGCTGATTAATACAGGAGCGTTTGCAGGGGTGCTGGCACTCGGACAAGGCGATGAGCTTTGGTACGGAGTACTAGTTGGGGTCTCCGGCATAGGACTCACAGGAACCATGGCCCTTCCCGTTTCTATGCAGGCCGACGTGATAGATTTGGATGAGTCTGAGTGTGGTCAGCGTCGTGAGGGGCAGTTTGTGGGTCTTTGGTCGGTTGCGAAGAAGCTTTCAGAGGCCCTGGGCGCAGGGCTTTCATTTCCCCTTCTTGCGTGGGCCGGGTACAAAGGAGGGGCTGCTCCGGAGGGCTTTGCTTTGACCATGCTCGTCATGTTGTATGCGGGCGTGCCCTGCGTTTGTAATCTTTTGTCCATATTGGTGCTCAGGGGGTACACCCTTGACCGAGCGCAGCATGAATCCTTAAGGGGCGTGCAAAAAGCAGAGTAGGATATGTTAATTCTTGACGCTCAGCTCTTGGGGGCGATTGGCGTTGCCTGGTTATTTTGCGCCACTTTGCAGCTTCTGCTCTGGGGCATTCAGCGCCGGCGCAGGGAGGCTGATATTGTCGATGTGGGATGGGCAGGATCACTGGGATGCTTGGCGTGTGCCTATGCCCTCCTGATGGACGGGGAAATCCTGGGCCGAATTTGCGTTGCCTTTTTTGGGGTGCTTTGGAGCCTTCGCCTTGGGGGATATTTGTTTTGGCATCGAGTCCTTGTTCCGGGAGAAGACGAGCGCTACCTTGCGCTTCGCGAGGGGTGGGGCACAAAGGCTCAGCGGAATTTTTTCTTTCTGTTCCAGGCTCAAGCGCTCCTCTCTGTGATTCTTTCGATTCCTTTCCTAGTAATCTGCGTAAGTTCGCAATCTCCATCATTCTGGCAGACGGTGGTAGCGTTCGCTCTCTTCGCGCTCTCCATGCTTGGAGAAAGTATTGCCGACAGTCAGCTTCGTAAATTTAGAGCGGATCCCCGAAACCGAGGCCGTGTGTGTTGTCACGGGCTCTGGAGATATTCAAGGCATCCGAACTATTTTTTCGAGTGGGTTTATTGGTGGAGTTACGTGGCACTTGGCATTTTGTCTCCCTGGGGATTTCTTACGCTACTCGGTCCTATGATCATGTATTATTTCCTTCGCTATCTCACGGGCATTCCCGCAACAGAAGCGAGGACCCTCCAGTCGCGAGGAACTGCGTATCGAGAATACCAGCAGAGTACCAACGCTTTTTTCCCGTGGTTCCCACGTTATCAAGAGAAGGAGTCAAATGCTTAAGCTCGGAATCGAACTGATGGAGCGAGGGCTCCTTCCTGAATGGCTAGTCCAGCAGGGCGTGCGCTCGGTGGTGCGGGGGCGCTTTAATGAAATTGCGCGCATGTCGCCAGACGTGCGGTATGAGGCTTTTAACAAGTTCGTCAGTGAGCTACGCACGAGTCCGGTTGCGCTTGTCCCGGAGAAAGCGAATGAACAGCATTATGAAGTGACTGCAGCATTCTTCCAGCAAGTTCTCGGGAAACACCTAAAATACTCGAGCTGCTATTTCGAGTCGCCTACCACGTCTCTTGATGAGGCAGAGGCTGCGATGCTTCGGCTCTGCTCCGAGCGTGCAGAACTTCAAGATGGGATGCGCATTCTTGAGCTTGGATGCGGCTGGGGCTCTTTTTCTCTTTGGATCGCCGAGCATTTTCCTCGCGCTCAAGTAGTCGGGGTATCGAACTCAAACAGCCAGCGCTGTTTCATTGAGGAGCGAGCAAAAGAAAGGGGACTTCGGAACCTGCGCATTATTACCGCTGATATGAACGAGTTCTCAACCGAAGAACGATTCGATCGCGTGGTGTCCGTTGAGATGTTTGAGCATATGCGAAACTATCGAGAATTACTCTCGCGCATTGCATCCTGGATGACACCCGGCGGGAAGTTATTTGTGCACATTTTTTGCCACCGCACCTTCGCCTACCCCTATGAGACGGAGGGGGCAAGCAACTGGATGGGCCGGTACTTCTTTACGGGCGGAATTATGCCGTCGGAGGAGTTGCTCTATCATTTTCAGGAACATCTACAAGTTGAGTCTCATTGGCGCGTGAATGGGACTCACTATGAAAAGACGGCGCGGGCATGGATGAGGCTACAGAAGCAAAACCGGGCTAAAGTGCTCGAGGCACTGACTGCGGTGTACGGAGCCAAAGAAGCGCAGCGCTGGTATTACCGCTGGATGGTATTTTTTCTAGCCTGTGCCGAGCTTTTTGGCTTTAAGGCGGGTGAAGAGTGGTTTGTGGCGCATTATTTGTTTAAGAAGTCTACCTAAGGAGCTTCTGAAAAACCTCGATATTTACTTTTTCTTCCTCTGTGATCTCTGTGTCCTCTGTGGTTTTTCAACAATTTAAATCAACCACAGAGGGCACAGAGTTCACAGAGTGGACTTCTTCAGAAGTTCCCTAACAAACCAGAAGGATACCCGGTATGTCACCCAGTAGATTGCGAATAGCAGTAGTTGGCGGAGGAGTCTCTGGGATCGTTGCGAGCTATCTGCTAAGCCGCGAGCACGAGGTAACTCTCTTTGAGAAGAACAAATATGTTGGTGGCCACACCAATACGGTTCTTCTCCAAAGTGGGCCTGATGAGGGAAAGGGGATTGATACAGGGTTTATTGTTCTCAATGACAAAACGTATCCGCTTTTCTCCACTTTTCTAAAGCAACTTGGCGTTTCCGTGCGTTATGCGGATATGAGCTTTAGTGTGTACTGCGAGGAGTCTGGACTTCAGTACGCAAGTAGAAATTTCAATGGACTCTTTGCCCAGCGCAGCAACTTGCTAAAGCCTGCGTACCTAAGGATGCTCGCTCAAATGCCAAGGTTCTGGCGCATCGCGAAGCGCGAGTTGGAAAAAGCGACTCCTTCTCGTGAAAGCCTCGCGGAGTTTCTTGCGCGCCACCGATTCTCACGTGAGCTCGTAAACGATTTTATTAAGCCCCTTGGTGCCGCGATTTGGTCGAGTCCGGCGAAGGGAATCGAAGAGTTCCCCGCAGCTACGTTTCTTAAGTTCTTTGAGAATCATGGATGGCTTTCCTACTCAAATCAGCCGCGCTGGCAGACCGTTATTGGGGGCAGTCACGTCTATGTGCACGCCTTTCGGAGTGGTTTTAAGGGGAGGATAGAGGTGGGCATGCCCGTGGCTCAAGTTCTTAGAGCGCCAGAGGAAAAGCCTACTTTAATTTTTAATGATGGCAGGAAAGAAGCCTTCGACAAAGTGGTTCTGGCGGCGCATGCCGATGAAAGTTTAAAACTGCTTGGTGATCCTTCCCCTGAAGAAAGTGCGCTTCTTGGAGCCTGGGCCTACAGCAGAAATCCCACGATTCTGCATACCGACGAATCCTTAATGCCCCCTCTTAAGCGCGCCTGGGCATCTTGGAACTACAGGCGAGAGGTTGGGGAAGAGGGGTCAGAGCCGGTGTCAGTTACCTATGACATGAATCAACTCCAGGGGCTTAGTGCCAGTCGGCGCTATTTGGTTACGCTGAATCCCCGAAAACCTATTCGAGAAGATTTAATAATAAAGGCGGCCGAATACACCCATCCTGTATACTCTCCGCGCTCAGTAGCGTCCCAGCCTGCTTTAAGAAAACTGAGTGGCGTGCGAAATACCTACTACTGCGGCAGTTATTTTGGGTATGGTTTTCACGAGGATGCCGTTGCGTCAGCGGTTGAAGTGGCTCGGTTGTTTTCTATTGAACTTTAAGGCGGCTTCTGAGACTGGGACAGTTCTGTAAGGATATGGGGCGATTTTCGTCTCCTTTCGGTGATCCTTAGGTTTCCGTAGTGCGTCCATGAATATATCTTCATCTGAATCGGCATTTCTTCAAAGAGTGAGGATAGTCCATGCGCGCCTTAAGCCAGCTCGTCATGAGTTTAGCTATGCCCTAACCTTTCATGTCTTCTCGCTTGACGATCTAAGCTCAGTTCGGAGAAGTTCCTCATGGCTGGGCTATAACGAGCTTCGCCCATTTTCCATTTATGATGACGACCATCTAGGAGGGGGAGGGGTTCCCCTGCGCGCCAAGCTGCTGGGGCTCCTGGCTGAACGTGGATATTCCAAGCCTTTAAAGGAAGTAATTCTCGTTACCACCCCTCGTTACTGCGGAGTGCGAGTTTTTACCCCTGTAAGCTTCTATTTCTGCTACGGGGAGGACGGCAAACTCGCCTACCTCGCGGTGGAGATAAATAATACGTTCTTCGAGCGGTATGTTTATGTGGTGGAAGCCGTTCAAGGTGAACGTGGAGAATATTCCGCAACGTTAAGGAAGGACTTTCATGTCTCCCCCTTCTTCGGGATGGATTTTGACTACCGCTTCCGGTTCTTTGATGTCCGTGAGAAGGTCGATATAAGCATTGATTTGCAGAGGGGAGATGAGGTTTTC
>JBIKWF010000051.1:0-28577 GCA_044356455.1 Bdellovibrionota bacterium | reverse complement strand
GCTCCTCAAGCACCGCCTTCTTATTTTACAACCCTTCCTAAACTTAAGTTCTCATGAGCACCCCTGACCTAAAGAAACTAGAAGACTTTGACCCTAACGACGTCGGACTCGCCTCAAACCAAATCTTTGGGCTTCCGCTCAGTGAAGAAGAATCAAAAATAATCCTTGTCCCCGCCCCTTGGGATACGACGGTATCGTACCGCGCGGGAACAAAAGAGGGTCCAGCTGCGATTCTCGAAGCCTCGTACCAGGTTGACCTTCACGACCAAGACTTTCCCGGCGGCTGGAAGCAGGGTTTTGCAATGCAGGAAATCCCTTCTGAGTGGGCTCAGATTTCTGGGCAGCTACGGCCAAAGGCAGAGCGTTATATCTCGTTTCTCTCTGAAGGCGGAGAGCTCTCTTCCGACCAAGCGATGCGAGAGATCCGTGATGAAATAAATGCGGCGTGCGCAAAGTTTCGGCAAGAAATGAAGTCCCGCACCTCAACCCTCTTAAAGGCGGGAAAGCTTGTCGGACTTGTAGGGGGCGACCACAGCACTCCCCTTGGATTTATTGACGCTCTCTCTGAAATACATGACAGTTTCTGCATTCTACAAATCGATGCGCACTGTGATTTGCGAGACGCCTACGAGGGCTTTACCTATTCGCACGCTTCTATCATGTGGAATGCCCTCACCATTCCTCAAGTGAAAAAGCTAGTACAAGTCGGAATCCGAGACTTTTGCGAGGCGGAAGCCAATGTCATCAGTGGCTCAAAGGGCCGTGTCAAAACGTATTTCGATGCCAGCCTCAAGGCGGACCTCTACGCGGGTCACTCCTGGAAATCCATTTGCACAAGAATAGTGAACGACCTGCCTGAAAAGGTGTACCTCAGTTTCGACATTGACGGTCTGGATCCAAAGCTTTGCCCTCACACGGGAACCCCCGTACCTGGCGGGCTTGAATTTGAACAGGCCGTGTACCTAATTCGCGAAGTGGTCAGTTCTGGGCGAAAGCTTATAGGTTTTGATTTGAACGAAGTTTCACCCGGGGAAACTGAGTGGGACGCGAATGTGGGTGCGAGAATGCTTTATAAGCTTTGCAATTTCCTGCTGCTTAGTCACTCCAAATAGCAGCCGACGGAAGCACTAGTAAACTTCCAGACTTCATACACCTCTGTGTATGAAGAAGACCTTCAGGCTTACCCAAGCAGCTGGGGAGTAGAGAGAAGAAACTTACTATCTTCGGGACGCAAATATTCCAACATATCGAAGGGAACCTCTTCCCTTCCACCAAAAAACGTACCTGCAGGGTCAAGAAAATAAACCTGTCCCTCTGAGGTTGTTGCCCGAGCCCATGCGTGCGCGGTGCCGTCTCGCATGTTGCTGCGCTCAAACGAAATCGCGGCGTTGAGCGTACCATTTCGCACCAATAACTCGCTAAGAGACGCGGCGAATATCGCCATATCCCCGCATACGCCGCGGCCTAGTTCGACCCAATAATTAAAATCGACCTTGATCTGATCCAGTGCCTGGGAGTGCCAGACTCCAAGCCGCTTCAGGACTTTATTGTCGGCCTCTAGATCGTACTCCATAGCCATCGTTACATGGTCAAAGACCGCACGCAGAACTTCCCCAGAAGAAAGGGCTCCGTTTCGCTCAATCTCCCGCTGCCGAATACACCGTTGAAGCTCGGAGACCTCCCTATGAAGAAGACTCCCTGCCTCGGCCTTTACCACCTTGAGGACTCTCCCCGCAGAACCCGCATACACGGATTCAAGGACAGGCATATCTCTTCCAAGAATTGGACGGCCTTGGATTACTCCATAGGGAGCTCCCTCCTGAGGCGCTAGATTTACCTCAGCCTGGCCAATTCTAAGTCTCTGAGCCTGCAAGGTCCGAACTCGAAGTTCTGGATTTTGATGAAAAGCTCCTAAAAGAGCGCTCTCACGCTCATCTAGAAAAGCAAGGATGTTTTCAAGCCTCGCTGAACTTCTAAGCTTCCCCCAAGAACCGAACACTCCACTACGCTCGAATACCGCAGAACTAAGAACCACTCGCCCATTCTCATCGGGCGTAGTACCGACCGCATTGCCAGGCAAACTCTTTCCTGACGCGGCAAACGCAGCTGAAACTTCTACCTTAGGGACCACCGTTACTTCACGCAGTCCATCTGGCGTTTTGCCATGCGTCTTTACAAAGCGAGCGACGGCGAGAGTTAAGAGCTCAAGTTCTGGTTTGCTCGCTGCCCTTAAGAGAAGACACTCCCCTCTTCGCAGTTCAACAAGCAGGGTGTGCGGGGATGCAGCAACGCGCTCTGCGCACGAGGAAAGAATGGACGCAAGAGAAGCGCCATGTGGCTCTTCACGCTTATTCCTGGGAAACGCCAAAGTTTCCGATGGAGGGGGCAGACGCCCAACTTCTTGTTTCGCTTGAGCGGTGATAGCCATGGGGACACGCGGTGCTTTGTGTTCTAATTCTGGGGAGTTATGCGCAACTTTTGATTTGACCGCGCCTAACCTTACAAGGCCAAGATTATTCGGCGTAACACTCTAAAATTATGTGAGATATTAGTGGGCCACCAAGGACACAAAGAACGCTCAATATAATCTAGGAGTGTGTCCCCTGCGTCCTTTGTGGTGGAAACATTCCAATGCCCTATGCAGCCGCAGGGGAAGATCTCGCCATAACCTAGAATCGTGTCCCATTGCCAACACTACATGTGGTAGTGAAACTTCTCTGCGGGACGGACTCCAAAGAGCTTTATTTCAGAATTCTTCTTTACACGCGGCACTTGTGACAAATACTTCTCAGCAGGATACACGAGGGCAGCCCCCCTCGCTTCACCAGGAGGTGCCTTGCGCGGAATTGACGCGCCCCCGCCCTTTCAATCAAGTCCTCAAGAATATCGAAGACGCTCCCACTGGTTGGAACTATCGGTCTGAAGGAGAGCCTCTGCTCAAACTGCAGCTCACGCCCGAGGAGCGAAAATCGGCACTTTCCTGCCTCAGAAACTCAGCGAACAGAGCCTCGATTCCGGTACCTGAACGAGAAGTGCTGTCTCGAAATCTTCCTGCACCCGTGTATGATGCTTTTAAAGCTTACATCGCCGCCAATGATGCCGCCTGGTGCCCAGAGATAGCACGGATTGTCCAAGGAATTGAGGAGGGTCTCCTGACCGCCCGTCAGATTGCTGTCACACGCAGAGTTATTCGCCAAGAAGCTTGGGCAGCCTCTTCACAGATTGAGATACCGCCAGGGGATCCTAGCACAGTAACCGCCGAAGATGTTGAGCTACAATTCAATCTTCAATTCCGCAGAATGTATCCCGACAGTCGAGTCTCTCAAGCTATCTTTCAGGGCTATGCAGCGGGACTTGCGCTGTGGGAAGACCTACGACGCCTCGCTCCTCTCGCAACAGACGACTATGAGCAACGCACGGCTCTTCTTGAAAGAATTATTCGCGACACTTCTCGATCTCTCCTTTCCCCTGATAAGATGAGCGCATCTCTTGGAGGTTTGGCCGTCAACACGAAAGTCCTTGGCCCCCTTACTGGCTTCCCGGTACCGCCATGCGCCGAGGCTACCACTCTGATACCGGAAAAAGAAATCGCCTCTACCCCGCCCTCAGAGATACTGAATCGCATCATAGAAGATGTTGGAGTATTCAACTCACGCGGCGGTCGACCAAGTACCTTCGATATTGGCGCTCCACTTGTGGTAAGGCACGATGGCGTGAGGCGCATGCTCTCGCCCGATATTGAGGCTGAGAAACATATTCTGCGAGGGATGCTCGTAATTTACATTGAGGAGCTCATTCACGCTCAGCAGATTCTCCAAGCCGAAAAGCGGTGCGCAGATGCTGCTCGCGAGGGGAACGACTCCGAAAGAGATCGCATGCAAGACTCTCTTCTCTGCCCTCTCTCAGCCCAATACGTAGTCGCTGAAGAGCGTCTAAAAAGGTATGCGAGGCCAAGTGATTTGGACAATCAAGCAGGCGAGTGCGATGCTGCACTACGCATGCTTCAGATATTCACAGAAGAAGGCATTCCTCTGGAATACCTAAATGCGGTGCTTTTTGAATACCATCAAGAGGTGCGCGAGGATTTTCTCGCGTGGGTGTCAGAAAAGGGAATAGCCCTGCCTCCTCGGCCTCAGTAGCGTACCGTGATGAGGCGCTAGCCCTTGCTAGAAGCAACCGTCTCACAACCGCCAGCAATTCGATTTACGTGCACATCAATAAGTTTCATGCGAATGCCGGAGCCCTCTACTTCAGGACAACGCACCTCGTAGGACCGCGTGTAGTCCTTATAAATCCGAGAAAAGTAAATTGACCTTGTACCTTTAGGAAGAATCGCAAACTCGCCGGGGTCGAGTTCATGCGAGAAGCCGCTGCCAGAGATCTGAAGGGTATTATACTCTGAGTCTCTCGAGTCATTGATGACGGTTATTTTTCCGTCTTCAACCAGATAACTCTTACAGCCAGACAACCAAACAAGAAGAAGGAGTACAAGAAACGGCGCAAGGAATGTCTGGAAAAATTTGGGCTGCATAATCGATCCTAATCACCACAAGACGAAAGCTGGATCCAGGATGACATACGAGCCCTGCCTGAAAAAGTCCCTCTCCTTCGTGTCCTTAGTGGTTGCCCCCCCCCCCAAAAAAAACCAAATTCTTCAGAGGCTCCCAAGCTCATCCTCTCGCATGCGGGTCACGAACAACTTTGCTTTAAGACCGCTCATAGTGGAAACCATCTGGCGCTCAATCCAGGGGAAGCGTTGAAGCAGCGGAAGAACAAAATTTCGAAATGATGCCAAGACACCCCAATCAGACTGAAAGAACGGGGAAGTAACCAGAGAGGCGGCGGTATAATACAACGACTTCCAAAACCGATCGCGCTGATAACTTGAAAAGGCGGCCTGGTGATCGCTCGGGAAGGCACGAAGCGCCCGACCTAACCTAGCCGCATCTACAAGCGCGAGACTTGCGCCCTGGCCGAGGTGAGGCGGCATCGAGTGTGCGGCGTCTCCAAGAAGCACGACATTGCCCCGATACCAAGGGTAATGCAGCGTAGTTCTATAGCCTACGCGCGTGGCAACGTGATCGGCGCTTAGTCTCTCAATAATTCTGCTCGCCTCAGGCATCAGAGCGAGGGCCTCAGCCTTAAAACTATCCCAATCGCTAAGAACCTCGTCTTTTCTCATCCCCCAGAAGAAACTTGCTTGGCCCTTCCCCAGCGGAAGTAGTCCAGAAAGCCGCCGTACGCCACTCATGCGTTGAAGCAGAAAGTCCTGAGAGGGAGAGTCAATCTCGCCAGTAGTCCAGAGAGCCTCATGAGAGTACTCGATGGCCAGGCGTCTAAGTCCAAGAGATTGCCCTAAGTGGCTCCTGCTCCCATCAGCGACCACCACGAGCGGATAATGAGACTCGCGTCCATCGCGAGTGGTCACACGAGCGCCATCGGTCATCGGATGTAATGCCTCAACACAGCTATTCGGAACGATTGCAACTCCTGAGCGCTCTGCCTCCTCGCGAAGAGCGTTAAACAGAACATGGCGCGGTGTCCCTAGGGCACGAAGAGACGGACTGAGTGATTCATAACGCAGATCAAGAATTCTAGAACCAGAGGATTGCTCTGCTCGAACACGGCTGATTACCGCGCTGTCTCCTTTCACCCGCTCAAGAAGCCCAAGTTCACGAAGAACGGCTTGCCCGGCAGGAGGGAGTAGAATTCCAGCACCCACGGGGCCTAGCGCTTCAGCCTGCTCAAAGATGGCGACCTGGTGCCCAATTCTCCTTAGAAAAATTGAGGCGGCGAGTCCTCCCACACCAGCACCAACAACAAGTGTCTGCTTCTTTTCCAACATCGAAGACCTCATTCCCGCATGCTCGCGAAGCCAAAGACAGTAAGAGGAGGAACTCAAATAATCTAAGGAACCTCTGAAAAACTCACCTCTGTATACCTTTTCGCCCTTTTTGGTGAAAGTTTCATGAAGGAATTCACCACAGAGAGCACGGAGGTACACAGAGGTGTATTAAGAATGGGGGTAGACTCAAGCACCGAATCTGTCGCCACCCGAACAGCCTCCCGGGACTTCTCATACTTTTGCACAGAGCGGTTTGTAATGCGGACCTCTCAAAAACTTACCGCATGCTCCTCAAGCACTGCGAGCAGAAAGCAGCGGCTTAAAAGTTCCCCAATGGGCATGGGCAAGAAAGAGATTTCCAAGTACAAGAGCAACCCCGACCGGCAGCCCTGAAGTCTCTACAAAAAGGTGAAAGAGAAAGATGTTCACAATCACTGGAGTTATGACAAGCATGGCGAGCGGCACGAACCTACCCGTAACAAATGCAATTCCGCACACAAGCTCAGTCCCTTTAATGAGCGTCATCATGTAGCCAGTTGCCAGCATGCCATCCATGAATAGCTTAACATTTCCCGATAGCTCTGGCTGGGGCACTAGGTTGGCGAGATAGCTTATGGAAGCAAAGAGAAAGAGCAGTCCCATCAACGTGCGTACAATCACCACTGCAATTTTCATGGTTATTCCTCTTAACTGCGGGAAATCCTCTAAGCCAAGGATTTAGACATACCTGCCAAACCGCGCGGGGTTAGGAAGGTCCCCTCGTGTTTTGCCCCAAAAAGACAAATTGCATAGGGTAGTTAGTCTTATGAGGCTGCGCTCCGCAAGACCGAAAATTCCCCTACGAGGGAACTTCTGCGCAGGAATACCAGCAATACTCGAATAGCGCGCTGCTCTGCGCTATTATCCCTTCCCCTAATTTAGATGTTTCTATGACTCTCGGCCCTGCCCCACAACTCCCCCAAAGCACACGCAAAACTGCTGCTATACCCTACGCTCAGGCAATCGAGGCTCTGCAAACCTAACTACGTGCAGGCTGACCGCTACTTTGCTGCTGACACGGGGGAACCCGGGTACTCACTTGATAAGTTTACGAGCCAGTTAAGAAATTGCCTGAGGGGACCGGCGCTTCAAGTCCGTTACGCAGCTGCGATCGAAGCGATTGCGCATCGCCTGCGCCGCGCCGAAACGGCTCTCGTACTTGAAATGTGCTACGGCGATATTCAAGGCGGCATTGCGGACACGTTGAGATCTCAATTCGGGATTCCCGTCTACGCCTCAAAGGTTGCAAGCTCCTTACAAACCTTAGGACTAAAACGGAGTGGCGATCAGATCCGGGTGAATCCTCGTTATCATGACTAATTGGTCTGGAGATGGCAGGACGAGGCGCCGCCCATTACGGACTCCCCCAGCGCTCCCTCGCCCAATCGAACCCTTTGCCCACGACATAAGAAACTCCGAGCCCCACTAGCACACCTGCGGAAACAGCCATGATGCCCGCGGAAGCCGTCGCGGCCCCCATGCCGTAGGCTAAGCCTCCCGCAACTGCCATCGCGCTATTTCCACTGATCACTCCAGAGAGAATCTGAGCACCAGAGAAACCGACCTCTTTGATGGTTCCCAGATAAGACGAATCACAACGCTCTCGGTCGCGGTGAAACTGGACAATTACGGACATAGCTCCGCTTAATCCATCGGCTACGGTAGCAGCTTTACTCACTACTCCAAGCCATTTGCCGGGAGCAACTCCGCTTGGGACTCGGGGAACATCAGGCTGGCCATTCATTTCGCGAAACAACGCGTCGGTAGCTTGAGACCTTGTGTGTTCAAAATCCGCCTTCACGCCTGCTTGATGCGTCAAGTCTGCGCCTTCAACTTTATCTGATCTTCTTGTGGGCCCGAGACCTCGCCTGTCGCCCCATGAGCCCAGGGAGTCGACAAGGCTCACGCCCTACCGGCCAAACTATCGTCGCGCTGCATGGAAAGACACGCGGCGGCACTCTTTATTTCAGCTGAAGTCGCCGCTCTTAGCTCAGGCTGCTGAGGCGCGTGAATCGAAGCCTCTTCTCTTCCTGCAGTAGGATTATTTGCGTCACAAAACGGAGCCTTGGAAACACTGCGCTGAAGTCCAGCTCTCTTATCAACGGCAATTCCCAACGAACCAAGAGTATCCACTCCTGGCGCAAACCCGGGTTGGCGCGCCGCGCTCACACGCGAAGCCACTCCACGGGTGTTACTTTGCACTTCTGAATCTAATTCTGAATCCTCTAATTCTGCCACCGCGCCCATGATCACCTTCTCTTGGGATAGAATATCCTCAAACTTTGCAGAGGTTGTGGCGACTTTGAGTGTTTAGGTAACTTAAGAAATTCTCCTAGGAGTGTGCCCCGTAGGGGGCTAGCGAGCCATTGAACCATATAGGTAGGGCTCCCTGTCCCCAGGGTGCCGCAAGATCTCTCGCACTGGCACGTGGCCTGTATTTCCCCACTCCGCTAATGGGCAATCAGAACCTCTCATGGGTGAACCCTAGCCGTTGAATCGGCACGCCGGGGACGGCGCGCCCTACCTAAGGAACTTCTGCCTCGCTAGCGCGGAGCAGCAACCGCTGACCAAGATAAAATTGAATTATCCGCTTTATCCACAAAGAAGGTCGCATTAATTTTCTGTCCAAGAACCAGTGGGGACTGATAGCTATTGGCAGCTAATATAAAATCTGATTCTGGGATCGCGATAATTTGCCCAAAGTATGGTCCCTGCTCCCGCAGATGCGATGTTTTCCCACTTTGCACTCTCACCATTTCAGTGTGGGGAGCAGTTCCATCCACCACTTCACCTACAGTAGTCTGAAACTCGATAGCCTTTGGAGAGTTCGAGATACCCATCCCTCCCGCTCCGAATCCAAGCACCATACCAATCATGGCACCTGCCAGGACCTTTTCTGTCCCGCGGTAATCGTGTTTAGGGGTGAGTCCTACCGCGAGAAACGCGCCCCCAAATAGTCCGAGCGCAGCGCCACCAAGGAGATAGCCTGTGCCGGACGTTCGAGAACCGGAGTCCCACTTTACGGGCCCATCATAGCGAGGAGGCTGAACCCCAGACAAAGCGCCGCGTAAGCTAAGGACACTGCTCGAGGTATCAAGTGGTTGGTCTGCTACTTGAGGAGTGGCAAACGAAGTTGAAGCCAAAGCAAGTGCAGCCGTAGCCCCGAGCGTGCCCAAGAGTGACCGTTGCATAGCAAATTCCCTTCTCGTAGTGGACAACGCCACCATACTCGTTAAGGGTAATAGCGGAACTGAGCCGAAGAGTAAGGTTCGCGCACCTCTCCATCTGGCCTCAGAAAGTAGAATTAAGTAGAAATAACTGACCTAAACTCTTCCTGGAGGGACTCATGAACCGACGCCTCTTCGTTTTAATCGCAGTATCACTACTCCTCTCATCCTGTGCGTTCGGCACCAAAATGAGTCTGCAATCGACCTCGGTATCGGTTCCCAATGTTGGTTCTCGTTCGCTTCAGATCGTTGCCGTTGATGAAAGGCCTGAAGTTCTTAGTGGGGATAAAACGCCGCAATGGATTGGTTTGCAGCGGGCCGGATTTGGTATCCCGTATGGAGTTCATACCGAGAGTGGCAAGCCGCTTGCCGAGGAGTTAGGAAACTCTCTCGCTCAGAGCTTTCGCCGGTCAGGTGCGAGCCCAGAGGTGAACGCGGTTCCCCTAAGAGGAAACCTTGAGACTGTACCTTTTTCTAAGGACCGCGCCCTCGTACTTCGCATCAAGAAGTGGAAAAGTGACACGATGACGAACGTAAATTTCACTTACCACCTCGAAGCGTCTGTTCAAGATAGAAGCCGCAAAGTGCTCGCTAAGAACGCCGTTGAGGGAAACGATTCCATAGACGGGAGCTTCTGGAATCCGGTAGGCGCGTCAGAACGCAGGGTGACAGCGAAGCAACGCGAGATATTAGAGCGCTTAGTGAATGCTCCTCAAATTGTGGCAGCACTACGATAGCCCCAATATCTCGCGGCGCCCCTACGGCTCCGTGAGATATTCTTTCCACGAGAGTGTATCGAACTGCCACGGGACTCGCTTCTTTTACCTTGGCGCCCTCTCCCGGTAGTCCATCATAGATCCCGCTCCCCTGCACGCGCACTACGCCAGGAGACAAGGCCACCTTCCAAACTAAACCCTCGCCCTCCAATTCTAGTGAGTTGGGCTGCAAAACGCTTCGACTGCTCGCCGACTGGGCAAACAAAAAGCACCGCTCGCTCCTCACCGACAAAGGGGACTCTTGAATCAAGAAGTTTTTCAAGAGACTCCGTAGGGATATTAATAGCGCCCGGGAACGTGCCTGATTCGTAAGCCACAGCAGCGCGCACATCAATTACGAGAGCGCCGTTGTTGGTTACCCAGCGCTCAGCATCGCGAAACCCGACAAGAGGCGCTCTTGAAATTTCCATTGGCGTCAGCGAATAAATGGACCTTGGCTTTTTCTTTTCATTAAAAAGCTCTGGCCTACGCTCGCGAAGATAGGACAAATACCATTCCACTCTATCGCAAACGATGGTCACTGCAGTCGCCCGAGAGGCAAGACTCGCGTCAACCTTTCTAAGGTACGCTAAAGTTCCATTCAAGTGCGCACCAGAGGAGGGACCACCCAATACGCCGCATTCACGAATAAGCGTCAGCACCCCATCTATGGCTTCGGAAGATTCTACGGTGACAATCTCGTCATACGCCTCAGGCGTAAAGATTCCGGCTTCCTGCAACTGGTCGATGGTTCGAATCCCCGGGATGTAATCGGACTTTCCCGCGGTGATGCCCACGAGTCTAAGCGTTGCGTTTCTCTCGCGTAAGCCCTCTGCAATTCCAAGAGTGGACCCCGCCGTTCCCAACCCTGAGCAGAAGTAATCTACGCGCCCCAGATCTCGTAGGATTTCTTGAGCCGTGCTTTCCTTATGAGTTTCAGGGTTACGTGGATTAGTGAATTGAGAAGTAAAAAAAAGCTTGCCTTGTGCCCGTGCGACCTCTCGTTCAATCAGATACTGTGGATCGTTCGGGTCGCTTGGGTCGTAACAATTGAGTGAACCCGAAACCTCCTCAAGCTCAGCGCCTAATAGCGCGAGTATGTCTTTGGTTTCCTTAACTTTCACCATCGCGCTCACAAGCTTGAACGGCACCCCTTGACGCCTGGCAAGCACTGCAAGTGCCTTGGCAGTATTTCCGCTCGAATTTTCGATAATTCCCTGCCCCCTCTCTTTTATTCCGGAGAGAGCCTCTCGAAGCATGCCCCAGGCAATTCTATCCTTTACGGATCCGAAAGGATTGAGAAATTCAAGCTTTGCAAACAGATCAATATTTCGGAGCTGCGTCACTGAAGAGGGAATTCTTAGCAGAGGGGTATTTCCAATAGCCTCGGTAACATCTTCAATAATCATAGGTGTTCCTCCAAGCGAATTTCCTCCGCTGAAAGACAGCGATCCTCACAAAAACTCAGGCCTTGCGCACCTTCAAGTGCAACAATTTTCTTTGCAGTTGGTTGATGCAAGAGTTCCGCTTCCGCAAAGTCCATGAGATAGGCTGCAGTATTGACAAAAATGACCACATCACCCCGCTGCGGCTCAAACTCGGGGTAGACTTTTTGATACTGTATTAGATCACTTGCGATGCACAAATTTCCAAATAAGAAATAGCTCTGCGTTGAGGGCGCGCGCTGGCCTGAAGGAATAAAAATTGGCTGCGTGAGCAGCTTCTGCTCTCGGCTTAATAAGTTTGAATGGTTCATATTCAGCATAAGGAGGGGCTGTCCCGAGGCTGACTCTTTCACCGCGTTAATTTCACAAGCCGTGATGCCCGCACAATCGAGCAAGGCACGTCCCGGCTCAACTCTTAGCTCGAGCATCATGTCTCTAAGGAGCTCTCCCACGGTACAATGGTCAAACACCGGAGAGCGCTGAGAGAGAAACGATTCAAGCGCCGCTGGCCCTGTCTCCTGCGGGTAGTGATCGGCAAAAGCAGCTGCCCCCACAATCCGCCCTGCCTCGGCCCGAAATCCAAGCCCCGATCCATCCCACGTAACAGGCTTCACCTTTCCTAGGACCGAGGCGCGCAAGTAGCTTTGAAAGCGCTGCCACTCTTCGGCATGCGCCGCATACTGAATCTTAAATCCGCCACCGATATTGATGCCACGTGGTCTTAAGCCCATTTTCTGGGCCTGCTGAGTTCCCTCGAGGGCATTCTCAAAGGCGACAAGGCGTTCCTCGCGATCTCCGCTGAGCAGATGAAAATGTATCCCCTCAAATCGCGCACGCGGAGCTACGTTCTTGGCACGCTCGAGCGCATCACGGATTTTTTCAAATCGTATCCCAAAGGGAGCATCAGAAGGAGCAAATTTTATCCTATCGGACTGAAATCCTGAGATGCGGATAAAAAATCGAGCGTCGGGCAGATTTCGATTACTCGCCAAAAGCTGGCACATGTGATCGAACTCATCGAAGCTATCAATACTCAAAATAGTTCCATGGAGAAGAGCGCGGGAGAGGTATTCTCTTGATTTAGGACCAGAGCATTGAAGGTGCTCGTTTTTGACACCGCACTCGAGCGCATGAGCCAACGCACCTTCAGATGAAACATCAACAGAGGCTCCTCGCAAGGCAAGGCTTGAGAGGATGGCCTTAGACTTGTTTGGTTTTGAGGTAAAGAGCACCTCCCCGCGAATACTGTTCCGCGAAAGCACAGAGACGAAAGCTTCGTGGTTACGTATCACGGTTTGGGGCATCACCACATTTAAAGGAGAGCCCTTGGATTGGATCTGCTGCAAGAGCAGCGAGCGCTCCCTAAGAACTGAGGCGGTGAGTGCATCCACACGCGGAGAAACCGCACAGGTAGATTTACACCCACAGGTGCCGCAGCACTTGCTTTCTGACATCTCGGCATCACGCGACATTGGCGGAACCAACAAAATAAAAGTTGGTTCCCTTGGGGGGAAAAAGGAACCGTAAAGTGAACCTGTGCATGGTGTGTGCATCCCCCGCAGGATTGAACTTGTTCAGCCACAGCAATTTCGCTTCTTCGGCGGAGCGGAACTACTGCAGCACGACGGCGGAGCCTTGAGAATCTCGCGGAGAAGCTCGAGACCACGCGCGGCGCCGGCATCAGACGAGTCCAGCGCCTCGATTGTGTCGAGAAGCTTCCCGTTGAAGACCTGAGCCGCGAGCGTCTCAAAGAGCGGAATGGGCCAGCCCTCTCCGCTCTCGCCCTTATGCTCCTCGTACCACTTAAGGCACGTGGTGCGCGGGCGAACTCCCTGAAGAACCCCGATGGAGAGGATCTCCTCCACCGTGAGGCCGTCCCTCACCATCATCCAGTGGAAGATGGTGGGAGGCTCATCGGTGCACTGGTTCGCGATGTCCTCGAGGGCAAGGTGCGGAAGCACTTGCTTCACGCCCCACTCCCATCTCTCGTCCGGAAGCTCCCGAATCTGGTCCATCAGACCGCCCGAGCAGGCCTGCGCTGCCTTGCGCAGTACCTGCACCTGCCAGAGACCAGCTGGCCCGTTTCTCTCGAACCAGTCCAGGAACGGGTGAGACTTCTCCTTCGCCGGCAGAACCGCCAAGGCCAGAGCCAAGTCGCGCTCCTGCACACCCTTCACTCCGTTGTCCCGCCACCAAGTGGCAAGATGACGGAGTCCTTCGTGATACATACACATGTGTAAAACCTCTCTTTGAACCCTCGTTCCCCCAAAAGGAACGATTTGAGATCGTTTGAAGGCACGACCTACACAAGCCTAAGAACCGTACACAAGAGGCCGAAGCTTGCGCCTCAGCCATCCACCGATGCGAAGAGCGATGCGCCGAACCCAGTTGTTCTCGTGCTTAACAAGAACCCAGACACCACGCGCCAAGAGCAAAGCCCCCAGCGCGTACAGCATCCATTCGGGCAGGCTCCACCAGTCCCACAGGTTCCCCGCCGCAATCGTCAGGGAAACCAGCGAAAGCGGGAGGCCGACCTTCGTATCAGTGATCACCACCAGGAACAGCCCCAGTGTGACATAGAAAAAAACCTGGGCGACCAAAGCCGCCCAACACAGAGGGCACATGACGCCCGTCCTTTCTATGAGGCTCAGCCCCAAAGAGAAAATCCTGCTCGGCTCAGCGCGCGCTGAGCTATTTCGAGCCGGGAAAGCATATCGCGTGAGATAGTAAAGTTGGATGCGGCATTTGCGCCGCACCTTCATCTGAGTTTTGGGGCCTTGGAGAGCCGACGCTGCAATGAGCGGCGGTCCATACCCAAAGCCTTAGCGGCATGAGTTACATTTCCCTCAAAATCCGCTAGAACTCGTTGTACGTGCTCCCACTCGACTTGATCCAGTGTAGGGATGGGAAGTGGTCGAACGGCGCTAGGTGGCTCGGGGCTGAATGCGAGCAGTATTCGCTCTATCGAGCAAGGTTTAGTTAGGTAACTATGCGCCCCCCTCAAAATCGCCTCTTGGGTCGTCGCAATACTTCCAAAACCCGTGAGTACCACGATAGGCATGGCGGGATGATCTTCCCTAAGCCATGAGATAAGCTGTAAACCTGTCTCTCCAGGCATGCGAAGATCTACAATCGCCCGATCGGGGGCATTGAGGACCGCGAGCTCGCGCCCCTCTCTAGCCGTTGCAGCTGCGTACGCCTCATCCCCTCGCCTCTTCAAGGCGAGCACCAAGCGCTCCCTAAAAGTTTCGTCATCATCTACCACAAGGTATTTCATGGCGTTGCTTTCCAAGAAGTAACCCGCGGCAGTTGCATCTCGACCCGCGTGCCCATACCCAAAGTACTCACAATATCGAAAGTTCCGCCCAAGCGTTCAGTGAAGAGCTTGGCGATGAAAAGGCCAAGTCCCATGCCCCTTCCGCTATCCTTGGTAGTGAAAAAAGGCTCGCCTACCCGTTTGAGATCCTCTTGACTCATCCCCGCTCCGGAATCTTGAATGCGGAGGCAGAGGGCTTCCCCCTTCTCCTCCCCAGACACAAGTACCCTTGTTTGCTCCCCGCTCGCCTCAAGGGCGTTTTTGACAAGAGCATGGAGCACATGCTGCAGACCCTCTTTGGGGAGAATTACCGGTCGCAAACCCGGTCCCGACGAGAAATCGACTCTGGCCCTCTGGCCATCAGTAAGTCGCTCACCTAAAGATTTGAATACGCTCTCAAGAGAGAACTCAAGTGGCATTTCTCCAAATAGCTCTCCAGAATTCTGTCCAAGACGCGTAATCGCTTCCGCACAGCGCTCGAGCTGCTGGCGAATTACCTCAAGATCCTCTCGAATTGCCCCGCCATTCCTGCCAGACCTAAGCTCCTCTTGCATATCACTTACTACGAGCATCATCGAGCCGAGCGGAGTTCCTAGTTCGTGCGCCACAGAGGCAGAAACGGTAGTAACTGCGGCGAGCTTTTCCTCATTCGATCTCCTCCGCACGAGTTCCTTTTCACGCCAATCAATTTCTGCGCGCATTTTCTGGAGGAAACCGCTTATTAAGAACGATATTAAAACGAACCCCGCGAGCATCCCCTGAAGATGCAGATTGAATTCCGGCCCGCCTCCCCCATGATGGTGTCCCATAGACAGTTCAGGAACCGGAACATACCAAACAAATAGGAGGGCATAGAGTATGGAGCAAAGAATAGACACCCCCCATGTCCATCCGGCGCCCAGAAGGAGAGCTGCGAGTACTACATGAATAAGGTAGGCCATACTGAAGGGATTGGTGTGCCCTCCATAAAAGAAAAGTAGCCCCGTAAGAAGAAAGACATCGAGACTCAGAATAATGCCCTGAGAGCTCCTCTTGCGTAGCCAAAGAGTCCCTTGCGGTAAGAGCAGCAGCAGATTCGAAACAACGATAACAAAGGAGACGGCAATAAGGGGTCCCCAAGAAAGCGAAACTCCCCAGGCAAACAAGGCCCCCAGAAAGACAAGCAGCTGTCCAAATGCCGCAGCCCAGCGTATGCGAATTAACCATGGCGCCCCAAGACTATCTCGGTCAGACGAGAAGGAAGTCACCGAGGGCATCTGGGCTGGAGTCCATAAATCCATAGCAAAGACTCATACAAAGATAAGTTCCCTCAAAACGCGAGGCTTACATTGGGTATTTGGCGAATTTACGCTTAGGGGCGAGGCAGTTCCTTGACACCTATTGGTCATCCCTAGATCAGGAATGGAAGTTGCCGTGACATCGAAATCCCATTCGAGAGGTCACGGGTACTCCAAGGCCGGATAAATCTGCCTCATACTTTGTTTTCTCGGAGCTTTCGGTGCCTCTCAAGGTCGTTGGAAGCGACACATGAAAAGCAGAGTCGTCTGCTCTGTCTGAAAACATCCTGCCCAGGGATTGGGTAAACTCAAGCGATGCGGCCGAGGAGCCACAGGTCACGTGTCTTTTGCGAGACGAGCGAACTCGATCTGGCAAACCCGCCACCGTAAAACAGGCTGCAGAGAGCTCAGGCTCAAACGTGACCTGCCCTTTGGCCCCCTTCTTCAACGCTATGCGCCTACCCCTCATCAACTCTCCACGAAAAAAGTGGATAAGGGGTAAGCGCTACGCGAGGAGCGCATCTTAAAAAAGTATAAAACCTTTAATCTCAAGGAACTGCACTTCGCTGCTCTGCCCACGCAAGATGAGCGCCTAGGCACGGCATCTTTCGTTAAACACAGAAGTGAAGTGCACACATCAAAATCATGTTAAAGAGCGGAGGCGCTTAATAAACCAGGCGGCGTAATTTCTCAATCACTCTTTGGAAGCTCGGAAAGACAGTGAATAATTTCGCGTCTTGCGCATCTTCACACCAAGAATATCGCTCACTTACAAGCCCAAGCACGAGAGGAGCGTAGGCGATGGGGCATTTTGCTGGGGCCGCTACTCTTTTGCTCACGACATTCCAGCGGGTCCGCAAGCTAAGATTAATCAGGAATTGCCGAAGCGGAACTCGAGCAATACAAGGTTGGCTGGATGAAATCACATCCGCCAGCATCGACAACACCAGAACCTCCCGAACCGCCGCCCATCTCAAATCGAGCAACGAGACTCGTGTTAGCGCAGGATATCACTCAAGATAAAAAGAAGTTCACCGCCCTCGGTAAGGAGATACGCGCGGCAGCGGACGAACTTATGCTGACCTCTGAGGGACTTCCTCATACGGATCTGCGTTGCCGACCAAGGAGTTGAAAAGAAAATCCTCCTTCGCGCCATTACTCCTGCGGGCAAAAAATACGGGTCAACCCGTTAGGGGCAAAGCGTAGGCGCTTGACAGTTCACCCGCCGAAACACCTTCGTTTCGTCCCCTCGCGAGGCCCCCCCGCATTGTCCACAGAACTCAGCCGTCCCTGCTCCCAGCGTCAGAGCGATATCAACAGGGCCAGGCTCAGGGAGCGAGAAGCTGCCAGTTCTGCCCTTACAGAGCGCGGAGATGCGGCTTGGACTGACAACAACAGACGTGCATTTGGAGCCAGAAAACTGGAAGCTCTTCGCGCCCACTTTCTTCCATCCCTGCTTCGGCAAAGAAAAGCGCACAGTGCCCGTGGTGCCCGTTACTGAAAGCACCGCTCCTCTCTTGGAAGGATCGTCAATCTTCTTGGAAGATATAGTGAAAGGTCCACTTGCGGAAAACTCAAAACTTCTACCGGTGCGGAGCCGAGCGCTCCGCACCGCAATCGTCCGTGAATCGAGCGCTTTGACATCAAAGGGGTCCGAGACCCCCACGAGATTAGTAGACTCGATGCTTGCTACAAGCTCGCCGCCACTACAAGCCTTATCGAAACTGAGGGAGGAGAACTCAGCGAGCCCACTTGCGGCCTGCGCTGTTGTCCCCGTAAGCGCGCCGGAGCAGGCTGTTCCAAGGTAAGCCAAGCTGACCGTGGCATTAGAAGAAGTGCGATTACCCAGGGCATCCACAATTTCAGCAGACACAGCAGGGCTCATGGTTTCAAGAACGCGAACATTCGACGGCTGCTGAACAAACTGCACCACACTTGCAACTCCCGGCACCACGTTAAAGGAATTAGATTCAATCGGCGCACCCAACCCGGAAGCGACAAGACTATAAGAGCCAACTGCTTTATTGATTCGCAGATGGTCTGAAACACCCCACGCCGCAAGGCCCGCCGAGGATGTTTTGGTCAGACTAGTCTCTACCAAAAGTGGCCAATTCGCATTGGGAGAGAGAGAATCAAGCGAGATCTCGGTAGGAACATTGGTCACAAGATTGCCGAATTCATCAACTACCTTTACTACCGTAATAATGTCCCCGCCCGCCGAAACCTCCGTTGGCTGGGTTTCGAATGCCAGCCCACCTGGATTACCTGCGGTGATGGCAAATGCCGCACTTTCAACGGTATCACCCGAGAGAAAACTATTACCTGAATGAGAAGCCAACAGAGTGTAGCCACTTGCCGCTGAAGTTATCGCCAGGTTGTCAGAGGCATTCCACACCGCAGTACCGTTGCTTGACAGCCGAGAAAGAACCCCGCTCAAGACCGCGCTACCTGGATTTGACTGAATCGAAAGCGAGATAGTGCGCGGATCGGTGGTCACTACATTTCCGCCGAAATCCACGATACGAACACTTGGCAAGAGGTCGGCGCCGGCGCTTGAGCTCCCCGGCTGCGCAACGAACACTAACCTATCTGCAGCTCCCTTCGTAATAGATGCGGCCAGAATCGACTGCCCAGTGAAAGCTCCCCCCGCCGATGACGTCGTAACCTGCATCGTATTTTGCGCAGGGCCAGCCGCACCGAGTGCACTTCCTATCAAAATTCTGAGTCCATTAAAGCGTATAATATCCTGCAGGCCTGCGTTAGTTCCCGAGGTAAGTGAAAAGGTGAATGTTTCATTCTCGGTCCCTGATGAAACGACGGTAGCTACCGAATTAATCCCGCCACCATTAAAGCCGATAGTCGCACTTTGAGCCGTTATCGAGGTGCCTGCAGGCACTCGATATCCAGGGCGCACTGAAATGGAAATAGCTTTGCCGCTTCCTGAGCTATACTCTGCAAGCTGCGTTTCTGCGACAGTAATGGTGTTCAGAGAGACGGCAACATTCCCTGCTCCCGGCCCCGTGTTTCTATTGGTATCGACATTGAGCGTGATGTTGGGGGAATTTACCGAATCGGCATGGGCCGAAAGCCCTCCTCCAAAAGAGGCGGCAATAATCGAAAGAACCGCCGCGATACTGAAATAGCGAAAAAGGCTTCGCATATCTTCTCCCCTTTAAAGGCAACTGAAGATATATGGCAGGGAAGAGTATTCCTTTCAAGCAAAGAATATATTTTATGAATTCACGACAGGACAGAAGAGCCTTCTAGCCCCCTCTTAAGAAGGAGGCTTGTGGCAAGTCCTCGAGGCCCCACTACTTGGGAGAAAAGTACTTCCTCAAAGAACTGAAATTGCTTTCGGCCTGAAAGTTGAACATCTGCACGAACACATCTAACGCGGCAATAGCATTCTTATCGGCATCTTTCTCGCAGTGATCACGAATGCGTTTTTTGAACGTATGGTTCACTGCTTCAACTTTTTTGTAGCGTGTTTCTATTTCCTTGGCGCACTGAGACATAGAGTCCCCCTTCCCCGAGAAATAAGCCTCGAGAAGCTGAAGCGAGAGAATGCGAAAGAGACTTTCGTCCGCATCACCGAACGGGAGATGAAAGCGCGCCAAAGGGCGAAGCCAATCAAGATGTGGACAACCACTTGAGGCCATAAGAAGCCCAAACAGAGAGCGAAGCCCCTCTTGAGTGGCGCAGGCCTTAGAGTAACTCCTCTCTTTGGTAACAACCGTTACCACTGCACGCGTATAAGAGAGGGTAGATTTAGAATCTTCAACAACGCTATCTAAGTTTCGCGCCACGGGACACTGAGGAGACGAGCTAGATTGCAGAGGACAATGCGGGCATTTATTAAAATCGAGCCGCGTCCATTCTCTTGGGGCAGCCTGGGGCGGCGGGATATAGCGGTGCTCGGCGTCAAACATGAGCTGATACTCCCAGCGCGAGCCGTTCTCTAATTCGAAAGTGTAGGTTACTTTTCTTTCCATGGAGGGAGGTTACGACACCCACGCCCCTGGCGAAACGCGCCTTTTGAAGGGGGAGAATTCTGTGATCAAATCTGCCCCCCCCCCAAATGTAGCCCGTAGTAGGTTGGAAAATGAGCGGCTGCGTTGTAAAGAGAGTTCGGCGATGGCTCAAGTCGAGAAAAATGGAAAAGGCACCATGAAAACGGCACTCATAATCCACGGGACCTGTGACCAGGAGGAATACTTTAGCGACACGTATCCTAGTCTCTCCAACAGCCACTGGCTCCCGTGGCTTCAAAAGCAAATGCTTATTGCTGGATTCGAGACCGAAACTCCAGAGATGCCAGTCGCCTATCTCCCGAGATACTCTGAGTGGAAAAGAACGATTGAAAGGTACCGTATTTCGGACGAATCGATTCTAGTGGGCCATAGCTGTGGCGGAGGGTTTCTTCTGCGCTGGCTAAGCGAAAACCACCTCACCCCCAAAAGGGTTGTCCTAGTTGCTCCCTGGCTCGACCCGAGCAGAGAGAAAGACCCAGAGTTCTTTCAATTTACGATAAATAGTAATCTGACTTCTCGAACTGAGCTTCATGTCGTCGTGTCTGATAACGACACCTCGGATATAAACTCTTCGGTAAAAGCAATTCAAAGTGCACTTCCCGGAGCGCACACGCACTTTTTTCCAAACCTTGGACATTTCTGCTTCTCTGATATGGCAACGGAGAAGTTTCTTGAACTTCGAGAGATAGTACTTAGGAAGTGAAGAGCCGCATAGGGCTCCCCCTACCCTATCTGAGACGTTAGTGAAATCTTTGAGACACCCACTCTTCTCCATCGAGCGGCCTATGCCGCGGTGAGGTGAGGATCGATTTCAGCCTTTTAGCTACCCTTAGGCATAGTCAGATTCAATGCTAGAGACGTAGATGGTGTGTCTCGTCCCCTTTTATTTATGAAAACCACCTCGATTACCGCGCGGCCCACAAACCTAAAGGATTTCATAGAGCTGGGCAAAATCGAGCAATCCCATGATTTGCCCAGCTAATCTTGCGTGAACCCTCAATTCTTCTCAAAGCAGTAGTAGAATGGGAAATCAACATTGGGAGTTCCAGCTCCGACACCTTTCGAGTAACCCCACCAGCACGAGCTGTTGCCCGTAACTGGATTCGGCGAAAGCTGCCCATGAACCGTTCCAAACATTCCACCGAATCTTGTAAGCACTGGATTGCTGACGTCCGTGGTGTAACAGTACGCCACGCCGACATCGATCGGGAATCTTCCAAAGACCTGCTGCTGCCGATATGCGTTTGGACAGCTCTCAGATCCCGTTACCGCGTTGATGGGGTTGCGCCCTTGTGAGATTATTCCACCAAAGTGCGCGATTGGTTCAACGCGGCCAGGAATTCCGAGGCACACGAAGAGATCCCAATCGACATTCGGTGTACCGAGAAGTCGGTGCGACTCAAATCCAGCGGGACATCCTTCAGCCCCTTCCGCGAGCGGATTCCCGTACCCCGTGCCGTACATTCCGCCAAATAGTGCCTGGTCGTAAATGGCAACTGGTCCTGCTGGTCCCTGCGGACCCATAGGGCCGATCTCACCACGGTCACCTTTTGCTCCTTGGCTACCAGTGTCGCCCTTATCTCCTTTCGCACCTTGCGCTCCAACCAATCCATCCTGGCCCTGGGGCCCCTGTGGTCCGACTTCCCCGCGTTCACCCTTATCTCCTTTCAACCCCTGCGGTCCGGTTTCCCCTTGGGGGCCTGCTACTCCAGAAGCACCCGGCACGCCTTGCTCTCCTCGCCGGCCAGGCTCTCCCCGCACCGCCTCACGAAAAGCTGCAATGTTCTGGAGAACTCCAGCGACTTCCGCAGGTGAAGCCGAGTCTCCCTTGTCCCCCTTTTCTCCCTTAGGTCCAGCGATCGTGGCGCTCTTGATTGAGGATTGAAGAAGGTCGGGGGTTACAAAGGATCCAATAGTCTCAAAACCCTTCGGGCACGTTTTGCCCTTGACTAGCTTCAGGGACTGAACACGTGTGCGCGGGTTTTTCACTTCGCCAACATTTTTGCGCTGACAAAGAAGCGGAGCTTGTAACTCTTGAGCCTTACTTTCAGCTCCAAGGAATAGACTGCCCACTAAGATGACACTCGCAAACGAACCAACCTTTTTCATTTCTTCCTCCCCACAACGTGAACCTTGCCAGGAAAAGAACGAATTGCTCTTGCTGGCAGATTGTTTGCCTAGGGTTATTAGGGGGCGCCGAAGGAATGTTTCCTAAAATGCAAAGATTCTGCATTTTTATTTTGGGAAGCCGAATAAATATCCTGTAGGTTCCATGGGTTATGCAAGTAACTTTATCATACTACTGAGAAGCGCTTTTAGTGTCGATAATAGGCATGACTAACTACTAGGCGCTGCACTGATGATTCCCGCCCAAGGGCTATACGCGGTAATTCGAGCTACCGTCGCAGTTTGTATGCGATTTGGCTTAAGCCTGAGCCAGTTCAACGAACTTGCAAAACGAGCCTTTGTAGAAAAAGCTGCCGAGCAGCTCACTGACGCAAACGCGAAAGTGAACGTGAGCAGAATCTCAGCCATGACTGGAATTTATCGTAGCGAAGTCCAGCGGCTTCTTGAATCAAAGGAGCCGGAGAGCCTTTCTCAGAGTCTGACCGCGCGAGTTTTGACCCTTTGGGAGCAGCTCCCCGAATACAAGGATCGTCGGCAGGCTCCTCGAATTCTTACCTATGCAGGGCCCGACAGCGAATTTGCAACTCTGGTGAACAGGGTAAGTTCACATCTTAACCCAGGGACGGTGCTTTTCGAAATCTGCCGCTCTGGAAGCGCGGTAAAGACCCCTCAAGGCTTGCGCTTAAAAAAGGCTGCACTCGAAACAGGTGGGAACACAGAACAGGCGCTCGCTCTTTTGGCTCAAGAGATTGAAGCACTTTCTTCCACTGTCACTGAGAATATAAGCTCCAACGAGGAGCTAAAGAAACTGCATATTCGGACTGAATTCGATAACATTCCTGAAGCCTTCGTGGCGGAGATAAAGCAATTTGTCCTCGAAGAGGGGCGGGCGTTTCACAAGCGTATGCGAGAACGTCTCTCGGGTTATGATGCGGACGTTAATCCGGTACTTCCGCAGAATAAAACTAGTTCAAAAACCAGGGTCGTGGTGACAGCCTTTCTTGCTACCCTCGGGGAGAAGGTGGGCCGGAGTAAGTAGCATGAGGAAGGATGCACTAAAACGGTGAAGGAATCCGGCGGAAAAGATTAAGGAGGATCCCCTAGCGGTGCGCAGAGCCTCCCGTACCAATCTCGCCCATCACAGACAAGTTCCTCTCCGCCAACAGTTCCCGTACCTTGGGAACCTCCTCCATTAAGGAGCGGAGCGTCTGCGTCCAGTCTGAAGGCAACATCCATGTTCTGAGACAACTGCTGTCCGAGATCATTTGCGAAAAAGCCGAAGAGCAACGCGCCCGAGGCGACTGTTGCAAGGAGCAGGACGTGTTCAATGAGCGCTGCGCCTGATTGGCGCGATTGTAGACGCTGCGATATTTTCTTAGTAGAAACTCTCATATACGCCATACCGCCTTAGTGCTCATCTATGAGTCCTTGCGTCTCTGGAGTTTGCTTCATTTGTACTTGTGGAAGGCGCCCACCGCATCGGCTGTTCCCCTTAGCCGGCCCCCCCCATACTCAAACTCATGCAACTAGGAAAATTGCTGACCTGGGCTTTCGTTCCCGAGGTGCTTACACATACCGCTCGAGGAAACCATTTTTGTCAGCACCTTAAATCTCCGATATCAGATGGTGAGGTGTTGAAATTTAACCCTTCTTAAAGATTGCTGATCGGAGATCCGCCTTGATTCGAATCGGGAGCAACATAGCGAGCCTGCAGGCGCAGCGCCGACTCTTTGAGTCGACGGACGCCCTTGCGCGCACCTATGAGAGGCTCTCTTCAGGGCAGCGCATCAATAGCGCCGCAGATGATGCGGCGGGGCTATCCGTTGCTGAGCGGCTTCGCACTGACACCCGGCTATCGAATGTAGCGGTCCGAAACATTAATGACGGCATCTCAGCGGTTTCCATTGCAAGTTCAACGCTCTCTCAGCAATCCGGAATTCTTTCGCGTCTCTCAGAGCTTGCGGAGCAGTCTGCTAATGGGACCTTCTCTTCAACACAGCGACTCACTCTCAACCGTGAGTATCAGGAACTCCTTTCTGAATTTGGGAGGTTAGGTGACTCTACTGAGTTCAATGGAAACAAGCTCCTCCGCGCCTTTCGCACAGATGGCCTTTCAAACTTATCCATTCAAGCGGGAACTAGAGGTAATAACACCTCTCAGATCTCAATCAGCCTCTCCGATACCGGTTCCTTAAGTGGCTCGATTAATTGGGCGGCGCTTGCGACATCCGATACCAATAGAGACGGATTTAATGACCCTACCGATCGTGACTATGTGTTTGGACCTCTTTCCAGGGATGAAATCGCTACAATATTTGGGAATAGCTATGTTGAGCGCAGGGTGTATGACGCTCAAGGAGTAGAGCAAACTGTCATCGTGGGCTTGATGTATGACTCGGCTGCAGAGACGAACTTCGAAGCGATTTCGTTCGTGAAGAATTCTACTACAGGACTTTTCGAAATAACCGCACAGGGCCAATCTCGCTACGATCGCGTCTTTGACAACGTTTCCACCTCCCTTAGTGTTAACGCATCCACCGGCACGTTCAATCAGAGCTCCGTCGATATCAATGCGGGCGGCGGTATCAACTTCTCGCTTGATTTGTCCGGCCTGAGACTCCTCAACGCGCCTTCGAGCGGAGCAGCAGCAGGCTACGGAACTGCACTCGAATTTACAGGCGTCGACTCCTCCTCGAGAGCACTTTCAGCACTTGAGAGCCTCAAACAAAGATTGTCAGAACTTGCTCTCTTTCAAGGCCGACTCGGCGCATTTGAAAGTCGACTTTCCAGCGCTGCCTCTCTGAGCCTCGTAGCGAGTGAGACCTTAAGCGCAGCCCGGTCACGCATCACTGATGCTGACATAGCAGACGAATCAGCAAAGCTCGTCCGCCTTCAAATTCTGCAACAGGCGGGGGCCCAGGTTCTGTCGCAAGCGAACCTTCAGCCACAAATTGCCCTGCAACTCCTACGTTAGGAGGGAAAAAGTATCACCATTAATGCGCGGTACTCATGGGAGCCCTCCCCAACTCTCTCTCTGAGACGTCCACACTTAGGATTGTCCCCTCTTTCCTTCTCTCAAGCATCCCCTTGACCGCCAAACCATGGCGGCCTGCATCAGCTCATTCATTGATGTGCATAAAAGAGTTCACAAACACAACGGCGCCTCTTCCCTTGCAGCGCAACCAAAAGCGGCGCCCCTTCAACTCAACACGTGAAAGGTGTTCTAAGGAATACATTCCGAGCAAACAAAGACTGAAATAAGAGAAAACTATAATCATATCGAGCCATTGCATCTCTCTGCTTATGTCATACTTTCCAGGAAACGAGAGATAACTCTTCATAATGTTTGCTGAGATTGCCTCCCCCCTAACCGTCGCTTCCGGTGTTGAGCTTACCCTGCTCGGAATGGACCTGCACCTCGAACAGCCGCAGCAAGCGGCGACTGTCCTTCATCTGACCGATGGCCAGACGCAGAAGCTGCATAAGGCTCTTGTAGACTTGGGGGCTAACATGAACACAAGCGATGCTCCTTTGCTTCTTGGCGAGCTCACTCCCACGAGATCGATTGCAAGGGCGCCTTCAACATTCCCCGACATTCAGCTACGCGACGCTGAATTATCTTTCTCCACCGACCAGTTGACCATTCGCACAGCCGCCGGGGTGACAAGACTCGAGTTGACTGAGCAGCAATCCACAATTCTAGCTACCGAGCTTCAGTACTGCTTTAAGTCCAATGCTCCTCGCGCCCATACGATAGAAGACGACCGATCATGGACTCCAGAATCTAGCGCAGCCGAAGTCAAACTATTTAATGAATTTGATTTACGGTCAGGCGCTCTTCCCACCCTTGGTTCTTCCGCACACTACCGAGAGCATATTGAGAGAGCGTTAGGGACCAAAATCGACCCACGGCATCTGAATCGCGGCGCGACACCCGCTCAAATAGCGGTCTTAATCGATAAAATTCAGGATGAAATTTATTCTCGAATAAAGAGAAGATCCGATCCGATTCCCGAGGGTACGCAAGCCTCACAGGCACTACAGGACGGCCTCGACAGCTTACGGAGGAGTGCGTTTCTTTTATCCTCGCATGATATCGAAACTGGCGAACACTTTTTTGTGAAGGGACGAATCGTGTCCGGCCGTAGTCAAGATCTCCGGCTTGCAGTTCGTCCTGCCTCCGGTGAACCCGAGGCTATTCAAGGAATGTTTGGAAGCGTTGCTGACTTCTGCCGAAATACTCCCGAGGTAAACTCATTCAAAGTGATGGAAAGCTCTTTCTTTTCGCGGCGCGACCCCATTGTGATTTATCTAAAAGATGACGCCGACAGAGTGGCAGCGTCGAGATCTCTCGCTCTTAGCCTTGGGACCGATGCCCAGGTTCGTCGTTGCAAGGGACTAATACTGACCAAAATAGATGCGACCGGAGCCGAGCTACGCGATCAGATTACTCCAACGAAGCGAGAGGCTTTCGAGCTCGCAATTCGGGTAGTGGAGCGTCTTTGCGGCCGCCCGCTTAAGGCTGAAGAGTTTCAGACTTCGTCCTCAAGGGACTGGACTCGCCTTTCGCGAACCCAAGAACTTCTGCGCCAATTCAAATCTTAGAAAGCTAAAGTTTCGATCGCGCCGCGCTTTGAGATCTCAGCTAGGCCCATTTGTGCCCCCAACTTTTTGCGAGACACGTTCTTCAAAATCAAACCTTTACATCTAATTCTTGAGAGTTGGACGGGAGGAACGTTGCAGCTCTACCGAGTTGGGATGGACCAATTTACCTCCAAACCAGCATCCTCCCGCTATCCCCAATTCGTCAAAAGGCGCCACACATTCTATCGAGCAACTGCCTTGCATTGTCGCTGAGGTTGTCATACCTGCACTCAGGTGCACTTTGTACCACACGCCGACACTCCGCTGAACACATCTCTAACCGATCTTCTCCGAAGTTCAGACAACTTCTATAGGTTGACTCCAACGTTGAAAGGCATGCCTCATCTACTTCGCCAACCGAAGGATCACTCCTTATATTTTGGCCAAGCTGCTGTCCACAGTAGACCATGGTAAGGCGTTCGCAGGTTGCTGCGCCCTCCGAGACTGGGCAACGAGCAGAATCGCAAGCGTCCTCACAATCTAAACAACCAGGAATGCTCACTTGCTGTCCATTCCCATTTTTTTCGCAGACGCACTGATTAACGGCTATTATGCGATTAGCATTGCAGATACGAGACAGAATCTCACGACACTCCGGTGACCAAGGTTCGTCCTCTAATGCACGGCAATACTGCTTTTTTAGAAGTTTCAGGCAATCCAATTCGGCGCGTCCCGCATTCTGCTCCGTTTGACAGGAAGAGATTGAACGATCTCGCAAAAAATCGTTGAGATGTGTGTATTCGTGGCGAAGGACGCATCGATCAACAAGCGCCAGTCCCACGTCGGGCACGGTTGTAGAGTCTGGAAGCGAACGGTCCGACGCGAGCCGCTCCAAGCAATCTGCGCAGTACCTTCCACTATCGAGCCCTAAACCTCTGCAAATCAGAAACGGAAAGGTGAGGGTGTCATTCGAGGAGTCGCACGTTGGGTTACCACTTTCACACTTCACCTTCACCCTCTGACAATCCGGACCTGCGTCCCTGGGGGCGGTCCATTCGACTTGACCACTCGGGGCCGTTTCCTTTGGGGGGTCCTTTCCATCTGGGCAGCTACGAAGGGGCAAAGAATCGGCGTCGATGGGAGGACATGCCGGTTGCGAGATTTCGAGGCGAATAGGTTGTGGCTCTACCCGGACGAAATCAAAGGCTTGTTCATACGTTTTGTTGGTCTCAACGTGAGATAAACCACTAGTCTTGCTGTTCGCGCCTGGCGCTGATGCGACTGCAGGAATTTCAGCGCTTGCTTGGGATGCCATCGCAATCAACATCCATGAAAAAAACAGCCAACAATTAAATTTGATACTCATGATCTCCAATCCCCATATTCCGTGCCTCAAACTAGTCGGCCCACTATGCATGCGCACTTGCAGCAGGCTCTCGCTTTTAAAAATTAGGGAACCTCTAAAAAACTCACCTCTGTGTAACTCTGAGTCCTCTGTGGTGATATCTTCATGAAGAAATTCACCACAGAGAACACGAAGGTACACAGAGGTGTCTTAAGAATGAGGGTTTTTCAGAGGCTCCTTAGATTGCACAGTCCCTTTTGAGTCTTTTGATGCATCAAACGTACCTTTGGACACGGAAAGCTCGCGCGCATGCCTCCTAGGACATCCACTCTACTCTATCGAGCGGCACAGGTCGTAGTGGGGTGATTAGCAATTTCAGATGTTTAGCTCCCCAGAGGTTTGCCCAGGTACGGTAGTATTTCCAATGAGAACCACCAATGAGAACCATAACCAACCATAACCAATGAGAAGGCGGCTTAACGCGCCCAGGCTTCGGCCCCGGGGGCTGAGCGCCATTCGAAGAGAGAGCCTAGCGCCACCCACATTTTTTAGCCCACGGTCAGGTCGATCGAATGCAAGTTTTTAC
>JBIKWF010000050.1:0-28615 GCA_044356455.1 Bdellovibrionota bacterium | reverse complement strand
CGGCGTCTCCTTTTTCACCCTTATCGCCACTTGGTCCCTGTGCGCCGTCTTGACCGTTAACGCCGTTCACTCCGTCTTTACCTGCGGGGCCTTTGGCCTTAGTCATAAAGTCAGAGTCACCTTTGAGCGCAGTGACAACCTGGTCCGAAGGAATCATTGGGCCAGTAGGACCCGCTGCTCCGGCGTCGCCTTTTTCACCCTTGTCGCCCTTTGAGCCCTGCGGACCGGAAGCTCCCGCCGGCAGTATGGAGATTCGCTTCGAAACGAGATCCTCCGCCACCTCTTTTGCGCGCTTCTCAATGTCATCTGCGGAGAGGAGCCGTGTAATCAGCTTGAAGCCCCGCGGGCAATTTTCTGCATCGAGAATTCGAATCGCCTGTACGCGTGTTTTCGGATTTAGCGTGCGGCGCCCTTCATTTTTGCGTTGACAAAGCAAAGTGTCGGCGAAGGCGTGCTCCTGAGTTACCCACAGAAGAGCTGCTAGTCCGAGAAGTGCGAGAGGAAGACGGGACACTAAACCAATACGCATAGTAACCTCACTATTAATGCCGTAGCATGTTTCGTCGATTTCGTTTCAATTGCGGCGAGATTGCTAAAGCTCATAACCAGGCCACTTTTGATGTTATGCGAGCAAACAAAAAAAGAGTGCATGTAAAGTGCAACTTTTAGGGGGAGGCTTCCTATGAAAGACAGAGAAGCCTACTCTGCGTGCAGACCGCGGCTGCGAAGCGTTGTTTGCGCGAGGGGATTCCCGGTGCGGTATGCAATTGTGTAAGCGAAGCGCTTGCTGCTCTGCGGCCTAAAAAAATAGCCCCCGCCATTTTGGAGAGCCTTGTGGGGGTAAGGCTCTCCTTGTGGCGAGGGCGAGGTACAAATTTCTTTTGTTTCTAATTCTTAAAGTAGTTCACGTGCGCTGAGAGCGGGGTTCTCAACCCACAGCCCGTCTTGCCGTCAATTACGCGGTACTGAAGCGCAACGCCTTCGCCGGAATTCAAGATAATCGGAATATGGGTTCTTTGAGACTGCCACGTTGCGCCATTTGGTCCAAAATATCCCCAATCTTCGAGGGCCCACGCTCCGCCGGCGAAAATCCGAAAGATCTCGAAATGGATCTCGTTGGCTCCCGGGCACCAGGCGTGGAATGGAACTCGCACCATGGCAACTTGATTCGAACTATTAAACCAGACATTCCCGCTTGTCATTGAATTAAGTGAGCCAGCGGTAGTGCCGACCGAATATCCTGAAAAGGAGATTACTGATCGCTGCACGCTGGCAATAGCGCCGGATGGGCCCACCGCACCCTGATCGCCCTTGGGCCCCTGGGGTCCTTGAGCACCAGCAGCTCCTGCATCACCTTTGTCTCCCTTCAGTCCCTGAGGGCCCTGCTGACCGACGTCACCTTTTAAGCCCTGCGGCCCTTGTAGTCCGGCGATTCCCTGATCGCCCCTATCTCCTTTTGGTCCCTGAGGTCCTTGAGCACCAGCAGCTCCTGCGTCACCTTTGTCTCCCTTTAGACCTTGAGGACCCTGCTGACCGATGTCACCTTTTAAGCCTTGCGGCCCTTGTAGTCCGGCGATTCCCTGATCGCCTCTATCTCCTTTCGGCCCCTGAGGTCCTTGGGCACCAGCAGCTCCGGCGTCTCCCTTTAAGCCCTGCAGCCCTTGAGCCCCAGCCGCTCCGGTGGCTCCTTTGTCACCCTTGAGGCCCTGAGGTCCCGTTGGACCTTGTTCCCCTGCAGGTAAGGCTTTTATTCTATTTGACACAGTCTGGTCGGCGATAGCGACGGCCGCAAGCTTAGCGCGCTCATCTACATCGGAGGCTGAGATGAGCCTCGACACTAGCAAGAACCCTTTTGGGCAACTGGTTCCTTCTATGGCCTTTAGAGCCTGAACCCGGGTGGTAGGATTTTTGGGATTATTGGTATTCTTGCGCTGACAAAGTAGCGTGTCGGCGAACAAGCTCTGGGGAGTCATGGTGAGTAGTGCAGCTACTCCAATGACTCCGCCTGCCAACTGAATCTTCCAAGCCTTTCTCATAAAACCTCCATTAGTCTTTTTGAATTCTTGTGCACTACCGCGAACATCGCAGGGCTCAATTATCTCGCGAACACAAGTATTATGGCGTGCGCCAAAAAAGTGATGCATTTAAAATGCAATTATTTTGGAGCTGGCTGAAAGAGGTGCCTTAGGTATCCCCGGAAACAAGAAAAAGAAGGAGTGCCCGCAATGAGTTACCGGAGGCGAACCAGATTCGCAAAGGAGCCTCTAAAATTGTCTCAATTGACTCTGATTTACTGTGCTAGAATTGGGCCTGCCTGCTTGGACGATGCCCCCCCGCCGGCACGAATCCCATTGCTTTAGCCACAGCTCGCCCTGAATAAGCGGCGCAGAGTGCTGAGGTATATTCACCCGGCACTTATAATTGCACCATAAGTGCTCTTTATTCTACAGTCAGGGCAGACTTGGCACGATAAGGTTAATTAGACTTAGAGACATGGACAAACGACAGCAATTTCCTGCGCAAGGTTTACGGCAAGCCCTCGTTCCGCTGGCGCGGCTTTGTTTGCGCCTCGGTTTTGGCTATCAGGATTTTACCCTGGTAGTTCGGCGTGCCTTTGTTGATGCGGGGCAGCTCGAGCTAAAGAGCAGAGCGGAAGCTGCTTCCATAAGTCGTGTCTCGGTTCTTACCGGAATTAATCGTAATGACGTTGCGCGAGTGCTGCGCGAAGAAGATGCGCCCCCCGAAGAGGGCTATAACATGCTAAGCCGAGTGCTGGCGTATTGGCAGAGCAAATCCCCCTATCGTTCGAGCCGTGGGCCCAAACCTCTTTCTTGTATTGGCAGTAGTTCAAACTTTGCGGCTCTTGTTGGGGACGTGAGCAAACATCTTAATTTTAAGACGGTGCTTAATGAACTCGAGCATGCGGGAGCGGTGCGTATAGAAGATGGCATGGTGCATTTGCAAAGTCAGGAGTATCCCAGAGCCAAGGATCTGTCCCGTAGCGCCGACCTTCTTGCCAAAGATATTGGTACTTTATCTCAAGCAGTATTTGAAAACGTCACCATACAAGAGAGCATGAACCTGCATCTTCGCACCTCATACGATAACGTTTTCGTTGCTAGCATCCCCTTGATTCGCGAATGGCTCACGGAACAAGGTAGAGAATTCCACCGTCGACTACGAGAATTTCTTAGCTCTCACGATGCCGATCTCGCGGCAGGGGCTCCTGCAGGCGCTAAGGCAGGTGCGAAAATCTCCTTTACCTCAGTTGGTTACATAGACCCGGAAAACTCCTGAAAATCGGAAGCAGCGCGGGCCTGAGCTCAGAAGAGGGGTCATGGGGTTGGTTGAGGTGGTGCGTGTATGGTTTGGGACTTGAGACCGTTTCGAAAGTTTCGAGAATCCGGCACTTCGAGTGTAGAGTACTTGGTGCTTGCCGGTGCGCTTACGTTCTTTCTAGGCGGCGCCTTGCCCCTGTTCCGTGCGACCGTAGAACAAGCCATGGGTCAGGCCGCAGCCGATCTAACCGAGATAAGCTATTACTCTGACGGAGGGGGCACTGATAGGACTAAAGAGAATCCGGTGGAATGCTGGTACATCGACCGTGGTATATTCTGCCGTCGCCGTAATGGGTTGGGCGAACCGGGTATTCTTCCCGGGAATACGGATGTGCTTCCGGCGAATGGCATGCCCGGGAGCGGTAAGGGCCCCGTTCGAAAGCGCTAACTAAAAAACTTAGATCGGTACTTTTTCACTTAGTAAAATCTTCCGACCTTGCTCGTAAAAGCTCAAGCCCACGATTGAGAGCTGATTTTACAGTCCCAAGGGGAATTTCATCCTGCTCCGAGATTTGACGCAGGGTTTGCCCGGCAAGGTAGTGCCTGCGAATGATGCCTGCGGGAAGATCTGGCAATTGGTCAATGTAACTGAGCAGCATACGCATACGTTCGACGCTTACCAGTTTCTCTGCGGGAGGGGTGACTGAACCCGTAGCACCCCCGCCTTTTCGAACCTCCTCCGTGCTAAGGCCCTCGTCGGATTCACCAAGGAAGTTCGAGTTGACGCGTCCTTGAGTCCGCGCCCTTCTCAAGAAATCGATAATGGTTCTTTTGGTGATGCAAGAGATGAAGGTGGTCTCTCTGCCTTTTTGAGGATTGTACCGGTGGCCATTCCGATTGATTTTATCCCAAACCACGCTGATGAGATCTTCGGCCTTTTGATAGTCGTGAATTGATCGGTGTACCAGCCTGATTACAAGGGAGCGGTACTGAGAATGCCATCTTTCAAAATCGAACGACCGAGTTGGCAGTTCGCCCTGACCTGGAGATTGAGGCGACGATGGTAACGGTCCGTCTGACTCGTGGCGCACAAGTCTTAAGTTGGGGAAGTTGCCATCTTTCTGAGGAGTAGGGGCTCGAGTAGCCCTGCGGAAACTTAGTGGCGACATAGCGATTTTAGCCCTTGTGTGACTAAACTTTTTTCAGGTTCATGGTTTAGCGAAAATGCGCCCAGATGGAAACGCTAGCTCGGGATCAGGACTTAATGAAGGGAAAGAAACGGTCATTCGGCTTGTGAGGAATAGGGCGAGGTCGGAGGGTGCGGCGCCCGCTAGGGGCAGGCGCCTGTTATCTGCCCGCCTCATCCTAAAAGTAAGTACCTCAGCGCGGCAGTTATAGCGTTGATTAGCAATAATATGCCAAAGTAAAAGGCATGGTTCGGCTAGAGCCCTGTCTTGAATTGCTTACTTTTCTCTGAGTCGGTAGTATTTTTATGACCCGCGAACAAGTTGCCGGACTTGACTTGTGCAGCCCAGCGGTCGCAAATCGATTCCTCGGCAAATGAGACACACTGTTGCGTATTTTGGGTATAGCTTAAGGATTAAGCTGTCAAAAGTGGGGCTTCTATACTTGAGGCTCCGAGTGAATTTCATAGCCGCGTAGCCGAAATTCAAAGTTAACTGCTAAAATCATCCGCGAGGCACTTTGGCTACCGATTCATCTTCGCAGAAAGTTTCGGAGATAAAGTATGTCTGAAGTGGGGCCTACCTGGATGTTCGGGTACGATTTTTTTATCTCTGGAGTGCCGGAAAGCTCGCCTCACTAGGAATGAATCCCTACGCTGTAGATAGTCTTGAACAGCAACTTCAGCTCATCGGTTGGCCTCCCAGCGAGGGAGTTCAGCACCTTACAAACCCTCCCTATGTGCTCTGGATGCACGTACTTTTCTCTAAGATTCCCTTTGAGACTGCCCGCATACTTTGGCCAACCTTGATGTTCGGCGCATATCTAGTCGTTGCTCGATGGCTTGCGCTCTCGGACGATGCTCACTCGAGAGAAAAGCGTTCGGGAGGTATTGCCCAGTATCTTGCTCTCACTCTCATCTTCCCTCCACTATGGGGAGATGTGGCGTTCGGACAAATCAATATTATTCTTCTTCTGGCATTTTTGGGGGCCGTTCGTAGTCTTCGAGATGGAAAGCAGCTTCGTGCTGGGATACTGATCTCATTGACCGCTTTTAAACCTCATCTCCTTCTGCCGATATATGCAGCACTTGGCGTATATTCCCTAAGGATGAGGAGCTGGCTCTTTCTTGCGTCTGCCGTAGCTGGGCTAACGGCTCAAGGGGTATTAACGTTTTTCCTCGCACCCGGGATATATGAGCATTACGCGAGTCAGGCACCAAGCATATTTGGTGAGGCACTTAGTTTGCGTGGAGCTTCACTGGCTCAAATTGCAGCGAACTATTTGGAGGCTCCTTGGGTGCGGACGCTGCTTATTTTGGTGGGGCTAATTATAGGCGCCGCTTGGGGGTGGAGAATGACGAAATTAGGTCCAGCATTTACGCGAGTTCTACCCGCGGTCAGTCTTGCGGTGGCCCCCTACATTTGGGGCCATAGTATGGTGCTCCTTATTCCGGGATACCTTGCAGCTATGAGCAGCCATCTTCAAGCCCATCGCGTCAGGACTTTAGTGCCTCTAGGTATAGTCAGCGCCTTCTTCATTGGCATATCCTTTCGGGCCGATCTTGCTCCTCTCTTTGCGCTGCTGCCCCCGGCGTTGCTCGTCATGCAGTTTCTGCCCTGGTTTAAAGTGGTGAGGACATAGTTGTAGATAGCTTCTGTCAGGGCATGATGTTTCCATCATTAAAAAACGTGCTGATGAATGAACGCAGAATAAACGCGCCCACCGCAATAATCAGGCAGCCCATCGCGGCACGGTATTGACCAAAGGCGGCGCTGATAATTGCAACGAGCCCAGCGACGACCATTACCAGAGCGCCAAAACTGCCCTCCAGATAACTCAGGATAGCATTTGAAGCTTCGGCAAACCTTACATCATTGTACTGAATAGTGAGCCCATCATCCTCAGCAATTACTCCGTGGCTCACACCAAGGGCGAGGAGGGTGACGCCAAAAGCAAAGAGGAGAGAACTTAAAAGCCAGGGGGTACGGGCAATTCTTAACATCCTCCCGTAACGTGAGTGTGTGTCAGTAGAGAACATTTGTTTTCGATGCTTCATGGCGACCTCCACCATAAGGTAAGAGAACAGATAGGAGCTTGGTAAGACTACTCGCCCACCGAGCAGAGCTCAAGGGAAATGGTCATGAAGCAAGCTTCTATGGACTGAGGCGCCAGTCCGTTGGGGCGCGAAGTACCCGACCAGAGCCCTACAGGCCTCGGGGGATACCCTTGGCAATCAATCTCTCAAGAGACGGTGCCATCAGCTCACGGAGGGCATCCATGGCATTTCCCGCGCCGCCATGAAATTTCAATCTATGGAGCAGAACATAAGGGGCTATCGCTTTGAGATCATCCTCTGTTCCAAATCCTCGGCCATTCACCACGGCCCAACCCTTGATGGCGGATTGCAGCATGAGGGCGGCACGAGTGGACGCGCCAAACTGAATCAGGGCGTTATTTCTCGTTGATTGAATAATATCAACAATCGCCTCTCTCAGATGGGGGTGAATCACGACTTGGTCTGTTTCTCGCCTTGCCTCAAGGATGTCGCTGCGAGTGCAAACGGGAGAAATGGTTTCTGCCGTCTTGGTGATGGTGGTGTGCTGCTCCAAGATTCTTAGCTCAGTTGATTTATCTACGTATGCCATTGGGATCTTGAGAAGAAACCTGTCGAGCTGAACGATCGGAAGGGGGTACGTTCCCGCAACGTCGAGAGGGTTCTGAGTTCCAATCACAAAGAAGAGCTTGTCGAGAGGGTAGGTCACGTTATCAAGCGTCACTTGCTTTTCAGCCATGCACTCGAGGAAGGCAGCCTGAACTTTAGGACCGGTACGATTAATTTCATCTGCCAGGAGTACGTGCGCAAATACTGGACCATGCATGAAGTGAAACTGCCCACTTTTGGGGTCGAAGATATTTACTCCGAGCACATCCCCAGGCAGGAGGTCGGGGGTAAACTGAATGCGCCGAAATTGCACAATGTGGTCGTCTGCTTTGCCGTGAGTGGTAGCAGCGCCATCTGGCGAAATAAGTCGGCCCAGGGTTTTGGTGAGAGTTGTCTTCCCGGAGCCGGGGTAATCTTCCAGAAGTACGTGTCCGTCAGCAAGTAGAGCTGCTACCACGAGCTTTATCGTGTCTTCTCTCCCTTGAATTACACGCCCTAGAGCTTTGCAGAGCTCTTGGGCAACTGAGATAGCGTGGGAAGTTCCGCTCCGCGCACCATTTGAAGTGCTGGCTCCAAAGACAGAGGCTGAAACAGTGGTGTCAGTCGTATTCATGCGTTCACTCTACCGTAATTTCAAAAACATTTCTTGAAAGATTGTTAAGCGCCTCTTCGATGGTGCTGCCCTTTCCCTTGAAGCTTGGCATGGCGGAAGCTCCCTTGAGAGGGGAAAGAGTAAGTTCATGCGATTCACCGCGCTGCTGATACGAAAGCACAGAGGAGGCCTGTTGGTCGAGCAGGAACGGGCCCTGAGAAAGGTTCTGTGTAACAAGGGCGGGCAAAGAGCCTCTTTGAACAGGAAGGGGAAGTCCGGCAAGCCTTAGTGCAGGACGAGATAGGAGGAATATCGCCTCCGCTAGTTGCCGATAGGGGGCGGTCTCCTGCGCGAAAAGACCAAGTTTCACCGTCATAGCTCTCAGCTTAAGAGCGTTGTCGAACTGGGGGCGAGCTTTCGCAATAACTGTGTCCAGCATCTGAACCGCTTCGGCGTGCTGTCCAGAGGCAGCTACGTTTTCAGCCAGATAAAGGGCATAGTAGGTGGAAGCTGTGGAGCGATCGTCTCTGGCACGTTCAATTTCAATGCGCTTTTCGAGTACTCGGCGCGGAAGTGCGGAGAGTGCCTCTCCGAGAGTGGGATATTCAAGCATGCTGTCCGTATTTCTTACGTACAGGTCCTCAATGTCCTTAAGGTCGTCTATAAGAATTTGTCTTCCACGTCTCAGTCTCCACCAGGCTTCTATCTGGTTGCGGGTTCTTTGGGTAAGTATACTCAAACTTTCAGAAATGCTCTCAGGGATGGTACGTGAGAGCACGGCATTATGCCTAAGAAGCGCTTGAGCGAGCGATACCGAGCCGGCGGCTTCGAGATCTTGTTCGGAAGTTCCGATTTTCCCAAACCACTGACGATCTTCGAGGACCGCCCGGTAGTGGGTAATTGCATCCTCTGTGCGTCCTGCAAGAAGCGCAATTCTGCCGCGCGCCAAGTGCACGAGCGCTCGGTGCTCTTCGCCGTTTCTCAAAGGGAACTGCGCGACGCAGCCTTCGAAATTATCCATGGTGCGTTTGGCAGAAGAGAGGCTTAGCTCATCGAGATAGAGCTTGGCGAGATTAAGACTAGGAAGTACATGTTCGCAGCCATCGGGTAGCGTCGTTGCGCGTGTATAGGAGGTTTGCGCGAGAGCCTCGTTGAATATTTCTTCGTAGACTTCTCCGATATTGTTAAGAGGAGTTGCAGGCTGCCCAAGCTTTCCAAGCGAAAACTCATAACCGATAGCTTGTTTTAGAACTTCAATCGCGGCGCCCCGGTCGCCAGTCATCGACAGCAAGATGCCTAACATGTTGAGCGTCCGGCCTGTTTCCGCTCCCCCGTAAATTCCGGCGCGGGCCTCTTTTACTCCTTCGTCAAGGCGTCCAAGCTTCATCAAGATCCAGGCGCGCGATCCCGGATACCACTCTGCAAAATAGCCGTAAGAGGTGAATTCATCGAGCACATCTAGTGCCCCTTGATAATCATCAAGGCTAAGACGTGCCTGCGAGAGTAGGTAGAGAATCCTCGAATGCTGATTGCGAACCATTTCGTCTCGGTACGGTGGCTTTCCTTCTTTCTCTATGAAAACAGCCTCTCCCTGCTTGACGTATTTTAGCGCCAGCCGAAAATGTCCTACGTGAACCATGTAATAACCGGCAAGAAGCAGGTGCGCCCGGTAGTCCTTAGGGTCCTTTTGTAATGCCTTGAGAAGCTTTGAGCGCGCATCGAGGGGACGTTCATCATCAAGCAGTATGCTGGCTTCAAAGGTGAGCTGATCTGCTGTTTTGCTTTCATCGTCCCCAAAATCGAGGTCCTTGGAGGAAAGATCGAAGGGATCAAAGGGGTCACCTGCAGAAAGGTCTCCTGCTGACTGTGCTTCTCCTTGAAGGGGTAATGTCGCAGTGATGCAGAAAAGGCCAGCTACGGCGAGCATGACGAGGGGGCGTAAACGACGAGTGCGGTAAGTGGAGAGTGGGCTCACCAGGACCTCCTCAGTAAAAGGGCAACTCCAGAGGCCGGGCTTAGCTTTCCAAGTAGGCGCTTCCACCACGGAATTCGGGCGCTAAGAACTTCCTTGAGGGGTGAGGAGGGGAGCTCGGGTGGAGCGCTATTCGGGCCATACACCACGGCAGTGAGATGCGGAGTTTCGGGAAGGAGGTCTCGACCGAACTCACCCTGTAACCGCAGCCTAAACTCATCACGTGTTTCACCGCGAAGTCTTCGGTAGCCTAAATCGTAAAGTTCGGCGATCCGAGTTCGGTACCTCAGCTGAATTTTTCGAGTGGGGCTACGACTAAATCTCCAGCCCACAAAAAGCAGGAGTTTAGCCGAGAAGACAAGACCTAGAAGGAGCGCAATCGGAGCTCCCAGATAGCGCCAATCAGGAACGGTCCAGGCTTCTTCGTCTCGAAGTCCTGTTTCTCCCGCGGCAACATCCTTGGGCAGGATCTCTTCACTGGGGCCTATCATTCCCATGAGGTCCTCAAGGAGTTTCATATCGACGGGAGATTCCCCATGATTTTCGACTTGCTCCGGTTGAGGGTCAAAGGGCAGCCAGCCGCGTCCTGAGATGTAGACTTCAGACCACGCGTGCCGGTCATTCATGCGAAGCAATATATGACCATCCTTTGCCTGGCTTAGATCGGTAAGATACCCGGTGCCAATACGCGCAGGAATGCCAATCGATCGGAAGAGGTAGGTCATGGCATGCGCAAAATGGACGCAGTAACCCCGCATATCGCCAAAAAGGAAAGGCGCGACAGGATCTTCGTTCGGCTGGACCTCATGGCCAGGTGTGAGCGTGTAAATCGCATTCTTTGAGAACCACTGGGTTATCGCAAATGCCTTTTCGACGGGGTCAGTGAGCCCCTGAGTGATTCTCTTCGCCAATTCCTCGTAGCGCTTGTCGGGGTGCGGGCTCAGGTAATGCAGAAGTGTTTCGGGAGACCAGCGCGCATCTCCTACCCCGAGGCCGCCAAGTTCCTTGAGTGAAAAGCCAGGCGCTACTGAATAGACTTTGTAGGCAGCTCTAAATCGTCCTGGGTTGGGGTTGCTGAGCTGCCGAATTTGAATTGGGTAGTCGAGAGCGAAGGCAGTTTTGTGCTCAGCGAGGAGGAATATAGACTGCACTATTGGCGTGCGACTAAGCAGTTCAGTGTCAGGCTCAGAGGAATATATTTCATCGGGACGAGTCCGGTTTACATCCCCATCAAACTGAGCGGGCGCCAAAACCATTTCGTGGCCATTAAACGAGCTAAGGGCAGACTCCCTAAAATACAGCATGGGAACAAAGGGGTTTTGCGCGTAGTCACCTTCGAGTCGCACCAGTGCGCCCGGCTGGGCGTTTTTGCCAAGAGACGAATGAAATCCAAGGGGGGTCATTTCTTCGCGGCTTTCCTGGCCAACGCCCATCATCGTTCTTGAGCCAGCAGCTTTGCTGAAGGCCCAAAAAGATACTTGAGCAATCAAAAAGAGCACGACACTCAAAAGTGCGGCAACGCCGAGACCGGCAAGCGACCACCGAGAGTTCTGATAGAGATAGACGGGGCGAGCGCCTGTAGAAAGCGGCGGGGCCGCTTCGGGTTTCCCTGGGGGAGAGGTGAAGTAAAGAAATGATAAGAGCCCAATCACCAGGGTAACGCCCAGGATCGTGACGGTGCCAAGCGGTCCCCAGCCCAATTTCCAGGCGATGGTGTTCAGCTGCTGCGGTTGGTCGAGCCTAAAGTTTCTATGGCCAGCCATGATTTGGACCGCAAGTCCGGCAAGCAGCAGCACCTCTACGGTAAGTGCGTGAGGTGTTCTCCAAAAGAGCCATGTTGATGCTGCCGCAACAAAGAAGGCGGACAGAATAAGCTCTGCATGCAATTGAAGAGAGGGGACGGCGAGTACGCTTCCCAATGCACCAGGCGGAATAATCCCGAGAACCCCAAAGCTGAGCGCATAGCAGAGGTAGAATGCTATCCCCAATGCTAAGAAACCGCGGTGAGTCAGCCTGGTAAAAGAGAGCGCACTTGCGAGTGTCGTTCCTAGTATGACGCCAAGAGAGAGAGCCCAAGGAGAAGTTCCGAGCTCAACGACGTGATGAAGTGCAAAAACGAGAACGCAAAGAAAAAGGCAACGCAGCGCGAGGACCGCTCCAAGCCGAACTCGCGCCGCAGGCGTTGAGAGGGCTGGATGGGCGCTCAGGGTATTTGACAATAATTGAAATAAGACTGTCACACGACCTCGCTACTGCTGCTGCATGATAACTTCCCACCCTCGGCCAGCACAAATTCCAAGAAAGCGCTTAAAAAATGCGGTATCAGATACTGCCTCTTCTTGTGAGGTGTAGAGAAAGAGCTTCTCTGCGCGCGAAAGCATTGATTGAGTCCTGCGTGCATGGAGCTGCTCCCCCAAGGGGACAAAAACTGGGGTGATGCCGTCCTTCTCAAGCAAATTACCTAAATCAGTGTGCCAAGAAGTACTCACCTCATCTGTGATTCTTGCTTGGGATATAAGAATGAGCACTTTATCAACACGCGAGTGCTGCATGGTGCCTTTGACTTGTGTCAGGAGTCGCTGAAGGTCCGCACCTGCGCTTTGGCTGGATGCGTTTTGGGTTTCCCAGACGCTGTCAATGAGAAGCTGTTCAAGTTCCTCGGCGCTTCGAGCCGCCCCACGAGGTCCGTTCCCTACGCAGCCACCCCAAAATTGAAGATCGAGTTCTGCAATTCCTTGCGCATAACGAATAGCCTCCGAGCACACTTGGTCGCCTGAGGCATCCGCTGCAATAAAACAGACCACTTGTCCTTCAGGTGTTACGGCACGCTCAGGCATTCGAGAAATGAGCTCGCCTCGTTTCGCAAAAACCTTCCATAGGATGCGCTTCATTCCGTCGGCGGGATTGTATTGCTTGAGGTCATAAGGATCTCCCTGCCGGTCGAGGAGATCTGCAATCGCATCTCCAGTCCTCACTGCAGAACTAATCACTGGTACGTGAGCATCCGCTTGTCCTGCAGGGCGAACTTCGATGCTAAGACCACTGGTAGAAGCCGAGTCTTCCCAGGTAACACGAGTAAGCCCCCACATATCTCCAACCGCGAGGGAGAGGGATGCGATGTTCCAGCGCCCGCGGTGTGGAAAGGTAATGTCTTCAACAAGGGTGCGTGGGCTTGGGGAACGTCCCGTGATCAGATGTTTCGCGGTCTTTACCCCGGGCGAGGCAAAGCGCACTTCAAGGCTGAGCATGCTCAGGGGTACAAGAGCCGCCGGGGTAGTAGTCACTACCATACGCGTGGGCAATTTCGCGATCGGGCGTGCGTGCCCAGAACCAGAGGCATGCACATCAAAGAGCTCAGCAGAAAGTTTCGCGCGCAGGCGTTCGCGGAAATCTATCGACTGTACAAAGGTGGTGAGCGCAAAGCCGGTGAGAATAAAGAAGAGGCTGTAGCCGACAACTGTTGCGATGACATCGTTCGCGTTCCACGAGGGGCCCGCGATAAGATAGAGCGAAAAAAAGAGGATGCAGAACCCGCGAGCAGTGAGAGGTACTTTGCGAAGCAGTTTGCGAATCCTAGAGGTGGGCGGGCTAGGCTTGGCGGTCATGGGACGCGTACCCTGGGGGAGGGGGCCCCTGGCGGGGGAGGTAGGGCCTTCAGTCATGGAAGCGATAGCTGAGCTGTTCATGGAGGCTAATAATTCCAGTCTTTTGCCTAGAGGGCCACAGGATCTAATGGTTCTTACACGAAACTTGAGTATACTCGATGCGCTATGAAGGATAAGAGACTCATACGAGCAGCCCTCAAAGAACGCCTGTATCGCAGGCGCTTCCTCGTCCCAAACGCGGTCACCTTGGCCAATATGTTTTGCGGGTTTTTATCCTGCATATACGCGGCACAGGGCTCTTACGAGAAATGCGCGATAGCCATTGGTTTCGCCATTTTGCTTGATGGACTTGATGGGAGAGTCGCTCGCAAGCTCAACGCCACATCCAAATTTGGAGTCGAATTTGACTCCTTTTCAGACCTGACGTCCTTTGGGATCGCCCCTGCGATTGTAATGTACCATTGGTGCCTTCGGCCTGTGGCCGATGAATTTGGCGTCTTTGTCTGTTTTATATACGCCTTATGCGCGGCGAGTAGGTTGGCGCGCTTTAATATTTCAGCAGAAAATCTAAAGGGTTTCACTGGGCTTCCCACGCCTGGGGCAGCTGCCTTTGTTGCTGCTTGTGTAAACTTCGCGCCCATCCCTCAGTCATCACTCGGCTTTGCAATATTTGGCTCCTTTGTCATGGCCTCGTTGGCCTTCTTGATGGTCTCTCATATTGAGTTTTTCTCAATTAAGCTTCTGCGCGTGAATAGTCTTGGGCTCTTCGGCCGGGTTTTCGTGGGCGCAATGATTGGCCTCATCTGGTATAACAGCGCAGTCGGATTTGTAGCCCTTTCGGGTGCCTATGTGCTTAGTGGCCCCCTCGGTATCGTGAGAAAGTGGTTTCGAGGTCCAGGGGAGCTTTCGCTTGATTCAACGGAGGGGGGCGAGAGCTCCAACAAGGAGAGTACCTACAAGGGAGCGTCCGCAGCTGAAGGCGAAATTCCACCGCATCTCAACTAGGAGTGGCGATGCTGCGATTGCGTACCTCCCAGTCGGGGATGCCAGTGATCGCGGCTAGAGCGCAGTCCTAGGCCGCAACTGGCAGCTCATGCAAATCGCGCAGCGTATAGATATGAATAGGTAGAACGTTTAGATACACCTTAATCTTATCGCACAGATGATTTGAGTAGATCGAGTTAAAGAAGGAATCGATTTGCTTCAAGCGTTCACGTCGCTTCTGAGGCGAGACGACTTTCCCGATAGAGCGTAGGCCCATGTATTCGTAGAATGTCATCACCGTCTCTTCATGGCTCATGCGGCGAAGCTTGGAGAAGATCTCCTGGACTGTTCCGAGGTCGAGATTCGAAAAGGGAATGGCGCAGACAATTACATCAAAGCGCTCGGTTTCAGGGAGTTCTTGCATGGGGCAGCAATAAAACTCAACGCGATCCTGGATTCGGAGGTAGTGTTGGTTCTTGCTGAGACGCTCTTGCAGCGCCTCCATGAAGCGGTGATTAATTTCACACACCACAAGTTCATCGCCTGTCTGCATATTTTCAAGAATGGGAACAGTTACCGAGCCAGTACCCGGTCCAAGTTCAAGGATCTTAAGTGGCTTTCTGGACTTGCGAGAAAGGAGTGGGGTGATTAGGGCCTCGGCTGCCCATCGCGAGGTAGGGAAAATCGTTCCTGTCGCCTGGAATTCAAGAATCGCTTCTTTTAGAAAGAGGACATTATCTTTGAGCATTTGAATCCAGCCAAAAGAAAAACTAGCCACTCCAAGCAAAGCCAAAAAGGTAAGGCCGCTACAAACCAAGGCCGCCGCCAGTTACGGAAGCGCCACAAAAGAATCTAAAAATACCAAGTCGTTCCAGTCTCGAATTCCATTTCGGGAAGGATCCGGTACTCCTTTTAGCTCAGAACTAATAGAGCAGCGCTCTTTTTTCTTTTCTGAGCCCCCCAAAGCAGCGTATATCTTCACCCTGCCTCAAGGGTTCAAGGCCGTACCCTATTCAACTAGCATAGCTTATATGGGCGGTAAATTGGTTCAGGTGCTCTAACCCTACGGAACTATGTAATTATAATCAGGGTTGTGCCAGTCGGGGCCACCCATATTGTTCAAATAATTGATCAGCGTGAGAGGCAATAAAGTCTCTGTCGCAGGCCTCGTAGCGAACTTGGCAGGATAGATTTTAGGAGAATTTCGTATGCTATCAAAGAGTCAGCTTTGGGATCGCCTCAAGCAAACTATATTCTACGATTCAGAAACCAAGTTTGGATTTGATACGAGCCGAGTCAACCTTCCAGATTCTTGGTGGAGTTCGATGGCGACGCCGATGGCGGGGGCGCTTAAGTCCATGGCTGAGCTTGAAAAGGGGGCGATTGCTAACCCCGATGAAGGACGGATGGTTGGACACTACTGGCTGCGTAATCCGGAACTGAGCCCTCGCCCCGAGATCAAGTCGGAAATAGAGAGCACCAACAAGAGAATTCTCGATTTCGCTGCGCGGGTTCACAGCGGGGTTGTCGCTCCGTCGTCAGGGGGGAAGTATCAACACCTGCTTATTGTAGGTATTGGCGGCTCGGCCCTGGGCCCTCAATTCGTCACGAAGGCTTTGGGATCTAATAAGGACAAGCTTAGCGCGTTCTTCTTCGACAACACCGATCCCGATGGGATGGCCAACGTTCTTGGCTCAATTCCCGATCTCAGCAAAACCCTTTGTGTTGTGATTTCAAAATCGGGTGGTACGAAGGAAACTCGAAACGGAATGCTGGTGGCAAAAGAGGCCTGGGTAAAGTCAGGTCTGGCATACGCGAAGAATTTTGTTGCCGTTACCGGGGCAGGAAGTGAGCTTGATAAGTTTGCGGTGAAAGAGGGCTGGCTCGAGCGCTTTCCTATGTGGGATTGGGTTGGCGGAAGAACAAGCGAATTAAGCGCGGTCGGCCTGCTTCCGGCAGCCCTTCAGGGCTACGATATCAATCGCATGCTTGCAGGAGCTCGTCACATGGATGAGCTCACTCGGCGCACGGAACTCAAAGCTAACCCGGCTGCCCAGCTCGCAGGTATGTGGCAGTTTCTTGGCGAGGGCAAAGGGTCCAAAGCCATGGTGGTGCTGCCTTACAGCGACAGGCTCGAGCTTTTCAGCAAATATCTCCAGCAGCTCCTCATGGAGAGTCTCGGAAAGGAGAAAGATCTTAAGGGTGCGACGGTGCATCAGGGGATCTCAGTATATGGGAATAAGGGATCTACGGACCAACACGCGTATGTGCAGCAACTTCGTGATGGGCTGAAGAACTTTTTCGCGGTGTTCATTCATGTCCTCAAAGATGCTTCTCCAAATACCTCCCAACTTTCCTCCAAGCTTGCGGTGGGAGAACTTCAGGTGGAGCCAGGTGTTACTGCAGGAGACTATTTAAGTGGTTTCTTTCAGGGCACGAGAGGAGCACTCTATGAGAGCGACCGGCAAAGCTTGACGATTCTTATCGAAGAAGTTTCCGAGCATAGCGTCGGAATGCTTATTGCGCTTTTTGAGCGTGCCGTAGGTCTCTATGCCTCACTCATCAATATTAATGCTTATCATCAACCGGGGGTTGAGGCAGGTAAGAAGGCAGCTGCGGATGTTTTGTCTCTCCAAAACAAGTTGATGGAGTACCTCAAGACACAAAAGAACCCCCAGACTGTTGAGGAGATTGCCTCGGCGATTGGAGCTACTGAATCTGCGGAAACGCTCTTCTTTACGCTTCGGCATTTGGCTGCCAATGGCCGCGCTAAAGTAACCGCATCGGGGCACATAACCTCGGATAAGTACTCAATCTGATTTGTTTTCAAATCTGTTTGTTTTGTTCTTTAACCGTCCATGTGCGTATTGCCGCGCGAGGTTGAACTGGGGGATGCCTAGTAGTAGCCTTGCGCGGCTAAAAGTTTTGTCCTCGTAGCTCAGTTGGATAGAGCGTCAGCCTCCGAAGCTGAAGGCCGCAGGTTCGAATCCTGCCGGGGACGCCACCTATTTCGGCGGTATATCTTTCGCGCACGTTGGACCTCTCCGCCCTCACACAAAAGAATGTGCACTTTTTTTGGGGGGAGAGAAGAAGAGCTAAGGAACTTCGACATGTCCGCGAAGTTGTTGCCGCGAAGTTTTTGCAGGCCAAGCAGCGGTACTATGAGAGCGCAGAGCGCTTCCCGACTCTGCGGAGCCGTTACATGAAAAAATCCCGGTCCGAAATCTATTCCAAGGTAGTCTTTTTCCTTCTCATCTGTCTTTGTGCTGTCTGTGCCTGGTCCCTCCGTTTCCTCCAGGACGATGCCTTTATATCATTTCGCTACGCCAGCAATCTTGTAGGGGGGCATGGTCTTGTTTTTAACCCAGGAGAATGGGTCGAAGGGTACAGTAACTTTCTTTGGACTCTTATCCTGGCTGCGGTCATGTGGTGTGGGGCGGAGCCGGAATTCGCAGCGCAAGTACTTGGGATAGTCTTTTACGTCGCTCATCTGCTCGTTCTTGCACGTTTCGGTCTTGAGCTATCGCTTTCTCGGATTTCGATTCTATGCGTCGTTGCCATAGTAGGCTTGAACTATTCTTTCGCTGCCTACGCCACCGGGGGACTTGAGACCTCTCTCCATGCATTTCTTATCACGTGTGTCGCGCGTCACTGTGTACGCTTCCTTAACCCTAAAAAGGACAAAGAAGAGGACCGCAATCTCCTGCTTATTGGAGTCTTTTCCTCTCTGGCGCTTCTTGCTCGCATGGATTCGGCAGTTTTTCTTTTTCCATTGGTGGGTTCTGTGGCTCTTCGAGTAGCCCAGCGGCCTCTCTGGCTTAGAAAAATTTCAATGCTTGTAATTCTGCCGATCGCTTCGCTTGTTATCTGGAGCCTGTGGCGGCACTGGGTGTATGGAGAGTGGCTTCCCAATACCTTCTACGTAAAGCTTGCTTCGCATACCTCTTGGGTAAGGGGCATTTCCTTTCTTGGGCTATTCTTCTCCTCCTATCTCCTTTACTTGCCAGTTATTCTTCTTCTGGGTTTCTGCTTATTAAGGTACCGAAATCTTCATTCTCCCTCCCTCTTGGGAAGCGTAGCGATGCTCTTTGGAGCCCTGATTCTGTGGCTAGGCTACGTAGTATATGCGGGAGGAGATTTCATGGAGTTTCGAATTCTCGTTCCTTCAATTCCCTTAATGGCGCTTCTCCTTTTCTTGGTGGCCGAGTGGCTTACTTTTTCCCAGGTGCTAAAAATTGCGTTAACCCTTTCAGTTGCTATCGGCTCTCTCCATCACGCGAGTACCTTTGCAGAACGAGAGAGATCGGAGAATGTGCTTAGCATTGCGCTCCTTTCCTCTCAGGTGGCTGATGAAGAAAGCGGTTGGCGAAGCGTGGGTATCGATCTTGGACAGCTTTTCGCTGGGCAGAGTTCCCCTATCATTGCAGTGACTGCAGCAGGTGCCCTTCCCTATTACTCAGGTCTTGAAGCGATTGATATGTTTGGACTCACTGATGCCTGGGTTGCTCGCCACGGGACGGTGATTGGGAGTACACCGGGACATCAGCGCTTTGTATCGATGGATTATCTTACGGAGCGCCGGGTGCAGCTCGTTATCCCGTTTCCTAAGGTGGTGGAGAGAGGGAAAATGACTCCGGGGGCAATTCCGAGTCTTGTGTGCAATACTCCTTTTTGGAGTTTGCTGCTTGCGCGCAGGGCGGAACTTCCAGCCGAGGCTCGCGGAGTTTTGCTGCCTTTAAGTGGCTCTCGCGATCTTCTTGCGATTCAATTTATCCCCGAGCAGACGATTGACAGACTCGTGGCTTCGGGGAGGGCGCACGCATTTGAACTCCCTGGGGAGTGCTAAGGAGCCTCTGAAAAAGTCCACTCCGCGAACTTTTTGCCCTCTGAGGTTAATTAAATTGCTGAAAAACCACAGAGGACACAGAGAAAGAAAGTAAGATATCGAGGCTTTTCAGATGCTCCCTAGCTGTCTTAGCAGCCGCGCTGCATGTGGAGATGCGCCTGGTGCTCTAACTCGCAAGATCTGAGGGTATCTTCCCCAAGAAGCCATTCCTCCCAAAATGAGCCTTATAGTAGTTCGGCATGCTCTTCGTGTGCACCAGAACGACGTTTTCACACTTCCCGTTAAGTTACCCATGATTGAGGCCGACCTCCTTGGCGTAGGGTAACGAGCTGCGAAAATTTATGAGCGAGATCGAATCTATTCTCGATGAGCTTGATCCCAAGGACAAAAAGCGGGCGTCTCAGTCTCCTGGGCTAAACATCCCGGTACTCGCGCTCGTTGCGGTGCTTGTCCTTGCCGCCGCATTTGCGGCTGGTCTCGCCGTATCCTCCGCAACCTCTCGTCCCCCTCCAGAGCCAGCAGTGAACGAATCTCCCAACCGAGCCTCAACTGAACATCTTTGGGAGCTTCTTATGAAGGAGATGCCTTCCTGTGTTTTACAGGAAAGCCTTCCTGCGCTCAGCGATGTTGAGAGTCGCACGGTGGCATTGTTTGCGGCGGCGCGTTTCAACTGCGTAGAGGTCGTGAAGGGACTCGTTGCCGGAGGCGTGAATCTTGATGAGAAGCGCTTTATTAAGGGGCAAGTAGTGTCGCTTGATGAATATGCGGGCCAGTTTGGCGCCATTGACGTGGTGAAACTTGTACAAGATGAACGCGCGAAGCGTGAAAAAGCACTTGCGAAGATTGCTAATAAGCTAGGGAAAGCCCCTACAAAAGAGCAGCTTGCAGAGGAACAAAGGAAAAGAAGTGTTCAGGCTCTTCTGGCGGAAGAAGCAGAGCTTCGCAAAAGTATTCACTACGACCGAGCGCGACTTGACTGCGAAGCACTTAGAGAACGCCTAGGCTTTAGCTCTGGACTCGTCGATATGACGGAGTGCATCCGAAAAGGCATAGAGGTCCGGCGCGCTGAGCGTGAGGAACTTGGTCATACCATTCCGAAGTGAGGAATTGAGTTCGGGTTCTCTTGAGAGACTGAGCATTAAGGGAGAAGAGAATCGACCTTGGACTCTATGGGCTTAGCAGTAGGCGCCTGTGAGCGGCGAGTCGCTTCCATGAGAATACGCTACTCACAGCGGCATCAATCCAAACTCTCTGAGCGCGCCTTCCAAATATTCAATGTGGTACATATCCTCTGCTGCGATCAGTATGCCCACGGATCCGTTGGTGGGTAATGAATCAGTGTCGAAGACAAATACTGAATTCTTTCGAATGCCGTCGAAGAGAATAGGAGAGAGGCGCTTTCTTACGTCTTCGAAGGTTGCAAGTTCGCCCTTCGCTCGAAGGAACTTCCAGCACTGGATCTGTCCGATCAACCGCCCAAGATTCTCGATAATGCCAAATGCAAACGTGGACCCATTGAGGCGCGCGTTGTTCTGAATCGGAAAGATGCCTTGTTCGGAAATTATATAGTCGATGCTAAGGACTCCTCGATAGCCAACCTCGCTCATGCGCCGTGCAATGCGCTCTGACATAGAGTGAATGGTGGCGGTCGTGCGCTCGGAGAAAAACTGACCATTCAGGTTCCCCGTATGCCTGAGACCATCGAATAGCTGCGTGCTCATCCCAATATGTTCCACACGCTTAGAGCGAGTGATGCACCACTGATCGTTGGGAGAGGCAATCACTTTAAGAAGAGGTTCAATAAGAACACGCCCGGGCTTATGGGCGGAGATAGAAGCAAGAACTTCTTGGATGTTGAGGCTTTCTGCGCGATAGACTTGAGGCTTAAGCCCGCCAAGCGTTGGTCTTACAATAAGTGAAGAGTGGTTGGACAGGAGAGCACTCACAAGTGCTTCAAGATCTTGTGACGATGGCGGCTCTGACTGCGCGCCGCCTAAGTCGTGTGAGGCTCCTTCCACTGTTGGAATTTCAAGTGCACGGCACTCTTCCTTAAATGCCTCTTTATTAAAGAATCGGAGCGTAATGTCCTCTGGGCACCCCAGAAGAGGCAAACCAGTGGACTGTGCAGCCGCAAGTTCTTTGTTCCCGGCATAGAAAGGAACATAAACCCCCGGCCGCCCCACTTTTGCGAGTGAGTCTTTGAGGCGTGCGGGATTGGATAGGATTCTTTCGGCTATGGAAACGCCCATAGAGGGGTCTTCGTACACCACGATATTGCGTGGGCCGAGACCAAGGTTTTTTAGCCAAGCAAAATATTCAGGCGAGGGAGGGGAGCTCAAGACGACGATGTCTTCCGCGCGAGCAAGGGGAAGGGCTCGAGAAGACTTTGTTGCCGCCGACGGATCGGGGGTGCGCCAGGGGATTCCATAATGGGGCTGTGAAAGCACGTCGCAGACGAATACGCCGACCTCTCGAGAGGTTTCGCAAATACAGGAGCGAAAACTTGTAGTTCGAAAAGGGGGCATTGAGCTCCGACTTCTGATGGTTAGAACCTAAGAGTGAAGGGTTCGCGGGAAGAGGACAACCCTTTGGCAGGAGGCCCTTAGAGTAGGGAGAGTACGAGAGCCGCTGTCCTTTCTGCTTCGCTCCGGCAGCCTTCAAATTCCGGAAGTGCATCATGGCTATTGAGTGACGCAGCGACCTCCCCGAGTGCCTTTGAGAGTTCCTCGCGAAATGCATCATCAAAGAGCAGGCGCTCCATTTCCGCCGCGAGGAGCTCGGGGGAGGCCCTTTCTTGCAAAAACTCCCTCACCGTATTTTGCCGGATCACGTTAACGATTGAGTACTGGGTAATTCCAACAAAGTTGGTGACGATAAATTCGGAAAGCCGCGAGGCTTTAAAAAACATACTAAAGGGTGTCGTAAAAAATGCGGCTTGTAAGTTTGAGGTGCCCGACTTGAGAAGGGCGGCATCAGAAAAGCGCAGGAGATCGAGCGAGCGGCCCTCGATAAGCTGAATTGAAGGGGCTGCGTTACCAACCATTTCCCTCACGAGTGGTGCAACTGCCGGGGCGACGCCAATTGCTATTTGAATCTCCGGCCTCTTTGCGAGAAAGGATCTGCTTGCTTGAAGTGCAGTGCCCAAGAGGCGGCGGATTTCGCCCTTGCGGCTTCCGGGGAAGACGGAAAGCAGCTTCCTTGTGCCGTCTAGCCTCGTGGTAGCGAGAAAGTTTGATTTCAGCTCAAGCTCCTTGCTCGCGTCCTTTTCGCGGTGCAGCAAGTCCGAGAAGGGATGGCCGACGTGAACTGCGCGAGTGTAGCCCAGCTTCTCGAAGAGCGGGCGCTCGAAGGGGAATATCACGGCAGCTTTATCGACGTAGCGCTCAAAGAGTTTTGCACGGCCGCTTCGCCAGGCCCAAAGCTGCGGTGTAATGTAGTAGAGGACCCGAATGCCAAGCTCGTGTGCCACTCGCGCGAGGCGCAAGTTGAAGTCTGCATAGTCAACAAGAACCAAAACCTGAGGGCGCCACTCCCGAAGCAGGTTTTTCATGGTTCTCCACGTCTGCCATACATCATTGGCAGCCATCAGAACCTCGGAAAATCCCATTAAAGAGCCGTGTTTCTCGCAATCAACGAGCGTTTTGACTCCAGATTCGCGCATTGCGCGTCCACCCATGCCTTTGAGTTCAAGGGAGGGGTTCTTTCGCAGCAAGGCTGAGGCTACCCTGGCGGCATGCTCGTCCCCGGAGGGCTCTCCAACGCTAAATGCGACCTTCAGCATAAAATGTAAAAAAATCGAAAATCACGGCATTGACTTATTCCGAAAACGATTGCTACTATCGCGGACCCTTTCGGGACAGAGGGATTTCGCTTAATCAGCTGAAATCTTTCGGATAAAACTACATTCAGCAAGCGCTTTTGGGTGCGGCTGCTGGCCGAATAGGTCAGTTCGTGCTTAGGGGTGTTTGTTTTAGGGCGTCGGGGCGGGCCGGATTTGTGCCTTGTGGCATGATTTTGGTCGGTTGCGATGTTGTTGGTTCTTGCGGGCTCTTGGGTTCGTTTGGCTGGCGCGAGTGTGGTTGGGGTGTGGCTTTCTCGTTTTTCTTCTGTTTCTTTTTTGGGCTTTTGGCTCAGGAATATAGAAAATAAGAAATTGGGAAATGAGATAAAAAAAGAGCCGCAGCTTCTTGATTTTATCCGGCGGATCTCTATTATGGCGAGACCCTAGCAGCCGGACATTAGATGGTCTGGTTACTAAGAGATTTGCGCAAGTCTAAATTTGCGCAGGTTTCGATGTTTTGGGTGGATTTTTTAGTTCTTAGACGTTGTCGATTAAGAGCTTGCTCGGGTCGAGTTCGATTCGAGATTTTTTACTTGGTTTTCTGAACAATTCGGGCCTTAGCGATATGGCCATGGGTAGAAGCTGCTCACTTAGATTGAGCAATTCGAAGCTTTGCGATTCGTCGCTTAGCGGAGAGTTGTTTTCGATCTATGAAATACTATTTTCCGTCAATTAACAGGATCTTTGAGTTTATAATCTGATCTTTGTTGTGACGCAGTCCTTAGGGGTTGCGTCGCATGATTTTCAGGCTCTCGTTTGATGTCGCCAAAGCTTCGGCCGAAGCGCATCGAGTTGGGTGTTGGTCAAAACAAAGATTTTTATTTTTTTAATTTGAGAGTTTGATCCTGGCTCAGAATGAACGCTGGCGGCGTGCTTAAGACATGCAAGTCGTACGCGAAAGCCCGCAAGGGTAAGTAGAGTGGCGCACGGGTGAGTAATACTTGGGTAATGTACCCTCTCGCTGGGGATAACCAGGCGAAAGCTTGGCTAATACCGAATGATCCGTCCGGGGCTCTGGCCCTGGCCGGTAAAGCCGTAAGGCGCGAGTGGAATAGCCCAAGTCCCATTAGCTAGTTGGTAGGGTAACGGCCTACCAAGGCTTCGATGGGTAGCTGGTCTGAGAGGACGATCAGCCACACTGGTACTGACACACGGACCAGACTCCTACGGGAGGCAGCAGTTAGGAATTTTGCGCAATGGGAGAAATCCTGACGCAGCAACGCCGCGTGAGGGATGAAGGCCTTCGGGTTGTAAACCTCTTTTAGCAGGGAAGAACAAAATGACGGTACCTGCAGAAAAAGCACCGGCTAACTCTGTGCCAGCAGCCGCGGTAATACAGAGGGTGCAAGCGTTATTCGGAATTACTGGGCGTAAAGCGCATGTAGGCTGTTTGATAAGTTCGGTGTGAAATCCCTGGGTTCAACTCAGGAAGTGCACCGAATACTGTCAGGCTTGAGTATGGGAGGGGAGAGTGGAATTCCTGGTGTAGAGGTGAAATTCGTAGATATCAGGAGGAACAACAGTGGCGAAGGCGACTCTCTGGACCATTACTGACGCTGAGATGCGAAAGCGTGGGGAGCAAACAGGATTAGATACCCTGGTAGTCCACGCCGTAAACTATGGTCACTAGACGTCGGACGGCTTACCCGTTCGGTGTCGTAGCTAACGCGTTAAGTGACCCGCCTGGGAAGTACGGTCGCAAGATTAAAACTCAAAGGAATTGGCGGGGGCCCGCACAAGCGGTGGAGTATGTGGTTTAATTCGACGCAACGCGAAAAACCTTACCTGGGCTTGACATCCGGCGCTACCCCATGAAAGTGGGGGTTTCCTTCGGGAACGCCGAGACAGGTGCTGCATGGCTGTCGTCAGCTCGTGTCGTGAGATGTTGGGTTAAGTCCCGCAACGAGCGCAACCCCTGTCCTTAGTTGCTACCATTAAGTTGGGCACTCTAGGGAGACCGCTTGCCGATAAGGCAGAGGAAGGTGGGGATGACGTCAAGTCCGCATGGCCCTTACGCCCAGGGCAACACACGTACTACAATGGCCAGTACAAACCGATGCTAGACCGTGAGGTGGAGCAAATCGGAAGAAAGCTGGTCTCAGTTCGGATTGGAGTCTGCAACTCGACTCCATGAAGTTGGAATCGCTAGTAATCGCGGATCAGCATGCCGCGGTGAATACGTTCCCGGGCCTTGCACACACCGCCCGTCACGCCATGGGAGCTGGTTTCTCCTTAAAAGGCTGAGCTAACCGCAAGGAGGCAGGTCTTAACGGAAAAACCGGTGACTGGGGTGAAGTCGTAACAAGGTAGCCGTTGCGGAAGCAGCGGCTGGATCACCTCCTTTTAGGGATGTGTTGTCGTGATGGCATTCGAAAGAAAGCCTATAATCGACCATTTCTTGTCGTTGTTTATCGGATCCTTTGGCTCCGAGAGCGCGACTCGAAGATACACAGACTTAGGTAAGACACCTACCTTAGAACGAGACTTAAAGATCCTATTTGAATGATTTAGTTGAGCAGCTTCTATCGATGGTCACCATTGTATTTTGTGGCGAAAGTCATGAGATGCGAGAAGGCCGTAGAAAAATTTGGTTATGAGTAGAAGAGTTCTCGATATGTTCGAGAAGTTCAAAGAGCAATGCTCCTGCTGACTTGAAAGAGTTGGTGGCGAGGGTTGTTCGGGGAGCTTCGAAGAACGTATGCACTGAGTTATTATTCTCAAGTGCATTGGCATTTTATTATTAACCAACAATTTTGTTGTGAAGCAATTCTAGACAAGTTGTGGTCGGCGTTAAACAAGCTCGAGTTTTTTAAGAAAAAACTTTAAGCTTTTAAGAGTGCACGGTGGATGCCTTGGCAGTAAGAGGCTATGAAGGACGTTGTATGGCTGCGATAAGCCTCGGTTAGCCGCCAAACAGGCTTTGACCCGGGGATTTCCGAATGGGGAAACCTAACCGAAAGGTTGCTCCGAAAGGAGTGCGAACGCGGAGAATTGAAAAATCTTAGTACCCGCAGGAAGAGAAATCATAATGAGATTCCCTTAGTAGTGCGAGCGAAACGGGAATAGCCCAAACCTGACGAGCATTGATGTAAGTCGGGGTCCGTCTCCTAAAGGAGCCGAGATCCTGACGAGCATGAATGCTCGTCAGGGGTTGTAGGGCGTGTATAAAGCGGACTTAAGTTGGTAACCGAACTCGGCTGGAAAGCCGGAGCATAGAGGGTGATACTCCCTTAGGTGAAACTGGCGAGAGCCGTGAGCACGTTCCTGAGTACTACGGGACACTTGAAATCCTGTAGGAATCTGGGTGGACCATCATCCAAGGCTAAATACTACTTACTGACCGATAGCGAACTAGTACCGTGAGGGAAAGGTGAAAAGAAGCCCGATAAGGGTAGAGAAAAGATCCTGAAACCGTGCATTTACAAGCAGTCGAAGATCCGTTTCGTCTTCGGACGATCGATCAACGGCGTACCTTTTGCATCATGAACCAGCGAGTTGCGCCTCTGTAGCGTTAGGTTAAGCCGAAAGGCGGAGCCGTAGCGAAAGCGAGTCTTAAAAGGGCGTGAGTTACAGGGGGCAGACCCGAAGCCATTGTGATCTACTCATGATCAGGATGAAGCCAGGATAACACCTGGTGGAGGTCCGAACTGATGAAAGTTGAAAATTTCTCGGATGAATTGTGAGTAGGGGTGAAAGGCTAATCAAACATGGCGATAGCTGGTTCTCCTCGAAAGATATTTAGGTATCGTCTCGGACAATATATTAAGCGGGGGTAGAGCACTGATTGGACTAGGGGACCTACCAGTCTACCAAACCCAGATAGTCTCCGAATACCGCTTAAGTCAGAATCCGGGAAACAGTTGACGGGTGATAAGGTCCGTTAGCAAAAGGGAAAGAGCCCAGACCATCAGCTAAGGTCCCAAAGTACATGCTCAGTGGTTAAGGAAGTGAGTGGACTCTGCCAGCTAGGAGGTTGGCTTAGAAGCAGCCATCCTTTAAAGAAAGCGTAACAGCTCACTAGTCAAGTCCGCTCGCGCCAAAGATTCAACGGGGCTAAGCATGTCACCGAAGCTATGGACTCATTCGCCTCCGTTAATTTCATGTGCCATAGAAGTTTTGTTGGACCGTTTGCTCTTTGAGCGAATGAGTCCATAGCCGCGGCCCCTTTAGGGGACGGGCTGGTAAGTGGTCCGTCCCCTAAAGGGGCCGAGACTCCTCGCCTGGAAACTTCTTTGGTTTAGTCGTGAGATTAGTGGAGGCGAGGGAGTGGTAGAGGAGCGTTCCCTGTGCGTCGAAGCATGACCGTAAGGACATGTGGAGCGCAGGGAAGTGAGTATGCTGGTATAAGTAACGATAAAGAAAGTGAAAATCTTTCTCGCCGAAAGTCTAAGGTTTCCTGGGCTAGGGCAGTCCTCCCAGGGTAAGCCGGATCCTAAGACGAGGCCGAAGGGCGTAGTCGATGGAAAACAGGTTAATATTCCGTGCCAATGGCTGACGTTGTAAGCTAAGGGTGGACGGGGAAGGATATATACTGCGACATTGTGGTTAGTCGTCTAAGCACGTAGGAAGTCGAGACAGGCAAATCCGTTTCGACATTATTCCGAGATGTGAATGTGAGTGAAGGGGAGACCCGGATCAAAACGTATAGATTCCATGCCTCCAAGAAAATACTCGTAGCTAGTCAGTTTATTCGTCCGTACCTCAAACCGACACAGGTAGACTGGTAGAGAATACCAAGGCGCTTGAGAGAACCGTCTTTAAGGAACTTAACACATTGCCACCGTAACTTCGGGATAAGGTGGGCCTCTATTGGTGAAGGACGTACGTCTGGAGCTTATGGAGGTCGCAGATGGCAGGGGGTAGCGACTGTTTATCAAAAACACAGGGCTCTGCAAACTCGCAAGAGGATGTATAGGGTCTGACGCGTGCCCGGTGACGGAAGGTTAAGGTGAGCGGTCAGCGCAAGCGAAGCTGCGAGCCGAAGCCCCGTTAAACGGCGGCCGTAACTATAACGGTCCTAAGGTAGCGAAATTCCTTGTCGGGTAAGTTCCGACCTGCACGAATCGCGTAACGACTTCCCCATTGTCTCAAAGACGGACTCAGTGAAATTGAATTCTCGGTAAAAATGCCGAGTAACCGCGGAAAGACGAAAAGACCCCGTGCACCTTTACTATACCTTTGCTTTGATCCCGGGGACTGTATGTGTAGCATAGGTGGGAGACACTGAAGCTCTGGCGCTAGCCAGAGTGGAGTCAACACTGAAATACCACCCTTATAGTCACTGGTTTCTAACCGAGAGAAGTAATCCTTCTCCGAGACAGAGCATGGCGGGTAGTTTGACTGGGGCGGTCGCCTCCTAAAGAGTAACGGAGGCGCGCAATGGTAGGTTCAGCGTGCTTGGAAACCACGCGACGAGTGCAAAGGCATAAACCTGCTTGACTGTGAGAGGGACACCTCGAACAGGGACGAAAGTCGGCCTTAGTGATCCGGTGGTTCTGCATGGAAGGGCCATCGCTCAACGGATAAAAGGTACGCCGGGGATAACAGGCTGATCTCCCCCAAGAGTTCACATCGACGGGGAGGTTTGGCACCTCGATGTCGGCTCATCACATCCTGGGGCTGGAGTAGGTCCCAAGGGTTCGGCTGTTCG
>JBIKWF010000118.1:0-12834 GCA_044356455.1 Bdellovibrionota bacterium | reverse complement strand
AGGGACTGTGCCGTCAGCAAGCGGGGTAATAAGTTTTGCGAGCTCGTCTCGTAGTTCATTCATGCGCTCTTCGCGTTCTTCCTGCTGCTGCGCTTCTTTGCGCTCCTCTGCTTGTTCCTCAAGATACTCCTCACGCGCAAGTTCCTCGAGAATGACCTGCATCGACTTTGCGATGGCTTTAACTTCCTCGGCTGGATCGTCGCCGAATCTCTCCTTCCATTCCAAGGGGAGAGAAAGGTGTTTTCTTGGCTCTGGTGCTTGCTGGACGGTGTCAGACTGCGCCGAATCATGGGGAGTCCACGGAGTAAAAATCTTCGACTCCGGCTTTCCCCTGATAAGTGTCTTGATGCCTGAAATTGCCTCGGAGCAAACCCTACCTACGAATCTGACGAGGCTAGAGAAGGCATCGGAAAGAGCTCCCCATCCTTTCGCCAGAAGTCCTTGAGGCGTGGTCGGTTTGTCTGGGGTGATTTGTTCGGTGGGGAGGTCCTCTTCGTCCTCATCCAGCGCTTTTTTTTGTTTTTTAACTTGGAGAGTTTCCGCCTCGTGCTGCTGGATCTCTTGGTGGGCGCTTCGCTCTTGTTGAACGGGAGCGGTGCTGCGTTGCAGTAACGCCTTTATCATCTCGGTTAATTTTGAAACGCTAAGGAATCCTGCCGTTGAGGTTATTAGGCTCGGGTCAGCAAGGAGGCCTTGTATCGTAGTTGAGAGGGTTTGATCGCTCTTTATTGCGATTCTGCGCTCGCCTCTAAGGAAGGCAATGGCATCTGCCGCTCGGCTTGATTGGTCGATAAGTGACTCCCCACGCTGAGACTGTAGGAGTAGGGGATTACCTGGAAGCAGTGGCTTTTCTGGGGCTATCCCCGCAGCATCTCTTTGTAGCGCTTCGCGAGAAGAGCCGGCGCTTAACTGGGGTACAGCATCAAGGCTGCGCAGGTTTGCGCTTAAGGGTGCAGTCGCTCCGTCCACTTCGCTCGCCATGGGAAAAGTGCCTATAAAAATCGACACCTTAGTTATGGCCACAAACCGAGGACGGAGCGCTTAATTTTGTCTGGTAAATTCAGTAGCTTAAGCGCTATTCGCAGGTTCCGTCGTCCTCAGGATCGACGCAGTCAATCGTATCGCTGGGAGTTTCTACCATGGAGCTCCCTTGTTCTTGGCACATGCAATTAGCCGAATTTCCGTCGCCAAAGCTCACAAGGACCTGCCCGTCCGGACAGGACTGGCTACAGCTTTCCCCTCCACTGGCATATGCCGAGGAGACTCCAACGAGAAGGGATAGAAGAAGCAAGGGTAGGACGCGCATGGGACTCTCCTTACAAAAGATGTCTCGTCATCTTGAGTCGGCATTCCTATGCAGGCCTTTACGAATCGCAGCTCTTCTCTCAGGGCTTTTCGCGAGATTTTTGCCCAGACTGAACTACGAAAAAGTAGGGCGGAGCGGAATTAGCGTGCGGGATACTCGTAGAATCCGCGTCCAGTCTTTCTCCCATACCATCCTGCTTCGACATACTTAATCAGAAGCGGGCAGGGGCGGTACTTATCTTCGCCAAGCTCTCTCTGAAGAATCTGCAGAATATAAAGGAGCGTATCGAGCCCAACAAAGTCTGCAAGTTCAAGCGGCCCCATGGGCTGATTAGTTCCGAGCTTCATGCCCGCATCAATCGCTTCTCTGCTGACCCCTTCTTGGAGAAGGAAGATTGCTTCATTGAGCATCGGGCATAAAATTCTATTCACCACAAACCCTGGGCTGTCTACGCCAAGGACGGCCGTCTTGCCGAGCTTCTCAATGATCTCGGAAGAGGCTTTGAAGGTCGCCTCCTCGGTCTGGAGTCCTCGAATAACCTCGACAAGTTTCATTACAGGAACCGGGTTCATGAAATGAAGACCGATGAACCTTCCAGGGTTAGTAACCCCACTGGCAAGGCGCGTAATAGAAATTGAGGAGGTGTTACTTGCGAGAATGGAGTCCGGCCTCATGTGAGAGGAGAGCTCCTTAAAGAGCGCTTGCTTATCGGAGACGTTCTCAATAATTGCCTCTACCGCAAGGTCGCAGCCAGCAAAGTCTTTGAGTGTAGCAGCCTGAGACAGGTTTGCCTTGGTGCTGGCTGCGCTTTCTTTGCTGATCTTTTCTTTGGCTACCAGTTTATCAAGCTGCCCGTGAATCCCGTTCATGCCTCGGGCGAGATAGTCTGGGCTCTTATCCCAGAGCAGTGTTTTAAAGCCAGCTGCCGCAAAAACTTGCGCGATGCCAGCGCCCATCTGACCGGCGCCCACCACTCCCACGGATTGTATGCGTGCTTTGCCTGAATCTTGAGCCATAAAGAGTTCCTACCGAAGCTTTTACGAGCCTTAGTCTAGAGAGGGAGAAGGGCGCTGGGCAAGAGTCTCTTCAAATGCAATCCAAGAAGTTCTCGCGCGTTGCTTTTAGAGTGAAAATCGTAGTTAAATCGGAGCGGTAAGAAGCATCGCTTTCGGTTCAATTCGCATCAACTAAAAGAGGCGTCTCAAGAGGGCGGCGATAAGGATTTCTGGGCGAAGAGACTGAATTTTCTGGGCGAGGAGACTGGGGCGGTGCAAGCAACTATTTCTGCTGAATCTAAGGGTGAAATAGCAGCCAAAGTGGCGGGGGCGACTTCAGCAAGGAGCGTCTCAAACGGAGGAGTATCGGTAGCTGGATCAAGGGTTAAAGTTCTTTTCAAGGGATTTGCGCCTTCTTCTGGTTCCCGGTTTGGGCCTCTTATGTCTAGCTCGCTTAGTGCATTTTCCTCAGGCCTATCCGGTATGTTTCGACTTGTAGCAAGAGACCTCGCAATTGACCTTGGCACAGCCAACACGCTCATTTATGAGCAGGGGCGAGGTATCGTTTTAAATGAGCCCTCGATAGTAGCCGTTCGGTTCGATGGACAGCGCAAGCAAGCTGTTGCATTCGGCTCTGAAGCCAAGGTTATGCTTGGAAGGACTCCCGAGGGGGTTAAGGTTATTCGTCCAGTCCGAACGGGAGTTATCGCAGACTTTGAAGTCGCGGGAATGATGTTAAGCCACTTTTTAGGCAAGGTGCGCAGAAAATCGCGTGCGCTTCTCCGTCCGAGAGTAATTGTCGGGGTTCCTAGCGGGATAACCGAAGTAGAAAAGAGAGCAATCAGAGATTCTATTGAAGGGGCAGCCCGAGAGGTTCGCCTCATAGATGAAGCTATGGCAGCCGCGATAGGTTGTGGCCTCCCCATTACTGAAGCCACCGCCAGTCTTATCGTTGATATCGGCGGCGGAACCACAGACATTGCCATTATCAGTTTGAAAGACCTTGTGTACTCCACCTCTGTCAGGCAGGGCGGGGATGCGATGGATGAGGCCATTATTAACTATATGCGTAGGCGCCATCATCTTCTGATTGGTGAGGCAACTGCTGAGTTAGTAAAGAAAACGATTGGCTGCGCTCATCCAGATTATGACAATCAAGAGATGGAGGTCAGAGGCCGCAGTCTTACGAGCGGTGCGCCTTCAGCGTTGGTGGTTTCTGGTGCTGAGATTCGAGAGGCCGTCAGTGAGGTGGTTTCAACCCTCGTTGCTGCCATACGTCAGGCTTTAGAGAACACGCCTCCTGAGCTTTCGGGCGATATAATCTCTCATGGGCTCTCGCTTGCGGGCGGAGGAGCACTCCTTAAAGGTCTTGATAGACTAATTAGTGAAGAGCTCAACATTTCGGTGAAGGTTTCTGATGACCCTCTTGCCTCGGTAGCGGAAGGTGCGGGGCGCTGCCTCGATAATCAAGAGCTTTATAAGCATGTGCTCTTTTAACCAGAGCTTTTTTGCCGTGCGTGAGTGAGAGCTCTGATGGATCTTCCAGAGAACGAGCTTACAATTCATACTGAGCAGGACGAGGAGGGCTATTGGATAGCCCGCGTTTTTCATCGCCCGTCAGCTACCATAAAAATTTCTAATAAATTTCTGGTCGAACAGGAAGCCGTCGATTCCGCAAAGAAGGAGTTGGCGGAATTGGTGGCCGAAAGGAAAAAGGGCTTGGCCTAAGTTCATCTGAATCTTGCCGCCAGTGTCCGAGGCAGTATGGGCTCTGATTTTAACGCGAAGGACGCGAAGGGAAGAGAGTTTGGTCCCTTCGTGTCCATCGCGCCCTTCGCGTTAAAGTTTTCGCTTTCGAAGCGCCCGTGTGCTGACTCCGAGATTAAATCTGAATTTTTACACGCTACAACTTTTAGGAGAGTTTGCAGCTCACCACATTAGCCCTTCCTTACCTTAAATGCCCCCCGCACATCAGTTCCAAGCGTAGCCCCCTTAAAGGCCAAATCATCTGGGGTGCTGAGTAAGCGAATATGGGCGGGCTTGAGTAGCGCATAGTGCTTAACAGCATCAAGCCGAAACCCAAGCGGGTCGAGATCTTCATCGGTAGTGCGCCAGGCAATGTCTTTGACTTTGCGAAGATCGAAGGGCTTTGAGAACTCGCGCAGAGTTTTCTCCCGCGCAAGGTTAAACCAGCCATCAAAATACGACATGATGAGCTCCCGCAGGGACGCATACACAGGGTCCCTTCCGCGGCATGTGGCAAAGTTTGATTTTGCAACGGAGCCCCAGCGGCCATGTCGCTCGTAGACCGCGAGCACATGATCATCATCATTTTTATTCGAGCGCATATCCACGAGCAGAGGCTTGTCGCCGTGGAACTCAAGAGCCGCAGCGGCAAAGAGTGCGCCGTCAAAGCAGTGTGCCTTTTTCGTTTTCATGACGAACCTAGGCGAGCGAGTGATGGGATCGATATTGTACTTGAGCGTATTGAGGTAGGCTTGGATTCGAGGCGGGGTCGAGAGCGAGTTGAGAATAATTCTTTCGCGAGAGGTCCATTCAGTCATGATGCGCCAATTGTTCAACAGTTAAGCTTTGGGGGGCGTTGCAATCCCAGCATTTGATGGGCTCGAATTGAGTGGCTCTGCTGCCTCAGCCCCAAGTTCACGTTTCTCAAGATTGGAAAGCCCACCGCTCAGAAAAGCAAGGATTCCGCCGACGGCGCTTGCCGCAGTCACGGCTAGCAGCCATAGCGCTCCCATCGTTACTGCTTGTTCTCTAGTAAAAATAGCAGGGGTGAAGAAGAAGATGTAAGCCTTTTCCCGAACTCCAACACCGTTCCACGTGATGGGGAGGGTGCTTAGAATGTTCACAAAAGGAACCGTAACGAGCATCGAAACAAAAGGGACATCGAGCCCAAGTCCCTGGGCCATGTACCACTGGAGGGTAATTTGAGAGAGGTGGAAAATCACCGCGACCAGGACCACAAGCGCGAGTGAGCTTGGGTCACGGCTAAAAACCGCCATGACTTGCTCAATCTTTTTCCGAAAGGGGTTGGACTCTGGCACCACCCGAAGAACGACAAAGGGTGCAACAAGCCAGCCAAGTAAGACAACAAGGCCAACGCCGAGCAGCACGTAAACAAACTGTGAGTCCATGTGGTGGCCTTCGGTGAAGGCAACGGCAATGACCCCAATAGTGGCGAGTACGGCGAGCCCGATTGCCCTATCGGCAAATGCGGAGGCGATAGATTGAGTGCGTTGTCCCTTGCCTGGCGCAAGCAGAGCTCCGCGAAGCATGTCGCCGCCCAGGGTGCCGAGCCCAAAGCAGTTCGCATACATGCCGATAAAAAATGCCTTTAATGCCAGAGGGTAGGGAGCGTTAATCTGGGCGGCGCGCGCGAGAAGCCACCACCTTACGGAGCTAATAACCTGAGTTGCCGTGAAGCCTAAGACGGTAATCAGAACTAGGGAGAGCGGGACGCTAAGAATGGTAGTTTTAAGCGCGTCAAAATCCACGAGGCGGTACACGACCACCAGCATGAGGGCGCTTATAGCCAGTTTTATAAATGCTTGAAGCTTCATTGTCCCGGGAGGTTACGACACCCTGGCGGCTCGGGCAAAGGGCGGAGTGGGCCGGGGTGAAAAAGCGAGGGCGGGAAGAGAGATCTTGCGGCGCCCTGGGGACAGGGCGCCCTACCATGAAGGCCAACCCCGCAAAGCGCCCCGGCAACCAAGCCACAAATAAGGGGTAAAATAAGCCCCTCAGACCGCGCAGCGGTCCAAGAAAGAAAGCGGGTGAGCGCCCGATCAGGGCGCGAGGGGCGCAGCCCCTTGGCCCTGAGCGGCGAGCAGGCAAAACGCCCCGGCAACCAAGCTACAATTAAGGATTAAAATAAGCCCCTCAGACCGCGCAGCGGTCCAAGAAAGAAAGCGGGTGAGCGCCCGATCAGGGCGCGAGGGGCGCAGCCCCTTGGCCCTGAGCGGCGAGCGGGCAAAACTGAGCCGAGATGGATTCGAACCATCGACCCACTGGTTAAAAGCCAGTTGCTCTACCTAACTGAGCTATCGGCCCGTACGCTGTTTGAGACCGAATCAGTAACTGGTTAAATCTACTTAGTCAATTGGACTGAAGGCAGAAATATACGATCCTTCGAGCTCTCCCCCTTTGCCTAAGGTGCTGCTAGTCTCCAAGGGCGATTTTGGAGGGCCTTAGATGATTTCCTATTCGGTTTATAAGCTTATTCATATCCTTGGCATTTGTGGCGTTGTTATGGGCCTTGGGGCTGCTTTTGCGGCGTCTCGGGTCAGCGTCTCTCTTTCAGGGGAGCAAAAACCGGCTCTCACGAGAAAAATCATCGCGCTCACCCACGGAATTGGGCTGTTCCTGGTTCTGCTTGGCGGTTTCGGGATGCTTGCAAGGCTTCAAATCCATTGGCCACTTCCCTGGTGGGTTCTTGTAAAATTCGCCGTTTGGCTTGGGCTTGGGGCCTGGCTTACGGTGTCTTACAAGACTGCGTCAAAGGGAAATGCGGCTTGGCTCGTAAGTCTCGCGCTTGTGGCTCTAGCGGCAATTGTGGTTCTTGCAAAATAAGAACTCCTCTTTGGGGCTACTTCCGGCTTGACCGTAGCGGCGGTATTAGGGCCTCTATATGTTTGATAAGAGCCTCATGCGGCCTGCCGCGCGCACGCTCAAGTTTATCGACGACCTCAAGCAGCTCAAAGGCAAGAGCCTCCTCAAGCACTGAGCGCCGTATGCCTGCGCGCAGGGCTTCAAAACCCGAACTTGGTGATAGGCCACACCTCTCGCGCAGCAGTGAAAGAAACTCCTCTTGAGCTTCGTCTGAGGTTCCGGCCCACACTACCTCTTCTCCTCGTGGCTTTAGGAGTAAAAAGGTTACGCCCCCCAGTATAGCGAGTCCGAGGAGAGCCATGAGCAGACTGCCTGTGCTGACCGCGTTAAGCGCGGAGTGCAGCAGGCCCTCTTCAGGGAGCTCAGGTGCAAGCTCTTTCATGGGTGCTGAGGAAGAGATCGCTTGCTGCGTTGAGGAGGACGCGCCGGAGGAACTCTCACGCATGAGCGCATTCCCCGAAGCAACCAGCTGTAAGTCTTTAAGCTCCGCACGCCTGTAGGACTTTGCGCGTGGATCAAAATAATCCAAAACGATTTCTGGAATTTTGTGCACCCCTGGTGAAAGGGGAACAATAGACAACTTAAAAGTCTTCATGAAAACGGCCTGTCCTGCCCGCTCTTGAAGCTGTGACTCGGGCGTATCTTGGTACACTCGCAGGTCGCTGCGGTTCGAGAGGGGAATCTCCCGAATTCCAGAGATGTTTCCCGTGCTGAGGAGCTTTACTGTCAGAGTTGCCGTTTCACCTGTGCGAACTGAATTTCTATCGAGGCTACCAGAAAAAGCCGTGGCACCTACGACCGGTGTGACAAGTCCCCAATTCTTGTAGCCCGGCGGAGCAGGGGGCAGTGGACGCACCGTAATTGGAATTTGGTTCGAATGTAACTCTCGCTCGACGGGAACGCGCTCAATCGTTTGAAGATTAAAAAGACCTCCCAAACCAGGATACCGCACCACCTTTTGGGTAATTACCCCTACCTTTACCGTCCGAGAGGGGAGCGTGATGGTGCCATCCTTCAAGGGGAAAATCGCGCGGCGAGAGCGCAGTACCCAGTACCTGGTGCCCTCTACGTTTCTCTCGAAGGGTTCCTCTGCCTGGAGCGACTCTGCCCAAAAATCATCAAAGGTGAGGTCTGAAAATTGGGGGCGGTAGAGGTCCTTGGTCGAGTAAAGTTCAAGACTGCTTATGGCTTGTTCTCCAACATAGAGCTGCTGCCTGTCCATGCTTTGGAGCACAAAGACATCATCCGTCTTTTGACCACTAGGAAGCCGTGAGGTTTCGACGGTAACAAGAATGCCTGACTGAGAGATGCGTTTACCGCCGGCGACGAGCTCTGCGCCCGGTGTGATAAGTGCGCCTGCCTTCTTGGGAATTAGCTGGTAGCGATAATTCATCCGGTAGCGCTGACCGTGGGCGCCGCCTACTACCTCCACATCAGAACCTAGGAGACTTAGCTTAAATTCCTCTCCCCCTAACAAAGATGGGACGCCGTCCGCACCTTCCCCTTCAACGGTTACGGTGAAGTTGAAAGCATCGTCTACGGTTCCGCTGCGCGGGTTCACCTCTAACCTAAGGGAGGGTAGGTTAGATTCGCCAAGGGCAAGGCAAGGAAGCAGGATGAGAGAAATAGCAAAAATCCCTTGCAAAAGCGTGGCAAGGCAAAGAGCAGGCTCCTTGTGCAGAGGATTGCTCGAGCCACTTCGCTCCCTAGTTCTCGAGATTCTTACAAGGCGCTGGGTTACCATGTGTTCACCCCTTGTCGCATCTGCCTTCGCCCTTCGCGCTTTGGAATCATCGGACTGTCGGGCAGAGATTCAAGCCAGGCTTTTGCTTCTTGCTCCTTAAGAGCCTCGGCGTCATGCGAAGAGTTCTCCTGCTCTGAGGGAGAGTAACTTCGCTCCGATGAGGAATTGTCCTCATTCTCTGAGCTTCCTTGGGCACCACTCCTTTGAGACGAGGAGGTTTGCTCTGAGCCTGCCGACCCGCTTGTATCTGAGGATTCATTTGAGTCGCTGGTGCCAGATCCTTGGGATGAATTCGCGCTGCCGGAGGAGCTTGCGTCTGAGCCGCTCTCTTCGCTTGAGCTTGAGCCGGACTCCGATGAATCTTGCTCAGAGGAAGGTGCGCTTGAGGCGCTATCTTCCGACTGAGAAGCAGAGGAGCTGCTGGATGATGGCTGGCTTTTGGGGGGGGGAGTCGCCATTTTGAGCTGCTTTGCTACCTCAAGATTGTGAGCAGCCTTCTCGTCCCCAGGCCTAAGCTCTAGGGCGGACTCGTAGGACTTAATGGCATCGTCATATTTTCTAAGCCCAAGTTCTGTATTCCCCTTATTGTAGAGACCTTCAAAGCGTTCTCTCTCGGTAGTCGCTGCGTCAGCGAGCGCTTTAAAGTGTTTTAGCGCCGAGGGCAGATTGCCAAGCTTATATTCTGCACTACCAAGAGCCTGCAGCGCCCTAAGATTCTCAGGGTGCCTGCGCACTTCTTCCGCAAATCCTTGGCGCGCAGCATCGAAATCTTCTGCTCCGTAAGCCTTCCAGGCTTCGTGGAGAGATGGCGCTTGTTGAGAGGTGGCAGGTTCATTTTCTGCCGTCTCCTCGGCCTTTGCTTCTCCGGCGAGAGGCGCAAATAGAAGGAGCACGGGAAAGGCCCAAGAAAGACGTTTGGTAAGGGCCAGTGCGAGGAGACCCACGAGAGCAATCTTTAGGAGTAGAGGGCCGAGCTCACGATAGACGCGAATGCGAGAATCTAATTCTTTTCCGCCCCTTAGTTCTTTCAAAAGTTGCAGGGCGCTCAAAAGATCTCCTTCATCAAGGCGGCTTCTCAAGTAGAGACCACCGGCACGCTCGGCAGACTCGCGAAGACCTGCTTCATTAAGCTTTGAGATTACTACGCGTCCTTGATAATCGGTCACGAGCACTCCTGGCGCGACCTCAATGCGCGAGCCCTCAAGGGTTCCAACTCCGAAAAACACCAGCGGCACTTTCTTCGCGCGGTAAGAGCCTTCTAGGAGGTCGCTTGAAAGAGCCTCATCTGACCCGTCCGTAAACACCAAAACCAGAGGCTGCTCTGAGCTTAGCTCGGCAAAAACTTCTTCGGCTGAGCGCAGAGCGCCTTCAAGGTCAGATCCTCCCTGCACAACTAAATCTGGGGAGAGCGCGTTAACAAAATTCTTGAGAACGGCGTAGTCGGCGGTAAGCGGGGCAAATAGTTCTGACCTCCCGGCAAATACTAAGAGCCCAAGGCGATCTTGGCGCCCTTCCTCCTTGAGCATGCGCACCAAGTCAAGCAACTTGCGCTTGACGAGTCCTAAACGAGAGGGGCTCACATCGCTGGCCAGCATGCTGTTGCTTACGTCAACAATGGCAAGAATATCTCGTCCCGAGGTGCGAAGTTCCACATCCTCGTATCCGCCATACGGCCTTAGAACGGCAAAAATACCTACAAAAAGCAGAAGAAGCGTGATCCAAAGGCGCGCACGATACTGCGCGCCAAGGGGCGTTAGATTCTGTTTTTCGCCTCGCAGCTGGGCGGTACGGGTGGCTCTCACGCCCTCGCTACGCTTAAGGAGAATATATGCGGCGATGAGCCCAAGGAGCAGGTATGCCCACGAGGTCTCTATGATTCCAAATTGAGAGTTCATTCAGGAACCCTCATGAAAATAGACTGAGCAAGAAGCAAATACAGCACATAGGCGAGCAAACCCAGGGCGGCAAACGGTGGAAAGAGCTCCTCAGCAATCATGTTCGAGCTTTCTTCGTCAGAGGAACGCTCAAGTCGGTCAATTTGAGCGTATACCTCCTTAAGCCCCTCAACGTTCTCGGCATTAAAATAGGTCCCCCCGGTAAGGCGCGCAATTTCTTTGAGGGTTTCCTCGTCAAACTCCACTTGCCGCTGAATAAGATTGGAAAGAATGTTTCCTGGCTGAATGACCGTAACCGGCTTGCTTGAACCTATTCCGATAGCGTGAATCTTAATGCCTAAATCAGCCGCTACCTTCGCGGCCTTGAGCGGATTAACGCTCCCCGCGTTGCTCACACCATCCGTGAGAAGAATGATCGACGCGCTTTTAGCAGGAAGTGACTCCGCGCGTTTAAGGGCAACTCCTAGTCCGTCTCCTATCGCAGTTCCTTCTCCGGCCATCCCGACCTGAAGCCTTTCAACAAGTTGGCGAACGAGCACATGATCAAGCGTCAGGGGGCTTTGCAAAAATGCTCCGCCTCCAAATACGACAAGTCCAAGTCTATCGCCCCGGCGGGCTTCTATGAACTGAACGACTACTTCCTTGACTGCGCGAAGTCTCGAAACGCTGCCTAACAGGGCAGCAAAATCCTGAGCGCCCATGCTGGGAGAAACGTCAATCGCGAGCATAATATTGCGGCTTTCCCTCTGGCTTGTGAGCACTTGGACTCTCTGGGGGCGGGCCGCGGCAATAGAGAGGAAAAGAACGGTGAGTGCGCCAAGAGCGCCTAGTACCGGGCCTCTTAGCCTTTGACGGACACTACGAGGGACGCTCGCAAGAAGTTGTCCTGAGGGGCAGGGTGCGGAAGGACGACTTCCTTTTCGGGTGATTAGCAGAAACAAGAGCACGAAGGGGAAAAGTAGCACCGCGGGCGCTTGAAAACTCATAGTGGTGAAAGGATAGAGCAGCTCCATGATCTAAATTAACTCCTTGGGCTGCGAGGCGGTTTCAGAGGGAGCGAGCGGTAGCACCGTTGGCTTTAAGAAATATTCCTTCGCGATACGCGCAAAATTCTGAAAGGTGGTCTGAAGCCGTTCGTGCTCTTCTTTAAGCAGGGAATCTGGAATGTATTTATAATACTCGACGGCTGCGAGAAGCTGCAGAAGCGGTGCGTAGGGCGGGGCCTTTCCGGAAGCTTCAAGCTCAGCGACTCGGGCATCAAGCTGCTGCGGGCTAAGGGCATCAAACCTCTCTGCGGGTCCGACCGCGCGCCTTGTGCTGATACTTAAAACCGCAAGCACTTCTTTAATGAGCCTAGGGTCTGGGCGCTCTGCAGCAAGCGCAAGGCGTGCGGCTTCGATATCTCGAAGCACCGCATTCGCAATGGCAGGAGAGACTCGCGAGACTCGCTCAGGTCTTGTCTTTATCCAAGCCCAATACAATACCGCGGCAGCGCCTAGGAGAAAAATGGCCCATGCGACAAGCCCGGGGGCCCCCGCAAAGAAGGGAATTGGCGCAATATCGTAAATCTGAGGTTCTTGAGGGGGCATGCGCGGCTTCTTGGCTACCTCCCTTTCTTTACGGCATGTCCCGGGGCGGCGCTGCTTCGCGCGATTCGGGGGTTAGATTCTTTGCCAGCGAATTCCTTCTCTGTGGCGGCAGTAATTTGGCTCGCACCATTCCCATGAGCACTCGGCCCAATCGTATGAACCGCCTGAGCTCCGCGGTGCTGGGCGCGTCTTCGCATGAGCTCAATAAGTGGGGGCAAAACGCGCTCTTCAATCTGTAAGAGATCCGACTGGGTATCTCTTGCGATTTTGCAAAGGGAGCTCCAGTGGGTATTCAGTTTCGCTTGAAGGGCTTCCCGAACGGAGCGGCTTCCTAGATCGACCATGACCTCTTCTCCCGTTTCGGGATCAGTAAATAGCGTCAAGCCACCGGCAGGGAAGGCGGAGGGGCTCTCGTAACTAAGCTGAGTTAAGATTACCTCATTTCGAAACGCCAGGTGTTTGAGCTCGTTCGCAAAAGAGGGCGCATGGAAGTCAGAAACAATAAAAACTACCGATCGCTTCTTTTGGTGGGTAAGGAGATGGGTGATAGCAGAGGCAATGTTCGTTCCTGGAGAAGGGGGGCGGGGCGTAAGCAACGTAAGAAGAACATGCTCAATCGCACGCTTTCCCGAGCGAGGCGGAATATAGAATTCAACCTGCTCTGAAAAAAGGAGCA
>JBIKWF010000104.1:0-15922 GCA_044356455.1 Bdellovibrionota bacterium | reverse complement strand
ACCGCATCACCACTTTGCTGAGCCATGAGCGCAATACAGGCGGCAAACTCAAAGGCACGCTGGTGTAGGGACTTAGGGGAGCCAAAAAAAGTTGAGGCAGAGACATCCACGCACAGAATGAGATTTACATTTCTGTCTTCGTGGTAGCTCTTTACGTATACCTTTTGGCTTCTGGCCGTTGCCTTCCAGTGAATGGACTTTATGTCGTCTCCAGGTTCGTATTCCCTTAGGTCTGCAAAGACGAGCCCACTGCCGCGAAAGGCCGAGCGGTAGCTTCCTACCATGTCAGCCGAGAGGTTTCGTCTGGTGCGCAGCTCTAGTCTTCGGAGCTCTCCCATGAGCGCCGGGTCAAGCAGTGAGGTGACGGAAGAAGGTGCGGTCATGGGAGCATTGCGGCGTAGTCGTTGGTGGTTCCTGTCATTCAGTCTGAATTCCTAAGCCTGGGAAGACAACCACAGGGATCTCCCGAGGCGTTTACGTGAACGCCCTCTTAGGGGACGGTCACGTTTTTAAGTAATGTTGAAATTACTTCGTCCGAAGTAATTGACCTGGCTTCTGCTTCAAAGGTGGTAAGAATGCGGTGCCTTAGCACGTCAGCTGCAACCTCTTTTACTTCATCAGGAGTTACAAAAGACCTGCCCCTCACAAAGGTTAGTGCGCGGGCGCATGCTTTTAGCGCTAAGCTTGCGCGCGGCGATGCGCCCCATTCCACCATGCCCTTGAGACCAAATGCTTCTGCATTTCTGGTCGCCTGCACAAGCGCTACGATGTATCTATCGACACGTGGCTCGACATACAGCGAAAGCGCATGCCGACTAAGTTGCAAAAGTTGGTCGAGTGAAATCACGCGCTCAAGTACGGTAGGGCTTGCCGCTTCGCGATCGGCAAATTTAAGAATCTCAAGCTCCTCATCCTCTCGCGGGTAGCCCACCACGAGTTTCATCAAAAAGCGGTCGAGCTGTGCTTCGGGGAGTTGGTAGGTTCCTTCCTGCTCAATCGGATTTTGGGTCGCCAGCACAAGAAAGGGCTTGGGCAGAGTAAATGTTTGCTCGCCAATGGTGACTTGACGCTCTTGCATGGCCTGCAGAAGTGCAGATTGGACCTTCGCGGGTGCCCGGTTTATTTCATCCGCAAGAAGCAAGTTGGTAAAGACCGGTCCTTGGCGGGTGACAAACTCCCCGCTCTGGGGCCTATACACTTCGGTGCCGACTACATCGGAGGGCAGAAGGTCGGGCGTAAACTGAATACGTGACATGTGCGCATCAATGCAGGTGGTAAGGGCGGTCAGGGTCTTGGTTTTCGCAAGCCCAGGGACGCCCTCGAGGAGCACGTGCCCATCGCACACGAGAGCGACAAGGAGTCTTTCAATCAGATACTCTTGTCCGACGATGACGCGGTGCACCTGGCTCTTAACGGCGGAAAAGACGTGAGACGCCTCTTGAATAAGCTCTCGACTGAGGGTGGTAATTTCGGCCATGCGACGATATTCCTCATGGAATTATAAGGGAATAATAGTCGCAGGACCCGTGAACTCCCGCAACCGAAAGGTAGTGTCTTTCCACTTTGCCTGAGTGAGTATGTTCAGCGCCGCGAGGACAAAAGCCTCCCCCCTACCATTCATAGCGGCCCTATCAATAGTGGCCCTACCAAAAGTGGATATGCCTGGTAGGGCGTTCTGTCCTCAGGGCGCCGAAAGTACACGTCCTACGCTTCTGGAATACTGCCCTCTCGAAGTACCCGCTCATAAAAGTGAGAGCTTTTCTTTCTTGTGCGCTTCATGGTCTTTCGGTCGACGTGCACGATGCCAAAGCAGGACTCTGGTCGATACCCTTCCGCCCATTCGTAATTGTCCATGAGGGTCCAGAGGAAATAGGCTTCGATGGGGATGCCTCGGCAGATTGCTTTGAGCACCTGCTCAAGATGGGCCCGGTAGTAAGCAACTCGGCGGTCGTCGCTCACGATGGTGCTGGAGCTATTCTCTGGGCCGCTCTTTTCGGCCATGCCGTTCTCGGTAATGTAGAGTTTGGGGAGCCCATGAGAGCGGTAAGAGAAATAAATCTGACCTAACATGTCATAGAGCCCTTCGGGATAATGGGGCGGGACATAGATCGGCCAGCCTAGGTCGTTCTTGGGCCTTCCTTCAAATGCCACAGACTTGTACTTGCGTTCCTCTGAGTCGTCGAACTGGACCGTGTCCCCGGCATAATAGTTAATGCCAAGTGCATGCAGCCTTGAGCCTACTTTTATGGTCTCAAGGTCTCCTCTTCCCACGTTCGGCATATGTGGACCATAAATTTCCAGCATGTGCTCGGGGTAGGATCCAAGGAACATCGGGTCTAAGAACCAGCTGTTAAAGTAGCCGTCGGCGAGCCGTGCCGCTTTGGCGTCTTGTGCCGAGGATGTTGCCGCATAGGAGGGCTGCGTGTTGATTACCGTTCCAATTTTTGCTCCTGGTTGTTTTGCTGACAATTCTGCGACCACTACTCCTTGGGCAAGTAAGAGATGGTGAGCCGCTTCCAGGGCGCCCTTAAGATTTTTTTCCCCCGGTGCATGGATCCCTAAGTGATAGCTGAGAAGCGAGCTACACCAGGGTTCATTGAGTACAAAGTACTCTTCGATGAGATCCCCAAGCTCCTGCTGCACGGCGAGGCAGTGCTTGACGAACGTATCGATAGTGCGGCGATTCTTCCACCCACCTTGAAGGTGAAGATAGTGGGGGAGTTCCCAGTGGTAGAGAGTCGCATAGATTTTTATGCCTTGAGCGCGGAGCGCTGAAAAATAGTTTCGATACCAGGTGACGGCCTTGCCGTTAACTTCGCCCGCTTTTGTCAGGATGCGACTCATGGATACCGATGTGCGGTAGTGTTTCACTCCCATGCTTACCATGAGATCCACATCGCTTTGCCAAAGATGAAAGCGATCGACGCCTAGGCCTGGACTTTCTGATAGGTGACACGTTCCCGAATTCTTGGAAAAATGGTGCCACATTGTCTCTTCCGAGCTTTCTTGCGAGAGAGTCGCCGTTTCTCCGATTACCTGAAGGTCGGCATCTGCAATGCCGAAGCGGAAGTCTTGAGGAAATAAGAAGGCCATACGACTCCAAGGAGTTGAATTGTCTTGATTACCGACCGAGGTGCGCGCGTCTTGAATAGGCTACGACCGGCTGGTTCGGCTGTCAAAGCGGCATTTCATAGGGGTGCAAGATGTTTCGACTCGAGTGGTACTTTCCTATTTGCTCTGGGTCGAGTACAAAAATGGCCCTTTATTGTGCAGATTTCCGATGGTTCATTCCCCCCCGCGTATCCTTATTACGAGCTCAAGCTTTCTTGATACCCCAGGAGAGCATCGAACCATGCTCGCGGCAGCGCCTTACGAGGTGAAGGAGGCGCGCGGCCCGCTTCGGGCTGCGGAACTTCTTCAGGTGATTGAGACTCAGGGGCCGTTTGATGGGATTCTTTGCGGAGAGGATGACTTTTCCTCTTTGGTGCTCGCTCGTCTCGCGCCGCGCTGCCGAGTCATTTCAAGATACGGCGTGGGGCTTGATCAAATTGATCAGGAGGCTGCAGCGAAATTAGGGATTAAGATAAAGAATACTCCTGGAGTGAGTACCACCGCGGTAGCGGAGCTCGTGTTTGGTCTCTTGCTCGGCCTTGCGCGTGAAATTCCTGAGCACAATCGGCTTGTACATAGCGCCCAATGGCAACGCAGAGTTGGGCTAGAGCTTCACGGCGCCGTGCTTGGTGTGGTCGGGCTGGGACAGGTAGGGCGAGCGGTTGTCCAACGTGCGCTGGTTTTTGGAATGCGGGTCCTTGCGTTCAACTCCAGCTGGTCGGCAGAGCATGCTGATTTTGAGGCACGACTTCAGTCTGGTATTGCGAGTGGTTTCCTTGGCGATTCGACTGCCAGTTTCCAGCGGATGAAAGATTTGGATTCTTTGTTGAGCGAGGCTGACTTCGTTTCGCTGCATGTGAATTTGAATCGGGACACGCGTAAAATTATTGACGCGCGCAGGCTGCGCCTCATGAAACGAAGCGCACTTCTTGTGAACGTGAGTCGAGGAGGGCTGGTGGATCATCAAGCGCTGGCGCGCTCTCTTCGTGAGGGCACAATTGGGGGCTATGCGGCCGACGTGCTTGAAGTGGAACCAGTCAATGCGGAGGAGCCTCTTCTTAATCTTCCCCGGGTGGTGCTTACGCCGCACATCGGGAGCCGAACAAGGACAAGTGTGCAGCGACAAGGAGTTGCGGCTCTGCAAAATTTACTTCAAGTGCTCTCGTAACCCACAAGAGTGGTCCATCGCTTTGCAGTGCATGCCTTGCTGAGCCTTTACTGTGCAGCCGAGACTTCTGTGCAGCCGAGACTTCTGTGTTGCCGAGACTTCGCTGTGTTGCCGAGCAATTACACTGAATGTTTAGGGGTCTTGGCAACAAAGCTTACAATCTCTGCCGTGGTCGCGGTGCCCTCCATGGGGCCCTTCTTGGTGACAGCCAGCGCGCCGGCAGCGCAAGAGTATTCAAGGCATTTCTCAATCGGGTATCCTAAGACGAGACAAGCGACAAAGGCGCCCCCAAAAGCGTCTCCAGCTCCGGTCGGGTCAACCTCTGAGACTTTAAAGGCGGGCGCGCTTATCGATCGCTCCCGGTCGTAAAAGACGGCTCCTTTGATGGCTTTCTTCACGACAATCATTTTCATCGGGTAGGTCGCAAAAAGCTCTTTCACGCATTCCTGTTCCGGGCGCGTGCCAAAAAGAACCTCAAGGTCAAGTTCACTTGGCAGGAATACGTTGCACTGGGAGAGGACTTCCATGAGCGCCTCTTTGGTTCCTGGCGACGACATCAGTTCGGGGCGAACATTAGGATCGAAAGATACCAGCCCCCCGGCCTGCTTAACGGCCTTCAGTGCTCGGCGTACGAGCGCGCGAGCCTTTTCAGTAGAAAGGAACGAGCCCATGACATGGTAAAATTTGCAATGTGCCGCCCAAGAGTCGCTTATCATCGACTCGTCCACTAAAGCGGCTGCGCTATTACCAATGTTGAAGATAAATTCTCGAGAACCATCCCCCGCGTAAGTAACAAATGCAGTTCCCGTCGGCAGATTCTCGGCGCGGCGTATCTCGGAAACATCAACGCCGTCAGTTTTGAGGCGATTCACTACTTGATTGCCAAAGCCATCTTTCCCCACGCAGGCGAGGATTTTTGAGCTCACGCCAAGCTTCGCTACTTGATCTATGAAAATGCCAGGAGCTCCACTCGGGAAGGGGCCAACTAGTGTTCCCGGTTGATCAAAGCGTTGACCAACTTTTTCTGCCATGATTTCAGAAAGTAGTTCCCCAACTATTAAGACATCAGCCACAGGCGACTCCTCAGAAATGAATAGGGGGACTCAATCTCAAAATGGCATGAGAATCAAGCGCAGAGCACTAACCTCCTCCTTGCTCGCCCAATTATCGCGCAAAGCTCCGCGCTTCCCTAGGCGATGAAGCTCCTTCGGGGCAGCCCTTAGCTTGCCTCTGGGGCACTGGGATCCTGCTTAGGCAGCGTACCGGCCGATCTAATGAATTGATGGGGCTGCGCCGAAACCGGCTTTCCTAGCGAGCCAACCAAGTTCGTGGCTTGGGTTATGCCAATTTGCTTGGCGAGAGCGTGATCGGTACGGCCTAGAATTCGTACCTGCCCGAAGGAATCAACGATAGCGGTTTGCACCAGGGCGAAATTTGGATCATCGGCGTTGTCGCTTTGTGCCTTTGCAATTTGGTCCATGAGCTTCGCGAGCGCTTTTTCACGTCCGCCAGGCCCCTTCACCGCATAATTCGGAAGTCGAAGAACTACATTTCGAACTCCTGCTTTCGCGGCAGCGCCCCAATCTGCAATTGAGTCACCAAACATCGTCGCATTTTCAGCGGCTACGCCAAGGGCTGCGCAGGCGCGAAGAACCCCTTGTCCTGAGAAGAGGAGGCGCCCCTCGCCAGTAGGGTCTTTTTCTTTTTTCTGGGCATCAAATTCAAGATGTCGGTAGTGTACGAGAAGACGATGCACATCAAGGAAGGGGCGTATAATTTCTTCTTTCGTTGTTGTGCAGAGAGCTAACCCTATGCCTCGAGAGGCAATGGACGCAGCGAGCTCATCCCCAAGTTCGACGGGTGCTACACGTTTTAAGAATTCCTCGAAAGAATCCGTAAGAACTTTCGACATCGCTCGTCCAATGTCGCTACTAGTGACGTCTATCTTAAAGTGTTGCTTGGTCCGAGCTGCAAGGCCGTCAAGCCAACCTTCTTCGGTGAGCCCGGAGAGGGTCCTAAATTCCCTGGTCCAAAGATCATCTCTTTCAAGATCTTCTCTGTTAAGAACAACTCCCTTCTCAAGAGCCGCCACGCGAACTGCCCAGGCGAATCTTCCTTCCAGCCCGTCGTGTAGCTGCTCGAGTGTGTCGTCAAGCAGAGTCTCGTCAGCATCCACAACCGCTGCATCGGTTACGATTATTACCACTTCGTTAGCGAGCGAAGAGGCTACGCGGCAACCTCTCTCTGGCTTTTGCAGAAATTGAAAAGCTTCAGGGGAACCAAGCTCCTCCGGTGGAACCACCAAACGAGGATAGGTGGGGGTAGCATGTGGAGTTCCTGACTGCGCACCAGAAGAAGGACGGGGACTCGCTGGACTTGGCATGGGCTCTACTCAGAATTGTAAGAAGAATCTTCGCGCATGCTCACGCTCTTACGTGCGCTCTTGGGCGAAGAAACAACACACAAACAACTGCCACCAAGTCATGAGCGGCTTCGCCGCCCGTCGACCTATGGCAGTCATCCTAATAGTGGGCCTCTAAGACTAAGTGGGCCCGCAAAGGAACGAGAAAGTAAGACGAGCAATTCGCTCGCAAGCCCTGTGAAAAAAGAGTTAGTTACCTGCTTTATTCGAACCCCGAAAATAAGTGGGGCCCAAACAACTTGTACACCAAGCAATCAGGCTAAGCAGGTGAAGCGCCGGATCCGCCCTTGTATCGTGGCAGCAACTCGGAAGCAGGTATTGGATACACTTAAGATATTGAAAACTCTTAAGCTTCGCCAACCAACTTCCCAGGCTTCCACACGGCAGGCTCCAAGAACCTCGCGGCTAACAAAATCCTCACAAAATCTTAAAGCATTCTTAAAGTCTATAGCTTGTCCAAGTCAAGCTAGAATAAAGTTCTTCCGTTTTCGTTTTAATTTTGTGAGTGTTCACACTCTCTTGCCGGATACTCAGCATATTTCTGCCAATAGTTGAACATATGAATCATACTCGAATATTCCTTGACGAAGAGCGCCTTTCTGTTTCTGAGGCCATGCTTGTAGAAGGGGCTGGACTTTCCGCGTCCGCCTTTAAGTTTGATAGCGGCGTAACTGCAGTCCGAATTAAGAATGATTTTGGAAATGTGGTCCTGCTACCTTTTCAGGGGCAACAGATCTGGTCCGCCACTATGCGGGGACGTGAAATGGGCATGATTTCGGTGTGTAAACAGCCGAGACCTGGCGTTCCTTTTTTAGAAACTTTTGGCGGCTTTCTCCAACACTGCGGCCTTTTGGCGATGGGAGCACCTGGACCAGGGGACTCTCATCCACTTCACGGCGAACTTCCTAACGCGCGCTTTGATAAGGCATGGCTTACCGTGGGTAGTGACCAGGGGCGAATGTTCTTGGGACTAGAGGGGGAGTATTCCCATGCGGCGGTTTTTGGCTCTTCGTATATTGCCCAGACGTCTTTCAAGCTGTTTTCTGATAGTTCCCTCTTCGAAGTCGGTCTAAAGGTGCAGAATCGAAGCGCAAAGCCGATGGAGCTGATGTACATGGCTCACATTAACTTTCGAGCAGTTACGGGAGGCAGGCTCGACTACTCCACGCGAGTGAGCCCAAAAACGGTGCGAGTTCGGGCCAGTATACCTTCGCACATAAAAACTGCTCCGGGTTATGCAGAATGGCTTAAAGAACTTGAGCAGCACCCAGAACTTCATCACCAGTTGAAGGCAGATCTGAAGGCTGATCCCGAAATTGTACTATGCTTAGATTATTTAGCAGATGCAGAAGGGTGGGCTCATAGTCTCCATACTCACCCAGATGGCCACGCGGATTATGTGGCTCATAGGCCATCAGAATTGCCAAGGGCGACTCGCTGGATCAGCCTTACGCCTGATCATAACTCCTTAGCTCTTGTCGAGCCCGGAACGGCTGAGCCGGAAGGCTATACCGCAGAAAAACGCAAAGGAAACATCAAGGTGGTTCCCGCTCATGGTACCTATGAGTGCAATCTTCAAATAGGAGCGCTTGCGCCTCAGGACGCTGAGGGTGTCAGGGGAAAAATTGCTCGAATCGTGGGCTAGTAGGAGCTTGTTTCTAATTTGATTATCACCTGGTTTGTGACTATGGTTTTAAGGCTAGGAAGTCTCTCACTCCAACGTTGTTATGGGATGGAGAGGCCCGGGGGCTAGGAGTCTGTCTCGTTGAAAACTTCTGCTACTACATGCGGTTGTGGAAGCGGGGCAACCAGCCCTCGGATGGTGTCCGAAAAGAAGATTGGATTTTTCAGCAGGACATTCTCCTAGTCGGCAACTCTTTTGGAGCGGGTGCTTCAACTGAGTGTTGTTGAGAGTGGTTTGTTTTCAAAAGGCCAAGTAGGTATGGGACCAGGGGTTAGTCGAGATAGCAATCGTTCAGGAAGTGGCGCAACAGGTTCGGGAACTTCGACAGGGGGCGCTGGAATTGGAAGTCAAACGGGGACTGGCGTGAGTGCATCAGAACAATTTTTAGGTCTTTTAAGGAGAAACCTCACTGGTGAGCATGTTGGGGTTTATTGCGTATGCTCTGCCGCTCGGCTGGTGATACGTGCAGGATGTCAGGAGGCCTTGGAGAGAGGAGCGTTGCTTGATGTCGAAGCTACCTGCAAGCAAGTGAACCAATTCGGCGGTTACAGCGGCATGCAGCCGAAGGATTTTGCGGAATTGGTTTTCGCCGAAGCGAAAACCGTCGGACTCGACCGCTCAAAGATTGTCTTGGCGGGTGACCACCTAGGACCTATTCCCTTTAAGAAGGAAGGCGCCGAAATTGCGATGAATAAGGCTGAGGGCATGATTGCAGCCTACGTCAAAGCGGGCTTTACCAAGATTCATATTGATTGCAGTGAGCCTTGCGCGGGTGACGATGCGCGAGACCGCGCAGCGTGGGAGAATGTTGTTGCAGAAAGAACTGCAAGACTAGCGCGTGTCGCCGTTGATACGTGGAAGGAGATGGGTTCTCCTGAGCCTATGCCTTTCTTTGTGGTGGGAAGTGAAGTGCCTCCTCCAGGCGGCGCAACCGCAGGGCATACTGGAATCGACGTAACTCCTGTAGAGAACGTAGTGGGGACAGTAAAAACTACCTACGAAGCTTTTGAGCGGCATGGTCTCTCTGATGTTTGGAGCCGAGTTTCTGGGCTTGTCGTTCAGCCTGGAGTTGAGTTTGGCGAGGGAGGGGCGCACCCCTACGATGCGTCAAAGTCTGTTGGACTTAGCGAGGCTATCCATGATTTCAGTGGGCTTGTGTATGAAGCCCACAGCACGGATTACTTGGATCTTGAGGGGCTTACTCAGTTAGTGAAGGGACACTTTGCGATTCTAAAAGTTGGCCCGGAACTTACCTATTTCATGCGCGAGGGATACGAGCATTTATTGGCGATTGAGGCCGAACTTGTACCTGACCAGGCGAAACGCTCTGGACTTCGTGAAGCCGTAATTGGCGCGATGAGGTCAGACGAAGCTCTCGGAGACTGGAGAAAATACTGCGGGATTCCTGCTGGTGCTACTCCTGCCGAGGAAGAAGTGCAGATGTGGTCGAGTTTGACGGATAGAATTCGCTACTACTGGAACAAACCAGAAGCTCGCGCTGCTCTTGCCACGCTTATGGAGAATATTCGAAGTTGCGGCGGCGTGACCGAGGCATCAGCGAAGAGTCGCTTTAAGCTCGATGATGTTGCTGGCCCGCAAGATCCCGAAGCGTTGGTTGTTCGCTATGTAAGGCAAGTTACTGGCCGCTACGCAGAGGCGTGCGGGCAGCAGCTCGCCTAATCAGCAGCGGTCGTATTTAGCTTCAACGTAAGAGCCTGTCCTGTACTGACTATTTAGACGCTTTGTCGCGGAAATAGTTCAGTGCGGGACAGGCTCTTCTGCTTAGCCATATCTTTTCACGGACCCGAAGAGATTCCGTGAGATATATGTCCTCACGCCTTTGTAGACCCAGCTTCCTCAAAAAGCCTAAGCACGCGCGTCTTCTGCTCCGCGTGATCAACAAGCGGGACCGGATAGCCAGGAATCCTAAGCGGCTTCTCTGCCAGCTCTCCTAATTGTTTTGGCGTGTACGATTTTAGCTCAGGGACCCAGTGCTTTATATAGCGCGCGTCCTCGTCAAAGCGTTCTTGCTGGAGCCAAGGGTTAAAGATGCGGAAGTAGGGCTGGGCATCGCATCCTGTTGAGGCGGCCCATTGCCAGTTCCCATTGTTCACCGCGGGATCGTAGTCCACTAGTTTTTGCGCGAAATAGCGCTCTCCCCAGCGCCAATCAATCAGCAGATCCTTGACGAGAAACGAAGCCACAATCATGCGTACGCGGTTATGCATAAACCCTGTGGCGTTAAGCTCGCGCATGCCTGCATCGACTATCGGAAAGCCTGTCCTGCCTTCGCACCACGCGGAAAATTTTTCGGGGTCGTTTTCCCACGCAATCTTGTCGTAGCGTGGGTGGAACGCCCCTTGAAAGACATGCGGAAAATGAAATGCAATGTGAGTGAAGAAGTCCCTCCAAAAGAGCTCTCGTATCAGCGTGTGACCAGAGCCAAAAGCTTTTGAGACCTTCCAGTACACTTCGCGAGCCGAGACCGTACCAAATTTGTGGTGCGCAGAAAGGCAAGTCGTCGCGCGCAGAGCCGGAAAGTCACGCACCTTATCAAACTCTTTGTAAGGGCTAAGGTCAGAGAGAATGCGAAGTGCCTCTTCGCGGCCACCTTTTACGAGGAGCTTGTCATTAAAAACTAAAGGAATCTTTGCGCACTCTTTCTCCGGGTTTCGTGCCGAAGAAAACGAGGCTAGATGCCCCTGGCCATTACTCAGGTTTGAAGGCTCCCGTACCGCCATTTGAGAAGCGCACTTCATAAAGGGCGTATAGACGGTGTAGGGGCCGCCTGTTTTCTTAGCTACGGCCTCCGGCTCCTGGAGCAGCGCATCACCATACTGAAAAATTTTGACGCCTTGTTGGTCACAAAGTTCTTTGAGAGCCCGGTCTCGCTTGCGAGAGAAGGGGGTGTAGTCGCGATTGAAAAATACCGCTTCAATTTTCTCTTCTTTAAGGATTTGAGTGAGAACCTGAGAGGACTCTCCATGGAGGATCTGCAAGGCACCGCCTTCTTGGGCGAGCTCAGCCCCAAGCTCCTTAAGAGAAGTGAGCATAAATTGAAGTCCGCTCGTGCTGCGATAGGGATGCTCCTCAACTTGGCGCGGATCCAATATGAAACAGGTGAGCACTTCTTTGCTTTGAGAAAGAGCCTGATTGAGTGCCGTGTTGTCAAAAAGGCGCAGGTCACGCCTAAAAATATGGAGCGAGCGGCGAAAGAGAGGTGCTTGTGCGGTCATCGTAGGTAACCTCTACACCGGGTAAAGCTTAGGAGGAAGCGTTTTGCGATAAGAGCAAGAAGCGGAGCTGCAGAAGTCTGTACTGGGGATCCTCTGATAAACATCCTTGTTTTATTTTTCTCTCTGTGAACTCTGTGTCCTCTGTGGTTTTTTGAGCAATTTAAATCAACCACAGAGGGCACAGAGTTCACAGAGCGGATTTTTTAGTGATTCCCTAGCGTTCGAAGAGCCAGCGGCGCTTCTTCATTGCCTGGGCGGGCCTTGTCGCTCCAGTCCCCATGCTTGAAGGCTCTTTGCTCAAAGGACTCTGCGCGTGCTGATGAATATATTCCATTGCCTCGGCAGGCGAATCTGTGAGGAAGAATAGATTTGCATCTCCGGCATCAATGGTGCCGGCAGGGATAAGCGTGCCTCGTATGAAGGTAAGAAGTGGGCTCCAATATTCTTTTCCCAGGAGCACGAGCGGGAAATTTTTAATTTTTTTTGTTTGAATGAGCGTCACGGTTTCAAAAAGCTCATCGAGCGTTCCAAAGCCTCCGGGCAAGGCAACAAATGCGTAGGAATATTTAACGAGCATTACTTTTCTTACAAAAAAATAGCGGAATTCCACCCAGGTATCGAGAAAAGGGTTAGGGTGCTGCTCCGCGGGTAACACAATATTGCAGCCAACGGAGGGGGCTCCCACGTCCTTGGCGCCCCTATTGGCAGCTTCCATAATGCCCGGTCCCCCGCCTGTCATAACGGTAAATCCGGCATTGCCGAGGCGCTGACCCATTTCTCTTCCAAGCGCATAGTGGGGACTCGTTTCGGGGAATCTGGCGGAGCCAAAAACAGTGACGCAGGGGCCCACAAAGTGCAGCGCACGAAAGCCTCTGATGAACTCGAAGAAAATGCGGAGCGCTCTTTTAAGCTCAGAAAGACGGGCGCCGGGACCCTCTAGAAAGGACCGCTCTTCGCGGTATTCGGAGCCTTTGCCCCAATGGCAAAAGTCGGGCTGCGCGTCATGAGAGGGGGAGGGGAGCCTTGGAGTTTCGGACATAGTGGGGCGCTCGTTGGATTGAAAAAGGTGCCAGAGCCTTATTCTGCAAGGATAAATATACAATTGTGAAGAGAATACTTGGGGTTCTAAACTAAGTATATCTCTGAAATGCTCCCCCTCCGCGTACTCAGCGTCCTCCGCGTTACTTGAAAATTATTAAGTAACGCGGAGGACGCGGAGTACGCGGAGGGAAACGGGACAGAAGAATCCCCATTCCAAGGTTCTTCAGAGGTTCCCTAACGATAGTAGGTGGCTATGGGCTATAAAATGCATGAACCGATTGGCAACGGGGCGTATGCCGGGTTGCTGCTTCGTTTGCCCTTGGGGGCATACTTCGCGATGGCGGGGCTAATGAAAATTCGCGCGCCTCAGGAGTTCATCGGTGTGGTGCAGAGTTACAAGGTGATCCCTGAGCCGTTTTCCACGCTCTACGCCATTCTGCTGCCCTATATCGAAGTGGGATCAGGGATCATGCTTATTTTAGGAATCTGGACCACACTTGCGGCGTTCCTTTGCTCCCTGATGCTCACGTCGTTCCTTATCGCCATAGGTATTCGCGATCACCACCCCTTCAATAAGGACATTATTCTGCTTGGGGCTTCTCTTTCTCTTCTCTACAGCGGTCCTGGAGCTTGGAGCATTGATAGGTTTAGAAAAGCCGGCTGAGACTACTCTTTCTTTCAATCTACCGCCGCTTCCTTGCGCTACACTTTGCAGAGTTTGTGCTTGGTCGAGTTCCGCGCTCGCATGCCCAAGTATTGGAGGGCCGGCCCCTCAAGTCGGGCACTCAATATCTCGCTCAACTTCGATAGGATTCTGACCAGTCAATTGTGAAACCGTTTCGTAGATGGTTGGAAAGCCGACCGGACAGACACAGAGACCTTGGAGAAGGTCCAGGACCGCTTCGAAGTTTGTGCTTTCGGGCTGAGAGTCGCTTGTGCGTTTACAACACACATTGCTGTCGCAGGAATCCACGCTCCAGCTTCCGCAGTTGATGGTGGCAAAGTTTTTGTCCATGCTCACCACAATCCCAGATCCTACTGGGCCTCTTGCCGTGCCCGAGATTTTTGGCAGCGTGCGAATCGCGGGAACGGCACCGCATGAAAAGTTGCAGGTTGGTGTTTCACATCGAGCTGAATCGATGAGGAGTGAACCTTGGCTACAAAGGGCGGTGCCCAGTTTTTGTGCCATGTCTTTGCTCAGCGCGTCCCACTCCGTAATCGAATTAATCGACCCATTCGAAGTAAAACGCGAGAGCTCCTTTCCGGATGCGTCGCTTGCTACTAGCGTGAGTGATGCTGCGCCTTTGTCAATCGAGAGCGTGCCACGAATGAACTGAGACGGGGGCTGATACAGATCTTTCGCGCACGTGGCAGGGTCTGCTCTGCCGCTACTGCAGAGATCAAACTCAAATTGCCGAGCCTTCTGAATTTCGGGGTCGAGTTCGATGATAACAAATCCGCCGGACTTCCCGTAGCATGCGACGTCATTCACCAAGCTCGTGACGAGGAGCTGGATTTGTGAGCGGCCTGTCAACGGAAAATCGTCTGGGCCGGAAATGGTGATTCCGTCGATTGGAAACCCTATTCCCACAGTCGTGAAGTCTGAAGCCGCCAAAGTTTCGCTTCTTGTCTTGTTCTGCCGAGCCGTGTTGGTGGGTTTACGGAGTTTTATGGAGAGCGCCGAGGCGAGTTTCCTGCGAGAGAGACCTGCCACAAATTTTTTACTCACTCCATTCAAAAGCTTCTTGCTCGACCGAGACAAGTAGCTCACGGCGAGAACGCTTGGATCGGTGCTAGGTGAAGCAGAGAAAGAAGCAGCGCGTTTCAGCACCGTAGATTTCGTTACGCGCCCATTCGAGAGACTTAAGGTGCGCACAATCAGGCGCGCGTCGCGCGGCAGCGTTTTGGGCAAACCAGAAAGTTCGCTCGAGACGCGTCGCTGTGCCTCGGCGGTGTTTGGACCTGAGGTGATCAGGCAAATGTTGAGGCAAAGGAGTGAGAGCAGGAGCTGGGAGGTGAGCGTGGAGAGCGCTTTTTTCATGGCGAGAGGATACTAAAACTTATGACCCAATGAAAATACTGCGGCGGTGACCTAGGAAGCCTCTGAAAAACCACCTTTCTTATTGAAGATGTGGTGTGAGGCAGGCCTCCCTTTTGCGCCCGGGCTACGTGGCGCCTTGTCTTTCTCCAGACTAGCCCCCTCTTGAAAAACCGCAATCGATGCTTACTTCTTTTGCAGGGAAGAGAGATTCCCCGGGGGTAATGTAAGGCCCCAAATTTTTCGTAGAAGGAGAAATGTTATGGCTTGGGCACGCATACCAGCATTTGACAGTAACCCGTTTGGGAGTGAGCCGTTTGTCAGTTTTTTCTCGCCTTTTGGAGCGTCCTCCGTCAGAAGTCTGCAACAAGAAATGAACAGGCTTTTCGACGGTGTGAGCGGTGAGACCTCAGATAGCGGATATCCAGCGCTAAACGTTTGGAGTAACGGGGAGGGCGCGGTAGTAGTGGCCGAACTTCCCGGGGTCTCTCCTGATCAAGTAGAGCTCTCCGTGGTTTCAAATACTCTTGAAATCAAAGGCGAGCGCAAGGAAGGCAGCTTGCAACCAATAGTGAGTGCAGGAAAGGAAAACGAGAAGGGGCTTAAGTGCCTACGCCGCGAGCGAGGCAGCGGCGCGTTTTCAAGGTCGATTGAGCTGCCATTTGCGATTCAAAGCGAAGCAGTGACCGCAGAGTATCGAAATGGGCTTCTGACAGTGACGCTTCCTCGTTCAGAAGCAGATAAGCCAAAGAAAATAACGATTCGCTAAAGGGGGGCTTTATGGATTCAGTATCAGCAAACGGAAAGGGAAATGATTGTTGCGGCTCGAGAGCTCCTTCACGAGCCAGTGGCGCCGAGCAGCAGGCTGCGGGATTTGGGCGAGCAAGCTCAAGTCGCACCTACATGCCAAGGGCGGACATTTGGGAAGGGGCTGAGGGTTTAACAGTCGTCATGGATATGCCGGGCGTGGATCCTAAGGGTTTGGATGTGCACTTCGAAAGAGGGACGCTCACGGTTACGGGAGAGAGGAGTGGAGTAAATTTCGAAAAGAAATCTCCACTTTGCCTTGAATGGTCGGAAGGGCGCTTTCGTCGAAGCTTCCAGTTGTCTGAGACGCTGGATGCAGAGCATATCACCGCCACTCTTAAGGATGGTGTGTTGACGCTCGAAATTCCACGATCTGAGGCACAAAAACCCCGCAAGATCCCGATTCGGACTGCGG
>JBIKWF010000156.1:0-7900 GCA_044356455.1 Bdellovibrionota bacterium | reverse complement strand
GGCGTCGTAAGAACTCCATCGGAGAGCCGGATGCGGGAAAGCCGCACGTCCGGTTCGATGAGCGGATGCAGGGAATCGGCGCGCGCCGCACGGCGCGGACGCTGCGCCCTGAATTCGACTCTACCGGACCCGAAGGATCCCGTGAGATATGGCGGCTAGGGAACCTGAAAAACCTCCGTTCTTCGAACACCTCTATGTCTCGCCGGGTAGACCCGGCGGTAGAGGTCCTTCAGGTTAGTATCATCGTGGCCTCTGTGGTGAGTTTCTGAGAGGTTCCTTAGATGATGTCATCGCGCGGAATCTCTTCAACGATTACAGCTTGAGAAGCGCTTGGTATCCTCAGCAACTTGGCCCGCCGCAGCCTTGGCGCGGGAGGACAATTCGCATTTCGCTGTTGCAGCGAGGGCACCCGTTGTGGCCCTCGCCGAGCCGTGGAAAGGTATTCGAGGGGTGGAATATCTGGCGAGAGGCGGACTCCGCAGGATGAATTTCGCAGATTTGGTTGAAGGACTGAGCCCAGCGAAGCGAAGGTCGCCCCCCTGGCCCAAGAAGTTGATAAAAGACCAAAACCTATTGATTCTTCTCTCTTTTTGAACTGATATTCGGTCTGCACAGGAAGCAAGGATAAGGGCGCACGATGAAATATCAGAGTTCAACTTTTTGGTTTCTAGTACTTCTTTGCGGGGTCCTTTCTGGATGCAGCGTCACCAAAACTGCGCAAGTTTTTAACAATCCAGTCGAGGCCGTCAACGCGCTTGAAGATGTGGTGGTATCTCGCAGCGTTGATAAAGCAGACGCTCTTTTTGGACCCGAGGGGGATTATCTCCTTCACACCGGAGACCCCGGATTAGACAAAGATCGTGGTCAAGCCTTCGTAAGGTTGTTTGAAGAGGGCCATAGGCTTGAAAAGCGGGATGACGCAACCGCATTTCTGGTGCTTGGTAAAAAGGGTTGGCCATTTCCGATACCGCTTCGACAAACCGATTCGGGGTGGAAGTTCGATGCTGCAGCCGGCCAGGACGAGATTCTTGCGCGAGTGGTTGGGCGTAACGAACTTGCGGCCATGGAGTCCGCGCGGGCTATCTACCTTGCGCAGAAGTTCTACGCCTCGACTGATTGGGACGGCGATGGTGCGCGGCGGTACGCCGGTCGGATCACCAGCACTCCTGGAATGAGAGATGGTCTATACTGGCCAGCAAGTGACGAAGAAACATCGAGTCCGCTTGGTGTTGCGGTTGCCCAGGCCACCCGTGAAGATTACACCATAAATCCTGATGGGAGGCCGAGGCCATACCGCGGTTATTATTTCAGACTCGTTCTTTCCCCACCCGCTCAGGCTGCAATTTTAGATCCGCGCTCTAAGCCAGGTAACTATTGGCTCATCGCTACCCCTGCAGTTTGGGGAAACAGTGGAGTAATGACTTTTGCTTCGAATGAGCGCGGATGGATCTTTGAGAAGGATCTTGGCGAGGATTTTGATCCTGAAGAGATTTCTCCTATTATCATCGATGGCACCTGGACACGCGTTGAATAGAAATGATGAGGCTAACTGTGAAACAATCTAATCTTCCCGGATCCAAGTGGATTCTTTTTTCGTGGATGTTCACTCTTAGCTGGCTAATTTGTGGCTGGTTGGTCATATACCCAGTAACATCGTATGCGGCAGAGTCCGTTGGCCAGACGGCGTCGAGCGCTTTGACGGCAAAGCAACTTGAGAAGATAGCAAAGCCAATAGGGCTTTACCCTGATCTGCTCTTGCAGCATACCTTAGCCGCCTCAACCTTTCCTGAGCAGATCCTTGATGCAGCTTTGTATAATGAGCAGGGGAAAGCCCCCGAGTTGATCAAGAATCAACCCTGGGATGACTCGGTAAAGGCAATTGCAGATTATCCAAGTGTTCTGACGATGTTGGCGGGAGATCTTGATTGGACAATCTCATTGGGCGATGCGTTCATTAATCAGAGTCAGGATCTAATTAGAGCAATTCAGTTGCTACGCTCACGTGCAAAGGCGGTTGGAAATCTGAAAGATTCTGAACAGCAGAATGTGATCGAGGAGCAGGGCAGTAGCGGCAATACGATAATCATTATTGAGCCCGCCCAGCCGCAGGTTGTGTATGTGCCTACAACGACAACCGTGGTTTACGAAAGGCCGGTTCCGGCTACTAGTCTCTGGACTCCACTTGCCACCTTCGGATTAGGAATCGCGGTTGGTTACGCCATGGGCAACGATAATGACAATTACTATTATGGCGGTGGGTTCTATGGACCTGGATTTTGGCGCGGCGGGTCCGCAGTAAATCGTTGGGTTGACTATCGTCATGATCGCTGGGATGACGCCTATGATTTTGCTAGGGATAGGCAGGATTGGCGCCAAGATTACGCGGACGATCAACGTGAGCATCGTCAAGAGCTTGCACGAAAGCAGCAAGACTGGCGGAATGAGCAAAAGAACCGACCGGCCAACATGAGCCCCGAACAACGTGCAAAGATATCGAGCTCTGCCCGTGCAACTGAGGCGAGGTCGCGTGCGGCGGCAAGTGGTTTTACGCAAGCGGGTGCCGGCAATATCGATCGAGCCCAAGCTAGTGAGAGACTAAATTCTGCGCGAAGTAATCCACAGGTCCAGCAACGCGCTCAAAGTGCGAGGAGCAACCCGGCTAATCAGCAGCGCATTGAGCAGGCACCTAGTAGTCAACGAATTGCGGAAAGCGCGCGTAATAGGAGTGCGGATCGAGGATCCGGACTCTCGGGTATGGGATTAAGCGGGAGAACCGTTAATCGTGAACAGAGTCGTGGAGCGGCAAGCCTTTCACGCTCTAGCGGCGGGGGTCGAAGGAGAGGGGGGAGCGGGCGGCGGTGATTCCAGGGCGTCTTGAAGCTCTGAGCAAATCTCGACGTGGGTGACAACCAGACCGGTGAGTTCGAACCTGCCAAAGTATTTGTATTTCTGGCTCCGACTGAGCAGGGAGACAAGAACAGGGAAGAGCATGAGGCGGTGCAATGCTCGACAGTCACAGAATCTGCATGCTGTGCGCTTTTAGGTAATGTGCTTAAGGCGGATCGGTAGAGAGAGGCACGGACAGCTTATGTTAAGAGGTATGCAATACAGTAGCGAACGCCTTGCTCCTTGCTTGCTTCGGGTTGCACTGGGTGTCTTTTGCATTCGGCTTGGCCTCTGGGGATATGTTGAAGAGGCGCAGTTTCGAACTGCAATTGAAGTGTACGCCGGGTTCAATGGGGTTGGCCTGACTCTCTACTCAATTATCGGTCCTCTGCTCTTATTTGCTGCCGGTGGGCTATTGATCTTAGGGCTCTTCACGAAGGTGGCAGCGTTGCTCGCGATTGCTATTTTCTTGCCGCTGGTAGTGGCAGCCGGTGCGGTGGGAGTGCTCGAGAATCCCCTCGTTCTTATTCCGGAGAAGCGCACCATTTATAAAGATCTGGTTCTATTAGCTGGATTTGCTTCACTTGCGCTTAGTGGTCCTGGCGCTGTCGCAGTAGATAACGCTCTTCGAAGTCTCTACGGTAGATCGCAGCAGAAATAGTTCTAGAAACAGGAAAGGTAGATGTAGTTGGGATGCTAGCTGTAATTGGAATTTGCAGCATTTCTTAAACTTGACCAGCCCTTGGAGAACGGAAACTCAGCCCACCTTTAGGGAATGGCCGCGGCCCGTCGTTGACAGAGACCTGAAGAAACACTCGCGGAGCTGAAAACCGAACTTAAGGCGGCCGGCAGCGCACGAATGCCTCTACGATTTGACCAGCGAGCTGAATTGATTGAGGTTAGAAGCACAGAATTCGGCAATGAGCAATTCAGCAGTGAGCAGTGGTATCGAATTCGTTTGGGAGATAGAGTGCTGGATTTCTACAATCGAGTACGCAACCGAGATCGATCTCAAAATTAGACAATCCATGAACGAAGTAGCTACCGTTGATACTTTATGAGTGCTGGTGGAAGCCCAGCGGGAATATAAAAGTGCCGATCAAGTTGGTAATCGTGGTTGCGATTCGGTCCGTCCCACCATTGTAGGGCCCCACCTTCTCATGAGCGAAGGTGGGGCAATCTTCAAGCCGCTCAAAAATGCTCAGCCATTCAGCTTAGTCGACTGCCAGTATTTGGTACCGGTAATGTTCATATCGGCCATTATGCCAGCATCATTCATTTGATAGACCGCCATGCCTTCGACGAAACGGGCATTCTTTTCAAGCGAATCTTCGCCAAAGACTGCGGTTGCCGCTGCGTTTGCCTCCCAACCTTGACTCACAAAGCGATCGAGCGATGCTTTATCTTCAAAGAAAAAAACTACCTGAAAAAACTGCATCCCAACTCCAAGACCAGCACCTCCAGTGAACATGTTCATATAAGTCTTTGCGCCGCTTGCCTTATCCACCACAACGCCAGCACCACCTCCTGAAGTAATCAGGAATGAAAATTTGCGCGTATCAAACACTGCATACCCGAATGCCTTATCATTGAGAGCACGAGCAGAGGAGCTCGTTTTAAGCAATTTTTCCAATCCCTTCGCGGCTTGAGCATCAACTTCTGCTCGAGCTTCCGCAACACTCTTGGAGCCGCTTATGGCGTCGCCAACATTGCTGGCTACTTCACCTACGCCTTCAATTGTCCCTCCGACAGCCCCTGAAACCTTATTCCAAATTGTTCGGCCGGCGCCCCTGGGTGAATCTTCAGCAAGTGTTGCCATCGGCGAAGCGAGCGCAATGAGGCTAGCTAAAATTGCGAGATGCCCAAAAAATTGGTTTTTCATTCTGTGTCCTCTAAACTATAAAAAGATGAACATGCCTTTGGAACCCAATAAGCGACTTGATTCCGCTCGGCGATTGATAGAATACCACTTAGTTAACAAAAAACACAGGTCTCAAAATGGCACACCCCAAGCCGTACTGCCTCGCCAGAGTCGATATGGTCCCAGGAGGTAGCTGATTTTACTACTCACGCATAGCCGCGAAGTGGAGGTGCGCCATTTGGCAAGCGGGAGCTCTGATCTGCGGCAGCAATATCGACCCGGAAACTTTTTGTAATCATCTTTAAAGACTGCGCCTAGGAGTCTGTCCCGCAGAACAATTGCCGGAAACCCTATCAACTAGATAATACTACAGAAGAATACAGAATAGGCGAATCAATCATGCCGAATGGCCTCAGCGAGTTAGACTGAGTTTGAAAGAATTTTGTTTATCGAGCTTGAAGTATGGGTAGTTTTCGTGCCGGAGTCATTGCCTGATTGTGTAGCGAAGCAGAGTAATGCCGCAATTCTCAGCACAAGATGGCCTCTAAGCATCGATCAGAGTCTGGTAAGTTGTCGTTTATGGCATGCACTGCTAACCGCGGACGCAGGTCTTCCGTCAACATCGTTTAGATGAAGTCGTCACGAGGAATTTCATCGAACAGCTCCTTTTTGGGAGCTTTTGGGATCGGCGGCGGTGGCATCGAACTGCCGCCTTCGCCGAAGGCGGGGCAAGGCATGAGCGCGTTCGTCCTTCCCAGCGACACGTATCATAATCGGCAAGTGCAACGGAAAGTTGCCTGGTGAGAGCCGGAAAGAGGGGCGAGTGAGAGGTACAGATTCCCGTAAATTTTACGTAAATAGCTTCAACATCCTTCAATACCCTACAACACCCTTCAACAAGTTCTTCGTGCTAAGTGGCGATAATGTTTAGTTGAAGGACGTTGAAGGGTGTCGACCGGTAATGTACCCAACGAACTTAAAATCCTGAGGGGGCAACCCCGTGCCGGTTCAAGTCCGGCCTTGGGCATTTCAGGTACGAATCCCCACTGACGGCACTTTTGCCACAGAACAGACCCCGTCGAAGCGTACCCGCGAAGTGCGGGTCCCGCCGGACCGCGTCTCAGCCTCAAGCTGAGACGGGTTTGGCATTTAGTTACAGATTGCCAGTTTTAAGAGTTGGAACTCCTGAATCGTCTTGATCCATTCAATCCAGTAGTTAGTGCACTGCCCCAGTTGTTCCTGTAATGTAATCAAGTGGGACAAAAGAGGCGTCGGTCAAATCATTTTAAGGTCATCTACAGCGGCCCCATTGAACGCTGCGATGAGGATCTAGTGTATAAGGAGAGCTTCTATAAAATGACCCCAGCGGAGAGATTGAAGGCAGCCTGGGAAATGACAGTCTATGCTTGGAAGCTGAGAGGTAAACCACTCGATGAACTCAGACTTAATCGAACTACTTCAATCCTTAAAAAAGTATAGAGTTAGATACCTGATCGTAGGTGGACAGGCTGTGATTGCCTATGCGGAGCCTCGATACACCAAGGATCTTGATCTGTGGGTTGAGCCAACCAAAGAAAATGCGAAGAGGCTCGTTAAATCACTCCAAGCCTTTGGAGCGCCCCTGGCATCAGTTGCCGAAGAGGACTTTTCAAAGGAGGGCACCATTTTTATTTTTGGAATTGAGCCCAATCGGGTCGACATTCTTACCAAAGTTAAAGGCGCAGTCTTTGCCGAGAGGCCCTGAAGTTATGGAGTGGCGATAGGTGTTTCCAAGATCAAGCACTCCGCGGTTAATTAACGCTTGGTCAATTGATTGCGAATTAGCAACTGACGATAAGGTTTCCCAAATCTGAGCACGATCGGGTAAGGATAAGTTTTTATCTCCCAGTCTTGAAATCAAGGCCTGGTCGATTCCGAAATGGTCTTTGAATTCCCTTCGCCGAACAAACCGATCGCGAATTATTGACTGGCAAAGCTCTGTGAGCTCAAACCCGGTAGCTTTTGCTAAGCAAGCTTCAAATGTTACCTCCTGTGTGTTGGCCCGGGCCGCTGCGATTGCACTCATATAATCACCTTCTTAGTCTTTGTGTGCGTGACACCTAATTGGTCGTTCGATTACTGCTCTTGCTGTGGCAGATGCGAGCGAGAAGCCCACAATCAAGAAACTGCTCCTTATGAAAAAGAATTTCTGGGTGACCCGTTAGCAATAGTCCTGGTGCTACAGATACTGACATTAACTTCAGGCATAATGATCGTTCCCGCCTAATCGCTAGTGCAATTTCAGGCATAATTTAAGATCCTCAAACTGCCTGGCATCCGCTGGATGACTTCTCCATCAGAGGGCAAGCCCTCTTTCTTTGCCCAAATTATTTATGAGGAGAGACCGAAGCGGTGTGCTGCGAGATGCGAGATTACTGACTTATGATAAGTACGCGGGGATGAAACGGGGCACCCCCATCAATAGCTCGATATCGACTAGAAAAAGCGAGATGACAGATGCGCCCCCTAATACTGAGCACCAGGAGATTCGAGCGCGCCAGTCATAGGAGGAGTCTTGGAAAAAGCTCACAGTCTTTCTTAAGCCAAGCTGACGTCCCCTGAAACATAATCCAGGCTGAAGTAAGTTAGTGAGTAAATCAATCGTCCTGAGTATCTCCGGAGGAATAGGAGGGTAAGAGCTGAATGAGGTTCAGTCTGTTTGAAGTGGGCTGGTAGCGTAGCGACGGTCGTTCGCCGTGGGGGCTGAAGTGAGGGATGTGCCCTGGTTTCGGCTCTGCCTGGTGACCGACAAGCGAGCGATTTAGGATTTTTGGCGTTGTTTTTCGGTGTGTCGAGTGATTGCGTGAACACGGGTTATGCTGCCTGGGGAGTCAAGCGATGTCGTCAGTGATGGAGAGTTTCTCTAAAGAGAGCGGTCAGGGCTCTGACGATCTCCTTCCCTTGCGGGGGAAAGTACCGAGGTAAAAAAGGAATCTGAGCAAATCCCAGGGATTCTCGCAAATATGCAATCTCTTTTTGGGTAGACCTCCGAATATTAGAGAAGAAATCTGGAGATCCGGGCGCAGTGCCGCTGGTCTATCGAAGCTCAAAACTCCCGTAAGCTGCTGGCTCATGCCTCCGACCATGGAAGGCACCGCAGCGTACGCGGCACAG
>JBIKWF010000049.1:0-29067 GCA_044356455.1 Bdellovibrionota bacterium | reverse complement strand
GCTCGATCTCGTTCAGCTCCATTGGTGGGACTTCGCCATTCCGGGATACATCGAAGCTGCGTTGCATCTTCTGGAGTTGCAGAAGGAAGGCAAGGTGCTCAACATCGGAGTGACCAATTTTGATGCCCTGCATTTACGCTCGCTTATCGAAGCGGGAGTCCCTGTCGTGAGCAATCAGGTGCAGTACTCAGTGCTCGATAGAAGGCCTGGGCTAAGCCTTGCGGCTTATGCTGAAGAACATGGGGTTACACTTTTCTGCTACGGCGCACTCGCCGGAGGCTTTCTCACCGAAACCTACCTAGGCGCCCCAGAGCCGCAGGAACCCTATGCAAATCGTTCCCTAATAAAATACAAACTGATTATTGAAGAGGCTGGGGGCTGGGCGAAGTTTCAAGTGCTCCTTTCAGTCCTCTATAACATTGCATTGGCGCACGACTGCAGTATCGCTGATGTGGCGTCAGGATATGTCCTACAACAACGAGCAGTGGGAGCGGTAATTGCAGGACTCCCTCATGGTCCTGCTCCCCGCCCCCCCCTCAAGCCCCTTCTCGGCTTTACTGAAGAAGAGGCTACCGCAGTGAAACATTGCTTCAGTCAACTTCCTCAAGTTCCGGGGGAGGTCTATGAGCTTGAGCGACAAAGAGAGGGTGCCCACGGGAGGATTATGCGATATAACTTGAACACTGCGTAGTTTGGCTGTCCCGCTACATCCTCATAGGATCTTATGGTTCACCATCTTATCTATGCGAGCCGCGCGAAAGAGGGCCTTGCTCTCAAGGAGCTTCAAGCGGTCCTTGACGCTGCCGAGATTTTCAATACGGAGAATAATATCACGGGAGCACTCGTCTTCGGGCGCGGAATGTTCCTCCAGGTGATCGAGGGAGAGCGTACCCGCCTGTCAACGCTCTACCACAAGCTCCTCAAAGATGAGCGCCATATGAATATCGAGCTCATGGAGTTCCAAGAAAAGCCTGCCCGTGAGTTTCCTGCCTGGCGCATGAAGTTGGTACGTCTTCCCGAATCGAATGCGGGGAAGTCTCCTCGCTCTCTACAAGGGCAGCCCTTCGACCCGTTCAAACTAACAGCGCAAACCGCAATCGAGGTTCTCAAGGAACTCTGCAATGCCGATTCCTTATGACGACGGCTCATGGGATACCTAAGGAATCTCATAAAAACTCACCTCTGTGTACCTCCGTGTCCTTGTGGTGAATTTCTTCATGGCAATTTCAACACAGAGGACTCAGAGGTACACAGAGGTGCCCTAAGAATGAAGGTTTTTAAGTGTTTTGCTGACGCAATCTGACTTATTCGTTCTCCTGCACCGTCTCGGCTTCCGCACTCGGCACCACAGGAGAATCGTCTGAAAACGCGGGAGAAATAGCGGCATGAAGCCTATCGCTCCCCATGCGTAGCAGATCGGAGAATGAGAAATCGCTGAAGAATACTTTGATGACGTCAAGTGTCTTCCAAAAATTCTCTTCAAACTTTTCGGTAAAGGTTGGAGCGCGCTGCTGCGATTCGCTCTCCTCTTTAAGAGCCTTATACGCTCGAAAAAGAAATTGAGAACCGCCAAGTATCGTCGCCTTTACTTCATTCCCTGGGTTACTGGACTCGGGCCCATCGTGATGGAGGTAATAGCTAAGCTCAAACACGCGAAATAATCTTTCTGCGCCTACCGAATCTTGCACGGCAGAAGCCACTCTGCGTTCGTAGTTGTACATAAAATGCGCAACCCCTGCCTGCGCATTCTTCCAAGGGTCCATACATTCCGACTGTGAAAGTCCAAATATCTCACCCGTACGTTTCACAAACTGAAACAATCCGCAGGCAGTAGTGGTTGAGGCACGCGCCATGGGATTGAACCCAGACTCTATGTCTGCGGTCGCAAGTAATACGGCTTGGTCCTCAATAGAGAGTCCGGCTTTTCTGGAGTGAAATAGAATTGCTCTGACCGCTTCCCTTTGAGCCCACACGGGGGCACCTACTTTGAGGAACTCGCGGCTTGAGCCACGGTTCACCTCTTCAGCATCGTATTCACGCGTAAAGCGCGACCCCTTAATCACGCGGTCAATGGTCTGATCCGAAATCTTCCCAAGAATCATCTGAGAGTGAATTTCTGAGCCAGTCACCACCACAAGCGCCAAAAGAACGAGCATGGAGATGTTGAGCAGCACATGCAGGGGATGCTTTACCGCATACAGGCAAAGCGACTTGAACATGAACCAAACCAGGGCCACGGAGCTTGCAACGGTGAGGAACAAAAACTTGAGCACGTCTCCGAAGGGGCTCTCAGGCTCGGCAGTCGCCGCAGCTTGGGCGCCTGGGGAACTCGCTGAAGCAACTTCTAACGTACTCGGCTGTTTCTGCTGAGCCCCGGCGGGCTCTTCCACTTTAGCTGGGACAAGGGCTGGGACTTCTGCTCCAGCGCTAAGCTTCTCTCCCTCTTCAGCCGCGAGCACAACAAGCTTAGGCGACTCTTGAGTCGACGATGCCTCACCCTCCACAGGAGATTTCGCCTCAGGAGCTGCGGCCGCGAGGTTTCCCGTAGAGCTGAGCTCATGGGATGCATCAACTTTTGGGAGTTCGAATTTAACTACATTACTCATAAGTCCTCCGCCTCGCCCTAGGCTCGGTTGTTATCGCGAACTCTCATCAAAATGACTCAGAATTTTTCCTATCTAGCGGCTAACTCACTGAAATTAGCGCATCTTATATTTGCCATACATGACCCAGGCAGGCTCCCTGCCCTCAGAGAGCCGCAAGGTCTTTCGGCACCCCGAGGACGGGGCGCCCTACCTACAGGTCACCGCGATGGGCGCGTAGGCACGAAGGATCTCGCTATTCGCCGAAGCCATTTCCTTTCAGGTAGGGCTCCCTGTCCCCAGGGAGCCGCACGATCTTCCTACCCGGAACTCCTCAGCGACATTAGCACAGACCAGACGAGTGCAAGATCTTTCGGCGCCCCGATGACGGGGCGCCCTAGCTATGTAGATTCTGCGCCGCTACAAATCTCATTAATCCACTTCGCCCACCCTTGCGCTCCAAAATGGCTGGGTTCAAGCAGGAGATGCTGAGGCGTTACCGAGATTGTTGCCTGAGATTTAACAATTGAGAGTTCGGCATCCCCAAGATTCGCTTCATTTATCCAGCGCTCAAGCTCAAAGACAGAGATGAACTCATCACGATCGCTAAGGTAAATTCTAATGGAGAGATCTCTCATCGCTCCTAAGGCACCAAGCCCCCAAAGTTCATGATAAAGCTCAAAGAGCACTCGGTACCAAGACACGGCCGCAAAAGACGCGGCGCGATAGGAAGGTGGAACGGCGCTCGGCAAAGGCAGTGAGCCGGGAAGAATCTTTGTCAGGGGTTCAAAAAATCTCACCCACCTGCGAAGCCCAATTGCCGGCGCAAGCAAGACAAGTTTATCTGGCGCCGCGACAATTCCCTTTGCAATTGCGAGCGCCGAAAGAAGGCCTCCCAGCGAATAGCCGAGTACTGTAAGGGGCCCTCCCCTACTCTTTGCTTCGCCATACGCTGTGCAAAAATCTTGCTGCCAACGCGCGCAGCTCGCCAAGCTCCGCTCACGAAAGACGCCGCTATGACCTGCGAGACAAGTAGAGACAGTAGCAAATCCTCGCGCGCGCACTTCCGATCCAATCCACTCCATCGATCGCGGCGAAATATTGAGACCATGCGCAAGAAGGAAGGTCCCTTTTGCCCCCGAAGGCTGCTCTTCAGACATCTGTGCGCTCACAGGCCTTCAAAAGAAGCGCACGAAATTCACTGGCTGGCTCTACCGACATCCCAGTTCGTAGGACAAAAACATTCTTCTCCTGCTCAGAAATCCTCACCGCATCTTTCTCGGTGCAGACAAGGGGAAGATCTCCCACCTCTTGTCGCATACGTGCGAGCTCTTTCTCGCCGACAGGATAATGGTCTGCGAACGAAAACTCTCTCGTCACCTCTACACCTGAGGCCCGTAGGGTATCGAAGAAATTGCGAGGATGCGCGATTGCGCAAAATGCTCCCACTCTTGCAAAGGAGAGAGGGCCCTCCCCCCGAAGAGAGTATATTCCCTGAGTGCTCAAAGACGCCGAGAAAACCGGAACTCCTTTCGGCAGAATACTAAGAAGTTGTTCGCGCAGAATCGAAGGAGCACCGCCTACCTTGGAGCGACCCTCAGAAAGCACAAGAGCCCCGGCACGCCGTAGCCCCGCGTCGCGGGACTCTCGAAACCGTCCCTTCGGAAGGCACTCGCCGTCAAGAAAAGCCTGCAGAGCCTGGTCAGTTCCTACATGAATTGAAACGATATCAAGCGTGCGCTTAAGCCAGCGGTGCTGAAAGGCGTCATCAAGAACTGCAACATCTCCAAGAGCCTGGGCCGCCGCAAAACGCGCTCCGGCTACACGCGATCGGGAAACAACCACGGGCACCTGGCATTTTCTTTTTATAAGAAGCGGCTCGTCTCCTACCACCAGTGCGTCATCGGTGCTCTCAACAAGCTTTGGCCCTCGCTCACTCCCGCCGTAGCCTCGTGAAATCACAAAAGGCGAATAGCCAAGGCTTCGCAGCTCTTGCACGAGATACATAGTGAGAGGAGTTTTTGAATTGCCGCCAGCGGTTAGATTTCCCACGCTAATGACGGGGAAAGGAGCCGCGTATGCGGCAAAGAGTCCACGGTCAAAAAACTCATTCCTGAGTTTCATTACCAGACTGTAAAGATAGGCGGCGGCGCTCGATATCACGTACCTGCCCTCCCCGGGCGCTCATGTACCGAGGGAAACGCCAAAGGCGCTGCGCTCAGTATCTCTGCTACCGTTCTCTCAGTTGCTCCCTGAAAGGAGCGCCAAACCTCGTGGCCAAGTCTTCTTCTCTCTTGCACCAACTCACTCCTTGAAACCACAAGAGAAAGCACCTCACGAAGAGACTGCTTGTCAGAAAGCTCAAACAGGGCCTGCCTCGTCTGAAGCCGCTCGACTACCTCACCGGCATTTTGATGATAAGGCCCAAGTGCTACCGCTGCTCCGTGAGCCGCTGGCTCGAGCGGATTGTGCCCCCCATAATTGCGCAAGGTGCCGCCCACAAATCCAAGGTCGGCAAAGGCATACACCGAGGCCAGCTCACCCAGCGAGTCAAGGAGCACCACTGAGGGAGCCCCAGCGGGTGGAGAGCTGCTCTCGGAGCGTCGCCAAAAAGCGATACCATGCTTACTCAGTTGCTCAGCAAAAGAAGAAAACTTTTCCTTGTGCCTAGGCGCTACCACTACTCCTAGCGCTGAGCCCGCCTGCGACAAGGCCTCCTTGAGGACGGGAAACCATTCTTCTTCCTCTCCTGGCCTAAGGCTCCCAAGGACTACTACAGGTCTTTGATCCAAAAAAAACTGTCTTCGAAAAGCTTCTATCTCAGCAGTATCTCGCAAGGCTGGAGCAAGATCATATTTGGCGTTCCCTGTAATAACGAGTTGTTCACGGTTCGCGCCAAGCGCGAGAAACCTCTCGAAGGCTACCTCACTTGATACGCAGATTCGGGTGAGGCGTTTCAGTCTGGGCTCAAGAAATTTCTTCCAACGCAGGTAGCGCGGAAAGGCTCGGTCCGAAATCCTACCATTTGCCAAGATACAGGGGACCCTTCGTGCGGAAAGCTCATCGAGAAGAAGCGGCCAAACTTCCGTTTCGCCAAAGACAAAAACGCGAGGAGAAAATTGCGCAAGAACTCGCCGAATCCATAGCGGGTGGTCGAAGGGCAAAAGATGCGTTTCGTCCGCAACTTTCGAGCCAGTATCAAGACCAGTGACAGAGGTCGCGGAGACAATCACCGGCATCTTTGGCTCATGCGCCTTGAGCGCACGAATAATAGGGAGCATGCCGTTAACCTCTCCGAATGAGGCGCCATGAATCCAGGCCGGCGCCGCACTCGCCACGTCAGGCGCTACTACCCAGCGCCCAAAGCGCTCTTCAAGTTGCCTTCTGCCCCTGGCCCTAGCCAAAAAGATGGGCAAAGCCGCGAAAGGGCCCGCTAACATGGCCGTGCGGTACAGCGCCTCAAGCATAGTCGTACGAATCAACAGCGGTTGTTATCTCAGCAAGTTTATTCTGAAGCACGACTCGGTATTCCTCGAGCTGCTCTTCACTAAGCCGCGCAGGCACTTTAATCGGTTCGGCAATTGCCACGACAATTTTTGAAAAGGGCTTAGGCAAAATCATGCGATCCCAGCTCTTAAAGACCCAGGCTTTCTCCAGGCCATAGGCCATAGGATACAGCGGTCCGCCACTCAAACTAGAAAGCAGCACAGCTCCCGGCTTGGCTTCGTAAAGCGGCCCTTTAGGACCATCAGGAGTAATCGCGACATGATTTCCCTCTCGCATTACGCGCACCATGCCTCTGAGCGCAGCGGTCCCGCCGCGTGTCGAAGAGCCGGCAATTGAGTTCACTCCGAGCAGAGCCATAACTCGGGCAATCAACCTTCCATCCCGGTGCTGGCTAATCAGAACTGAAATTTTATGAGGAATGCCTCCTCCTCGGAAGTACACAAACGGCATTACCAGTTGACGATTATGCCAAAACACGAGCACGTGAGGTCCCAAAGGCGCTCGAAAGGCGGAATGTGGATCAATGGAGATGGGATGCACACGAAATCTGAGCGTCAGGACGAGCAACCTGAGAAAGGTTACTCCCAGGCACGCAATGATTTCTTGGCGAATTTTCTCGAGCACTCTACCCCCGCTGCCTCTGCACCACTTTTAATTGACTACGGTGTCCTCTTGCGGCGCCTCTTCACTAAACTGAAGTGCGTAGAGTTTTGCGAACTCTCCGCCTCGCGCAAGAAGCTCTTCGTGGGTGCCCATTTCAACTATTCGGCCATCCTTGAGAACTACTATGTTATCGGCATTGCGCACGGTTGAAAGCCTATGTGCGATTACAATCGTGGTACGCCCTCTTTCAAGCGCTTCAAGCGCTGACTGGACTTCGCGCTCGGCCCTGTTGTCGAGCGAAGCGGTAGCTTCATCAAGCACCAAAATAGGCGCATTTTTTAGAATTGCCCGCGCTATCGCAAGTCTCTGACGCTCGCCGCCCGAGAGGGTAAATCCACTCTCTCCAATAATACTCTCGAATCCAAGAGGGAGTTGCATAATGAAGTCGTAGGCATAGGCAGCCTTTGCGGCCGAGATAACTTGTTCGCGAGTGGCGTCAGGCAGGCCGTACGCGATGTTATTAAATATCGTGTCGTGAAAAAGGAAGGTGTGCTGATTCACCATGGCGATTTGCCGGCGCAGGTCTTTGAGCCTTAGGGAAGAAACATCAACTCCCCCCATACGCACCACCCCACGCTGCGGATCAATAAAGCGCATGATTAAATCAACTAGCGTGCTCTTTCCCGCGCCCGAGAAACCGACGAGCGCCACTTTCTGGCCTTCTTCAATACGAAGGTTGATATTGCTTAAGGCACGCGGCTCTTCGTCTTCATCTTGTGAGATCTCCAGATCTGCGCTGGCTAGATTCGCGGTGGTTGGCCTGGCTGCGTACGAGAAATCAACTCCCTGGAACTCGATAGCTGTGCCGGATCCAAGAGACACTGGCTCCGCGGGATCCGTAATTGAAGGCTTGGTGTCTAGAATTTCAAACAAACGTTCAGCCCCCGCCACTCCTTGCTGCACCGTACTACTGATGCGGCTTAGCTTTTTGAAAGGGTCGTAAAGTAGGAACACAGAAATCAAAAAGGCCAGAAACTCGCCCTGAGTTCTCAAATCCTGCATGACGGAGTAGCCGCCGTAGAGAATCACACCACCAATAACCGCCGTGGCGAGCACTTCATTCACGGGGCCAGTGAGCGCCTTTACTCGTTCGGCTTTAATGAATGTTTCGGTAAGGCGGTCGTTTTCGCGCTGGAAGCGCTGGTGCTCAAAATCCTCGCGTCCAAAAATTTTGACCACTCGATTGCCGAGAGTACTCTCCTGCATTACTGCGGAAAGCTTCCCCGTTGCCTCTTGTCCCACGCGGCTCAGCTTTCGCATGCGCCTGCCAAAGCGATATACGGGATAGATACCAAGCGGAAACACCACCGCCGCAATCAGCGCGAGGGTTGGGTCGAGATAAATCGCAGCCGCAAGGAGCGCCACCACTCGAATCGAATCTCGAATCACGGCCGCAGCCGCATCGGTCAAAAGAGTCCGAACTAAAAGAACGTCACTCGTTACCCGCGATACGAGATCTGCACTCGAGCGGAACACATAAAAATCATTAGAAAGCTTAAGTAAGTGCGCATGTACTTCATTGCGCAAGTCGCGCACGATGCCGAGACCTACCTTCGACATCATGAAGCTCTGGCCAAAATCAACGATGCCCCGCACCACGCCAAACGCAAAGAGGGCTAAAGGCAAGACCCATAGCAGGGTCTTATCCTGATGGGTAAACACACCATCAAGCACGTATTTTACCAAGAAAGGAACTACCCCATCCGTAGCCCCGAAGATCACCATAGCAATGATGGCGAGCACAAAGGGCGCGCGATGCCGAGAAAGATACTTTAAGAGCCTGGCATATACTGCGAGCGAGTGTGCAGGTGAGAGTGCTTGCGCAGTTAGTGGTACGCCCCTTCCCGGCATAAGAGCTGGCTCTGAGGTTGCAGAGGCCTGCCCCTTCTCCAAGGAGGACCTTCCTTGGGGATTTTTCCCTACTGGACTACTGGCCATGAGATTCCTTTATACTTCTCGGCACGTTACGACAGCTTGGGCTTTTTATCAAAGAGGCGATGAAGTTTAAGTCCTCGGAATTATTCCTCAAGGGATGGACTCGCGGGATAGCTCCGTCTTACCTTCGTAACTAAAGCAAGCGACGTTATGCGTTCAAGTTCCCCCGCCAAAGTGGTGCCCCTCGCAAACCCTATCCTCCCATGGGCAACTGAGCGCAGACTGCTATTTGACCCACCCCCTGCGGAGTTTGAGCTGCGCGCGGTAGACACGGGGTGGACCGGCACTCTACGAAGACTAAAAGATCTCGCTCTCAAACATATTCCCCAAGTCGCGGGGCTGCGAGTTCTCGATGTGGCCTGTGGCCCAGGAATTCTCGCCCGTGAGTTATCGAGCGCGGGTGCAGAGATAACTGGGTTAGATGCTTCGCTTGAAATGCTTCAGCATGCAGCAAAGCACCTTAGGCAAGGCGACGCGCTCCATCAGTACGACCTCGCGTGGCCTCTTGATTCTTGTAGGCTTACCCCGAGAGAGTTTGATCTCGTCATTTGTTCCGGAGCGCTACAGCTGTGCCCAGATTACCGGGAGCGGCTCCGCGACTTTGCCGCCATGCTCGCACCACAAGGAGTTCTTGCAGCAGCCTTCCCCTCTGAGTATTCAACCGGATTTGAACCAAGCTGTAGAAGAATCAAAACTCCTGAGCTTCTTTCTGTGCTTGAAGGCTGTGCCCTTACCGTCAAGGAGCATGAAAAGGTGCGTGGGTATGCGCGCGCCTCGCAGAAACCAGTCCCCTACACTCTCCTTGTGGCGACTGCGCCAACTCAAGGCCGCCGCTCCCCTGGATACGCAGTTGGCTATGAGGATTTAAAAGTGCCTCCTCGCATATCGCCAGGAATCAGGGAATAAATCCTTACACACGAGCATTATCTGGCGCATGGGCCTCAGATCCTTTAGCCTTCTTCCCAAGCGCAGATTGGGAAAGCCCGAAAGAACCTCGCCTTAAGGCCACCTCTGTGCGACTCCCCATCGTGGTCTCTGCGGCAATCGTAGTTATCAACCAGAACCATAGGCGGGGAATTTTCCGTCGTCCCAAGGAGAATTGCCTTACATGAAACGAGCCTTTCTTATCATCGTCATAGCAGCTGTTCTGATCGTAGGCGGACTATTCGCTTTTGCCATATCAAACGCGAACTCACTGATCGCGTCATTTAAGCCGGAACTTGAGAAAGTTGCAGGGGAAGCCGTTGGCGGGAAAGTTACCATAGGTGCGATCGAAGCTTCGATTTTCCCTTCGGCGAGGTTCAGTCTTCAAGACTTACGCGTAAGCTCACAGGACGAAAGTGAGCCCTTTACGCTAAGGGACATCGCCCTCGACGTTGAGCTTCTGGCCTTGCTCAAGGGCAAGCTAGAAGTTTCTTCCTTTACCATCTTAAGTCCTACGATTGCTCTCGTGAAGGACAGCACAGGTACCTGGGTTTCAGGGCTCCCCCGCGGCAAGAGCTCTGGGGAGAAATCCTCCCCATCCCCTGCCCCCACAGAGGAAAATACTTCAGCCCGGGACGCTTCATCAACTGCTTCGCCTCCACTTGATCTTGGGCTGAAGAGTTTTCGGCTAAAAGACGCCACCATTACCCTCGACGATAGACTAGGAAACAAAAAGTACGTGCTTGACCAAGTGAACCTGGACACAAGCGTCGAGCTCTCGGGCAAAAATTTCACGCTGCCCCAACTTAATGCTTCAGCGCGAGCCAATGGCAATATTCCCTTGAGCATCCAAGGCTCGAGTTTAGGACTAACTGGCAAAGACTTTTCGGCAGAAAAACTTGCCATCAGCATACTCGGCAACACTCTCATCTTTAAGGCGAAGCTAAATCTGGACTCACAGGAGGGACATATTTCGCTGGAAGGGCCAGGGCTATCTCTCGAAGCTTTTAAGCCTCTCCTTAGTCTCGCGGCAGCCCCCGATTTGCAGGCCAAAGGCCTTCTAGGAATCACCGCTCAAGCAACCTTGGGCGGAGCACAAAAGGGCTACCAATCTGAAGGAGCCCTTTCGCTCAAACAAGTCTCTGCCACCGCGAATAATTTTCAGATTGCTGACCTTACCGGAGATCTAACCTCAAGTGCGCAGGGGAAACTCGTTCAGTTCGGTACGAAAAAAATTGGCCTGTCCTTAAATGGCCAACCATTAAGCGTTGCCTTCGCAGGAACATTTTCCTCCCCCCAGGTGAAAGTTTCCGAGTTTAACTCCTCGCTCTTTTCTGGAACGTTAACTTCAAGTGCGGAACTTTCTTTGGAGGGCAAACAAGCATTCAGCGCGTCTTTTTCTGCGAGCGGCCTCAATGTTGGACAGGCGCTCCTCGCTACGGGGCAAAAACCTGCCGATCAGAAGTTCTCGGCGACTATTGATAGCGTAAAGGGGAATGTTTCAGGCCCCTTGGCCGGCCCCCTCCCCCACGCGCTCTCTGGAAATGCAAATCTCTCTCTTAGTAACGTGGAAGTGAAAGGAGTAAATCTCGCCGGCTCCGTGCTGAAGGCATTGAAAGGCCTTCCGTTTGTCTCCGGAGCGCTCTATGACGCGCTACCTCCCGATCAAAAAGGAGAGCTTGATAGCCCAGATACTGCTCTCTCGAAAGTTACTGGTTCATTTACTTTTTCTGACGGCCTCATTCGCACGCCTGATTTAAAAGCCTTTAGTAACCTTTTTGACCTAGAGGCGGACGGAACTGTGGGGTTTAATGCTGAAGTAGATCTGAACGCGACGATTCTATTTAACCCCACGACGTCGGCTGCCCTCGCAAAGAAGGTGAAGGAGCTTGAATCGGTTCTAGACGCCAAGGGACGCCTTGTAGTCCCGCTCACCCTTAAAGGCACTGCTCAGAAACTCACGGTGGTGCCGAATATTGACCGCCTGATGAAGACTGGCGCCAAGAAGATGCTGCAAGACAAAGCTTCCGACCTTCTTGAAAAAGCTCTCAAAGGCAAGAAGGGCGAAGGCGGGAAGAAAGGGCTTGGTGGACTACTTGGGTTCTAGGCCCCTTCGATATTTTTTACCTCGAACTATCTGGGTCTCCCTGCCCGTAAGTTAAGGGCAAACCGGCGGGTTCCCACCATTAAGACTGTCTAACGCTCCGCATATCTGCATTCGCACATCAGAGCGCGGATACGCCACATCCAAGAGCATGAAACCCCGAGCGACTTGCTCTTCGGTTAGCGCATTCTGGTCTGATTGGTCCACGGTTCCACTCACGAGAACCGCCAATGAAGTTAAGGAGGTTCCGGCGCGATCAGAATAAGGCAAGTCAATTCCTGCCTCCTCCGCCGAGTCAAGAATGTACTTATTGTCGACGGCGGTAAAAGTGTGCTCTCCATCACAGAGCACTGCAGTGACGCGGTAGTTTATGGCAAAGGCCTGTGGAGGCATCGTCAGTGCAGCGAATATACCCACAGCAATGACTGAAATGCGAAACCAGCTGGTAATCTTCATTGCACGCAGCCCTCCCCGGCGATTGAAAGACCTACACGCTTATTTCGTCGGCAGAGAACTGGAAATACTTAAGCGGAAAATGAGGCGGCTAGAAGCCCATAGAATCTCAGATAGTTAGCCGGATTTTCTCGCACGCCCAAGTGCAGCGCGCTGCCACAGGCGCATGAGCGGAAGGAAAGAAGCTTTAATTCAACTACCTATGCGAGCTTGAATCAAATTCTGGAATAATAAACCATACCTTTACGAGCATGCCCAGCTACTGAGGCCCAGACATGCGCTCCGTGAGTGGCTATAAGTTATCCTGAACCAAATCGATTACGCCCAACGCTATGACAGAAACCAAATTTCATACGGCTACCCGGCAACCGCCATTCCAAGGTGCAGCTGGAATTGAGCTCATTCAGTCCGTTCCAGGCCTGCTCACCATTCGTGGGGACTGCGCCGCCTTACTCTTTAAGCTGCTGGGCACCACATCTCGGCGGGAAAGCATCGTTTTGCAAATTGCTGTCCCCGGACGCGCTGCCCCTATGAGCGTTTCAGGAAGACTGAATTACGTGAACGAGCAGGAGTTTCGTCTCCAAGATGTGCCCCCGTTCGAAGAGGGAAATCTGCTAGGGCGGCATGAAGGTGCTTCCATTGCGCGAGTACTCAGGGAAGGACTTCCTAAACACCCCAAAGTTCAGGCTGACTACAATCCTCTTCTTTGCGTGTGGGATCGCTCCGTCAACGATCTCCCTTCCGAGCTGGCGCCTTGCCTCTGCGCCCTTATGGGCAAGAGACTCCGCGTGAGTTTTGAGCTTGAAGGAGGGGAAAAAGTTGCGGTGGAAGGAACCCTCTCCTCCACAAGAACTGAGAAGGGAGGCTTTGTATTTATTGATGGCGAACGTAGACAAACTCTGCCCGACCCGGAGAAGACCACGATCACTATTCGTTCAATTGAGGTGCTTACTAACCTCTCCAAACCAGCAACGTGGAGAGGAAACGAGATGCAGGCGCCCGATACTAATGAGGTCCTCCGCATTCGAAGCGATTTTGCAGAAGGCACGCCTATCCAAGTTGTTACCTTTTCTGGCACCAAAAGCCGGGGAACCTATGCGGGCATTGATGACCGCTTCTTACCAATTCTGGCATTAAGGATGGGGGATGATACCTTCACGTATCTATCCCTTCCCCTTCGAGAGGTTGCGTCAATTGAAACTGCCCTTTCGCAGCAAGCAGACGTACTTCGTACGGCATGGAAGGCGCCCAACTAAGGAATCTCTTACCCTACTTGGAACTCGCCGCACGTGCTGGCTTGGGAAAAGAAAGCCCCAGGGACTCCAATCCTTCAACGATACGCGATGCGATGACATAATCCCGGTACCAGCGATCATCTACGGGGCATATGTGCCAGGGGATCTCGCTCTTGTTCAGAATGTATTCATACACGCGCTGGTAGCGGTCCCAGTGTTTGCGCTCTTCCCAGTCCTGCTCGTTGTGTTTCCAAAACTTAGTAGGATCCTCTAATCGCTCTTTAAGCTGCGCTTCTTGCTCTTTCTTAGAGATGTGCATGAAAAACTTGAAAATGAGCGTGTTGTTTTCTTTCACCAGCAGCCGCTCAAAGGCATTAATCGATTCCATGCGCTCATTTCGCCGCGAGTCACTTAACGCTTGCTGCACGGAAGGCACAAGAATGTCTTCGTAGTGGCTACGGTTAAAAATAGTGAGCTGCCCTCGGCGCGGTACTTGCTGATGGACCCGCCACAAGAAATCATGCGCGTATTCTTCCTCGGAGGGCTTTCCAAACGCCACGGCCCGAGTTCCAGACACATTGCAGCGGGAAAAAACATTTCGAACTGCGCCATCTTTGCCGCTCGCATCCATACCTTGCAAAACAACAAGGACCGCGTGCGAACGTGCCGCGTAGAGCAGATGCTGAAGATGCCCAAGCCGCTCTATCAGTTTTTTTGTTTTGTCTTTGAATTCTGACTTTTCAGCGCCTTTTGGGGCTGACGCAGAAACTTTTGCGAGTTGTATAGCCAAATTTCTCCAGCACTCTTTTAATGTCGAAAAATGTAAGCGACTAATTAAGGAACCTCTGAAAAAAACCCCCAAATTGACTTTCCTCTGAGCTGTTTTTCCTCCGCGTACCCCGCGTCCCCGGCTCCGCCAAAGCTGCGCCGCGGCCGCACTAAAGCCTGGCTCGGCGCAGCCGTAAGGCGTAGACGGCTCTGCGTTATTCAATAGTTTTCAAGTAACGCGGAGGACGCAGAGTACGCGGAGGGGGAGTTTTTCAGAGATTCCTTAAATCTCTGCCGCAGTAATGCTCGCCTCGCCGACGACCTGCCCGTCAACCGTTGCCACTGCCTCTATCTTCCAGATTGGGCCGCGGCGCCGATGCCCTGCAATTTCAATGCGCATGCAGTCACCTGGAAGGACCGACTTACGAAAGCGCACGTTCTCTGCGCCTGCAAAGACCATAAGCTTATCCGGGCCAACCCCCTTGGACGACATCTTTGCAAAGAGCGCACCAAGCTGAGCCATGGCCTCAAGAATCACGACTCCTGGCATAATCGGCAGCCCAGGGAAGTGCCCTTGAAAGTACGGCTCATTTGCCGAAACATTTTTAATCCCCACGATCCGCTCAGAATCGACAAACTCCGTAACCTTGTCGATGTAAAGGAACGGATATCTGTGAGGGATAATTTTCTGAATCTCTACCGTACCTAAGGGGAGCCGCTCAGCGTAATTGTTCATACTCGCGCTTCAAAAACTTCTGGTAAGATTTCCCATGGGGGCACTTTCAGCGCTTCAATCAGCGCGGACCCACCCACCAGGGTATACTAATAGCGTAGATTTCTAAAATCTCAAATGGTCCGAGGGCGTTATAGGAGGAAAAGAGCACCGCAAAGACCTAGAAAGTGGAAATTTAACCCTCGGGAACCGCCCCTTTGGGTCCTCTTAGAAAAGAGGCGTTCTAGAAAAGAGACCCTCTAAAAAGAGAGATATCCCGAGGCCCTAAGCCGCTCCCTAAGAATAAGGAAGCTCCCTATTCATCATTTACCGGGCCAACAAGGAGAAGCCACCATTTTATGAACGTAATGAGCTGCTCTTTGGAAAGCTTGTTACCCTCGAGGGCATAGGAAATTTCACTCGATACCACGGAAGGCTCTTCCTCCTCTGACTCCGAGACTCCGAACTCATCCTTGTAGGAAACCGATCCCTTTAATGTTGGAATCCTATCGTCAACGACAAAGAACGCTTCCTCGTTCTCGACTGCCGAGAAGGCCGCACTCTCATCCACTGGAGCCGCGAGGGCCGCTTCGTTATACCGAAGATTAAAATCGTATTTGCCGATTCCTGTGGTTGAGCGATCCTCCCCCGCAATCCACTTGATAGTTCCTGTCACCACGTCCTTCTTCCCTGACCCAGGTCCTGAAGAAAATGTTATTCCAGGGGAAAGCCAGTTTCCCGTTTCATAGTCGAAGTCGAGAGAACCGCTCACGCTCGTTTGGGGATAAAAGTTAAGTGGTCCTCCTGCTAGTTGAACTCGGTCAAAGGAAAGAGGGTCAACCTTTGAAAGCACAACGGTAACCTTTTTCCCACCGAAGACACGGCTATACGCCGCACTGAGGAGCCCCGCCTTATTAGAGGCCTTGCCCTTGATCGCACCACCAAACTCCCCCGAGAGAGGATAGGCGAAAGGCGGAAGGCTTCCCTCAATCTTAAGGCCAGAAAGGTCGTAAGTACCATCACTTCGAACCTTCACTATCCCCGACATGAGCCCCGCGCGCTTTTCATCCGAACGATTCGCTGGATTGATAACCGAAAAGACGAGGTGGTAGTGCAGCTCCTGAGGTTTTTTCTCTCGTCCTAAGAAGGCAGACAGCTCCCGCGGCTGGCGCACAATTTTGCCCTTAATGCGCAGCGCCTCGGCGCACACAAGGTCAACATCGTAGGTGTCGGTCCCCTCGGGCTGGAGCCGCGAGCCAAAATCGATATGCATCGAGCCGCGGATGCCAAGCGCTGCCACTGGGGATGACGCAGCTAATGGTCCAGGCGAAGATTTTGAAGTGGTCTCTGCATATGCACCTGCGCTAAAACAGACGGCGCCTGCCAAAACCATTCCCGCGCCTAAGAGCCGCGCACTTTGCATCCAAAAATTCCGCACTCGAAATCCCTTTACGTTGAGAGCACTGAAACCAATCACTACCTAGGGGCCCCCCTGAAGAACCCGCAAGCTTGGTACCCAGTTCTTCCCCCTTCGTGGTCTCTGTGGTCTTAGTGGTTGTCCTAAAAACCACAATGGCCACAGTGACCACGAAGGCGAACTTTTTTCAAAGGGTCCCTAGTAAACTCTACTCATCATTCATCGGTCCAGTGATGACCATGAGCAGCTTGAACAAGTTCACGGCCTGCACCTTAGAGAGTCGGTTTACATTAATATTGTAAGTAACCGCACTCGCGGTAACCGCGGGTTCTTCATCCTCGCTCATGGCAGGCGCAAAAGTATCGACATACGCCACCGTTCCCGTCATTGCAGGAACAGTATCGTCCACTTCGAAGAACGCATCCTCGCTGCCGTCCCCAGAGAACGCCGCACCTTCATCCGGAGCTCCCTTCACCACCGCTTCGTTAAATCTAAGATTAAACTCGTACTGACCCTTTCCATTTTCAGAGCGGTTAGCATCCTCCACCCATTTGATGGAACCCGTGACCACGTCCTCGACATCCTTTCCGCCCTGCTGGTACTTAAAGCGGATGCCGTTAGTGAGCCAGTTACCGGTATCATAATCATAATCAAGATTTCCGTTAACCTTGGTACGAGGATAAACCTGGGCCGGGCCTTCGCCGAGCGTCACATCAAAGCGTAGAGGGTCAGATTGCTTTACCTTAATCACAACCTTCTTGCCGTTTACCATACGGCTGTATTCTTGGACTTTCGAGGCTAGCAAACCCTTCTGACCTGAACCCTTCCCGTACACTTTGCCGGTGAAAGGCCCAACAAACGCAGAAGCCTTACCAACGGCATCTATCGACATACGCAAAGGACTTGCGCCGCTTGCCGCGGTTCCAAAATCATAGGCCCCGTTCTTATCAACGGTTACCGAACCGACCCATTTGCCGACGTTTTTCTTCTGCTCAAGGTTCTTGGGGTTCCTTACCGCGATATTTACATCAAAGATCATCTGGGCCATCTGCTCGACGCTGCCGAGCACCTTGCCGATACGCTCGGGGTAGCGCGTGATGGTACCTGTATATTCATTCGTCTTGGCAACGTTGAGTGCGAGCTTGTAGGTGTCCCTCGCTCCCTCAGCTGGCGTCCCAGGCGCCGCATCTTCTGAGGTATCAAGCTTGGTACGCGTTCCAAAGTTAATATCCATTTTCCCGCTGATGAAGCCATCTTCCGTGTATGTCTCTGCGTCTTGCGCAAGCACCACTGATCCTACGTTGAAGGAAAGAAGAGTTGCTAAAAGAACATGTCGCATTTTCATAGCTTCACCAAAATAAACTGACCAAGAAAGGCGCACCCCCATTCGCTCTAGAAATCAACGAAAGACGGCAACGGGGCTTGGATTGTGAGGTCGCTGGGGTCGTTAATACTGCAAAGTAGTCCCTGCTGAAAGGGAAATTATGCTTGCGACCCTAGGGGAGACCAGGGACAATCGGGCAGATTTTGGAGGATGCCGCCATGAGCCAGATTAGTGGGGAACCGTCTCCGTCGTCCTCGAACAGTTCAAAGCGAAAAGAGCCCTCGATTTGGGATCTCTACTACCCAGGAGAAATCGCAGGGCACCGCGATGCCATATTAGTCGCTTCGTTCCCCGAGATTATCTACTTCTGGCCAAGCCTCGTAACTATGTTTCTTTGCGCCTTCCTGCAGGGCGTCGTGGGACTAGACGCGGGAGGTCTAGGATGGCTTGCAGTCTTTGTGCTTTTTATGAACCTGCTGGTCCTTGTGCAGGACTTTGACCAGAAAAAGTTTCTGATATTAGTACTGACACTTTTTGCGCTCTTCCTTATCTCCTGGATTATTAGCCTTTACGGCTTTACGTTCCTCAAAAGCATCGTTGATTGGATATTCTCGTTTCAGCCCTCCATGAGCACGGACGCTTATGTAGTGCTTGGGTCAATTTTCACCTTCCTCTTTGTCTGGGGACTTCTCACCCCTCCCCTTTCTTACTGGCGTCTCGAACAAAATGAGTTTGTGCACTACACCCAGCCCATTGGTAAGGACATGTCGATTGCCCGGATAGGTTGCACCGTATACAAGGAAATTCCGGACGTATTCGAGTTTATGCTTGGCCTTGGGGCCGGGAGCCTACTTATCCGCAAGGACAATCAAATCTTGGCGACTATCCCCCACGTCCCTTTCCTTTCCCTTAGGATGAAAGCTATTGAGCATCTACTCTCTGAAACCCGTGTGATCGTTGATAAAGAGGTCTAACTATGAAACAGCTCCTTAACCGCCGTCAGGCCATCAAGATAATGGGCGGCTCTGGGCTCGCTCTCTATCTCTCCCCAAAGTTTGAGACGCCTGCATTTGAGTCCTTCGCATGGGCCCAAGGCGCTTCTTCTAGCGACATCGCGAGTATCTCTCCGATTAATCGCGGAATGGAGGATATCTCCCCAAAAATTTGGTTCTCTGACTATCCGGAAACAGCGCACAAAGTTCTCTGGGATAAAGCTACCTTCCTTTCCTCTTTAGGAAACCGGGCCCCCAAGCCCACTGAGCGTGTGCCCCTGGTGGTGATTGGTGGCGGAATCTCAGGACTTTTTTCTGCCTACCTCTTGAGGAAACACAAACCTGTTATCCTCGAACAAGCCCCACGCTTTGGGGGCAATTCTAAGGGCCAAAGTTGGCGCGGCGTCGACTACTCGATAGGGGCCGCCTATTTTATTAAGCCAGAAGACGACTCAGATATTGCCACCATCTCTAAAGAGCTCGGCCTCGACAAAATGTGGAAGGTAAAGAGCGAAGAAGATCCGGTTGCTCTTTCAGGCAAAATTTTTAAGGAATTTTGGAGCGGAGAAGCTGCAGGGAAAGACGCTGCCGCCAAGGCTCAGTTCGACAAACTCAGAGAGTATTTTGAGAAGGTCAACGAGGGCGAGGAAATCATTTATCCCGATATTCCCATCACCGACCCCGAAATCGCCGACTATATAAAGGAACTCGATAAGGAAACTTTCAAGGCGCACCTCGAGCGCATTGCGGGCGCGCCCCTTATTCCAACCATAGAGGCTGCCATAGAGCAGTACTGCTGGTCGTCTTTAGGAGCCTCCTCCACTGAAGTCAGTGCTGCAGCTGGCCTAAATTTTTATGCCTCAGAGTTCAGCGATATCGTCATTCTACCGGGTGGCAATGCCGCCGTTGCAGAGCGAGTTCTTGAGCGGCTCTCGGCAGAGCTTCCCAAAAAGAATCTGAGAACTGACTCGCTCGTGTATGATGTAAAGGTTGTTGAAGACGGCGTCATTGTCTCCTATCAAGACGCCGGCGGAACGCCGCGCGCCTTGCACGCAAAAGCGTGCGTCATGGCATGCCCCAAATTTATCGTCGGAAAGACCCTCGCTGACATTGAGCCAGAGAGGCTTGAAGCGATAAGGAAGCTCAAGTACCACAGCTACCTCGTTGCAAATGTCTGCATCAATGGCGGAGGCACTGCGCCATTCTACGACCTCTATATGTTGGGGGATGGAAAAGTCGACACATCCAACATACAGGCTTCGGCTGAGAAGCAAAAAGTCACCGATGTGATTTATGCCAATTATGCCAAGGCTTCTAATGGAAGCACTGTGCTAACCCTCTATCGCGGTATGCCGTACGCCTCGGCTCGCGCTGAGATCCTTGCGACAAGTTCCTACGGGAAGTTCCAAGCCGAGTTTAAAAAGCAGATTGAAGAAGCGATTCTTCCGCTGCTTAAGATTCGAAAAGAAGATGTGGTCGATCTGCGCCTTGCACGTTGGGGACATCCGCTTCCTCTCGCAGCTCCAGGACTGATTGCCGAAGGAACTGTCGATATTCTGCGCAGCCCCTTTAAAAAGAAGGTATTTTTTGTCGAGCAGGACAACTGGGCTCTCCCCGCATTTGAGACGGCGGTTACTGAGGCGCAGCTTTGGGCCCCCGAAATTGAAGCAGCTCTCGAAGGTGAAAAACAGACTGAAGCACCAATTTCCGCAGCAGCAACGTGACTGAGCCTGCTCCCTCCTCTCGCAAGCGCCATGTGATCGGGGCCCTTATCCCGATCGCCTTGGTGTGTGCGTCAGCAGGCCTCTACGTGTTTTTGACAAACCCGTCACCAGAATCTGCTGGGTCCGTAAAGGCGTCAGCGCCGAGAGTGAGCCTGGGCAAAGACTACTATGTCTCAGTAGCCGTACTCGAAGTGGCGGAACGCACGCCTGAGGGAGAATCTTGGGATCGCTTGGGAGGAAGCGCGCCCGATCCCTTTTACGAGGTTGAATGGCGCGGGACGCGTATCTTTAAAAGCCCCGTGCGGGAAGATTCTTTGCTTGCGAAGTGGTCCACCCTCGGGCTGGATCTGAAAGGCCTCGCGCTGCAAGGAGGCACGACCTCACTTGATACCTTAGTTCAAGCTGCGCGCATTACGATAAGTAAGGGCGACTCGCTCGATATTCTGTTTTTCGACTCGGACGTGGTAACGAGCGACCCGATTGGACAGATAAGTTTTGACACCACCGATCTTAGGCTTGGCGATACTACCTACGAATACGAGGGCAGCTCAGTAAAACGCGTCATGGTGCGCGTGACTGACCTAGCTCAAACGCCCGATGTGACCAAATGAAAGCGCTGATAAGCCTTGCCGCGATTCTTCTAGGATTGGGCCTCGTAGCTCCCTGTCTTATCCTTAGACCAGGAGCCGGAGAGTACACGAATTTTATTCTCCTCGTGCGCCCCACGTTTGCTGACCTCCAAACATTTTCAATTCTTTCAGGCATAGCTGCGCTCTTCAAAAACGGGGAGTACGCTATCTCCCTCCTTCTCGCGGTATTTTCCGTGCTGTTTCCCCTGCTTAAACTCTGCGTGTTATGGCAAGCGGTGGACGAAGCCTCCACTCAGTACGGGGATTTACACGGGCCTCACCCCGCGCTTTCGTTAGTTGAGCGCCTTGGGAAGTATTCCATGCTCGATGTGCTCGTGCTCGCACTGATTGTGGTAGCAGTGAAGCGGCTTCCAGGGGGCAGCGAGGCGCACCTGGGATTTGGGACCATTGCATTCGCGGGGTCGGTGGCGATTAGTATGATGGTGCCGTGGGTGCTGAGGCGTAAGAGCAAATAAAAGCTCCTCAGGGATTCTTTTAAACTTCGGCGCTCGCCGCTGCCAAATGAGTCGGCTCCAGCGGCTGAAGAGCACCAGACGGACTCGCATTAACCTGAGGCCGCTGAATAAGACCAATGGCAGCATGCAATTGCTCACGAAACTTCTTAGCGTCCAGTCGAATATCCGGAAACGGGGGGGTCCAAGCTGGGCGTCCCATGGACTGCGCGACAACAGCCTCTCCTAGTGCCTGAATCTGCAGCGCCCCTTCCAAGGCTTGAGGGAGATTGAGACTTGCGGGGGCTACGGTATGGCTTTCAATAAGAACGCGGCAAGAACGGAAGTACCCCGCGAGGAGATCGCTGCGTCCAGTTACCGCATATCTTTGCACTCCAAGGTAGGCCATCGCTGAAAGAAGCTTTGTCTGCTCAGCAACATCATTGGTATCTGGCCTCGGCGCATCGAAACAAAAATCATCAGGCACCCCAAGAAGCTTAACATCCTGAGCGAACGTCCTCATACACTGCTCGAACTGAGGCGAGACGTCCCCTACTCCATTCACTTGGTGGCGGGTTTTAAGAGCTTCTATACGAGCAATTTCTCCAATTTGATCCAAACCAATTTTCGCAAAATTGACAAACTGATCACTCGGAACTTCGGGGCCCTTGATCTTTTCAACCTCCTCAAGCGCTTCCTGCTCAAACCGCTTATCTTTCAAATTCGCATTTAAGCTAGCCTGCTTGCCGAGAACTGAATCAAGCCGCTCTGGCGCCCCACTAATCAATTGGGAATCGGAAAGCTTTCCAGAGCTGGAGAGCTCACAGGCTGTCACGTACATCCGAGAGAACAACGGAACGGTCATGCGAAGTACATTCTCGCAGCGCGCCTCTATCGCCTCCCGAACGGGGCCGTTAACGGGGAGTTCTCCCCTTGAAAGGCGAGCAAAGGCTGCGCCCAGGGCCTGTTCTATGTGCATGAGCGCATGACTTCTTGGAATCATTACCTTAAGCTCTTCGCGTACAGGCCGACGAACTAGGGCAAACTCTTCACTCACGGGCGCTCCTTAGAAGGCGAACTTTGTATAGGAGTTATGACGCCTTTCCAGCGGGCAAAGTCTTAACAATCACACAGGGAGTCGCCTGTAACAATCTGGTTTTATTTGAAAAAATTGCCACTTTCCGATATTTTTTATTTTGCAAAAAATTTCTTTGGGCGTACTCTCCTAAAGGGTCGCCTGACCTCAATAAGGAAAACTCGCTATGAAACGCCACCTTCTTCTCTCCCTCTCCTCTCTCCTTCTGGCAGCATCACCAGTCTTCGCAGAAGACCTAAACGAAATCTTCACTAAGGTTAACGAGCAGGTCACGAAGAAGAATTATTCGAAAGCACTTGAAGAACTTGGCTGGGCTCGCAAAGAGCTTGAGAAGCTGCACAGAGAAAAACTGCAATCTTTCTTCCCTAGCAAGCTTGGCGATTTCTCCGGCGGAAAATTCGAAACCAATAGTGCCCTAGGCTTTACCAATATTGAGCGCACGTACTCGAAAGGCGAAAACACCGTACGACTCTCACTCGCTGGCGAGTCAGGCGGCGGGCAAGGGCTTGGGGGGCTTGCAGCTCTTGGAAAAATGGCGGCCATGTTCGGCGAACAAGCGGGACAAGAATCCTTCAGAATCGCCGGCCGCACCGCGACCCTTACCCAACAAGAAGGATCCGACAGCGCGGAACTCACTATCTTTCTAGAGTCCGGGTCAATGCTAAAGCTCGAACAAAGTTCAGGTGCCCAAGCATCAGCCTTGAAAGCGCTGGCGGAAAAGTTAGATCTTTCGGGACTTGATGGCTATTTGAAGGGGCAGGCCTAAGCATAAGGGAATCTCTAAAAAAAACTCCCTACTTAATACACCTTAATACACCTCTGTGTACCTTTGTGTCCTCTGTGGTGAATTTCATGAAGAGAATTTCACCACAGAGGGCCCGGAGGTACACAGAGGTGGGTTCTTCAGACATTCAATAATAGGGCGGCGAACGATCTTGCGAACGCCCCCGCATCTCGCGTTACCCCAAGCTTGTCTCGCCGTCCCCGATTGGCAGCGCGAAAACAAGGCGCCCTACCGCTTAGAATACAAGGCAAAAAACGGCGAAAAGGCACTCTCAGGTTCAAGCCGCGCCACCTTCTCACTCGCAAAGCCTGCCTTTTCAAAAGCCGCACTCCACGCTGAATGAGAAAGATAATTCCCAGGAATCGGAATATCAGGATACTGATGAAACACTGAATAAAAGAGACGATCCGTAAGCTCAAAGAAAAGCCCCTCATCCTGAGAGGCAGTATCGTGGTCCCGTACCAACACTCTCCCACCAGGCCCTAGTACTCGGCTAATCTCGTTTATAAGCTCCTGAGGATCCTGAGCGTGGTGGAGCACCATAAAGAGCGTCACAAACTCTTGTGAGGCATCCGGGAACGGCAATCGCTTCCCATCGAAAGGAACAAGAGTAACATCACTAAAGGTCGTATCCGGCCTTAGGAAAAGCTCAACTCCAATTGCCGCATCAGGCGAGAGGCCCCAGCTCCGCGCCATGGCGCGCGTAAGGTTGCCATCTCCACATCCAACATCAACAAATGAAGTGGGGCGATACTCCCCTGCACTGCCTCCGCCTCCTCGATAGGGTTGAAGAGAATACCCTCAAGGAGCGTAGTTTCTGTCGAGCAAGGCCAGCGTAATTCAAGTTCCCTCTCTCCAATGCGAGCGTGAAGTGCCGGTGGGCCAAAAGGGAGCCTCGCGACCTCCGTGCCACCAAAAGCCGGTCGGGGACGTGCCTCTATAAGATCTCCCACCTATTCGCTCCAACCAAAATGACTCCGCATTTATTATGACCAGAACTGAACGCCATGTCTCATATCACTGATACTACATTTCGGAGTACTCTTGGTGCACCCACCCTCCCCGCTCCGTCGCGAGCGATAGACTATATGATTCTTCATTTCAGGTAGTTGCAACTCGTGCAGAGGCTTCCGAGGACCCCTAATGACCGGGGGTCCTTAACAAGGCTCTGGATCCCTCTTTGCTGCGCGAAAAGGACGAAAAGTGCACGCTGGACATTCCCCCTCAGCAAAGAGAGCCGAGGGGTTCCTCAGAGGCTCCCTAGTTATCCTACTGGCTCATCCTACAGGATTGATAACAGTAAAGGTCTCTGGGAACGAATTGGTAAGCAGCGCATGCTCTTCTCGCGGCATAAGATAAAGTGCAGTTGAAAGGCCGTCTGCCCAGGTTGCCCGGGGAGAGATCACTGAGACACTTTGGAAAAAAGTAGGGCTCTGTCCCGTATTAGGATCCAAAATATGATTTTGGCCGACCTGACCTAAGGGCATGCCATATCCGCCTGAAGTGGCGATAGCCTTATTCTCAAGGGAAACTGCCGCGAACAACTCGCCATCGTTGTTCCGAAGTGGATTGCGAATACCTATCTGCCAAGGCTCTCCGTAGAGATTCCGTCCCAAGGCATAAGTCTCTCCCAGCTCCACTAAAACACTCTGCTGCCCTGCCGCACGCAGCAAAGTGGCAATTTTATCGGTGATGAATCCCTGTGCGATACCATTGAGAGTAACTTCCATTCCCTTTTGGGCAAAAGAGACTCGATCGGCCGCGACCGAGATCGCCCGGAAATCGATGAGCCTTTTAAGCTCCTCTACCCGTTGAGCTTCTGGCTCACCGTCTTGATAGTAGAGATATTTCCAAAGCGGCTGAATAGAGACGTCGAACCGGCCGCGAGACAGATCTCCGAAGCGAATTGATTCCGTTAGCAACTCAACAAGCTCAGGCTCTGGGTCTTGCAAAAATCCTTGGCGATTGAGAGTGCGAAGCGAAGAGCCCGCTCTATGAAGACTAAAAATCTCTTCGAGGCGCTGGATCTCAGTCAGACAAAGGCGCTCGAGGTGTTTAGCATCTTCTTCTCGTTCCACATTGAAACGCAGGCTAGCTTCCGCCCCCATCACTGTGCCGCGCCATTCGCGGGAATACAGCGGTGAAAGCCCGGGCTCACTGGCATAGCAAAATGAATGAGGGAACACCGCGGCCGAGGAGGCTGCCATGATTTTCAAAAACCGCCGCCGGCTGAAAGTCTTACTACCTTTCATCGCACGGCTCTCTTTCGCCTGGAATTATACCATCCACTCCATACAAGGGCGATAAGGGCTAGCGCGGCAACATCGCCTATAAGGGACCCAAACCGACCGAATATCGCGCCGCTATGCATATCTATTATGACGCGCCACGCACTAATTCCCCGTTGCCGCCAGTCATCCAGGACTCTCTCCAAAATTTCCGGCGGGGGCGATCCGGGCTCGCGAGAAGCCAAAGGGGAACGGCTGGAAATCTGGAAATTGGCGAGAGACGGCGGGCTTTCATACACTCCGGAAGAAGTCTCAACGAAGAAGCGATCGCCCGCGGCTTCGATTGCCTTTATCTCCCCCGCAGGAAGAGACTCGGGGCCAAGTTTTTCGACAACGGAATTACAATCCGGAGCCACCACAATCAATTCAGCAGTGGTGGCGACCACTGAGATGTCTCTAAGAACCGCCGCGCCTCTGAGAGTCCCTGATATCTCAGAGAGCCTAACGGCGTCACAATAAAGAAGATCCTCTACTACGACAAACCAATGCTTATTTGTCTGGGCGCCCTGCGCAGGCGTGCGAGGAACGAGGTTGTACCACGAGAGGACTAATTGATTAGTAATGAAGAGGTCGTTTAACTTAAGTGCGACGGAATGATTCAAAAGTATTCCGGTTACCGCGATAACAAGGATAGGCAGGGCGATACAGAGACCGATAGTCCGATGCAACCGGTATGAAAGCTTGAGAGAGTTACGGCGAAACGAGGAACTTGTCACGATTTACCCGATTCATTATGCAAGAAGAGCGCAACGCGGGCCAAGCGCCGAATGGCATTAACCGAAAGAGTTGCTCCCGAAATGCCGTCAACATTCTTTGACAATGCTAACTTAGGTTCGAGCTTTGCCCCAGCGAACTGCTTGGTAAAATATCGATGGCGCACTTCACCTCCATGACTCTCCCGGTATATGAGTATACGAACGTCCTCAATTTCGGTGCCGCTGATGATGATTCCAGTGGTGATCGGCTTTACCTTTCCAATTTCCTCGAGCACCCAGGCGCTCCGTTCCCCGCTTCGCCAATACCGCATCCGTAAGTAGTTAGGTTGATGGTCCAGTATTTCCGTAACCTTGGCACGGCGCTCTCCAGTAATGTCGAGAAGTGCGGCAGGCGGAATAGTTCCGTTAAAGACTTCTTTAAGAAACTCAGCGGGCTGCTGATACACCTGATCAGTAAAAGCAGGTGCAGGGAACTGCAGCCAGCATCCAATAAAAATAATACAAACAGCGCGCCACATACCTTCCGTATTTACAGTCTCGCCCCCGAGGTACTTGACCAGAAAACTCTCTGGACAACAGGTACCTCGGGGGCGAAAACCACAGGCCGATTAAAAATTAAAACCAACGCCTAGATTCAGAATGTCATCATCCTTGCCGCCTTCGGGAGCCTCAAGGAAGGCATAGTCAAATTTGAGCACTACATTCTGATGCGGCCAATAGTTGAGACCCACATCGATCTGCTCAAACTTGCTATCAGCGCCGCCCCCAGATTCGTTATCATACTCATTGTAGCGGCCAAAAACACCGAAGTCACCGATCCCAGTTTCGAAATAGTACGCGGGCTCTACGTACCATCCGTCCTGTTTGTCGCGGCCGAGCGCTTCAGGTGCTTCCCCATCAAGGTCCCACTGTGCGTAGAGCGCGCGGAATCCAAACGGCCCCTTTCTAATGTCGGCATGCCCGACCAGGAGAATTGCTTCAACTCCGTCTTCAACCCCGCCTTGCGTTACATCGTGCTGATATTGGCCGCTCATCCCAAGCTCAATCCCACTGATGCCCGTCCACTTTACACGGGCCGTAACTGCGCCGTTTTCCGCAGGCGCCTCAGAGACTTTCTGGCGGCCATTTCTCACACGGTAGGCGTTTTCTCCTTCCGTGGCAGTTTCAAGGCCCGAGTGAAAGGCAAGATCGTACTTGAAGCCCTCTGTTATATCACCGCTAGCTCCTAAGCCGGCTTCCCACCATGTGGTCGGAATAATGTTGTTCTCCACCGGGTTCCGTTCGACGCCAAAAAATGTAGTTGGCTCGTGCTTCTCGTTAAGAATACCAATCGGCAAAAGAAAGAGACCGGCCTTCGCACGGTGCGATTCGTACAAATCGAATTCAAGGAAGGCTTGCTCTAACTCAACTTCACCGTTCTGCCCGTCTCCTGCGATCGAGTGTTCAAGCTCAACTTCTGAATACAGCCGGATTCGGTCGCTGAACTGATGACTGATGAATGCCACAAACCGATGGAAGTCGATTTCGTCCTTGTCTCCCCCGTTGTAATGAAGCTCGCCGTAACCGCCAAGCTGGGTATTTTGATACCAGTTGGGAGCGCTGCTTGCGGGAGCGGACGGCAGGGCGGCCTGAGAATCGACCACCTGCGCGACGGCTTCAGTCTTTTCCTCAGTCTTTTTAAGCTTGTTGGTGAGCTCCTCAATTTGCTTTTGCTGAGCCTGGAGCATGCGCCACATCTCGGCTTGACTGGGCATTGGCTGAGCTGACACTTCTACCGCGGCGACCAAGCAAGCGGCTGTCAAAACTCCACCGATTATCTTCCGGCTCCCGTGTATTCTCATAAATAAATCTCTAACTTGTTAAATCTATTACATAAAACGCACAAGGCCAATGCTAACGACAAACTATGAATGCATCGGCGAGCAGTACATATATTGGCAGGCCTTGGCGTGTCAATGGCTCGCTTGGCATATAGAGCAAAAAAGTGTGACTCAGTATATTGTTTCGCATACGTGCGTAACCGTGATTGCTCTCAGCTGGAAGTGGCTGTGAGTAATCACGATTAGCGAACGCCCGGCCGCCTTTCGCCTACCTCGCGCCTTGCCCCCCCCCCAAACCCCGGCGCAGTGGGGTCAGCCCATGGGCGAGATGACATTAGTAGTTAGTGACTCAACGGAAGCATCGCGAGCTTTGCGCATAGCACTCCAGGCGAAGCCCCTCTTCCCTCGGTACTTTGTCCTGGCGGGCGGAGGGCGGGTACTAAAGCAACGGTAGGTTATGCTATGCTTGTACGTCCAATGTTTTGATGGAGTAGCCGATGTACCCCGCAGCCCCCAAAGGTGGAGTCGCCTTAAAAGACATAGCCCAGCGAGTTCTTGGTGAGGTTCGGGGCAATCCGGAGCTTATTGTGATGGGGTTATGCTCACTTACCGAGCCGCTTCCCCGCTCACTCGCATTCATCAGCAACTCTCGCAAACGCTCACTCGCTTCAGCTCTCTCTGCCAGCAAAGTAGATGCAGTTCTCATGCCCCTTGAAGCCCAGGACATCGACCTCACTGGGAAGAATGTGGTTCTCGTGAAAGATCGTGTCTAAGTAAATCAATCTTTGTGTCTAAGTAAATCAATCTTTCCGAACAATATTGGTGAGTTGCAGTTTTTATGCTGGATTTTAGTTAAAAAGGCTTGAAGTTAAGCGCATGGGAGAAGTTTTTTGAAGTGTTGGTGGGTCCGGATTTGAGGATTGGCAGGCGTGGAGGACGGCA
>JBIKWF010000155.1:0-7951 GCA_044356455.1 Bdellovibrionota bacterium | reverse complement strand
AATCATCCATCTGAGAAGATCTCAGTTGGACAGACTATCCCTGTCGTAGTCCTCAAGTACGAGCCTGAGAAAGAGCGCGTAAGCCTCGGCATGAAGCAGCTCAAAGCTGATCCATGGCTCACCGTTCATGAGCGTTACCCCGCGGGTGGAAAGATCACCGGCCGCGTCGTGAGCGTGACCGATTACGGCGCGTTCATTGAGCTCGAAGAGGGCGTCGAGGGACTTGTTCACGTATCTGAGATGAGCTGGACCAAGAAGGTTCGTCATCCTTCCAAGATCGTGAACGAGAACGATCGCATTGAAGCGCAGATTCTTGGTATCGACCAAGAGCAGCGCCGCATTGCGCTTGGCCTCAAGCAACTTCAGCCGAATCCTTGGCTCGAACTCCAGAAGAAACACCCTGTTGGTTCGAAAGTTCAAGGTAAGGTTCGTTCAATCACCGACTTCGGTATCTTTGTTGGTGTGGATGATGGGATTGATGGACTTGTCCATATCTCTGACTTCTCATGGACGAAGCGAATCCGCGATCCTAAGGAAATTCAGGAGCTCTACAAGAAGGGCGATGATGTTGAAGCAGTCGTGCTCGACATTGACGTTGACAGTGAGCGCCTCAGCCTTGGTATCAAGCAGACAACCCCGGATCCTTGGGAGACCATCTCTCAGCGTTATCCGATGGGCGTCAAGCTCAAGGGTAAGGTTACCTCTGTTACCGAGTTCGGTCTCTTTGTTGAGATTGAAGAAGGTATTGAAGGTCTCATCCACAACTCCCAGCTTGGACTCGATCGCGAGGCCAATGTTGCGGAAGCCTACCCAATTGGTTCGCCAATTGAGTGTGAGATCACCAACATCGACATGCAGGAGCGCCGTATTAGCCTGAGCATTAAGGCTATCCGTCGTCGCCAAGAGAAGCAGGAGATGTCGGAATACATGGAAGAGGGTGGCTCAGGAGTCACCTTCGGCGACCTTCTCCGCCAGAAGCGCCAAGAAATGGAAGGTGATAATTAAGCCTATCGCCTTTTGTTAATAGGTTAGTAAGGCCCCCGCAGCACGAGAGTGCTGTGGGGGCTTTTTTTGTATGAGGGATGTTTGACCTTGATCGGTCCTTTGTCTCCTTCTCCCGACTGTGAATATTTTTGGACCACTAAGGACGCTAAGGACGCTAAGGACGCAAGGGGGATTAGGAATTGACGACTCTGACGATGCTGTCTTTGAGGTGGACGGACCTTGTATTCCTCCTCCAGTCATCCAGCAACGGGAGCCGTTTGCACCCTCATACTGGCATCCAGCTCGATCTTTGAAACTTAATTAGCATTCATACCTTTGCGTCCTTAGCGGTCCAAAAAATTGCTCCAAAGGAATCGCCAAAATCACGCAAAAGTTGTTTATCTACCTCACGCTTTTTACGCTTCGAAGGAGAACAATCGGCGCCACGGGACGCAGTGCCGCCAGTGCGCCAAGCCGACCTCCCTCTATCCAAACCCCAGCCGATTCTTTTTTGGTGGCTCTGGTTTTTGCAGCTCGGAGATCAAAAATCTAATCTCTCGTAATTCTTGGTCGTGTTCTGAAAAGCCCTTAACCACTCGTCGCTCAATTTCTGCGAGCCTTCGTTTTAAGTCTGCTTGATCGAGGAAAGCTTCTCGCAGTTTGATAAATGCGCGAACAACCACGACGCTTGCTTGAATGGCAATCGGGCTGTTCAACACATTAGCCGCCATGACTGCCCCATGTTCGGTGAAAGCGTATGGCTTGTACCGGCGGCCTCCTCGACCTTCCTTTGAGGTCGCAATTTGCGACCTCAAATCGCTAACTTCTTGATCTGAAAGTTGGAATAGGAAGTCTTCAGGAAATCGCTCCAAATTTCGTCTAATCTGCTCGTTTAGTCTTTTGGTCGAAACGCCATAGACCGCCGCCAAGTCCTCGTCTAGAACCACGCGCTGTCCGCGCAGAAAGAGGATACGATCTGTCCGAATTGCTGCTGCTTTCACTTCTTCGCTCATAAACTGCCCCTCCAATTACTAATCGGAGAAAGTGGAAGAAAGTTGCTTGTGTGGCAGTGATGGTAGCGGGAGAAGAATCGAATCCACCAGATCTCGCTCATGGTTAAGGTTGTGGTTGATTGTGAATCCGTTTGGCGTGAAACTCGGGATTCTCGCCGTTAGCACCTGAGGAGTTTATTCGTGAATATCACTCTCATCGGTATGTCCAATTTAGGAAAGACCCACTGGGCAACCAGATTGGAGGCAGAATGTGGCTTTCGCCGTATCGATTGTGATGCGCTTGTGGAAGCGGCTCTTGCCCCGCACCTTAAGTCCAAGGGGCATTCGGGTATTCAAGACGTGGCGAAATGGATGGGGCAACCGTTCGCCGAGCAGTACCCGGTGACCAGTCAAGAGTTTGTGAGATGCGAACGTGAGGTAATGCTGAAAGTTATTGATATGCTTCTCGAAGCACAAACAAGGGACGGCCCACCATTGGCTATCGACACATGCGGAAGTGTCATATACGCCGGTGATGACATCAAACAATCGCTGCGCGAGCTGACTCGCGTCGTGTACCTAGTAGCCTCCGGAGAACACAGGGCGCAGCTCTTTGACCGCTACATGGCTGAACCAAAGCCGGTCATTTGGGGGCTCTGCCTTCAATCGAGGCAGCGACGAAAATCCTCAGCACGCTCTCGCACGCTGCTATCCCGAACTTCTGTCATCGCGTGCGCGGCTCTATGAAGAGTGGGCACATGTCGAGGTCCCATTTGGAATTCATAGAGCGCCCGAGGCTTCGCCGATTTCAGTTTTTTCGGACCTTCGGTTGAACGTCAAGGAATATCCTCATGACTCCAAGGATGGACGCCTTGGGCAACGTGGAATCCAGAGGAGCTAACAAACCGAGCTCCTCTTGGCTCTAAGATCGCAAATTGCGATCTTAGAGCGTTAACTGCTTGATCTGAGGGGAAAGGGGGGGGGATTTAATTGAGGTGTCGGTAAAGCTCGGCCCGATTAGCGTCGAACATCCGAATTTCGAACCAAAATTCGAATAGCCGGCTAAGCAAAACCGTACCGATGATAAATGACAAAGGCGGCACAAGTGCAGCGACTCCTGGACCAGCTGCTCCAAGAGTCCATATGGTTAAGAAACTGCTGCCAAGCAGCATTCCAGCAACCGCGAACATTCTCGCAAAGCTGGTCTGCCATTCAAGGATCACAATCGCTGTTACAAGCTCCCGTTTTACGTCCGCGGACGAAAAATGGGAACCATAACTGTTCATCTCTGACTCATCAATAAACATAACACCCCCATAAATCGGTACGACCTCTTAAATAGGATGCGCTTTCAACGAAAGTGACCCGTTCCACGAGGGAGTTTGAATACCTGTTCTAGCTACTGGCGCACCCCAACATCGAGCTGCGCTATATTGTATCCGCCTCCGCTGGGCAGTTGGACATCTAGAAACATATTTTGCGGGCTCCAGGCCTCCGCCCAATCCAATTGGAGGCGCTGCCGAGGCTTGGCGAATCGGACTTATTAAAGCGGCCACTAAGGAATTTCATCGGAAGGAAAGATAGCGCGTAGGGGGGAGCAGCATTGGGACTAGGTCATTCTATCCCACCAATAACTATGCGGCCGTAGGACTCTTCCGCACAGAAACCAAAGCCGCCTGAAGGTCATCCGGAGTGAAAGGCTTAGTAAGAACGCCATTAGCGCCAAGAACCTTCGCTTTTTGAAGCTCAGTATCCGAGGCGTGGGCTGACATGAGAATGAAAGGGAGCGTAGGGGCGATCTTTTTCACTTCTTCTAGCACCTGGAGCCCATTTCGCTTTGGCATGCGAAGGTCACAAAGACACACATCGGCCACATCGGGCGAGGCGAGGTGCGCTATCGCGAGCTCGGAGTCAGAGAAATCAGAAATTGAAAAGCCAAGGGCTTCAAGAAGTAGCTTTAGAGCAAATAGTACCGAGGGCTCATCATCAATGAGAGTAATGCGAACTTTGGAAGATACCTCTTTGGGAGGAGTTGCCTCATTAGGGGTGCTTTCCCCGGTAGCCTGAGCTTCGCTCTCAGCTGGTGAGGTGCTCAAGGCAGCGTCTTGGTCCGAGCCCGTGGACAGGGGGCTCGTTTCTGGGGTTACGTCCGTGGGGTCTTGAGGAACTACAGTTTCATTCACAAAGCTAGTCTTACATTTAATTAAGCTGGGGCATACGGCATTAGCAATGCCGCCAGGCGCTAATTTTTTAAGATTCCCTAACTTACTGAAATTCTTCTCTCGCATCAGTTCTCCCCTCGAGTCAGGGAGGAGGAGAGACCATTACACTTTGATTGAACATTTCTAGTTTTAACGCAATTATCCATGGCCTAGGGCTGTGCCCAGTAGATAGGTAAATATCTACTCTGGTCAGACTCCTAAGATATTAAAGACAGCGTTGCATCCCGATGGCAGAATCAGAAACCAGTCTTCCTTCCCCAGAGTTACCGGCTTCAGTATTGCCCGTTTCTGTGGCTCCTTCCGCCTCGAATCAGAGCGCGTCATGGGCTGGCTTTCCTGCCTCTAGCGCGGGGCTTCCCCCCATGCTTCAGCAGTACGTCGAATATAAACAGCGGTACCCTGATTGTTTGATTCTTTTTCAAGTCGGCGATTTTTACGAAATTTTTTATGACGACGCCGTTCAGGTTGCGAGGACTATTAATCTCACGTTAACGAGCCGTGACAAATCCAGCGCGACTCCGACCCCCATGTGCGGGGTTCCCATCGCTACTCTTGACGGATATTTAGAGCGCCTCGTTGCCGCCGGATTCTCGTGTGCGGTGGTTAGTCAATTGCTAGCGGGGGATGATCCCGCCTCTAAGGGGGGCGTGCCGCGAAAGCTCACGCGCATGGTAACTCCGGGAATTCGAATTCTTTCGGGTCCTCAGGCTTCCTCTGCGGATGCGCTCTGTGTGGCCGTAGCGGTTTCTCCCGATGGCCAAGAGGCTGCCTTTGCTGCCAGCGATGTGCAAACGGGACAAATAATTGTTTCTGACGAGATGCCCTTAGCGGATCTTCCCTCTGAGCTTCAGGTCATTGCGCCTTCGGAAGTACTTCTTCCGAATCTGGTTGAAGGTAAGCCTCTGGACCGAAGAGCAGGGTGGGTACGAAGACTCGAGCACGGACTTTCAGGCGCTCCGCTTAAGTTCAGATCGGGCCCTTTGGCCCAGGCCCTGCAAGCGGCAGGGTCCCGCGACCTTAAAGCGCTTAAAGGCTTTAGCGCTCTTAGCCCGTTAGTGAAGCGGGCGGTCTGGGGACTCGTTGATTACATTGATGAGACTACGGTTTCAGGTCGCTTGGCGCTTTCGGAGGTTACTCGAAAGGCGCTTAAAGCGGGCATGCGAATTGATGCCTCCGCGAGGCGCAATCTTGAGCTTGTGAAAAATGCGCGAGATGGGGGAACGAGCGGCACTCTTTTTTCAGTCCTTAATCTTACGGTGAGTGAGGCGGGAGCGCGTCTCCTTCGCCACTGGATTGTTGAGCCGCTTGCAAGTCGAGCAGAGATCCTCGCGCGGCTAGACGCCGTAGAGGCGCTTAAAAACAATACACGCGAACGTCAGAATATGCGCGATGCGCTGCTTAATCTTTCTGATATTGAGCGCATTGTTTCGAGAATAGAATTAGGTGTGGTTTCCCCGCGGGAGTTCGGCGCTCTTCGTGATGCGCTTCGAACAGCGGAAAAGGTACATGCCGGGGAGGGGCGTCTAAGTCCGCTCCTTAAGACACTAATTGACGAACTGCCGTCCCGCGAAATTCTTTCGCCTGGTTCGGCGCGTGATTTGCTCGAGAAGACTCTTGCTGAACGCTTGCCGCTTGTTCTTTCGGATGGCGGCGTCATACGAACGGGGTGGAATGCTGACCTCGATAGAATTCGTGACCTCAAGCGAGGCAGTACCGAGTGGATGGAGGCTTTTGAGGAGCAGGAAAAAGCGCGCACTGGGATTAGCTCCTTAAAGATTAAGAGCAACAATATGCTCGGCTTCTTTATCGAGATAACGCGTGCCAATGTGCACCGAGTTCCTGCGGACTACATCCGCCGTCAGTCCACTGCTCAGCAAGAACGTTTTACTACCGATGCTTTGCGGGAGAGGGAAAAGGAATTCTCTGGAGCTGAACAGAAAGAACTTGCGCTTGAAAAACAGCTCTTTGAAGAACTTAGGCTGGCCTTAGTTCCATCGATTGCGGCACTTCGAAAGGTGGCAACGATTCTATCAACGTTGGATGTCCTTTCGACTTTTGCTGAAGTTGCTGAGCGTGAGGGCTTTGTGCGGCCTGTGGTGGATGATTCTGGCGTGCTTGAGGTGCGCGAGGGGCGTCACCCCGTGATAGCTCGGCTCCTGCGCGGGAGTTTTGTCGCTAATGATTTGTCTCTTAAGGATGATACGCGCCGGTCGCTTATCATCACGGGGCCCAATATGGGCGGAAAGTCGACGTATCTAAGGCAAGCTGCTCTGCTTGTGATTATGGCCCAGATGGGGTCCTTCGTTGCTGCCGCAAGCGCACACGTAGGAATAGTAGATCAAGTTTTTGCGCGCATCGGGGCCTCAGACAATTTAGCCGAGGGCGAGTCTACTTTCATGGTTGAGATGAGAGAGATGTCGCATATTGTAAAGAGCGCGACGGGCAGGTCTCTGCTTCTCATAGATGAGGTAGGCCGAGGGACCGCTACGACAGATGGGCTCGTACTTGCTCAGTCAATTCTTGAATGGATTGTATCTGAGACGAAAGCGCGAACTCTCTTCGCTACACATTTCCATGAGCTTACTGCACTTGCAGCTACGCACCCTTCGATTGCGAATCTTTCAGTGACTTCAATTGAGGAAGGGGATGATGTGGTCTTCACGCATCATTTAAAGGAAGGGCCGGCGAGCAAGTCGTACGGAATTGAAGTCGCCAAACTAGCCGGGCTTCCGGAGTCGATTGTTGACAGGGCGCGAGATCTCTTTAGGGAAGCCCAGCAGAATGAGATGCCGGGTAAGGCCAAGAATTCAGGAATGAAAGGGGCAGGCTCTTCTCCGCAGCTTCCACTCTTTGGCGCAGCGCCGGGTAATTCTAAAGCAGTAGAGGAGGGGAAGAAGGCCCAGAAAGATCTCGCCGCGATTAAGAAGCAGCTTTCAGAAATCCCGATAAATGAAACGACTCCTCTTCAGGCGCTTAGGCTGCTCTCAGAGTTGTGTGAGGGCTGGGGGCGGAAGTAAATGGCTCGTTCCAGGAATTAGCCACCTCTTACAGAGAAAGTCAGATAATCGCATTTCTCCTCCAATTTTAAAGTAGCAGAGTTACTAGGGAACCTCTGAGAAACTCACCTCTGTGTACCTCTGTGTACCTCTGAGTCCTCTGTGGTGAAATTTTCTTGAAGAAATTCACCACAGAGGACTCAGAGGTACACAGAGGTGTCTTAAAAATGGGGGTTTTTAAGAGGTTCCCTAGAGGCGTACTCGAGAGGTGCGACGGCGCTTCGCCCCCTTGGCTGTAGTTTTCAATACCGTCTGAGTGCAAAGCCTTCTCTCTCCAATACCAAGGGATCGAAAGTCTAAGCGGTAAAAATTAAAAGGTATTATCGCAGCTGGGCAGTTTCCCCTATGCAGGGTAGGGTGACTGCTGGATGGTTCCCGTATCCGGAACACTAATATGTTCTCTTCCTACTAGAATGTTCGAGGAAACTCTGTAGATGGGGTTAAGAAGGGATTAGCGCGGAGACACGGAGACCGCGGAGGGGAGATAGAATCGAGATTTTGCTCAGCTCTGTGCCTTAGTATATTTGCCAGCTATCCTGAACATTCGCAAACAAATCCTGGTAACACCTAGAAAGTTATAATTTTGCAGGCGAACACTCCGTGTCTCCGCGGCCTAACCCTTGAAACCCTAATCGACAAATCGGCAGAAAAGTTGCTTAGAAACCAAACCAAAGTTAGAAATACGGAAGAGAACAAA
>JBIKWF010000154.1:0-7981 GCA_044356455.1 Bdellovibrionota bacterium | reverse complement strand
CGAAACAGCCGCCTAATTCCAATCGAAACCAGGCTATCGAGCGAGCCTAGCATAGGGGCGCCGCTCGAACCTAGAAAATTATTGAGCCCCGCTCCACCGACACACGGGCCTTATTTTTGCTAACTATATGAGAATTATACCGGAGACTTTCGAAACAGAATCGATAAAGCAAAAGGATGCGATCTCTGATGATGGGAAATCCCCACAGAGATGGCTTTCGCCAGTCTCAGCCGCCAAGACACGCGACCTTCTTACTTTTGAAGGAGTCCCATTCCCCCTTCTCAAGCTCATAAATCTCATGCTCAGTAAGCGCAGGGTCAACAAAACGAGCGGGCTCTCTCTTAATCAGCCGGGCACCGGTTTTCTCTTTTACCCGAGCAGATCTGCGGTTCCCTACTGCATTAGCAAAGGTAAGTTTCTCAAAACCAAGAGGTCCGAACGCATAGTCCATAACGGGCTCCACCGCTTCCGTCATGTAGCCCTGCCCCCAGAACTTATGACCGAGCCAAAAGCCGCGGTTTTCAGGTTTTCCAGGCCGAAACAGATCCACGGTTCCAATTAACTCGGTGGGGTCCTCCTTGAGCGTCATGGCCCACACCCACTTATCGTTACCCTGAAAAGGAAACACTCTTGTTCTTAGATACTCAAGAACCCCGCCCGGAGGGAAAGGCCAAGGGACAAGATACGTGAGGGTGCGTACCACGTTATAGTCTATGAAGTATTTCTCATACGCCGGCACATCCGACTCAACTACTTCACGCAGAATAAGCCGAGGGGTATGAAAAGTGGGGATTCCTGCCATGGGGGAATAGTAGCGTATGAAGGCCAAGAGCTGAATAAGAATTTACTCGACCTAGAATCTAATGCTTTTTTGTCCTTCCGGACCCAAGAGGCGCAAATTAATTTCCAATACTTTTTTGACGGCGCTCGCTACATTCCTTACCGGCTATCCTTGACGCCCACTCTCACGACCTCTTCTTAAGCACGGCATCTACCTCGGCCCTCGTCATAGTTAGATTGACGTGTTTTGGCCCCGAAGCGTCCGCCGTTATATAGGGAATATCAACCAAGAACGTATCGGATGAGCTAAGGGAACCCAATACTCGATTGGCCGCCTCGGTCAGCCGAACTAACGCAAACGTATCGCGTGCAAGCTTTACCCCAGTTTGCTGAGAAGCCTTCTCTGTCAGCCATTCGACAAGACGATCGAGCTCTGGCGTGCGTGGGATGGAAGAGAGAGAACGCTCAGCTGATTTGAGAGACTTCTCCTGAACCTTGTCCCCCTTCATGTCCAACTTAAAATTGAGATCCACCTTCCCCAACAGCACAAAAGATTGCGCCGCCGAAACTCGTTGATTGGGAGAGAGGAACTCCCAGCGAGGAATATTGCTGTTACTATCTACTTTACGAACGATGTCGATAAGAGGTATCCGCAGGTGAAACCCAGGAAGAAGCGTGGCCCGGTAAAGACCAAGTCTTAACATTATCCCTAATTGATCTTGCCCGATGATAACAAAGGACTTTGAGACGAGTAGTAGAACAGGCAAGAAGATGGCCACTGCAAATAAGAGACTTCCACCTTCGGCGGTCATAGCAATTTCCCCAATTAAGTCGTGACTCCTGTACGGTGGAACGTTTATGTGTGGGCATCAAGACAGAATATCTGCAAGAATCTCTAGTTCCTCGTCCCCTGAAGGGGCCGAGCCCGTTGCCTCGACCCTTGGTTCGGCGCGCTGGAGCCCCTTCATGAGATATCGGAGAGCGTAGCCCCGGTACAGGGAGTTCAAAATAAGACCGATTCGAATCGGCGGTTACTACCTATTTCGCGATTACCACGGGGATCGAAGAGCTACGAATTACCTTTCGAGTCGTGCTACCCAGAAGCGCTGCTCCCAGGGGGCCGGTCTTCGCAGCCACCACGATTAAATCTGCTTCTTCATGCTCTGCTGCTTTAAGAATAGCCGTAGCAACATCCGCAGACCCCTTGTCTACGTATGTTTTGCAGTCAATTCCCTTTTTCGTCATGAGCTTAAGCGAACGCGCAAGAGCGCGATCAACTCGGCGGCGATGCTCGGTGATGGCTGAAGATTTACCAGGCGCTCCAATCCCAATATGGTAAAGGAAATCCACGTGTACAATTCGAACCTTAGCGGAGAAATGAACAGCCAAAGAAGCGACAAGCTTCCGCGCCCCGGCTGAGCTCGCAGCGAGGTCATCCGCGAAAAATATCGTTTTTATTCGGGAGGGCAAAGGATAGCCCGGATTAAATGCCAATAGCGAGCGGGGAGATCGGTGGACTAACGTTTCTGCGAAACTTCCCAATAAGGCGCGCTGTATTCCTCCCTTCTGATACGTCTGAACCGCAATCAAGTCAGGCCGCATGGGCTTCACCTTTTTGCAGAGTTCGTCTGCCGCCGCGGTCAGCGAAAACGTCTGGGAAGACGCTACGACATGCTGATCGAGCGGTATGGGGAGTTTACAGTCACGCGTGAAGGCTCGCAAAAGAGCCAGCGGGTACTTGCTGAACCGCTCGGACTCGGGAACATCGAAAGCGGTATACAAGTTTGGTTCATTTCGGGTCGCGACGTAAGCGACGCTAACATCCGAGGCCTTCTTCGCAAACATTCGTAAAAACTTCGCAGTACTTCTGCTCGCCTTACCAGGAGCCCCAAACACGTCAATCGCCCAAGTTATTTTCATTAGATAATCCCCTCTTTCCCATATCAATCTGAATTGACTCGAGCGTAGCCTAGGTGCTCTCCAATGAGAATTTGAATAAACGTATGTTTTCCTTCGCTCCTTTCTATGAACAACTTCATCTCCTCACAACAGACTCCGCAATCCGCAAGAGGTGTCTTCGTGTGTTGTGTGACTGAGAAGCTATAGCTCCGTTACAGGGAGTTAAAACAACTGGGATGCGGGCATCACGTTGCCGCTAAAAGCGAAGCTGGATTCTGCGTGCGGAATCGCCCCCCCCCAGGGACATCTCGACTCAAACCACTCTTATCTCCCTGACTCAAGATGTGGCACGGCGAGATTCTGGATAAGTCAGTGGATTTATTCGTTGCAAATCAGGAGGTGTATGGCTTCACGCCGGCCGAATAGGTTGGAGGGGGCAAAATCGTGTGCTTTAGCCAAAAAAGAAGTGTGCCGTTATAAACCTCTGAGTCACCAGCATAGTTGCAGAAGCGGCTCTTGAATCTCCCAATTCAGGGGAAAGCATAGATAATCTTAGGACCGCATACCGTGCGCATAACTCCCTCCTTACGCCTCGCTGCAATCGGATTCGCCTCGACAGTTGTGAGCCTAACCGCTGCCCAAAAATACTTTGGGGACTTCGTTACCATCGCAGCTAGTGGCTTGATCGCGCTAGGCGTAACCACAACCATGCAACGATTGCTGGAGGAGAACCGTGCCTCAATCTGGGACAAGATGCAGTCGCCATGGATAGCAAACGTAGTTCTCGCCAAGCAATTTTCCTGCTTGTTCTTTGGGATCTGCCTTGCTGCATTATTATTCGACGCTTTTGAATTCCAAAGTCCTGCTCTCGCCAGCGCTTCTCTCGCGCATGTCTATCGCAACGAATTTTCAGACCTCGTGCAGCACAATCTGCAAGTCCTAATCGCATGCCTTGTCCTAGGGACTCTTTATGGTGCCGGCGGCTTGATGCTTGTATTGGCGTGGAACGGATTGTACTGGTCTACAACTATATTCTCCTACCTCAACCAGATCTCAGCGTATTCCGGCTTAGCCGCCGCCACCGCAGTATCCTTGGCCCTGTTGCCGCATCTCTGCGCTGAGCTACTCGCCTACGTCCTTAGCGGATTGGGCGGGGTCTTTGCGGCCAAGGCATTACGCAAGTACTCTCTTGCAGACCCTGCACTCGCCAGAGTACTGCGCGCCGGCACCGTCATGGTGTTGGTCGCTGGCATAGTCCTCTGCTTCGCTGCGCTCCTCGAGATCTATCTCGCACAGACGATCTTCCGCTATTTCTCACCGCCCGTTCCGGGGGGGCTCCCCTTTTAGAAATTTCAGAGCGCGTTATGGACCTTAATCGCCCAAAACTGAAACAGCTTGCGATAAGCAAGATCCCCATATTTAAAAGCATCGCGCCCTTAGGTCAGGAGCAACTCGCCGCGCTCCTTGTGCTGTGCGAATTCAAGAAAGACCAGCCCATTATAGTTTCCAATCAGCCAGGAAGAGAAATTATGTTCGTCGCCGACGGTGCGGTCGATGTAAAGCGATCAAATCTTGATGGGCGAGAAGTAATTGTTTCCCGCCTTGGGCAAGGAGATTTTTTTGGAGAGATTTCGATACTTACTGAAAGTAACCGCACCGCTGACGTCAGCGCCGCCGAGGACTCCATGCTGCTGATTCTTCAAGCACACGATTTTGAAACGCTGCTATCTGCACACCGCGAGTTCGCACGTGCGTTCCTCGTCCATCTAGCTGCTCGAGTTGCAGCCGCCTCGACTAGAATTGCTGACCTCGCACTGCTGGACGTCTACTGCCGCGTCTACAAAGTGCTGCAATCCCTGGCCACCCTGAACCCAGCTGGCGAACTCCATGTGGCCGAACGCCCAACGCATCGAGATCTTGCCGCGATGGTGGGAACCTCACGCGAAATGGTGACACGCGCATTAACACGTCTCAGTGAGGACAAAATCATCCAGTCTGATGGGCCGGCTCTTAAAATCGTTGGGCGACTTGCGGTGTATTAAAAAGTCGAAATGACTTGCTAAATATCAGCGACATGAAGCGCTAAATTCCGTTCTTTAACAGAGCTAGCCGCGTGTCGATACAGTTACTGTAGCGGTCACGGAGTGAAAAGTAATCTACGAGAAACCCTTAGCAGCCCCCGCAAGCTCCCTCTTTTCAGAGAGTTGCTCGTCTTTCGGACATGGTGCGTTAACGCACATAGATGGGGCACCGTTTGACCGATACTTTATGCATTGGAGAAAATAGATATGAAAACAACTATAGTGAAACTTACCTTGATAGCGATGCTGGCACTCCTATCTACCGCGAGTAGGTCTGAGGCACAGCTTGATCCAGGAACCAGTGGGAAGCCAAGTGTGCAGTCGGGGCTAAAGGTGAGTCTCGCTACGCCGCAGGCGCTCAAGGGCACCAATCTCAACTTCTCTTCACCTGAGGCGTTACGAAGCTTTAGCATTAACTTTGCGCCAGTCATGGAGATGGTGTCGATGCTTGAGGGCAGAGGCGCGAAGGTCGAAGCCTCACTTTCTGAGCACAAGGGATTAGTACTGCTGAATCTGCAAGTGGATGGCAAGCCGCTCGAGCCAATAGTAGTCGAGTGTAAAGATTGTATCATCGTTTTTGAGTACTAAGCCTGAGAGCAGATCATCTTCGCGGAGAACAAACGTATGAAAAACATTTTTCCAGTGCTGGCAATCCTAGGTTTACTTTCTGTCATCGGGTATAGCTTATTGAGCAATCCAAGCTCAATCCGTGGAGCTGCAACTGGTGCTCCCATAACAAGCAAACGCATCCTTCAGGTGACGACAATTAAGAACTTCGACGCCAAAGGTGCGCGCTTCACTCAGCTCGGAACAGCTGGAGGGATAGAGGACCTGATGGTCGCCTTAGAAACCTACGGTGCGCGGCTTGAGATGACAGAGGTCGAAGAGAATGGATTATCTTCGCTCAGAATCAAAGTTGATGGCATTCAACTATCTCCGGTGATTACAGCTTGTAAAAATTGCGAGCCGATAGTTTTCGAATACTAGCCGTTGGCGAATGGATTGATACCGATGCGCTCGCTCATCCCTTCAACGCTCTCGTCTATCCCAACTGCGCGTCTGAAATAGTTGGGGTGGACGAGGCCCCCTCTCGCACGACACCCCGTCCGCTACGCCGAGACAACCAGCAGCGCAGGGAGTCCTCAGGGGCTGGAGCCCCAGTATCGGGACTTAAGACTGCTTCTTCGCCTCAGTTGGCGTGAGCTTTAGTTTACCGTGTACTAGGATGCAGCCCCTTGCCCCGCGCTTTTTCGCCCAAAGATGTCCCTCTGAAAAAACGAAAAACCCTTTGAGGCAAGGAAGTCGCGCACTCCTGAGAGAATGACGCCTCCCCCAAAGAGCACGCAAGTAACAACGATCCATGATGGGAAAGCCTCCTGGATGGCCCAGCCAGTAGGAAGACCGGACCAGATGAAGAGCTGCGGAACGAAGTGGGCGAGGAAGAACCCATAAATTACAGCCATGATGAGATGTAAGCCGCGCTCCTCGTTTGCCACGCCGCCTATTGGAGCTCTCTCAATGACCTCGATATTAAAATCCCAGATGGTAATGCAAATTTCCAGAATTATAAAAAGTCCGAGAAGATAGGCCATCACGCCCTGCCATTTAAGAAAGGGCAGTGTCAGGAAAAGTAAACCATAAACAAAGTCACGAAATGCATGTAGCTTGAGCTCCCCCGCGACCTTGGGGCCATGCACCGGCAAGCGATAGACGTACTCATGATAGTAAAGCGTATCAAACGCCCCCAGAACTCCTTGTACAATCATTATTGTTAAAGCTACTTCCATTATTGTGGTTCCATCTTTAATAACTGGGAAATAATACGAGGAAGCGGAACAAGTATCGGTCCAAGTTTCATAAGAAAGCACGGACCCTCGCTGGAATCCGCAGTATTCGTGCAGGTCAAAACGAAGGACCGATTCGTTTGCTCGACAACAATCTCGTCGCTACCGCTAAGCCGAGCGAACCAGGAGCCTTCTGAGTCAATCTCCTTGGAATGCGCCAAAACTGCATTGAACTCAAAGATAATCCCCAAATAACACCAAACGACGCCCCAGGGAGCCAAGGGAAGAGCGAAATGCCCCACCATGCTCATAAGCCCTGAGTGATACCAGGCTCGTAAATATCCTCTCAAATCACCCTGTATGGTTGAGAAAGCCTTTCGGAGATTGAAAGCTGAGAGATATCGTCCACTTTTCGAAACCTGCATGAAACCGGCTGGGATAAAAAATATTATCGCGGCAAAAAGGACCAGAATAGTGAGCGCTATTGGGAGCGGCAAACGATAGGTGCCAGAAAAGAAAGTCCAATAGAAGACAGCTAACGGAAGCGAGAGTGTAGAAAAAATGGGGAATACTAGGAAAAAGAGAGTTGAATATACCCAGTATAAATTAGGCGTAATACCATTTGCCCAGAGTAGAAAAAGAAGAAGAAGGTAGAGGGGAGAGAGATATCCGAATATCACTCCCATCGCCTTGAGACCTTCTTGAAAGTACCGAAGAAGATTATTACGCCATTCGGGTAAGAGCGGGTCCTTCCCCGAGAACAAACGAGAAATCAATTCTTTTCGGTACCCGAGCGCAACCGGCCAACCAAAGGGAAGGACAAAGAGGAGAAGCAATCCCCCAAAGAAGATCTTGCTTCGCCATGCAGGGTCCCTAACAACGAAAATCCCTGACAGCTCACCAACTTTAGATATTCTTCGAGGCATCAATCTGCTCGCCCTAGGCTTTAGTATCAGCACGCATTCTAATTCGCTCTAAACGAGCTCGGAAAGTCTCTTCCTTGTCGCCTAGAGTAGAAATATTGGGCGCTAGAACTCTTCCTTCCGCCGCCCGATGAGCCGGGTGCGTGCTGTATTGCTATTGACCTAGCTTGATCCGATCTCAGGCGAAAGAATGGTCCCTGTCTACCAAATTTTTCCTCTTATAGAGGATTTCTCTGCACGAACTCAGGGTTTCGAAGGAATACGCCACACGGCTGATTCGCATCATCAAACTCGAGGCGATGCGGAAGACCGAGATCCTCGAGCTCCTTTTTAATGGCCAAAGCTAAGGCTGGTTCGCATACGCGGTCAGGCACCAGATCTCCTTCCAAACTTCTATTTACTATCAGTCGTGTGAGAACGAGGGGGATAGCTTTGAGGAGAAGCTTGCTAGCCTGTTCTTCGACGCTGAGCTCAGTGGGAACAGGGGGAAGTCGGCCTTCGCGCATTTCCCGCG
>JBIKWF010000153.1:0-7996 GCA_044356455.1 Bdellovibrionota bacterium | reverse complement strand
ATCCGGACCCACCAACACTTCAAAAAACTTCTCCCATGCGCTTAACTTCAAGCCTTTTTAACTAAAATCCAGCATAAAAACTGCAACTCACCAATATTATTCGGAAAGATTGATTTACTTAGACACATCGTCGGTTTTGGTGTGTTCGCCCATGCAGGGCCGATTCGTGATGCCGCCGAGTACGTAGGCGAGACCGTTAAAGATACGGCTCAGGCGATCGGTTCGGGAGTTAAGGATACTGTCGAAGCTGTAACTGGTAATACTGACCCAGTGGCTATCCGTGCAGAGGTTGACAATTCTGCTGACTCAACGCTGAAAGCGGTGCTTGAGAAAAGTGCTGGGGCAAAAGCTCTATTTGAGAAAAGCTATGGGTATGCAGCTTTTGATTCGCGGTAGAGTGCATTTATCATAACTGCCGGCAAAGGGCTCGGTGTCGCGGTGCGTAAGAGTACGGGAGAGCGCACCTATATGCATGTAGCCACCGCAGGGGTTAACATCGGGGCAGGGGTGCAGTTTTATCGGGGGCTATTCCTTTTTGAGAATAAAGACGCTTTCGATGCCTTCGTTAATAAGGGTTGGCAAGCTGACGCGGAGGCTGGAGCAACTCTTGGTAAGGCCGCACTTGAGGCCCAAGCTAAGTTTACAAACGGCATGGCTTATTATCAGCTCTCTGACACAGGGATAATGCTGGATGCATCGCTTTCAGGATCTAAGTATTGGAAAAGTGGTGAGTTAAACGAGCTCGCTAAGCACGAAAAGGAGCTCTCACCAAATGCTAATAGACGCTAGCGCATGTGAGGTGGTCGATCTTTTATTTTAAGGCTAAGCCAATTTGATAGTTTTTAACCATAACTTATTTTGCGCCGCCATTATCTTTAGCATTTAGTGCTGTCGGCTATAAAAAATACCTCGGCTCTTCAGCAGAGCTCCTAGTAACTCCCAATTTATTTGGGTTTGGGGGAAACCTGTCGGCTTCCTCTGAAAGGGAGAAGCGGAACAGAGACGATTGGAATTATCTGGTAGAGGGGTGCGTTGTAGCCTAAGAATGCGTCCAAGCAGCGTGACTTACCGGGAACCGACGCCAAAAAGTGTTCAAAGATTAGATCTTAATCAATAAAAATACGATCTCTAGAGCAGGAGCCCGAGTTTATCCAAACTCTTCGATATATTCCGGGTGACAAGTGGGGGGGTATTCAGTAACCTCCACCGGACGTTAGCTTGGTATGGCTGTAGTCCAAAGCCTTTACCCCTGGGAGTATTTTATAAGGTAACCGGTATGCTTAAGTTCGGTCGCTTAAATATTAGTTCTACCATTTTCGGTATTCTGTCGGTTGCGATTATGCCTGTTATGGCTGCCGCTCAGATGACCGCTGAAGATTTTAATGACAGAGTTAACGAGGCAGTGAATGGTGTCACGGTCTTTACTACCCAAGATACCGCCTCATCAGGGGTTTTCTCGATTGATTCTGATAGGCCCGGCGAGAGTGATCGTAGCATCGATATATTAAAGCTCCCATTCTCTTATACATTTGGTGAGGAGGGAGATGAAATTCGCCCTGAGATGCGTATGGTCTTCGGGAACTTCCAGTCAAACTACTCGCCACCAAGCCAGGTCCCTGGAGAGACCGCGGATTTTTCTCGACTCGATGCGACAACTCTAGGTGTATCGGGAGGGTTTGTCTGGAATGCCTGGGAGGAGCTTCGTATTACAGCTCTATTTGAGTTGGCATGGACCCATCTTAAAAGGAGATATGATTTTAACAACTCATTTAGTCAGGCTAACCTGCTACCTTTTGATCGGCAGGCATTTAATACATCAATAGATGTTTTGACATACTCCCCCAGTCTTGAAGCCAGCTATGCCCTTCAGGAGGGCGAAACTAGCTTCGTTCCCAAGATTCGTTATGCCCATCTCTTCAATGATTCAATATCTAGTAAGAGCTCAGTCATCGATATCGACTCAGACTCCGGGCTGCTACAGAGCTTTTTTGATGTAAACACTCCGCTAGGATGTAACTTAGAGGGTTTTGATCTCGGACTACATCCGTTTATTGTCAGAACTGATCTTTTTGGATCGGCAAAGGATGCGAAGGGGCCAAACTACTTTCATGAGCTGGGGATCGATCTAACCTTTGATCGAGGGAAGGGGCATCTCTTGCAGGGATTCTCACTTGGGGCCTCTTACATCTTTGGTGATGATTTTGATGGGTATCGCCTGGGTCTAGGTTTGGACTTTTAGTTAGAAGTCTCTACCTATAGGTGTTGGTATGTTTAGCCAGCGTGTGTTCCACCTCATCATACTGCTGGGTGTAGTGACTCTTGCTCAGAGTGTCAGCACTGTGAGCGCAGAGCCGAGAGCTGATAATCTGGCAAGCGCCATCGAGAAGCTCTCAGACTCAGGTGTCATAACCCTACAGAGAGCGATACGAGGGCTGGCTAATACCAGCAATTCGCTGACCGAGGAAAAAAGCAATCCTTGGCTACCCCCTCCAGATTGTGCTGGAAATTTCGAGCAATGTCTGTTCGGTGCTAATAAATCTTACGAGCTTTGCAAGGGGATCGCTAAAAGAGCACTGGGAATAGGAAAACCAATCATGTTTAATAACATCAGAGGGTTGGGTGGACTCTCTGTGGATTTGCTTTAGCGATTTTGAAGTATGGGCAGTTTTCGGCGTTGATTCTTTGCGGGATTGTGTAGTGAAGCTTCATCTACGCGGTAATTTCAGCAGAGGGGATGGCAGGAGGCGATTGAGAGCTTGAAAGGGGTCGTTTATGGCATCTGCCGCTAACCGCGGACGCAGACCCCCCGCCGCCATCGCTTAGATGAAGTCATTATGGGGGATTTCATCGAAAAGCTCTTGTTGTGGAGCTCTTGGTATAGGGGGCGGTGCCGTTGAGTGCGGGATACCGAGTGAGTCAGCTATTTTTGAGACCTCTCGCTGATTGGTGACGAATGCGATGATTCGCATCTCGCCCTTACACTTTGGACACTCCAGCGGATTGATTTCGTAGACGCGCTTAAAGCACTGAGCCCAGGAAAGCGATGGTCGCCCTGCAGCTGGCTCAAGGGGAGGGGAGTTTTGAGTTGGTTTGCGCTTGGCGCGTTCGCCGCGCGCCCTGCACGAGTACCACCCGTAGTAACGAGTTATCGATTCGTACGGCTTAGGGATATGACACGACAGTAGTGCAAGGAACTCCATGGCATCGAACTCATGAGCGCGCTCGTCTTTGGTGGTGTAGGTGATTATATCATCCTGGATTGTCAGCTTCTCTAGCGAGATTGGTTACCAACCGTTAGTAAGGGGTTGTAGATAAGAGTGAGATTTAGAACCTTGGGCAAACTCTGCGGTAAGTATTAAAATAGCAACCGCAGGAGCAGAGATTAGATACTCTCAGGAGTGCACCTACTACATCCCCACCATCGCACGAGCGTAATCCGCTGCCTGTTGCCTGTAAGAGTAAGGAGGAGGGCGGTAGCCGGCGGGTCTTCGAGAAATGAGCTCTTTGGTAGTTAGGTAGCGCGGCTTTTTTGTTACGCTTCATTTGGGCTGCTCAAGAGCTCCCCGTACCGTAGCCGCGCACGTCGCTTCCTCCCGCCGCTTTATTCATAGCTCGATCGAGGCGAACGTGTTAGAGATCCTCCAGCCGAAAGGGCATCTGTTCTCTTGGCTCTCTTTTAAGTTTTATTGCGTATTCAAATAGGTGCTATCGCATGCTGGGCAATCGTTTCTCTGCTCTTTTGCTGTGGTTCGCCGTCGCTATTACCCTCAACGCGTCGCTTCCAGGAGACGGCGCCTGCGCGCCAGCTGAGAAGGCGGCGAATACTGAGAAGACGGTGAATACGGACGCCGTGCGAGCAATCGCCAAAGAGGCATGGCTGTATGCCTATGCGCCGCTTCAGGGGTATCAGACCCTCTACAGCCAGGCTCTTAACAAGGAGTCCTCTGGCTTCGTCGGAGGGTTCAACCGTTTTCGACACTACTCCCGTCTTTCTACTCCTGCTGACACTGACATTGTAACCCCCAATAACGATACCCCCTACTCATGGGCGTGGCTTGACCTGCGTGCCGAGCCAATCGTTGTCTCACTGCCTGCGGTGCCCGCTCCCCGCTACTACGTAAATCAGTGGTTCGATCTGTATACGCACAATTTCGCTTACACCGGAGTGCGTGCCACTGGTCGAGCCGCGGGGAATTATCTCTTTGCTGGTCCCAACTGGAAAGGAGAGATTCCGCCAAACATTACCGCGGTATTCCGGGCAGAGACCGAAATTGTTGGGACTCTTACCCGCACTCAGTTAGACGGTGAGAGTGATCGCGAGGCGATGCAACGGATTCAAGCACAGTATCAGATTAGCCCATTGTCTAAGTTTCTTGGCGTTCCTGCTCCGCCAGCCTTGGCACCGATCAGTCTCCCGGCTTGGGATAAGGCGGCGGGTGAGGGGATAGGCTTTATTGCGTACCTGAATGCGCTTTTACCATATATGCCTACTGTGCCCAGTGAAAAAGCCGCATTCGAGCGTTTTGCCGCGATTGGAATCGGAGCAGGTAAGCGGTTTGACCCTGCGGCATTACCACCAGCGATACGGACTGCCATCGAAGCGGGGGTGGCGGATGCAGCTAAGCTTCTTCGGGATACCGCGCTTGCTCAGAAAGACTCGAAACAACTTTTTGGCACCCGGGCCGAGCTGGCGGACGACTACGTTATGCGCCGCGCTCTGGGCGCGATGCTTGGTATTTATGGCAACTCGAAGGAAGAGGCGATCTACGGGAGCCAGCAGACCGATGCCGCTGGCCAGGTGCTGGATGGAAATAAGCGATGGGCGCTGCGCTTTGAACCGGGACAGCTCCCGCCAGTAGATATTTTCTGGTCGATTACCATGTATCGATTGCCGGAGCGATTTCTAGTTGAGAATAAGCTAAATCGATATTCCCTCGGCGATCGTTCCCCGAGCCTTAAACCAGGCGCTGATGGGTCGCTTGAGATCTATCTGCAGAGCCAAGAGCCCAGTCCCGATAAGATCGGTAACTGGCTACCCACTCCGCAGGGACCATTCTTCTTTGTCGCCCGCTTTTACGGACCTAAAGCCGCGCTTATCGACGGCACTTGGAGCCTACCTTCAGTCAAGGAGATACGATGAGTAATTTCTTCTTCCTACCTAAGCATTTCAGCTTTGCTGCCGGAGTGTTGAGTGTCGTGCTGCTTGGCAGTACGGCGGTCTTTGCTCAAACCGTTTCAACAAGGCTCGGAAAGCTCGAGCTTGAAAATGGATATCCGTCGGCGGCAGCGGTAGAGAAGCTGTACGAGGAGATGGATTTTCAGCGCGCTACGCAGAGCTATCTCTGGGGGCTCCCTGCGGTGGGGTTTTACGGTTTACGGCAGGCGCACCGCAAAAACTTTGACGCTCAAGATGGCGAGGTGGTGTTGTACCAAACGCCAAAGGATAAAGCAGGGATGTTGACCCCCAACCTTACAACACTGTACGCCTTCACCTTTTGGAACATGGCGGAGCAGGGGCCATTGGTGGTTGAGGTGCCAGCGGGTGCGACAGCCGGCGGTGTGGATGACATTTGGCAACGCCCTGTTATCGATACAGGCCAAACGGGGCCGGATAAGGGCCAAGGGGGTAAGTATCTAATTCTTCCCCCAGGCGGCCCCGAATTAAATCCGCCTGGGTACTTTGTCGCACGTTCAGCCACCAATCAGGTCTGGTTTGGTACACGCGGACTCTCCCCTGATATCGCCGAGGCGGAGGCCACCGTGCGCAAACATGGCATCTACGGGTGGAATAACCGCGCTACACCAGCGGCCACAAAGTACATCCCCGTTGGCGGACGCGCCTGGGCCTCGTGGCAGCCTAACGACCTGTCGTACTTTGCGCAGCTAAAGGAGATTCTCGACCCCGAGCCACTCGAGCCCCACAACGGGTATTTTGCCGCGATGCTTCGGTCGCTTGGAATTGAGAGGGGAAAGCCCTTCGAGCCCGATGAGAAGCGGCGAAAGGTTCTGGGGGAAGCCGCTGTGACTGGCGAGTTAATGGCGCGCGCGAATGCTTTTTCTAAACGGTTCCCCGACTCCACGGCTTTTGCCGGCACGCACTGGGAGTACGCCAACATGGTCGAGCTCAATCAACAGACCAAGGAATTCTCGCAGCTCGACGAACGTGCCTCGTGGTTCTACGAAGCGATTGGGAACACCCTCGGAATGCAAGGCCGGGTTGTGGGGTTTGGCCAGGTGTATCTTGAGACCGCCAAGGATAAATCAGGTGCATGGCTCGATGGGTCCAAGAGTTACCGGCTGCGAGTCCCGCCCAATCCACCAGTAAAGCAGTTCTGGTCGTTCACTCTGTATGAGAATGTGACCCGTGCCCCGCTCCAATCGCCGAACGGCACCGCCGATATCTCCTCGCGTAAACAAGGGTTAGAGGTGAATGCGGATGGTTCGGTTGATCTATTCTTTGGCCCCGATAAACCAACCGGTTCACAAACGAACTTTGTGCAGACCGTGCCTGGGAAGGGCTGGTTTGTATACTTTCGCCTCTATGCTCCAACAGAGGCGTATTTCAATAAACAGTGGGCGCTCCCTGATATTGAGGAGGTGCGCTAACGGGAGAAGCGTGAAAGTCACGCTTCCCCTATTTTATCTCCACTCAACAACCCTATAGCCTTTATCCTCAAGGCATGAATTGACATATTGTTGATATGCGGGATCTCGTGACCCTCGTTCCCTCACTCCCTTCATGGCGCTGGCGGTGGTGCCCACCACTGCTCCAGTAGCGGCACCGCGCCCAGTATTTCCGGCGATAGCTCCACCAGCCGTGCCCAACAATGCGCCCCGTGCCGCACCACGGACTCCGGCTTTTAGACCATCGCCCTGCTGCTTGCTCTGCTGTACGTATGCAGCGGCCTTGCTGCTACAAGCTGCGATATCCTGTTTGGCCTTGGATTCTCCAACCTCGGCGAGGTGCTTATTTGGATACAGTTTAGGCTCTGGATTTGCTGCAGAGGCTTGGGACACCTCGAAGCTTAGCGCAATCAGTAACGCACTAATAAAACTAGCGGCGGACTTCAAACTATACTGCTTCATCTTCACTTTCCTCTTTTACTTAACCGTGCGATTTTTCAATTCGCTCCGCCAATATCCTCGCCCAATCCTCGAGCACGGCGTTTGTATGTCCCCATTTCGACATGCCTGCAACATAGTTGTAACGCCTGCCCTTGCTAGTAGCCATAACTGCTGCAACTCGTCGCCCTGTCATTGAATCGATAAGATCGACCTCCATCGTGGCGCCACCAAGCCCCCCGCCCAGAACCAGAGACCCGGGGTGCAAGTTCAGCAGCACAAGATTTGGATCGGCATCTGTAATCGCTATTTTGAGAATCGCGACACGCGGGGCCGCAGCTGACACCATCTGATAGCGCGCACCAAGGACCTTGATCACATTTCTGCGACAATTCTCAGCGATCTCACGTAGGTCCTCGTCAGATACCCCGCGCTTAATTCCCTCCGCATTGAGATAGATACTCACCGGCGGGACTATGAAGCTATCAAACCCAGCCAAAGGAAACGGCTGTTCCTTGTAAACCATCACTCCATCAAGCTCGGGAACCGGTTTCATCGCGCTATAAACGCGATTGTCACCGAGGAATCCGGAGGGCTGTCCCTTGGAGGAGGCGCAGCCACCACAAACGAGCGCAATTAAGGCGAAAACTCCTACGAGTTTAGCAGTATGCTTCATTTTTTCTCCGATCAAGATTTACCCAAGATTTACCCGACATCTTACAGAAAATTGGCGATATCGCTATATGGAATACCCCCCTGAACAAGGCCTTGAGCATACAGGACATCGCTGTCCATTAATATTCAGATCGTCAATTTTGATGAGGTTTGCCGGGAATAGGGAATAGGGAATAGGAAAACCAATCATGTTTAATAACATCAGAGGGTTGGGTGGACTCTCTGTGGATTTGCTTTAGCGATTTTGAAGTATGGGCAG
>JBIKWF010000048.1:0-29769 GCA_044356455.1 Bdellovibrionota bacterium | reverse complement strand
TGTCGGCATTCCCTTTCGCTACCACTTCAGCTCAGAGACGAAAATACTTCTTCCTCATCATCGCGTGACCGATAGGGAACGCAGGATTCTATGGAGTCTGGCCCGTCCTACGGGACAGACTCCTAGCGCGCAACAAAATCCGAATCGGAGCAAGCATTAGATATTCTCCGCTAAGCCCAAAAAGAACTTTTCGAACCGAAATTCGGCGCAGGAAGAGAGTCATTCGACCATGAGTTGAGTACAGCCTTCTAACTGGTTGATATGATTGTGCCGCAAAATTTTTGCGTTTTTTAGAAGCAAAGCTACAAACCAACACGACTATATTCCAAGAAACCAATGTGGAGGTTGTATGCTACTCAAAAATTGTAAGGTTATCGCAGCGCAGTGCAGCTTGGCTTGCACCGTTGCTGCTTCTCTAGTGCTTCCGAGCACTGCAACCGCAGCAGGCCAAGCCAGCCTCGCCTCATGTATTGCGGCCGCCCATGCGCGATACGTAGCCGATCAAGCTGCGTGTGCTGCGAACGCTGATGCGGGGGCCTGCGCCGAAGCGGCAGAGCGCGCATTCAGGGAGGCGGTTCGACTATGCAAAGTTGAACACTCTCCGAGAGCTAGACCCTGGCGTTCTCCCTGGACAGTTCCGCCTCCCCCTTGATTCCTGAGATCTTGGCGCCAGTTACGAGAAAAAAATCAAAATTAGGAGAAATCTATATGAGAATTTCGAACGTTTTACTTAGTGCCGTTTTGGGGCTCAGTGTTTTCACTGCCAGCAGCGCATACGCAGACAAGTGTTCCGACAACTTTGACAACTGCGGGTGGGAGGTGACCTTGCAATACCACCGTGAGCTTGCCGCTTGCGCTGATGCTCACAAGATGGGCGCGCTAGACGACAGCGAGCTAAAAGAGTGCCTCTCGAGTGCCGCGAGCAATCACTCTCAGGGAAGTCAGGGCTGTCAGGACGCTCTCCTTATGTGTCGCAGGCAGCGGGCTGGACTTCCGGCCGGCGATTGAGAGAAGCATCCTGGGACACCCAACCTTAGCGAGCTCCAGGGATTTTTCTATGCCGCAAAAACCTGGAATCACCAATAAAATGCCGATAATTCCATTCCGGCAATTCGAAAGAGTGGGTGTGCCAAAGAGCTTTCCACGCCAATAGAGAACCGGCAGCAACCCACCCCCTCGTTATCTCACGGCCCCCTAAGGGGCCGTGAGATAGCACAATTAGGGGCGAGTTCGATGCCGGTTCAAGTGAATTGGCAAGACCGAAAATAATTCGTCTTTCAACTATTGAATTCCTGGGTTTCTGCCGGGAAGTTTGCTCGATGGGAGTATCTTGACTAAAATTATATTTTCACTTTCGGCCTTTAGAACGAATCGAGCGGTGCCGGTGAGCACTTTTTCCCCGCGCAGCACTACGTCAACATATTCAGCACGATTGGAAGCGTCCTCGGCTTGGATCCCAACCTTGCTATCATCCTCTCTGTAAAACCTCGCTTTACGAGTCACGCGAAAAGGGGGCGGCATTCTCGAGATTGGGATTGCAACCCTGAACTTGCAGGCAACCTCCTTTGGCAACTTCCCCACTTGAAGCAGCAAAAGTAGGCCTCTCTCGTCCGCAACCATTGAGGAGAAAGTAATACTTTCGAATAAACCTTTGCATTCACCCAGAGCCCGGAGGGACATTCTGGCCGGAATGCCAACGATAGGATCCCGGCTCTCTGCAGTTGCTGCAATCGGGCCTCCTATCAAAACCAAAACCGCTCCTAACACTAAGGCTACCTTCATAATCCCAACGACCATTAATACGCTTTTCATAACGAACCTCCAATGTGTGCATATTACACATACCACTCTACTTTGTCCTGTGGGCTAATCAACCGCTGCTCACTATTTTAAAAGCTTATTTTCAATAAGTTATGAGTCATAAGGGTGGCGGGGGTGATTTTACTGCCATTTATGATATCATTTATGTGCTAAACTGCCGAAACAACGCGTATGAAAATCAGCCGCGAAGTACTCTTGAGAATTATCGGTGGCCTGCTGCGGCCGATTGTTCGCCTATGCCTTCGGCATTCTTTAAAGCTTCAAGACATCTCGGAATGTCTCAGGCAGGCGGCGCTCTCGGTAGCGAGTGAGCAACTCGAGCGAGACGGAGAGGCGATTACCGGGAGCCGCCTCAGCATTATTTCTGGCCTTCATCGCAGGGAAATTGCGCGGCTTCAATCCCATACTGGAAAGCCCAGTCAAGAAGTGGATCTTCTCGCAAAAGTGATGGGTATGTGGCAAACCAATGAAGATTACCTTACCGCGCACGGACTCCCACGACTCTTGAGCCATGGCTTCGTAGAGTCGCAGTTCAGCAGTCTGGTGCGCAGCGTGAGCAAAGATCTTAATCCGGCAACTATTCTCTTCGAGCTCGAAAGAACTGGCTCACTTGAAAGAACCACTCGAGGCGTAAGGCTACTTAAGCAGTCTTATGTTCCTGCGAAGGATGCTGAGGCAGGGTTTTCCATTGCAACAAGGGATGTCGATTCGTTGTTGGCTGCAGTGGAGGAAAATCTCACGGGCAATCTAGCCGTGCCGAACCTGCATGCACGCACATATTTTGACAGAATTCGCACGACAAATCTGACTGCGTTACGTGCGGAGCTCGTCCGCGCGGGGCACAAGTTTCATGCAGAGGTGCGAGCTCTTTTGGCAGAGCACGATCAGGATGTAAATCCCGATCCGACCTACCAAGGAACATTTGCAGAAGTTGCCGTCGGCGCCGTGAGTCATGTTGTGACGCCCGAGGCTAAGGAGAAGAACGATGAAGTTGTATAGAACTAGCGCATATTTTTATCTGTCACTGTGTCTTCTCGGAATTTTCCTTCTCGGTGGCTGCGGAGGAGGCACAAGCGGCACCGACGCAGGTGGCTCGACGTCATTTCGAAGTACTATCTCGGGCTCTCTTGAAGATGAGAGTGGAAACGGCATTTCTCAAGCCTCAATACTGCTTGAGAACACAGACGACCGCACTACGACCGCCAGCGACGGTTCTTTTGAGATATCTGCCATGATCTCGTCAGAGCCTCTCGCACTCACCGTACGGACTAGCAGCGGACAAGGGGGCAGCGTCGCTATTGGGACGCTCTCTCCCGACGCACCAAACGCTGTGGTCGTTTTAATTCTTGATCAATCTGGAAATATCAGAGTGCGGTCAATTCAGATATCGCCGCTTCCAACGTCGACTCCAGGAGCAGGCCCACCCGCGGCTTCGCCATCTCCACCACCGCAGCCAACAACCCCGTCGCCAACTCCCAGCCCCACTTCGGAGGCATCGCTTCAAATCGAGGTCACCGTGGTTGAGCCCAACAATTCCCCAATTCCAAACATGCAAGTTTCGATTGGGAGCCTGGGCGCTGAAACCAATAGCGCTGGACTAGCGACTCTTGCTGTCCGTTATCGGGGCGGGCCAATTCGAATAAATTTGACTCTCGGAGACTTTCGAGGATTTTCAGTGCTAGGGCGCCTGCCGATTGAGAATGCGCTCGTCCAAATTACCATAGAAGCCGAAATCGTCCAGGGCGTTGGCTCTCCGTCAGGTTGTTCTCCTGTCGGGGGCAGCGTCAAAAGGCCCAAGCCGGGGTGTACCTTTAAACCTAAAGTTCGAGGCGTTACTCGAGTTCCTCGGGGACGGCTGCTTGCCCACGGTCCAAGAAAGCCCTGAATAGGTAGCGCTAGGAGTCTGTCCCGTAGGAAATTTCTACCACGACATGTTGTGGTGACAACGGGACGCGCTTCTGTTTTCAAGGCTGGAGTCCAGGTGGAGGCCGAAGTTCTGGTTGTGGCAAGGCCCCGAATCCAAGCGTTCGTTCACCGAGAAGAAGCTGCTCAATTTCTTCATGTGAAACCACACACATTCCGCCCGGTTTCGTGGCAACTAAGGCACCAAGGGCGTTTCCGAATCTTACACACTCCTCAAATGAGGCCTGCTCGAGCCGTTTCGCCGCAAATCCTGCGGTAAACGAATCACCAGATCCAATGGTATCAGCAACAGCTACCTTATGCCCTGGGACATCTACTCGCTCGTTATTGCGAGAGATGGCGTAGGCGCCATGAGGCCCTCTGGTAACAATACAGGCAGAGAGATTCGGGAATCGCTCCATCAGCTCGGATGCGATCGCCGGAACTTCCGTTGCCTGAGATTGCATCATCGCCGAGATCTCTAGGGCCTCTTCGTCATTAAGTTTTAAAATAGTGCCATGCTCTATGGACCAGCGCACGGACTCAAGCGAGTAACAATTTTTGCGCAGATTAATATCGACTATTTTCTCAGCCTCTGGAGCTAACGCGAGCACCGCTTCTAATGTTTTTCGGGAAATCTCATTTCGCTGGATTAGGGAACCAAAACAGATGAGCCTTGTCTCTTGCGCAGCTATTCGAAGCGGTTCAGTAAGAGAAATATGGTCATAAGCTACTCCAGGATGAATGGTGAAGTCGTGGCCGCCACCTTTGAAGAAAACGTCTACAGTGCCAGTGGCAAAACCCAAATCGCGTTGAATCAGCCTGGTATCAACTCCTGCAGCTTGCAGCTGTTGTAACGCGCGTTGCCCCAGGGGATCCTCTCCAACCCGACTTACAGGTAAGGTTGAATACCCCAGCGAACTGAGCCTAAAAGCGAAATTTGAGGGGGCACCGCCCAAGACGTATTGCGTGCTCTCTCTATGGAGGACATCCCATAGGAGTTCACCAAACGCTAAATTCGGGCTCGCTTGACTATTCATGACTTCCCTCTCGCTGAATTCTCCCAAACACTCTATTGGGGGATGTGAATACCTGCGTTATCGCACCACTCATTACCCATTTAGCCGGCATGGCTCACAGCCCCGCGGCGCTTGCCTTCTGAATCTCGCCTATAAGGCCGCGAGCGATTCTACTACCACCCGCGAATTGCAGCCCGCATTCTTTCCTGCACTTGCTCTGGCACCTCTGACCCTTTGAGCGCATTCCTAAGAAGTTGCAGCCCCGGCTCGCCAAGTGCTTTCGCTGCATCAACTGCGCGATTTTTCATGGGGAGGTCGTGCTCAGAAAATAAGACCTCGGTAACTAACTCCTTCGCCTGGCCGGGGTCAGGCACAAGTTCCACTGCACATAGCGCTCCATAGGCGATAAAACCCTTCCACGGCTGAAGAGCCTCGCTCAATTTTTCGGAGCACGCGCTGCTCCTATTCGAAAGAGCTGCCAAACCAGAACAAATCAATTTTACTCGAAACCGAAAGCTGACCTCTACATCTGACGCAGGAGGTTCTTCCCAAACTCTTGATTTGCACTCCTCCCAAGCTTCAAGCAGGGTAGATTCAAGGAGCGGGAGTGGTTCACCTATCGCAAGTGCTGCCGCGAGGGCGTGGGAGGCCCGATCGATACCGTTTCCAGTCTGGGGAAATGAATTAGCGGCCTCACAGAGAGCCATAGTTTCGTCCTTGGCAGCTGGCCCGCACCAAGCCAAGGCACGCTCTTTAAGCAAAGCAAACTCACTACTCTCTTGTTTTGGATATAGGCGCACCGCCTCTATGAGGGTCTGAGCAGTATCCTCTGGCGGAGGCGAAATTTTCTTGCCTGCAAGCTGCGCAAGATACGCTTCTACAGAGGATGGGAAGAAGCGTCCCTTAGACGGAAACAGATCCGCAAGAAAACGTAAGGCAGGGTAAGGAGAATTTGAAGATGCGTCTTGAGTAGAGACAGCCGTGGCTTCTGCCTTGAGGAGCAGGGCGAAATCCTCAACCGCTTTTTGCTGTCCGTCCCGCAGCGCTCTACAAAGAAGGGCCCGCGTTTCCTTAAGAGAGCGGGGATCCGTAGCTTCGAAGACGCGGGAAAACAAAAGAGAGGGGTCCTTCAAGAGCGGCAAGAATCCCAGTTTCTCAAGCACTCTCTCTGCAACTGGCGTCCAGCAGTTGCCCGCAACAACGCAGCGCTCAAAGTGAACTGCCAAACCTGGAGCTTCGTCGCACTGCGCGGCAACTACTCTCGTAAATTCCTCGCTTGGGATAAGTGGCTCGCCGCCCTGGGACTTTGCTGACCACCTTTTCACAAGGGCCTCTACAAGAGCAAAGGCACGCCGCTGATTCCCGCTGAGCTCGAGCCCTAACGCGCAGGCGTCCCAAACACTATCGAACCCGCATTCAAGCTGCTCTTCGAGAAGTGCTGCGCCCGCCTCAGGATTGGGAGAAAGAATCTCAATCAGCGTTCGGCCTAGCTCCTCTACCTTACTTCTTACCGGAGTTTGGCGAGAAGTTGCCCCGGCACTATCTTGGGTAATATCTACGCCCGTGAGATCCATGGCCAAAGCGCGCACCTTAACAATATCGCTCTTTGCCTGCTCCTCTTCATACGAAACTTCAAGCGCGTGCAGGCAATTGGCTAAAAGAGCTGTCGCCTCGCGGGGAGAGACATCAGAACTTCCCACCAGGAGGACACACGCTTCTTCTATCTCGCCATTTCGGAGAAGCACAGCGGCGCGGGCGGCATTAGAGGAGGGTTCATGCGGCGGATTTGCTCCAAGGCTATTCATCGGATTCTGGTATCACGATTCTAGTGCCTACTCACTTAATTTTTTGCCTTTTAGAAAGCCAAGATGCGAAGGCAGAAAGATTTAAACAATTTGGCACGTCGTTTGCGGTACAGCCCCCCTTTCTCGCTATCCCAATGCCGATAAACACATCCGCTAGCCCCTCCACAGAATGTGCATCGGGGTTTATCGGAATTTGCACCCCAAGAGACCTTGCCGACTCATGAAAGCGCCAATCGAGATCTAATCGAAAGGGATTGGCATTGAGCTCTATCGCAACTCCTTCTTCTGCTGCCACCTTTACTATTTCGGGGATATCAAGGGCATATGCTTCACGCTCAAGAAGCAATCGGCCTGTCATGTGCCCTAAGATAGTAGTCGCAGGATGGCGCAGAGCCCGAATTATGCGCTGCGTCATCTCCTTCTCGGGCATGCTAAACCCCGAATGCACCGAGGCAACGACAAAATCAAACGTCCGCAGTATTTCATCTGGGTAGTCGAGACTGCCATCAGAAAGAATATCCGATTCGATTCCTTTGAATATTTTAAAGGGTGCAAGTTCGCGGTTGAGCTTATCTATCTCAAGATGCTGCTCCTCTACCCGCTGAATCGAGAGCCCTCCTGCATATCCCGCCGAGCGCGAATGATCCGTAATACCAAAATATTCAAATCCCAGTCCCTTCACCGCGAGCGCCATCTCGCGCAAAGTATTTCGGCCATCGCTATAGGTGCTGTGGCAGTGCAGTATCCCGCGTAGATCCTTAGCTTCTACAAGTCGCGGGAGCTCTAGCTTCTCACGAAAGGCGGCCTCGGCACGCTCAATCTCTCCTCTATCTTCTCTCAGCTCAGGCGGAATATAAGCGAGCTCGAGTGCATGATAGAGCTGCTCCTCTGAGGCAATCGGAATAACTTCTTCTCCCCGAAAAAGGCCATATTCATTAAGCTTCAGGCCTCGCTCCTCGGCCCGCGTACGAAGCCGAATGTTATGCGCTTTGCTTCCTGAAAAATAATTGAAGGCAGTTGAAAACTCAGAGTCCTTTACTACTCGCAAATCCACCGCGAGCCCATTTTCAAGGACCACAGAGGCTTTTGTCTCTCCTTGCCCAGAAACAGAAGCGACACGTGGAGCTTTCGTAAAATGCGTAAGCAACTCCAGGGGGTCTTTCGAGGTAGCAACAAAATCAATGTCTCGAACTATTTCCTTGGCGCGGCGCAAAGACCCCGCTATCTCAAGGGAGACGCAGGCCTTTGAGGAAGCGAGGTATGCATTCAGTTCGCCCGCGAACCGCGCAGCCTCTACATACCGGAACTGATCGGCAAAACTCCTTATCCTCGCGATGCCCGCAAGAATATTCTGCTCCGTCTTAGTACCAAACCCTTTAAGCGCAGCCACCGCATGCGCTGCGCACGCTTGCTCGAGCCCCTCAAGAGACGTGAGCGAGAGCTCCGTCCAGAGAACTTTCACTTTCTTGGGCCCAAGCCCTGGCACCCGCAGCATTGCAAGCACACCCGGTGGGATTGAGGCCTTTAACGCAGCATGTTCAGGGTGCTCCCCTGTGCGCGCGATAATCTCGACTTTATCCTTGAGGCCCGCGCCGATTCCACGCACTTGACCAGCTTGCACCGCCTCAAGAAGCGCTGGCACGCTATCGCCCCAGTTCTCAATGATGCGGGCGGCGTTTGCGTGCGCTTTGATCTTAAAAGGATTCTCGCCCTTTAGATCCATAAACACTGCGGTTTCCTCGAATATGGCGGCAATTTCTTGAATTGATTTCATTAAAGAGTCCGTGGAGAAAAGGTGCCGACGCACTACTCACGCAGTTTTTTGGGGCGCCTCGTTTGGGTCTGCGCAAGAATACTGCTGCGCTATAAGCCTTTCGTCGCGTAGCCGTTATATCTCACATAAATGCCAAATAGCAGGCATGTACGAGCAGGCAAGCCTAGGACTGTGTCCCCTAAAAATCTCTACCGCTGCAGGGAGGCTGTGGCAACGGGACACACCCGGCGCGCATGGCCTAACAAAAGCTGAAAATCCCCTTGAACTTTCGAGGACTTACCTGGTACAACGTGCGTGCTCTTAGACGGCGAGTGTCGCCTCTATTGAGTCTTCTTCGGGAGAGTCTTCTACAGGCGCCGTGCTTCTTCGTTGGCTTGCTCCGCGTAGCAGGTTAGCGCAACGAATCAAGCAACCTATCGAAGGCCACTTTTTCTGTTGAGCGTTGGTGCTGCATGAATAAGAAAATTCTCATTCTCGTTGTCCCCTTTGTATTTCTCGCAATTGGCGGATTTATTCTTTGGCAGCAGTTTTTCTCCAAAGGCGGAAGTACCTCAAGCAGCGTCAGTTCCATGCTTACGCCTTCCGAACCAGTCCAGATCGCTGTTGGTGAGCTCCCCGCGGGCAGCATCATTCCCTCTTTAAGCGAACAAATCATGGCGGTCGTTTCGCTAGACCCCCGCAACTTTGATCCCCTTGGGGATCATTTTGTGAATGTGAGAGAGCGGTTCGCGAAAACGGCACTTTGGAAAAAGGCTGGCCTTGATCAACTGCTCGAACAATACATGAACCAAAGCGTCGATCAGCTTGGTGGTCCCGCACTTGGCGCTTTAAGCGGCGCTTCTCCAGAGGCTGCTATGGGCGCCGGAGCTCTTGCGGCGAATGTAACGCTTACGCCCGCTGAAATTATCAATATCCTCCGTGAAGAGTGGTCTCGACTCGATGAATTTGTAATTGCTCTTAGCGCCGAAACTTTTGAGGTTTCCCCAGGGATGAATACTCCCCGCACCATCATTGCGCTTTCTTTTAAGGACGAAGACTCAAGAGAACGCGTTCGGAAGTTGGTGATTGAGAAACTTCTTGGCGCCGAAAAAAGCGTGACCATGAATGGGGTTACGGTCGCCAAGGAGAATTCGCTGGGCACCAAAATTAGTCTTAAAGCTCAAGGAGCAGGTCCAGGAGAAAGCTCTGATGGCACCTCTCCTGCGCCTGGCGGCATCGAGGGCGCTATTGAGTTTGAACAGACCCGCATGCTTGTTTCGATTGGAGCCTCCGAGTACCGAAGTTTTATCTCTTCTGCCGCAGGCGGCTCAGCGCAAGGCCCTGCTCTCAAGGATACCGTTCGCTGGTCTGATTTGCGCATGAGCATCCTTGAACGCCCTGCGCTCTTTGGCTTTTATGATGCGCGGCAATTTCTCCCCTATCTCGAGAAATCACTCAAATCTTTTGATCCCGCAGCAGCTGCCGAGCTTGCGGCGCTTTCAGGCGCTCCCAGTGGGGAATCTGGTTCAGCCTCTTCCGAAGCGCGCCCTGCCCTCTCACCGCCTGGCATGAAGGACCTTGAGACCATTGGCGTCTCCTTTAATGCCATCAACGGAATTGGCGCACGCTCTTGCGTAACCATCGCGAGGGGCTCAGAACTCGCAAAAGTGTATGAAGAGGCCTTTGAGAAACGGACAGCTGGAATCGAGCCAGCTCTTCTTAAAATGGTAGACTCGAAAACTCTCGCAGCCTTCAATATTTCCGGGGAGTTCATCAAGCTTTATACAGCGGCCTCGCGCGTGCTTCGCACCGGCGCTTCTAGCCAAGCGGGCGCCAGCAAAGCGAATCAAGACCCCGAGTGGCAGAAGTATCAGAAGACATACGAGGCGCTTGGTCGCCTGCTTAACAAGCGATCGGTGCGTGAAATTGGTCTTTTGGTAAATGCCCCGCGCCCAGAACAGATGGCCCTTGCCATGTCTCCCCAGGGAGGAGCGCCGACTCCCGATCTTGGCGTAGTATTTGAATTCGACGCTGCGGTGAATCTCGCGGATATTGCGCAGATGCTAAATGACGCAGCGGTATTATTGGCAGGCGATAGCGGCATGGTTCAACTTCCTGTTGCAGTCGTTGAGCCTGGGACTCCTGGCCCAGATGGACAGATTCCATTTAAGGAAGTAATTCGAGTAAATCTTGGTGGCAATGAACTTGTGGGGAGCGTCTTCTCCGAAAAGATTCTGGTGCTTGGAAAGGATTTCCTCGCGCTTCAAGCCCTCAAGAAGCAACTTGAAAGCGGCGCGTCCCTCATAAATGAAACAGTTCTTTCTGCCCGGGCCTTAGGTGGAAAGGCTGCAACGAGCGACTTTTATGCCGTGCTTTCAACAGAGCCACTGCTTGAACTTGCCCGCAGCTTCATTCCAATGGGCCTCATGATGGCACCTCCCGATATGCAGATTGGCATGCCGGATGTAGATGAAGTCTTGAAGATTCTCACTGTGAGATTGTTTGCGGTGCAGAACGGATTTAAGGCGGCAGAGGGGCTTTACTGCAGCGAGGGGCATGGGGTCGCCCTCTAAAGAGACCGCTAAAGAGCACACTTCCGCGCCATCCTATGGTGTTTGATTCTTCTGGTTTGAGACAGAGGGGCGCCAATCGTCCTTAGCTGGTTTTCACACATCAATTCAAGCGCTTACATCCATAGTAGGCAGAGAGTTGAAGGGAGAGAGCCTTCGTCATAGGCCTGTTAACGCCTGAAATGGCTCAAAGTTTTGCTTCAGGGCCACCTTTCCCCTATTATAACGCGACTCGTTTGCGTCGGAGGGAGGCTCTCTTCGGTGTGTTGACGTCCTCCTTTGAACTGCCTCTGCTGAAACCAGAAGTACTGAATTCAATTTTATTGTCCGAGGCCTTAAGGCCTCCTTTGTGCACACCCTTTCTATGAATATTCCTCACCCCTCGTCTACTTCTGCAGCCCCCGCACTTCCCCTGTCTGATTTTGAAGCGCCTCTTAGCGAGGCTACAGGGTTCGATGACTTAGGTCTGCTTCCCGAAATTGTAAGTGTCCTTAAGACCCTTGGGTACGAAGCCCCTACCCCTATTCAAGAGCGAGCAATCCCAGTCCTGCTTGAAGGGAAATCTCTCTTAGGTCAGGCACAAACCGGAACTGGCAAAACGGGAGCCTTTGCACTTCCTTTGTTAAGTCGCCTCGAGAAGACGGCGCAAACTCCTCAAATTCTTGTACTCACTCCTACTCGCGAGCTTGCGCTGCAAGTAGCGGAGGCCTTCCATAGTTATGCGCAGAATATGCGCTGGGTCCACGTCCTCCCCATGTACGGTGGCCAATCAATGGGGCAGCAAATTTCTCAGTTGCGACGGGGCGCGCAGATTATTGTAGGAACCCCGGGCCGAGTCATGGATCACTTGCGCCGAAAGACCTTAGATCTAAGTGCGCTTAAGACCGTGGTGCTCGACGAAGCTGACGAGATGCTGAACATGGGGTTTCTTGAGGATATCGAATGGATCCTTGAGCATACGCCTGCCGAAAAGCAAATAGCGCTCTTTTCAGCGACGATGCCTGATCCGATTCGCCGCGTGGCTCGTAAACACTTAAAAAATGCGCCTGAAATTAAGATCGAAAGCGAAACCACTACCGTTAAAGCAGTGAGCCAGCATTACTGGGTTGTTTCGGGCCTACACAAACTTGATGCGCTCACCCGCATTCTTGAAACGAGCGACTTTGATGCTGGGCTCCTTTTTGTAAGGACCAAGACTGCAACTGTTGAACTTGCCGAAAAGCTCGAAGCACGCGGGTATCGCGTCGCCGCGCTCAATGGAGACCTCACGCAAGTTCATCGTGAACGTACGGTGGAGGCGCTTAAGTCTGGGAAACTAGATCTTGTAGTCGCAACGGACGTGGCGGCTCGCGGACTCGATGTTGATAGAATCAGCCTTGTCGTAAATTTTGACATTCCTTACGACGCGCAGACCTATGTGCATCGCATCGGCCGAACTGGACGCGCGGGGCGTTCCGGAACCGCCATTCTTTTTGTCTCGCCTCGCGAGCGACATCTTTTGCGCTCAATAGAGTATGCGACCCGCCAACCTCTCTCGGAGCTTGCTCTCCCTACGAAAAAAGATGTTTCAGAACTTCGCGTAAAGCGTTTCAAGGACACTATCTCCAAAGTGATGAGCGAACAGCCGCTCGACTTCTTCCGTAAAGTGGTTGAAGAGCTTTCCGTTGAAAAAGGCTGCTCTGTCACTGATGTGGCGGCAGCCTTGTGTTGCATGGCCCAGAAAAAGTCGCCTCTGGTACTTGAAGAAGCAGAAGTTCCTAAGGAGAGGGAGCATCGCGGCGGGGACAGAAGAGGTGGAGATAGGCGAGGATCTTCTCGCGACAATCGAGGTGGCGGAGGACCACGTAGGCATTTCCGCGGTCAGCGTTCCGAAGCTAGAGGCCCTGATAGAAACAGACGTGGGGCGGATAAGCCTGCGCGGGGTCCTAGGAAGTAATAGAGGCTACGTTCGCCTTTATTGCATGGGTTGTTTTTAGGATTGGGACAACCACTAAGAACACAGAGACCACTAAGGATCACCTCTTTCGAAGAGCGCCTCTTTAAAAGAGCACCTCTTTAAAAGAGCACCTCTTTAAAAGAGCACCTCTTTAAAAGAGCACCTCTTTAAAAGAGCACTGTACGTAGGTTCAAATTAAGAATTACTTCTCAGAGGGGGCAGCCTTGAGAGCCCCGAGTTGAGGAAGCTCTCTGGCGCTGCCAATGCCCGTTGGCCCGGCATGACTAGGAACTGCAAGCCCGCCACCAAGACCTTCAATTGAAAGCGCAGCCTTCCCGTGATCCGCCGCGTCCGCATCAGTAACCGTTGCACGGTTCGCACCGCCGGTAAGCTTTGCCATGGCGGCCTGCATACTTGGACTAACAAGGGAGCTTGCTGCTGACATTACTCTTCTCCACCTCCCGGGCATTCTGCCGGGACAGGCCCAACGCAAGACTAAGGCTATCCCCTATGATAATCAAGACAGAAGTATGGGCAATATTCAGCCTCAAAATGGCGGCTCAGGAGCCCCAAATCCAAGCTCGTCGCCCTTGCAAGGAGACGCCTGGAAGCGCTTGAAAGATCGAGGGATCTTGCTTCCCGAAGTAACAACCCTCGATGAATATCAAAAGCGGTTTCTATCGGCCTATCCCGCTACGGTAAAGCACCTTTTGAGCCTTAACTTTGATGCCCTTGTATCCCTTGAAACGACCCTCGAAGTACACAAGATGCTCTTTGGGAACCTCTATAAGGAGGCTGGAGTTCTACGATCGAAAGCGGTAACGGCAGGAGTCTCCATGCCGGCAGATCCCTCACGCATCACCACCGAGTGGGAACTATTGCGTTTGCAGCTTCCGAAGCTTCTTGGCGAAGCAGCGACGTTAGATTCCGTTCTTGCTTCTGCGGCGTTCTTTCACATTCGCGCAAAATGCATTCAGCCAGTGAATGATGGGAACAAGCGAACCACGAGGCTTCAAGCTTCTGTCTGGCTGGCGCACGTCTTTGGTTCACTGCCTCACTGGTCCTTCGATTCACCTACGCATGATGATTACTATTCCGCGCTAAGAACAGTGCAGCGCACCCATGATTTAGCACCAATGATAAATATCCTAAGGAAGAACTGGGGACTTGAGCAGCTGTCAGAGCCGCACTACTCCCCCTTTCGAATTCGCCCCTTTCTTGTGGGCGAACGCTCCGACATTGGCCCTCAAACCAGCGCGGCTGATCTCTTTGCACGCTCGCAGGCTGAGGGTGGCAAGAAAAAGGGAATCTTATGAATACACAGCTTGAAAGGCACTTTGGCTCAGGTCGCTCCCATTCTGCCGTCTTAGATAGGGCGCTAGACCGAATGGCGCCCGCTCAATCTGGATGGCTCGGCACCCTTATCGAGCGTGGACTTTCGTCCTCTGAACGCACGTTCTCTCAAATCTCCCAGGCCCTAAAAGACTCTGGCATCAGGACACTTCTTGTGGATTTTGACGGCTGCGTGATCCCGGTGAATGGCAAAGTTCACGGCTGGATTGCAAGAGAAGCCCTGCTTCACGTCCCTGCCTTTACGACATTCGCCGCCCAGAGAGGAATTGCCCTGACTCTCGATGAAGCTGAAGCAGCCTACGTCGGAAATGTTCAGTTTTTACAAGAGGCATACCTCTCTCGAGCCTCTACCTTAGTTGGATGTACCATCGCTCCTCACGGCGTCCCCTGGGATGTGCTGATGGCTACTAATCTGGTTGAGAACATTCTGCAGGCATACGGAGCTTCGGCTGAACTTACTCAGGAGATTGTCGCCGGCTTTCATGAAGCTACCGATAAACTCGGGCATGCACTTTCTGCGGGCGCGCTCTCCTTTGAAAGTCCGATTCTTCCACAACCTCTCTTCGTTCCTTTCCTGGCACACCTTGCGCAGGAAGGTCTTGAGCTCCACGTAGTGACCATGACACCAACCAGCATAGTTCAAGCGCTTGCCTGCGAGGTGGGGGCGGATCCTTATATATCGTCGTATCAAGGATGTGACACATTTTCGCGCCGCGAGTTCCCAAGAGCTAAGGCAATGGGTGAACTGTGGATCGCAGCAGCTCAAAGGGCCCTAAAAGAGCGCTTCACCTCCATGAGTTCTGTGGCTGTCCTTGAGGATAATGCGGCAAATATGCTGGGCGCGTTAGACAGCGGCGCCAGAGCCCTCATCTCGCTTAGTCCTTCCTCGAATAAGGTGCTTACGCGAGAAATTGCCGCGCTTCGTTTAGGGGTAATGCTAAACGGGGAGATCTGCTCCTTCGCTCAATACTCGTAGGGCAATTCTTCAACTTAGAACTAGCCGCCCACTTATCGAGGCCTCAGCCCAATCAATGTTACTCCCAAGATCCTCCGCCTTGCGAACTTATACCAATAAGAGGTCGACAGGCGAAGACAAGAATTGGCAGGAATTTCTCTAGAATAGACTCTTGCAATGAAGAATAATTAGCGGAGATATCCAAGAGGCGGAGTACCGCTTCTTGGTGGCCGTGATCATCTGGCGAGCGAAAGGGGTAAATTGCTTCAACCTTAGCCCAAGCAAGAATGACTTCCTGCTCCTCTGGTTTTAGACTTGAGAGGTTCGGTGAGATAGCGGCAACCATTTGGGGACCCAGACCATCTTGCAGCTCTACCTCCTTGGTATCACTCCCTTCTCCACCGGCCCAAGCTAAAATTTGGTCCACGAGTTTCTTAAGCTCCGCAGTGCTCAGAGCAATCTTATTCCTGTCACCGAAATTTTCCCCAGCAGCTTGAGAATTGTGAATCGTGCTCATAAGAGACCTCGTACTGGCGTACCAAACCAGTTATGAGGCCAAGGCCGAGTGGGTCTCTTGGTTTTGGAAAGTTCTGCGCATCACAGAAGATGTTCCCACACGATGCTTTTCAATCGCTAACGATAAGCGTCGTTATTTCTGGAAGATTCAGTGAGTTACGCTCGCTACCAAGGGGGGGTATACAGTTCTCCGTCAGCCTATTTACCTCGCATTTGCGCTCATACTGTTTACGGGTCCTGTCTGGACTCCTGATCATGCGCTCTTTAGCCTGGTGTGGGGTCTCTATTGCTTTATAGGACCGCTCTTTAAAGAGCGGCGATTTGCCCGCTGGTACGGAGAATCTTTCCGCGACTATCAGCGCAAAGTACCCTATATGCTTCCATGCCCGTTTAGGTCATTCTTAAGCTAGTGTTTGCAGCACCACTCCTTCGAAAGCTGAGCTGCGGGTTTTAGTCTCAGCTTTGCCGCAGACAAATCGGTGAAACTTGAAAAGCGTGCATGCGATTTAAATATCCTCTGCTTCAGGACCGCAAAGAATGCTTCAAGACTTTTGTTCTGCACGTGGCGGCTAAGTACTCGGCATGAATGCTTCTGGGACTACATATCAAACAGGCGCCACCAAGCGCCCTCTCTGGTTAGCGAAGCCTGGTCTGATTGTAGGGGCATGGCTTGGTATTGCCCTTTGCCTTGGCTTATTCGGAATCCTGCGAGGATCTCACACCTCCCTTCCGGGCCCCTCTTCCCTCGAAGCGCTCCTAAGAAATCCGGGCGAGAGACGCGCAGTTGAGAGTGGAATTCCACCTACGGACACGGTAGTGCTCGTGCTCAGTAGCCAAGCAGAACCTCTCTCTAAGGGAACACCTGGACCTCAGCTTTCTGCTGCAACCGAAGATCTCTCCCAAAGACTACTCCAGATTTCGCGCGGCGACGGCACAAAGCTTTTTACCAGTGTGATGACCAAGGGGCGCACCCTTGTTGATGACGGCGATGCGCTGTTTACCTCTCGCGACGGAAAACACGCACTCATTCGCGCGCGGACCTCTGTGCCCGTCTTTGAGGCGGCTTCAGAATTCCCGCGCTGGCGAGAGCCGCTGGAGAAAGCAGTAAAGAACCACCCCGGAATTTCTCTCAATTACTTGAGCTTTGGGAGCGCCGACAGTGAAATATTTGAACTTATCCATCGAGATCTCGACAATTCCCTGATCTTTACGCTGCCTCTGACGCTTTTGGTTCTGATGTGGGCATTTGGCTCTCTAAGAGCTGCGCTCATCCCTCTTGCGGTGGCACTTATTAGCCTCGCGGCATCTCTTGGAGGCGCCGCTCTCCTCAGCCATCCCTTTGGCCCCATTAGCGCAACCGCCAACCAGCTCGTGGTGCTTCTTGTTCTTGCGATAGGTGTCGACTACTCCCTTTTTCTCGTAAGCAGGGTTCGCGAGGATCTTGCTCGTGGGTATTCCTTCGAAGAGTCGGTTATTATTGCCCGAAAAACCGCGGGGCTTTCTGTGCTTTGGAGCGGGGTCACCGTAGCCGTTTCTTTAGCGGGCCTGTTCTTAATGAAGGATACGGTTCTCTCGTCCATGGCCCTTGTCTCTGTGGTTGCGGTAGGAATCACCGTGATAGGCACCCTTTTGGCCCTCCCTTCCCTCTTGCTGCTATTCCCACGAGTTATCCTTCGGTCGTCTTGCAAGGGGCCGCAGTCATCACGCGCAGAAAAGTGGATTTCGCTTAGCACCAAGTACCCTGTGAGAATGCTGTTTCTGGCGGCGGTTCCGCTTATCTTGATTTCGCTCTACGCCACGAAGATCTCACTCGGAAGTGTCATGGATCGCCACCTTCTCCCTCAGCGCATGCAATCCGCACATGCTTTTGGACTCATCAAGGAGCATTTTCCTAAGTTTTCTGGAACTGAGCTTTCTCTCGTGCTTTCTTCACCCAAATTAGATGTCCTTGAGGATGAAGGTGAGCTGCAACCATTCTTTAGCGCTTTTCTCGAAAGCGATATTGCCTTTGGCCCCTATGAAATAGACTGGTCAAACGACAGAACTGTTGCTCGATATCGTTTTGGACTCGAGGGCACCTCTAATGAACCAGCAAGCCGCGCCCTCCTGCACCGGATTCGAGAGAAACTCATACCTGAGTACCTTGCTCCCCTAGGGGTCAGCGCTGAAGCAAGCGGGGAAGTAGCCTATGTGGTAGATGAGATGGAGCGTTACCTTGACCGGACTCCACAAGTTCTTGGGGCGGTTCTCATCTTTAGCATGGTTTTTCTGCTGATTGCGTTTCGTTCCCTAGTCGTACCCGCAAAAGCAATGGCGCTTAACCTTTTGTCCACCATGACTTCCTTTGGCACCTTAGTCTTTGTGTTTCAAGGCAGCCTATTCCCTCCTCTCTCCTATGGAGTAATTGAAGGCTTTGTCCCGGCTCTTCTCTTTGCCGTTCTCTTTGGACTTTCCATGGATTATCACGTCCTTCTCCTCTCCCGAATCCAAGAAGAAGTCCAAAAAGGCGCTCCTACGCATGAAGCAATCCTTACTGGAATTCTCGCGTGTTATCGCACCATAACCAGCGCCGCGCTTATTATGGCTTGTGTTTTTCTCACTATCGCCTGTTTGGAACTCCCCGTGATGAAACAGCTCGGCCTTGGTCTCGCCGTTGCAGTGATAATCGATGCGACAATCGTGCGCACCATGCTTCTTCCCGCAAGCATGGTGCTTCTTGGAAGATTGAACTGGTACCTGCCCCGCTGGCTCGAATGGCTTCCCCGGGTCAAGCTAGACTAGGGAACCTCCGAAAAAGTCTGCTCTGTGCCCTCTGTGGTTTTTCAATAATTTAAATCAACCACAGAGGACACAGAGATCGCAGAGAGAAAAATATCGAGGCTCCCAAGTACTCACATCTGAAACTGAGGGCACTCTGAGTGATACTTCGGCAGTGCATCAGCATCAGCTACCAAGCCCTTGCTAATTCTCCTCGCACCTTTGCCATGAGCTGAGGTAGCTTTTCTAGCCTTCACCGTGCCCCCGTAAACAAGGCGGGTGGCGCGATTAAGCATCCGAATAACGAGCTGACGAAGTTTAATTACTGCCCGGCGATGCTGCTCAATGAGTGCGCTGTGATCAATGCTCGTGCAGCCCGGCTCATCCAGTGGGCAGATCAGCACCACCTTAGGGAGTGCATTAAGAGCTACCGTAGCTTCAAGAATGTATTTGTCCATTTTCTTCTCAGATTTCTTGGCGGAGAGTGCAAGCCGCTTCCCAAGTGTTTTGTTTGTTTTTGCGGCACTGCGGATTAGTTTCTTGTGAGCCCGCAGGGCGTAAGTTTTAAGCTCTTTTGGCCCTAATCCTAGCGCCAGTTGTTTCTCTTCAATGCTCTGCGAGAGGCAACTAGGTACTGCAGAGCTTGAAGCCGCGCTCTCAGAATTGCCCGCGCTGCCTTGACTAGAGTCGGATGAAGCGCTCGGCGCGCTGGAACTACTGGAGGAGCTCTCAGAGATGTTCGATTGCTCACTGCTCGCCGACGATTCAGAGACACTTGAAGAGCTGCTCTCAGAACTCGCCGCTACTGAAGAACTCTGAGCTGAGCTTGAAGAAAGGCTCGATGATTGCTCAGAGCTTGCGCTCGATGAGATCTCGGAAGAGCTCATCGAGGAAGAAGATAAACTGCTTGAGAAGGAAGAGCTTTGTGACTGACTTGTTGAAGAACTAGAGGATTCCGACGACACAGAACTTGAGCTTGAGATGCTGGACTCTGAACTTGAGGAGCCAGTGGGCGGATCGGGATAGAATACACAAACGCAGCCGTAGCCAAGGCCGGCACATTCAGGAACTACGTCACAGACATAGGTTGCAGGGTTACACACGAGCGCACCAGAACTATCAACCATCTGGGAGCCATCAGAGTTAATCAGAGGGTCACAGTGAGATTGGCAAATCTGGCCATCGGGGTTACACGCGCCTCCCCCTGGAGGAGCAGGATCTGATGAATTCGGTGGGTTAGACTGACCGGGGCCGGCGGGAAGAACCACCATACCGGTAGTCTCTGCCTCGACACGAGGAGATGCAAAAGTCAGCGAAATGACAAGGGAAAGCGCAAAGGAACAACCAGACACAAGATATCGACTAACCATAAGGTCTCCACTAGACGAGAGACCCCCCAAGTACCGATGTTATGCAGATAGTCAGCGTGCTAGTGACATAATCTTGAAGATAATTATTCCAGCAATCAAGCCTCCCCTGGTGAAGGTGACACGGCTCGTTAGCCGCAACAGGCGGAAATTGAAGATGCAGCTCGTGTCAGTGGCCGTGTTGGTTTATCGATTTTCACACCAAGGCCCTACCCCCAAAATAAGACTACGGCGAGCCCAGCTTCACAGCCGCGATAATATCGCCTGAGCGGAGACGAGGGCGTCATAGGCATGAAGATCTTGAATTGCGCTTTCTTCCGTCCGTGTCTCTCGCTTTACATTAGTCGCATTCGAAACGCGCGAGATTTGACTCGAAGACGAAACCTATATCTTAGGCGCGACCAAACTTTCCTAGGGGAAATCACCGCCAGCTAATCAAACCTTACGAAACCGAGAAACCACTGGTGCGCATTTATCGCAACGTAAGCTCTTTCTCTGAAGAGATCACGAGTGTTTTTCTTGAGCCGATCTCAGTTCAGATAAGAATTCAGAATTTCTTTTAAAGCTTACGAAAGGCATCTCAATCAAGTAACGTCTCTCAAGTTTCACGCCACGAGGTGCATGAATATTCATAATTCCTGCGGAATATTTCAGTGTCGCGCCCGATGAGGACGCGGCAAGAATGTTACAGTCATGGCGCGAATAAACGTTAAATGGAGAATATATGCCAACTCAAACAACCTCAGTTCCCTCACTGTCTAAGCCCATTGATGCACGTTCCTCGGGTCGACCAAGTGCCGATGTTGCTCAATCTGGGGAAGTGGAAATTACAGTGCCGAAGTCAGTCGCCACGGAGACCTCACCGGGTCAAGCCGCGCGCGCCTGGTCCTGGCAGCGTAAGTAGGTCTCACGAAGGAGTGGCGTAAGCCACTCCTTCTCTCTTGCCCTTCGTTTGACATTCTTCTTGTTGTGAGCTTATCCCACTATGTTTTCGGAATTCGCTATCAAAGAACAGGTAACCATTCAAGATCCGACACTCGGTAAAGTAACGAGTATTCTGGGGAACAACGGCCGATGCTTTATTTCCAATATCCGATCGGGCGCATGGGTAACAGGCAACGAAGCGCTTCATAAAAAAATAAGCTCGATGGAGCTCCGCGAGCTTTTTGAACATTATCCATTACTCGAGAAAGGAATAGTTGAGAGGAAGTGGCACCGACAGAAAGAATTTAAAAGTATAAACCCCTGGACCTTAAAGGTTGCCGACCACTGCAACATGGGCTGCACCTATTGCTATGAAAATGCGATGCCGAAATCGAGGCGCATGACTACAGAGACGGCTTCTAAGGTCATCGATGAGATGCTGCTCCTAGGCCAGGACTACTATGAGGTATTATTTCACGGGGGAGAACCGACTCTTAACATGGAAGTAATTCGGTTTTTTGTGCACACGTTCCGCGCAAAGATGCCAAGCTCCACGAAGGCTTCCTTTCACACTCATTCCAATCTCTACCACTTCCCTGATGCTCTGAGGGACGAATTGAGAGCCTTGGGTGTCACCGTAGGGACGAGTCTCGATGGACGTGCCCAAATTCATGACTCCCAAAGAGTTCAGGTGAACAAACGAGGCGGAACCTACGAGAAAATCCTCTCCAATCTAAAGCGTACGACGGTTGAGAACACCATTCTTACCGTAACGAAGAATAACCAGGGGCATCTTTTCGATGCGGCTAAACACTTTGTTGAGGACCTAAAGTTCACCAAATTTCATTTTCTACCGATGATGCCACACGGGCGGGAACAGATAGCAGCGCTTCTCCCCGATATCAATGTGATGACAGAGGAGGTCCTGAAGGTTTGTGACTACGTGATAGACCATCATCGCAGAGGAAACAAAATAGCATTTCGAAACCTATCAGATGTTCTTGTGGCACTTCATGGAGGAACTTATACAGATGCGTGCCTCAAATGTGTCCTAAACGAATACAAGATTCAAAATATTACGATAAGCCACGATGGCCGGTTTGGTCCCTGTGACGTAACTGCGGACATGCCGGAATACTCCCTCGGCAACATACACGCCTGCCAGGGCGACCTCAGAGAGAAGATGCAGTCACCAAAAAACTTTCGCTTCTTCAAGAATCTCGATTCGATACCAGGATGCAGCACCTGTGCATTCAAATATTCATGCGCCGGAGGATGCGAAGAAGAGTCCAAGCGACCTGGCTACGAGCGAACAATCTATTGCGATTTCTATTATACGCTTTTCGCCGCAGTGGCCTGCAATCTCGAAGAACTCAATGCACTAGGCTATGGAGCTGAGTTTATCGGAGACGATCCATACGTACAGAAATCTCCTGCGCTTTCGGAACACGAACAACGGTGTAATTAATGAGGTGAATATGGGACTCGCTCTTCAGAATCAACCCGCGCTCCCTGTCGGAGTATATTCTTCTCTGCTTGATATCGATGCCCTCCATGCATCGTTTCATTCGGAGGAGACCGAACTTTTGCTCATTGAGAGAGCCGACGCACCCAACCCGAGAGCCGTTTTAGGCCTGGCTGGGGAGCGAGTATCGGTGTCTTTGGAAGGCGATGCAATTGGACTCATGCGAATTGCCAACGAGAAACTTCAAGAGGTGCTTGGGGGCACCGAGATCGCCAATCGGACGATTGAGGACATCCTCGCCCAAATTGATTGCTTTGCTTCCTTAACAAAGGGCAATTACTTTTCTGGGATTTTCTCACGCGGGAAGCTGCCAATTGATGACTGCATCTTTCACACTGACGGCTATCAAGCTGCGATGTTGTGTACGTACGACGGGCCGGGAACAGAGTATGCTCTTTACGACGAAGTTAACTGGAAAGCCTATCAGAGCTATTGGGAAGCGCGGCACAGTCTCGCTTCCTCACTCGAGAGGCTTCAGAGCGGCGACGAGAAAGAGCTCGGTATTGCAAGACTCAGAACCATGGACGAATCGGCGCCGTTTCTCAAGTCGGGCAAAGAATCAATTCGGTCTATGTCGAGAGGCTCAATAGGCATCTGGAAAGGTGACTCCTCGTCCGGAAGGCCGCTTCTCCATCGTATGCCAAGAACCGACTATCCGCGAATTCGATTCATGATTTTTGCCGAATAGAGGTCGGACAGCTCTAGGACTGATTAGGACCCGCCGTAACGAGAGCGCAGCGAATCAAGATAACGGGAAAACGTTTCTGTGAGCTCGCCGCTTTCCTTAAACTCAGCCACCGCACTTTTCGCGCCACGAGAAATTACGCGCTCATCCAGCCACTCTAGAATAGGCATGCATTCCCCTGCGCAGAGCCACGGCGTGAGCTCCCTTGGGAAGGACTCCTGAAGCTGAAGGAAAAGGCGAAATGCTGCAATGTTCCCGATGAAATAGGCTCCAAAATAGCCGAGTGTCCCGTATGCCCAACTCGCCTCCTGGAGGATCCCGGTTTTGTCGGAGGGAGGGCTTGTTCCAAGAAAAACCGCGTGGAGCTCATTCCAACGTGTTCGAGCAGACTCCGCATCAAGAATTTGTGCCGATGCTATTTCTGCTTCTAGCTCCAGTCGATGCCGCAGGTGAAATAGATACGTTACTTCATCTGCGTCTATCCGAGTGTGCAAAAAATTTCTCCGATTTGCTGAACAAACCAGATCCTCTAGCTCCCAGGTCACACCGAGAGGTGCCGCGAAATCACGAACAAGGGAAAATATAAAGGATAAAAACGATGGGTCACGACCCAAACAGTTCTCAAAAAACTTCGCGAGGGTCTCCTGGGCTGCGACAGATGCCTCACTCCCCAAAGGAGCTCCCCAATACTGCTTTGGGAGACGGAAATTATAGAGTGCATGTCCCATTTCATGCAACGCATCAAACAAAGCGACGCGAAAGTCCCAAGGATCGAAGCGAAGTGCAAGGCGCTGATCTCCTGGCCCACAATTATAGAGTGCTGGGCTACCCTGTGCGCATACGAGATGGCCCGCCAAACCAAAGTGCTCGGCTATCCTTGCAATTACCAACTTCTGAACTTCCACGCCGAGAGGAAGCTCGCCTAGCGGGCCCCTTCGGGAAGAGGTTCTCGGCTTAGGTTTTGCCATCCATCGCTTTGGATCGAGTGTGTGCATGGCTTCTCTAAGAAACTCCCACTGAAGTCCGGGACTAAAGAGATCGAGAAAGTAATTGTAGGGATGAGAATATTCTGGGAAGTAGGACGACTCCTGACGCCAGACTTTGAATAAGGCCGAATAGAGAGGCTCTACTATCCGGAAGTCGCCGCTGGATTCGGCCGCACGGTATCCTGTTATCGCCTTTGCTATGAGAGAATCTTTCAGGTCTTTGAGAGAATCAGGAATTCTCTGGTCTCGTGTCAGTTCTCTAGCAATCTGAGCGACATTGAAGTGGTCGTGAGACGACAGTTCAGCCGCCGACAGAGCCCTGACCATACTTCTTGTTTCCTCTCCCTCGCGCAGCCGGCGTCTGAGCAAAGCAAGACTCTCAAGGAGGGCACCGGTACTGCTCGGCAGAAGGTTGAAGGCATCGACGCATTGGGTAGCTTCTCGCCACAGCACTTGCTGCTCAAGAGCGCTAAGCGTAGCGACTCCCTTGAGGCGAAGATACAATCTTTCGAGAAGGGCTTCACTCATTGCTGGCAGCAAGATGCTGTAATCGTGGAAGAAGGATATCAAAGAACAAGGACCAAAACCTCGATGGATAAAATCCGGCGGAGAGCGAGCAAGTGATCCCGATCACACTCTTCATGACAGAAAATTCTTCCAAGAGCGCGAGGAACTCATACATTCGCCCGCTCAGGATCACATCGTCCAGTTGTACCCGCTGCTCGCGATGATTATCTAGTTCATTGCAGAAATAATCGAGATCTATGTCTAATAATATAGGGTTGGAGTTCTCGGCCTGAAATGCCCTGAGACTGGTGGCATTAAGTTGAAACGAAGCAACTCCCCCTTCCGTTGACCTCAACTGCTCTCCCGCAGGCACTACATGAGTCATTTCAACGTGCGGCACCCTCTGAAGCAGAGGCTGGATGAATCCACCAATGCCGACGAGTCCCCGCCGAATAAAAGTATGGGTTGACCAAGGGTCCTCTAACCGCAGGGCTTCGAGGCTTGTAGGTGTAGAAAAGCTCCCATCAGGTAGGTAGCGAAGAGCAGGAGTGGCCATATCGTCGTGAGCATCAAAATGAAGCAAACGAACCTGTCGTGAAGAAACGATGTCAGAGAAAATCAAGGACCACGCGAGGAGGGCCCAGCAATGATGGAATGACCATAAGATTGGAAGTTTTCCGGGGAAGAGTGTGTAGCTCGTCGGGAGGTCTTCAATGTGGTATCCCAAATCAAGCAAATGCTTTCCGAGATCCGGATCTCGGTACCAGCCCGAGTCTGTAGGTGATTGGACATGAAAGCGCCAAAGGTCTTCCTCCTCAACTAAGGGAGAAATATAGCGATCTTGGACGCAGCGAGCGAGTAGCTCCTCAGCCTTCTCTCTCAGAGGAAAGATATCACGTCTCGCCACATACACCTGACCCTGGGGACAATCAGAGAAGAGACTTATGCCAATTTCCATCAGATGCCTTCTCAAACCCATGCCTCAACGCAATAGTGTCGTAAATCTCTTTTGCCTTCTCAAGAGACATGTGAGGGGGACCATCGCGAACTCTCGAAGGAACCACCCACGGATTATTCTCAGGTGCGAGGATCTTCAAATTCCGAAATCCAAGAGTCTTCGCCCTCTCAGCGACATGCTCTACGAGGAAGTCCTTCCACCGCAACTTTGCTAAGCCGCGATTATGGGTCTCTCTGGGAGCGCCAGTCTCCAAATCAAAAATGTACCCTCTGGTGCCCTGGATCTGACAGATCATCAAGGTATCTGGATCACAGGGGCGATACGCAACTAAGGCTTGAGGAGTCCCCTTCCAAAAAATAACATCACCGAACGGAGCATCCGGGCAGATGTGATACTCAGCTCCACCTGTCGAGCGAAAATCACAGGCGGGATGGAATGCTTGTTGCTCGCTGTCGAGTGAAAAGCGCGTCATCACAAAGGGTAATAAATGAAACTCTTGCGCAGCAGCGAAAGCTCTATCGCCGGGTCCCACATAGTACTTTGCGATTCGGCCTGTTACTTCCCCGCATGAAGAAGAATTAGCATAAGACTCGACTAATCGATGAAAAGAAAGAAACACAGAATCAGAGAAGAATTCAGAATCGCCGCTGCACTGATTGTATAGGTCCCGTGCATGCGCCAAACTTGCACTCGTTGCGCAAGCAGAAAAAGGCTCTCTCTCGTTATCGCGAGGGAAGGAAATATCAGTATTTAGCGGTATTTTAGCCATATTCGTGAAACTGCCGAAGGCGTGTTTACGAAGCAACATTTCCGAGGAGAATACCTTGAGTCTTGAAGCAAGTCACCATCTCCCGAGCGGAGTTGTCGAGGCGTTGGTGAGCGAGATACAAATTCGACTGGGCAAAGGCCGCAAGGAGGCACAGGATTTATTTCACCTTGGATCAGAACTCCTGCCTCACGGGAATTCTAGTTCAGCAGCCGAGATCGTCACGCGACTCCGAAGAGAACTCGCACTTCCGGAAAAGGGGCGCTACCCCTCCTCCACACTTACTCTCCCGTCCTATTTCTCCGATCGCTCCGTCGCACGAGATGGGGCAGTTGCATCATTTTATAAGGTTGGCTTGAAGCTCGGGGAACGTGAACTCTTGAGGGAGGTAACTTTATCGATAGGTGCGAGTGAAAAGAAAGCCATAGTGGGAAGGAATGGCACTGGTAAATCTACACTCTTGAGGATGCTTTCGGGGGAAATTTTGCCAGACAGCGGGACGGTGAGCATCGCTCCAGACCGAACGTTTGCCTACCTTCCACAAGTGACTCCAGCGGCATTTGCTGAGTCAACGCAACTCGTAGTGCAAGAGATACGCAAAGCACCTACTCGGCTCAATCTTCTCAGGAGTGAAATTGACGAGGCACAAGCGAGGCTATCCGGCGCGAAGAGAGACCAAGAACTCTTCAAGTACTCGCAGCAGCTCTGTGATGCTCTCGAAAATTTTGAAAGGAGCCATGGATTCGAAATTGAGGGCAGATATTTTGAGCTGTTAGATGCCTTTGGCTTGGGGGGAGAAATTGCATACCAAGCGGTAAACACCCTCAGCGGAGGCCAACTCACGCGACTTCTACTAGCGAAAATCGTCCTTGACGCTCCCGATCTAATTATTCTTGATGAACCGACGAATAGTATGGACGTAGAGGGGCTACAATGGCTCAGCTCTTTTATCGCTCAATGGCCGCGGGCTGTTTTATGCGTTTCCCATGAGCGCGATTTTCTCAATCAGCACTTCACGAGCATGGTAGAGCTGGAAAATGGGAAAGCTGTTGAATACCCGGGAAATTACAGGCAATTCGAGGAACAAAAAACCCGCTCCCACCTCTCAGAGCAACGGAGCTATGAAGCAAAGGAGAAAGCGATTGAAAGAGCCTTAGAGACCTACCAGAGGTTGAATCGAGGAACTACATCAGCCAAAGCCCGAACCTACCGTGACAAAGCTGAGCGACTGAGGAAGGATCTGCCACGCATCAGTCACTCTCCTGCGGAAGTTGCGAACCTCAAATTTAGAACAGTGGGGCGTCCTCCCGACCAAATGTGTTCTCTTCGAAATGTAGTGATTGGATACGGCTCTCGAGCCCTGCTGCCCGCTATTGAGCGGCTAGATATCCCCCCCGCCAGCAGAATCGGAGTCATTGGGCGAAATGGAATTGGGAAATCGACGCTCTTAAAGACACTTGTGGGAGATCTTCCCCCTCTTGCAGGCGAGGTCCTAATTGGGCCCGGGGTTGAGATTGGATACCTTTCTCAGATTGAAAGCGAGATGGCCGAAAACCTCACTTCAATCGAACTACTCGAGTCAACTTCCCGAAGCTCGTACCGCAGAATACGTCAGGTTTTGGGCGACCTTCAGCTTGAACCGACAAGCATAGAGATTCCGCTCCGCTATCTAAGTGGAGGAGAACGTACCAAAGTTGCGGTTGCGGAGATCCTTCTGAAGGAGCCATCGATCATAGTGCTGGACGAGCCCACTAACCACCTTGATATCTCAAGTCGACGTGCGCTCGAGCGAGCCCTCGTTGATTTTAAGGGTGCTCTACTCCTCGTAAGTCATGACGTCAGCTTCCTGCGGAATACGGTCACTAGCTACTGGCTTCTGCAGCCGACAGGTATTTTAGTGCGTTCGGAATACGTGAGTCACGCATAACAACGGGGCTTTTGACCTGAGAATCGATGAGCATCCAATAAGCTTAGGGATCGTAGTGAAAAATTTTATTTACAATCTGCCACTGCCCTTCGGTCTCGACTAAAGAGAGATAGTCTGTGAAGTAGAAACCACGGTACAAGTCTTCAACCTTTACTACAGCGATCTGGCCTGTGATCTCAATCGAGATTATTTTCATATCAAACGGCTCCCCGCTCTCTGCAGGAACCGGGCGCGAGGCAACTCCCTCAAGCCACTCTTCAAGCGAGCGGTGCGAAAAGACTCCGCTCAAGTGCCCATACAAGTGCGCGGTCGGATGAAAGACGCTCCGCAGCTCCTCTAGGCTGCGAAAATGCATTCCGCGGAAATACTTGTTGACGGTTTGCTCGATGGCGGTTCGTGCTGCGGCTGTTTCCATAGGCGGTAAGGAACATCTCGAACAAGTTGGCGGCACTACCCGGCTGCCAAGGCTGCGCGATGTTAATCCAGAATCATCTCAAATTGCACGTTTCGCGGAATACTCCTTAGCCCTTCTAAACGCCCCCTTAGGAGTCTGTCCGGTAAGAAATTTCTACCCCTACATGTTGTGGTGGCAACGGGACAGCCTACCTACCGATTGTGTCCAAAGTGTAGATTTATGTTTCTACGGGATAGACTCCTAGCCGCGATTGCTCACAAGAGGCCTCTCTTAGACTGCCAATGTGGCGCGATAGTCATCCAAAACAATCTCAAACTCCACGTTTCGCGGGATGCTCCTTAGCCCTTCTAATCGAGCCCATAGCTGCGAAACCTCGCGCTTACCCTCAGCAATCTGCTCTGCAAGATAGAGCCCCTTATTCGCTTTGCGATCCGAGACCGAACGAATCCCCTTTAGCGTAGCCTGAAGCCTCTGAGCTAGCGTTGCACCGACATTAAAAAATACCTCAGGATGGGAGCGATGGAACTCAGGCATGTCATCTTCTTTCACTAAGAACACTGCACTATCCATCTCCGCAACGAGCCTCGCGGTACGCTTCCCTTCAAGAAAGAGCGCCATTTCACCAAAAGCCTCGCCGGGCTCTTGAATCCGGGCCACTACTTTCTGTGACTGCAGCACTGCAATTTTCCCCTCAAGAAGCACATACATGCAGCGCGCCGGATCGCCCTCTTGGCAGAGCACCGTTCCCCCAGAAATACGCTCTGCCTTTTTGGGCATATGCAAAGAGGATAGCCGCAGCGAGGTGAGAAAACGCTCCCGGCGCAATTTTACACCGAGCTCAAAGAAGGGAGCCCCCGCAGCACCCGCAACAAGAGGCAGTATCCCTGCGTGCTTCTTGGTATCGGCATAATTTTTAAGGGCGACAAGAAAACTAGTAAAAGCGAGGGCGCGTTCCTCGTGAGCCCTCTCCTCGGGCACTAGGCTTTGCTTGTCCTCTATAAAACTTTGGGTTGCCCTCTGAAGAAGCTGAGAGGTGAATCGATTTTGAGTAAATCCGAATTCAAATTGACGAACGAGAGTAAGCACTTCCTCCCGCGGGCAGGTTCGCTCGACTGCCCCCTGCTCTAAATAGGCACTATAGAGTCGCTTCTCGCACACAATTTTTGAAGCCGTTAGAAGCATCTCCTCAGCTCCCACAAGGGACTGCTGAACCGGTAGGCTGAAAGGGACGGTCCCGTGCATTTCTATGCGGCATAGCCCTTCCCCTACCAGTGCAGCGGAGTCAGGCAGACCCCCGGCAAGAAAAAGAGAAGTTCCCGCAG
>JBIKWF010000047.1:0-30033 GCA_044356455.1 Bdellovibrionota bacterium | reverse complement strand
GGTGTTCGCGCTCTGTGCCGAACTCTCTTCAAAGATATTCCGGACACGGATCGAACTCCCACACCGCGGGCATCTGATACCTACCGTGCACCGGTGGTACCTGCCAAATAGGAACTTACAAGGACACGAAGGTACACAGAGGTGTATTAGGACTCGAAGTTTTTTAGAAGTTACCCAAGAACGAAGAAATCGCCTTCCCCCTCAACGCCGCGCAAAGGTAGAGGTCAGCGATTTCTCTATGCTGAGTAAAATTTCATCGACGGGAAGACTCGCATCGATGCAGAGCCCTTCTTTCGGATTCTCAAGAGCTAAGAATTGGCTTGCCACCAGCGTCGGAGAAAAAAAATGTTTGGAGCGAGCTCGCACTCGGCTTTCTGCAATCTCTGGTAACAGCTTAAGAAACACCACCATTACAGGAAGGCCAGCTACCAGTATTTGCCGATAACGCTCCTTCAAGGCGGAACAAGCCACTACACAAGAGCGTCCTGCACTGAGAGATGCCTCTAGCTCATGGCGTATGGCCTCTAGCCATGGCGCCCGGTCTTCATCATTGAGCGGGAAACCCTCCGACATCTTCTTTCGGTTCACCTCGGAATGGAAATCATCCCCCTCAATAAAGCGAAACCCGAGCTGTGCCGCGAGCGCCGCTCCTATCGTGCTCTTACCCGCACCAGCAACACCCATCAATAAAATAGCTTTAGCGGACGAAGACGGAAGATTCATCTCTCTATCTGAGCACAGATAGCCCAGGCAATAAATTCGCACCGGCAGATTGTCCCCTCAAGATTGCCGATGGCACGTAAAATCTCTGCGAAGAAAGTTCGATACTCGGCACCCTCACTTTTTCCCAAAGCGGGCGCACGCGTGGCCTTCTGATGTCTATTAGGGAACCTCTGAAAAAGTCCACTCTGTGAACTCTGTGGCTGATTTAAATTGCTCAAAAAACCACAGAGTTCACAGAGAGAAAAAATACAATATCGAGGTTTTTCAGAGGCTCCTTAGAGATTTCTCGTGTCCCCCCACTCAGAACCCCGCGCAGGCTCTCACACCTCGCCTTTTTGCTTTTCAACTCAGCAATCAAAAGCCGTTCCGCCCTCGCTCACCTAGCAGCGCTGAATCCCACAACCCTCTCCCGGCTATCTAATAAACAGCAGAAACACAGCTCCTAAGGACGATATTTGCCTCAAGAGCTCAGAAATACTAAGGATACCGAGCCGCATGGCACGTTCGTAGCGAAGGTTCTGATAGACAAGCGCTCCTTGAAAACGCCGTTTTCTTGCATGTGGGAGCGACATCTGTATTATCCGCCGCTACCTATCCAACGAAAACGCAATAGCCCACGAAAACGAAATGGCAAAGAGCGACAAACCATTAGTAATTGTAGAGTCTCCCACGAAGGCTCGCACCATTGAGAAGTTTCTCAGTGGCAAGTACGAGGTACTTGCGTCCTACGGTCATATTCGCGACCTCCCTAACAACGCGTCCGAGATCCCAGAAGCCGTAAAAAAAGAAAAGTGGGCAAGGCTTGGCATCAAGGTCGATGAAGACTTTGAACCGCTCTACATCATTCCCGACGACAAAAAAAAGCGCGTCTCAGAACTCAAGAAAGCACTAAAAGACGCCCCCTCTCTCTTCCTCGCAACCGACGAAGACCGAGAAGGAGAATCGATCAGTTGGCATTTAATCCAAGCGCTTGAGCCCAAAGTCCCCGTCAAGCGCATGGTGTTCCACGAAATCACCAAGGAAGCGATTGCCGAAGCACTCGCCAATCCCCGCGACCTTGACGTGAATCTCGTGAAAGCCCAAGAGACGAGACGTATTATTGATAGACTCTTCGGCTACTCAATCAGCCCACTCCTTTGGAAGAAAGTCGCGCCGCGACTCAGCGCCGGACGAGTACAAAGTGTCGCGATGCGGCTCCTGGTTGAGCGTGAGCGTCTGCGTATTAAATTTAAACTCTCCCAGTACTGGGACCTTAAAGCCACTTTCAAGAAGCTTCAAAAAGGAGCATCTCCCGACAAGTTTGAGGCCGAACTCACGCACCTCAATAACAAGCGAGTAGCAATAGGTAAGGACTTCGTACCGGAAACCGGCTTACTCGACCCGAAAGCCGACGTCGTGCATCTCGAAGGCCCTGCAGCAGAAAAGTTGCGCCAGGACCTCCTCACAGAAACCGCCTCCGTTACGAGCGTCGAAGAGAAACCCTACACCACGCGCCCCTATCCCCCTTTCACTACCAGCACGCTCCAACAAGAAGGAAGCCGCAAACTAGGATTTGCCGCAAGGCGAACCATGCAAGTTGCGCAGCTGTTATACGAAAACGGAATTATCACCTACATGCGTACCGACTCGACCACGCTTTCTCAAGAAGCGCTCGATGCCTCACGCAGCTTGATAGCGAAAGATTTCGGCAATGAATTTCTCCATCCCGAACCGCGCATTTATAAGACCAAAGTTAAAAATGCCCAAGAAGCGCATGAAGCAATTCGTCCTGCAGGCTCCCAGTTCGCAACTCTACAGGCAGTCCGCGAACGCTTTGGCGACGAAGCCTTTAAGCTTTACGAGTTGATTTGGAAGCGAACTATCGCCTCCCAAATGAGCGACGCACGCGGAAAGCGTATGAGCGTCGACGTTAAGGTAGCAAACGCCTCCTTCCGCGCCACGGGAAGCACCATAGAATTCCCTGGATATCTTAGAGCGTATGTCGAAGGGTCCGACGATCCTGACCAGGAACTCGCCGATAGGGAGCGCATACTTCCTGCACTTACCGTTGGCGAGAATCTCGAGACCTCAGCGCTTGAAGCCATCTCGCATGAGACGCAGCCTGCTGCACGCTTTACCGAAGGAAGCCTAATTAAGGAGCTTGAGCGCTTAGGCATCGGCCGTCCAAGTACCTGGGCTACAATAGTGGACGTCGTCCTTAGCCGATCGTACGCCTTCAAGAAAGGAACTGCGCTTGTTCCCACCTATCTTGCCATGGTGCTCACCCAGCTCATGGAGCAGTACTTCAAGGACATCATTGACTACGATTTCACCGCGCGACTCGAAGATGATCTCGACGCCATCTCTCGCGGCGAAGAGCACAACATAAAATATCTAAAGCATTTCTACTTTGGAAATGGTCATCCTGGGCTTAAAAAACTTATCACCCAAGGCGAAGAGCTCATCGATCCGCGCCTGATTAACGGTATTCCGCTCGGCACAACAAGCGACGGAAGAAAAATCGAAATCCGCGTCGGCCGCTTCGGACCTTTTCTTTCAGACGGAACCCAGCGCGCGAGCCTTGCCGACGACCTTTGCCCAGACGAACTCACCATAGAGAAGTCGCTGCAGATGCTCGCCGACGCAGCCAAGGGACCAGACAAGTTAGGGGAGCATCCCCAAACTGCGCAAAACGTATATCTCAAGAAGGGCCGATTTGGTCCGTATATTCAGCTCGGTGAGCAAACCGAAGGTGGCGACAGGCCCAAGATGGCATCCCTTCTTCCCGGAATGGAGCCCTCTACGCTCACTCTTGAAATTGCCCTCAAACTTCTCGAGTTTCCCAAGAGCATTGGAAAGCATCCCGAGAATAATGAAGATATCGTGGTGCAGAATGGTCGCTTTGGTCCTTACATAAAGTGTGGAGCCGAAACGCGCAGTATCCCTGCCGGAGGGCCGTCCCTGCTTGAGATAACTGTTGAGCAAGCGGTGGAGATTCTCAAGTCTCCTCGTCGCCGCGCAGGCCGAGCCGCAGCTCAGCCCAAGATTCTTAAAGAGTTGGGCAAACATCCATCTACCGAATCCGTCATTGTCATCAAAGATGGTCGCTATGGACCCTATGTAACTGACGGAACCACCAACGCCTCTCTTCCACGCGGAGTACAGCCGGAAGCGCTCTCGCTACCCGAAGCCGTACAGCTTATTGATCAACGTGCCGCCATGGCACCCAAGAAGCGTGGCGCAAAGAAGCCGGCGGCAAAAAAGCCAGTGGCAGCGAAAACAGTCAAAGAGCCCAAAGCACCGAAGGCAGCAAAAACTCCCAAGGCAGCCAAGGCTCCCGCAAAGAGCAAAGCGAAGGCTCCCAAGGCCACAAAGCCCAAGAAAAAATCTCCTGCGGCTGAACCCCCTGCGGCGTAGCCAGCCGCCTTCCGAAATGTCCACTCCGTCATCCCTGTGCCCTCGGTGGCTCATTTAGATTGTTGAAAAATCACAGAGGACACAGAGAGAAAAAATATCGAGTTTTTTCAGAGGCTCCTTAGGAACAATCAGCGGCAGTTAGCTCGCGACCTCCGTTTTGGATTCGCACGCGCTCGGGCGAAAGAATTGTTCTTGTAAACTTCTCGCTTATGCTTGTGCTCGAAAGCCACACGCCGAGGTATGCTCTTCCAAACTCGTCCCCCGGAACGGTCCCTAACAGATCCCCATTTAATCTCAGCTCGATTCCTCTCCCTGAACGAAAGTAAATAGAATAAGAGTCTCCCGGTTTTACCGCTCGGTAGAGGGAGTTCATCTGTTCTGACTGCGTGCGAATTCGCTCAAAGTTGACTTGCGGATTCTCCTGCATAAGAGACTCACCGCTCTTTATAAAGTCCTCTATCTCAAAAGACCTGTAGTACGAAAGCTTGAGCTCAAGATTACCTGCTGCCAAAGGGTCAACAGCCGAAGCTCCGTTTTCCGGCGAGTAATAAAGTGCGGCGGAGTAGACTCGAAATCCCCAGTAACGGAAATGCGCAGCGCCTGAAATGGGCAGCTTTGAAATGTCGGAACAGCGAGGAAAGCAGGTTTCGCCGAGGCATACCCGATGCTGCTCATTTTTCACTTCTACTGCCCACGTCGACGTGCCGCCCACGAGGAACAACAACAGAAGCGCACAGATTCTCTGCATGGCCTATTCCTCCCCAAAGTTATTTCTCTTAGTATCCTCAGGGGAAGAAAAAACAGGAAGCGTCTGGGGGCAACTCTCCCTGAGGGAAATAGCCCACAGCCCTCACCTGAGATAGCCTCTCGTTCATAAGCCCCGGCTCTTGTCAGCAGAAACAGTAACAAGACAGAGAACTCGCTATGCCAAAACATACAAGCAGCATCCTTCGCTATTGCTTAGCTCTACTTATCCTCTTCAGCATGGGCTGCTCGTCCATGCAGCCTAAGGACTTTGACGGCTCTGCGCCGCGCTTTATCCCCGAGGAGTTTTTTGTGGGGAAGACAAAAGGCCGGGGAATATTCTTCGACCGATTTAACAATGCACAGGCACACTTTGAGGTCCTCCTCGACGGCTCTTGGAAAGATGGCGTTCTCACACTGCATGAGGAATTTCGATATGACAGTGGCGAAAGTTCTCAGCGAGTTTTTGAAATTCGAAAGCTAAACGAACACGAGTATGAAGTGCGCACAGAAGACTTGGTTGGGGTCGGAACGATCGAGTCATACGGGAACGCGCTTCGCTGGAGCTACCGGCTCAAGCAGAAAATCGGTGATAGCGTGTGGACCCTGAGCTTTGACGACTGGATGTTCCTTAAAAGTGACGGAGTCGTTCTCAACCGGGCATGGGCGAGCAAGTGGGGATTTGGAGTTGGGGAGGTGTTTATGGCGGTCACGAAGGAGCCCCTCTCGATCGAGCCTACTCCAGCGGTCACTGCGCAGAATGACGGCGGAGCGAAGCCCTAGCCCACCCAGCCTCTGGCGTGCGGCTTACAAATGCAGCCACGCCACTGCCAGAAACGCCGCCCCTTAGGTAGGGCGCCGCGTCCCCGCGGTGCCACAAGATCTCTCGTGCTGGCACGCGGCGTGTTGTTCTTCCGTATTCTGATTGAGCAGTTTCCACCGCAAGTGGAATAGGCGCTGCATTTGTTCGGCACGCTGGGACAGCGCGCCCTACCCATAGGCGAGGCATCTTGGGGCAAGGACCGCATGTTCTCTGAGAGGATGGGGGCCGAAGAACTCGTAGCCTCATTAAAAACTCCGCACCACTAGGTAGGGCGCCCTGTCCCCAGGGTGCCGCAAGATCTCTCGTACCGGCACGTGGCATCTTTTTATCCCCTTCGTTGAATGCGGAATCGCCACCACCCACGGAAGCTCCGCAGCATTTGTTCGGCACGCTGGGACAGCGCGCCCTACCCATAGGCGAGGCATTGGGGGTGGGGAAAAGCACCCCGTCCGCATGTTCTCTGAGATGATGCGAGGGGTAGCCCCACCAGAAACGCCGCGCCACTAGGTAGGGCGCCCTGTCCCCAGGGCGCCGCAAGATCTCTCGTGCTGGCACGCGGCGTGTTCTTCTTTGCTATTCTTATTGGGCAGTTTCCACCATAGGTGGAATAGGCGCCGCATTTGTTCGGCACGCTGGGACAGCGCGCCCTACCATAGGTACAATCAACTGACGAAGAAAATGGTAGAGCGCGTGACCCACGCCGCGTTAGAACTTAGACAGTAAGTACTGGTTCGTCACTTCGTGATGGAAGATCACTTCGCTGGTCTTTACCACCGTTCCAAGCTCCTTAGGGCACCTATCCGCAGAGAACAGCTTACGCTCAAGGAACTTCTCTTTGTTCTCCTCTCCAAAGACCTCCGAGACAAACGCACTGCCCTTCATGAGACGGATTGCGTCATACACGTTCCCAGGAAGGAACCGAGTCCGCGAACGTCGATTCTCTGAATTAAGCGTCTCCGTCATCGGGCCATTGAGTCCCGTCGCGAGTATCGCAAGGAACGTCATATAGGGATTTGAATCAGGAGCTACGGTTCGCACTTCAATGCGCGCCGATTTCTCATTCCCTAGCGGAATGCGAACCATGGAGGTCCTATCTACCGCCGAAGCCTTAATCTGATTCGGAGCTTCGAAGTGCGGATCGAGGCGGCGATACGCATTAACGCTCGAATTCATGATGAGGCAAATATCGTTCGCGTTGTTGAGAAGTCTATCAACAAAGCTCCAGGCTCCCTCAGCAAGATTGTCCTCACCCTTAGGATCCCAGAACAAATTCTTTCCATTCTTCGAAAGCGAAAGATTCACATGCATTCCGCTTCCATTGATTCCGGCAATTGGCTTGGGCAAGAAACACGCGGTCATGCCCATATTCGCCGCAACCTGACGCGCGGTAAGCTTATAAAGCTGAATCTGATCCGCTGCGACGAGTGCATCGGTATATTTATAATTAAGCTCGAACTGCGAAGGAGCGACCTCTGGATGATCCTTTTCATTTTCAAAACCAAGCGCACGCTGAGCCTCGGCTAAGGCATCAATAAATAGCTTCAAAGGATCTTTGGGAAGACTATGATAGTAGCCACCCGGAGAAACAAGCTTAAAGGGCGTTGAATCGTTAAAGGACTGCTCAGCGTTAATTCCCTCAAAAAGGAATCCCTCGCATTCAACTGCAACCGCGGTCTGAGTCCCATCGCGCTGATGAAGCTCGTCAACGAAATGCTTCAGGCGCCCTCGCATATCAGAGGAATATCCCGAGCCATCCTGTCCCTTAATGAGCCCGAACACCAAGACTTTCCCTGGTCCGAACACATCGGAAGGAAGCCACCGGAGCGTACCCCAATCAATATCAAGCCTTAAATCCGACTCGCGCACGACCGAGAAACCGCGAATGGAAGACCCGTCAAAGGTTAGATTGTCATACGACTTAAGAAGAAACTTCTTATCGTAGTCGAGCATGTGAAAGCGCCCTTCAAGGTCAGTGAACCCAACGGTTACTGCCTTAATACGCTTCTCGTCGTTTAAATACTTAATGTAGTGCTCTCGAAGTTCATCGGGCTTACGCCGAGCAAGTTGCTTTTCTTTGGCTTGGAGATTGAGCTCTTCGAGCTCGTCATAAGGAATTTCAAGAAAATGGCGTAGCTGCGTGGTGCTCTTTTGCTCAGTCATGACCTCTCCAGGGGCGAAAAATGGGGTTATTAAAAAAAAGCCGAATAAATAAAAATCGACGAACTTAGCTTAAGTTTATCTCCAATTAGATTAAAATTGTAAACATTTATCTTAAATTCACTACAATTTGCTCAAACCTGCCATTCCAATCGAATACTAGCTCTCCAGCCCTCCTGTGGATAAGAGCTCCAAGCTCCTGAAGAAGCCGAGGATCTTCTGCCATCCTCAAGAGCCTCTCCGCCAAGGCCCGAGGTTCATTTATAGGCATAAGGCAGCGCTCGTCGCCCATAAGTTCTCGTAGCTCAGGAATATCAGCACAGAGCACAGGAAGACCAAACGCCATGGCCTCCAGTACAACATTAGGCATGCCTTCATGACGCGAAGGATGGAGAAGAAGCGCAGCTTTTTCGAATAGTGAGTCGACCTGCGTGACCCAAGGGATTACCTCAATCGAAGTGAGCCCGCGGGACTTAACCTCCGCTTCAAAGGCGGCAAGCGCGTCTCCTCGCCCCACCACTTTAAGCTGCCACGCGTCAGACCCGAATGCCCTTAGCTCAGAAAAAGCCTCGAGAAGAAAAGAAAGATTTTTGGTCTCCGAGAATGCCCCTAACGTCAGTGCGATATAAGCCTTCTCCTTGGGAGCACGAGAAAGCACAAGGGGATGAAGGACATTAATATCATTGGGAAGATTCACAATCGTGGCACGAGAATTTCGCGGCAACAGCTCTTGAATATAAGACTTCATAACCTCAGTCAGCACCACAACAACCTTGGCGCATCTAAGCCCAATCCAATCTGCACGCTGGAACATCCAATCAAAAATCCAGCCACGAGGGGAAGAAACCCCAAGCCGACTCCGCACAAACAAAACCACGGGCGCACCAGAGACAAGAGACGCCAACTTGAGCATGGCTGAATAAAAGGGACCAAAAGCGACTAAGCGGTCGATACGATATCGCCTTGAGAGAAATGCGGCTTGAAGAGCACCCAGAAAATAGAATCCTACCCAGGTAAAGGCTCCCGAGGGCCGTCCAAATACAAGCGGAAGAACTCGAACCTTGGGACTTAGGCCCTGAGCCGGCGGCTCCGCCGTGAGGTAGAAGACCTCGTGGCCCCGCTCCGCAAGGGCATTCATGCCCCGGTAAAGACGCTTGCAGAAGCCACCGGGCTTGTGGCGATGATAGGAGAAAAGGACTCGCATAGAATGAACTAAGAAACCCCTCAAATACTCCTCTTCGTGTTCTCTGTGTTCTTAGTGGTTTTTAAAAACAACCACTAAGAACACAGAGAACACGAAGAGAAGGGGATATTTACCAGCCTTTGGGCTAGGAGTGTGTCCCGTAGAAACATAAATCTTCATTTTGGACACAATCCGTAGGTGGGCTGTCCCGCTGCCACCACAACATGTAGTGGCAGGAATTTTCTACGGGACAGACTCCCAGGGGACCTCTGAAAAACCTCCATTCTTAATACACCTCTGTGTACCTCTGCGTCCTCTGTGGTGAAATTTTATCAAGCAATTCACCAAAGAGGACGCAGAGGTACACAGAGGTAAGTTTTTCAGAGGTTCCCTAGTTAGAGCCCCCCTCACTCGAGCACTCTTCGAGGCCTTTTAGAACTAGGGAAATAGGCTCCTAGCCCTCGAGCATCTTCTTGGCTACAACTACTCCTATCTATATGGTTTCCACGTCTTCGCACACTAGCAGTATCTTAGTTTCAATAATTATCCCTGCCTTTAACGAAGCGCAGGCGATTGGCGCTACGCTCGACAGAATTACCAAGCTCTCAATTCCTCATAGCGAACTCCTCGTGGTAGACGACGGGAGTTCGGACGAAACGGCAGAAGTGGCCCAGAAACACGGCGCCAGGGTCATCCGCCACCCTTACAACATTGGAAATGGGGCTGCCGTAAAGAGCGGCATTCGGGCATCCCATGGAGCTGTGCTCGTTTTCCTAGACGGGGATGGACAACACGACCCTGAAGACATTCCTCGGCTCCTTTCACAAATCTCAAAATATCATATGGTGGTGGGCGCGCGCGCCAAAGGCTCCGAAACGTCTTGGCATCGAGATGCAGCCAATCTGCTCTACAATAAGCTCGCTTCCTTTATTGCAACCTTTCCCATCAAAGACCTCACGAGCGGCTTTCGTGTAATGCGTCGCGCAGATGCCCTGCGCTTCTGTGACATGCTTCCCAATACTTTCTCGTATCCGACGACCTCGACTCTCGCCTTTTTACGATCAGGGCGGTCCGTTACCTACGTACCCATTCAAACCCGCTATCGAATCGGCAAAAGTAAAATTCGGCTTATCCACGATGGCTTTGAATTCCTGATTATCATCATGAAAATTGCGATGACGTTCTCCCCTCTTCGCATCTTTATCCCCCTTAGCTCCTTCCTCTTTTTCCTCGGAATTCTTCGCTACGTGTACACCTATGTCCTCACCCACCAATTTACCAATATGTCCCACCTGATGATTAACTCATCGGTTATTGTTTTCATGCTGGGCATGATTGCCGAACAAATCGCCTCGCTGCGCTTGGAGCGAGGGGATCACTTCTACACTGAGGGAGATGCTGAAACCCTCGATAAGATCGCCAAGGGACAAGAATAACGAGATTGGCACAACCGCCCCCTCGGAATGTGTTCAAAATACAGAATTACATTTCTACGGAACACACTCCTAGGCTGCGAGCAATTTGAGCACCAGCGAAGGCTCTTGATTCGCTTGCGCAAGCACAGCCGCACCAGATTTCTGAAGAATCTGCTGACGCACGAGCTCAGATGTTTCAAGCCCTACATCAGCATCAGTAATTCGGCTCGCCGCTGCTATAAAATTATCTCGCGCCGACTGTAGGACATTTGCAGCTACCTCCAATCTGCTTTGCATTGCGCCAATTCGTCCTCGCTCATTCGCAATGCGCTGCGCAAGCGACTCGAGCGTGGAGAGTGCACTTTGCGCCCCTGACTGAGTGGTTAGGGTAACGTACTGAGCGGTGGTAGTGGTGGTGCTATTTCCATATTGAAAGCCGATCTTTGTGCCGGAAGATGAAATAACATCGAGAATACCGTCGCGATTATAATCCCCAATCACTACTCGCGAAACGGCGCCCTCATACGCTGTCGACGGAGCTTCCGACGATGCAGTAAAAGTTCCGTCTAGGTTTCCAAAAGAAATAACTATACTCCCATCGAAACTCCCCACAGCATCAAGTAATCCGTCTCCATTTACATCGGCGAGGTGAAGCTCTTTCCCCTTATTACCTCCCGTTGCGATAAAGGAAACTCCGCCCGCCCCGTTCCCCGCAAGTGAGGTCAAATGATTTTGCCCGACGGCGACTATGTCGACATTCCCGTCACGATTCAGGTCGCCGACCTGAATCGCGGAAATCTCCAAGCCACCGGCACGAGTATGGGCCCCTCCTAATGAATAGGCACCGGTAGTACCCCGCGCGTAAGAGGAAATAACGCCCGTAGAGCTGCCAGTGATAATATCTGCCGCCCCGTCTCCCGTAACATCCGCAAGCTTAAACGCCGAGAGGGTCCCGCCTCCCGAGTAAGACAGGAGCGTTGTAGCCGGAGCCGAAAGCGCCGAACCTGAATTGTAAAATCCCACCACGGACGAACTTGTGAGAGCTCCAAGGTCGCTTCGCCCGTCGCCATTCAGATCTGCCACCTGCAGGTCCGTAATCGCAGTTCCGACTGTTAGACTTGAACCCGAGGAAGCCCCCCCAGACCCATTCCCGGTATGAATGGTAAGCGCGCCAGTACTCTTTCCCACCGCAAAGTCGATTCGCCCATCACCGTCGAAATCTCCGAGAGCAAGCATAGTACCGTTTGTGGCAGTCGAAGTTGCCGTCCCGAAAGTTCCGTCGCTTTGCTGCAGATACACTGAGAGCGTGGTCCCATTATCAAGCACCACAAGGTCATCAAGCCCATCTCCGTTGACATCCGCCGATTCCATATCAGAAATGCTGGTGCTTCCAGTGTCGATACGAGTTCCGTCCGTAAATGTCCTGTCGCCGATGGAGCGCTGGAGCAGTCCTCCGACATTTGATTGAACCACCGCACCCGTACCACTACCTGCTTGAATCGCGAGGTTCCCGAATAGGCCATTAAGGAGCGCACGATCATTAAACGACGTAGCCCCTAGCTGGCGGTTGAACTCCCCCACAAGCTGGTCCGCCTCTCTCTGAAGTGCAACACGCTGCGTAGTTGAGTAGGTCCCATTGGCTGCCTGCTCCGCAAGTTCTTTGAGCCTATCTACGGTAGATGAAACTACCCCAAGAGTTCCGTCAGCAATGTTGAGCAGGCTGATGCCGTCGTTTAGATTTCTTACTCCCTGGCCGTACACACGCGAACGCGCCGAAAGAGTACTTGCTACGGAGAGCCCAGCGGAGTCATCGCTCGCACGATTGATGCGCTGCCCCGAAGATAGGCGCTCGAATACGCGCGACACCGCTCGCTCGCTATCTGCGAGGGCGCGCCCAGCTTTGAGTGCGTTGCTATTCGATCGAATCGAAAGCGTCACGTTAGAGGGCCGCCTTGGCCATATGCCTCAAACCTTGAGAAAATCTGACTCTGCGCCTTCTAGGGACGACATAAGAGAGACGTTTAGGGATGTTTGCGCGCTATAAATCCATGGAGGGGACAGAAATCAATGTCTTCTCGGTGATTTCTAGGCCTTTGAACTAGGAAATCCATGCAGCGCACCAGTCCAGAGGGAGTGGGCCCAGGAAAAACTACTTGTTTCAAGGGTCTCTTTCCTTGCGTATCACTTGTTTCATAGCGCAAGGCTCTTAGCTCCCTGCCTTTTCGCCGCATCAAGAAACGGCCAGCGCCAGTTCCTCTCTAAGCATTTGGAACTGTTTCGATTTTCAAGGGTAACAATGACCCCAACTTGCTTCCTAGGGGAGTGGCACACTTCATGCTTTCACTCTTTTGGGGGCCACCTCGCACGGGTGGATTGGAAGTGATGCGAATCGCAAAAATCAAGTTGTTATTTCAATTAAGCGCAGCTCTTTGCGCGACCTTTCTTTTCACCTCCCTCGCGACCGCTCAATCAAGAACGAGGCTTACCTGCAGTGAAGGTCGCTCAAGCGAAGGTAAGAAGCTCGCCATGATCACACTCCGAACGGCGCCTCCGGGGATGAAGAAGAAGCGCTTCTCAAGCAGCGAGATTCGAAGGCTTGCCGACGTGCGTCTTCCGTTTAGCGCTTCGGCGACAAAGAAGAAGCAAAGAAAGTTCTTCGTCAAGTTAAAACAAGAGGCGATAAAGTGCGAAGAAACACTTAAACTCCCTCCGCAGCTCCCCCGCGTCCCCTTCTCCTCTGTTAAACCTATCCTGCAACGCCGCTGCATGACGTGCCATGTGACACAAGGCTCCTGGCAAAATTCCGAATCGTGGTATATCCAAAACGGACGCGTGATCCCAGGAAGTCTTGAGCTTTCCCCCATTTACTCCCATCTCGCGGGAAACCCAGAGGGATATCTTCCGGCGTCAATGCCTAAGGGCATGCCGCCCATCCCAGTGAAGGAAGTTCTCGCAATCGCAAAATGGATTCGCGCCCTTCCCAACGAAAATGCAGAGGAGCCTCGCAGTTTCTCGTGTGAAGAACCCCTCGCTCTAAGCCCATCTCCCCTCAAGCGACTTTCAAGAAAGCAATATACCAACTCAGTGTACGACCTTCTGCGTCCCCTCAGCGCAAGCGACCAGCTCGCCATTTGGACAGAGCTTGAACCAATCGTAAGCTCCGTCCCACCAGACGCTCCGCGCGGCAGTTTTCTTGATGAACAAATTTTTGAGCAGCTCGACGCGCGCATTTCTCAGCAACATATTGACGCGTGGTTCGAAGTAGCAAAAGCCCTTGCCGGAGAAGTCACCGCTACCCCAGAACGAGCACAGGCCTTTTTAGGCTCGTCCTGCATTCCTAGCTCATCGTTCGAGGGGCTACTTTGCTTTGACTCTGCGGTCCGAGCAATTGGGCTCAAGATGTACCGCCGCCCCTTAAGCGATGACGAGGTTTCTGAGCTAAGCTCATTCTTTCAGAGCCGCGAGTCGGATCGCGCGCTTCGAGACCTTCTCGTTCGCTTGCTGATGAGCCCTCATTTTCTGCACCACCTCGAAATTCACGGAATACCCGAGTCAGGACAAGACGGCGTCCTGCGCTTAAGCGCATATGAGCTCGCTTCTCGCCTCTCCTATCAGTTCTGGGGAACTTTCCCTGACTCGGAATTATTTGAGTCAGCACGAACGGGGTCAATTCTCACTGAGACTGGATTTCAGCAGCAACTCGACCGCGTGTTCGCAGATGCTTCCGAGCATCGCACGAAGGAAATGAGCAGCGATTTCTTTGCGCAGTGGTTTCGATTAGAGCGGCTTCCGGGGATCAACAATGTGAACTCACCGGCGTTCCAAGCTTTTGCAGAAGGTCTGAATATTCCCGCGGGGGGCCAAGCGCTTCGTGAAGACATGAGGCAAGAGCTGCTCGATCTCTTCGACTACTACACTTGGCAAACGGACGGCACTTGGAAGGACGTGTTCCAGAGCAATCTCTCCTTTGCGAGGACTCAGACGCTTGCGGCTATCTACGAAGCCCCCGCATGGATACCGCAATCTCCGCCCGTGGTTATTCAGAACCAAAATAGAAAGGGGCCCCTTACCAGAGCTGCAAGTTTGGTGGCAGGGGAGTACTACACCAATCCTCTCAAACGCGGTGCGAGAGTACGAAGAGAAATCTTATGCGATGAGCTGCCAGATCCCGACCCGGCCACCATGCAGATGGTCAAACTCCCCGCATTTGACGCATCCAGAACGACGCGAGAACGCTTCTCGATTATCACAAGTCCATCAAACTGCATGACGTGCCACCGCAAGATAAATTCTCTTGGCTTTGGCTTGGAGGTTTTTGACTCACTCGGCAGGTTTCGCAGCACTGAGCTTGTCTACGATCAGAGCGGAGCGCTGCTGGGAAATCATCCGATTAATAGCAAAGTTGAATCTGCGATTGTAGAGGGTGATTACCGCACAAGCTCCACCATGACCGAGCTCAACAATCGCATTGTCGAAAGCGGCAAAGCTGAAATGTGTCTCAGTAGGCGTTATTTTCGCTACAGCTTCCGTCGCCATGAAAACCTGGAACAGGACAGCTGTACGCTAGAGGCCTTACGACAAGAATTAACGAAGCCAAATGGGTCTATAAAACAGCTGTTAAAGAAAGTCGCAAATACGCCGACATTCCGGTTGAGGAAATCTGAATGAAATACCACGCTCTTACACGCAGGCAGTTCCTTACGGGAATGGGAGGAAGCCTCCTTGCTCTGCCATTTCTCGAATCACTCCTGCCCAAGGAGGCACTGGCCCAGTCCATGGCCATCCAGCCTCGTTTTATTATGTGCTGGACTCCGCATGGCGGAATGTTGGACGCGTCAATAATCGGTGAACAACCTGGTGCAACCTCAGTGGAGGTCTACCCTGGGCATGTCATACGGCACCGCGCCCTCACGCCCAATATCTCCCCAGTGCTGGGGTCTTTTCTTAATCCTTATATCGGCCGTATGAATGTGCTCCGCGGGCTCGACGTGTCGCACTCCATTGAGCACAGCACCACGGCGGTGTGCGGAAATCTCTCTCACCCGATTGTGGCTCCCGGTATCCCCGAGCAGGCCACTATTGACCAAATCTTGGCTTACTCCCCGAAAATCTATTCGAACGCTCAAGGCATAGTACGATCGATTGTCGTGCATCCTGACGCGGAAGGAAGCTCCTCTGTTGCCTATGCAACACCGGGAGCGCTTTCTGGTCCCGTGACCGCAGTGCCACATGTCTTCAATCCCCGCGCAGTATTCAACACGCTTTTTCAGGGCGGCAGCGGCACAAGATACAACGAGGAACGCACGTTAGTGGATGCGGTCTTCTCCGATTACGCAAACGTCCGCAATAATCCGAAACTTAGCGCCCAGGACAAAAACATTTTTGAGGGCCACATTGCGCACCTACAGGACCTACAGAATCGCCTTGGAAGTGCAATCATCTGCGAGCCTCCCTCAACTCCGCCATCTCTCGCCTTTAACTCGGCCCCGACCATTCCTACCTTAGTGCAAATTCACCAACTCTTTAATGATGTCATAATTGCAGCGATGCGTTGTGGCATCACAAGAGTTGCCACGATCATGGGCACCGTACTTGACTATCTTGCTGACTGGCATGGCACCGCGCATCTGTGGCACCAGGTAGCAGGACAGAGCTTTATCGCTGACCGCAATCGCTTCTTCGTCCAGCAAATTCTTTTCGATCTCGTCTCTAAGATGGCGGCTTTTACTGAAAGTAATGGCAAAACCATGCTCGAGAATTCGCTTATCATGTGGGTAGCTGAAAACCGCTATCCGCACGGGATTGTCGATCAAGTGGTAGTAACCTTTGGTTCAGCTAATGGGCGCATCACCACCGGTAACTATATTGACTACCGCAACCTTAGTTCCTCCTTTGAAAGGGGCAGCGGCGGAACTGGCGCGGTCATGCGACCGGGGTTCCTCTATAATCGATTTCTCGTGAGCGTGCTTCAGGCGATGGGGCTCGAGCCACAGGACTACGAGCGCCCACGTGTGGGAGAGTTCCAATACGGCGGTTACGGCGCAATCAAGGGCACCATGGGAGCCGGACTAGACGAGTTTGGGTTCGGATATCAACCGACGACTCAAATGCTTGGACCCGCTTACCATGTAGAAGATGCCGATTTGCCGCTGCCCCTATTAATGGCGTAAAAATATATCACTTAGCCTTGTCGCTCACACCGCGACAGCCTCTGACAAGATGGCAAGATGTGTGTCTGTTCCCAGGAATCCGAAGAACCCGCGCAGCAGACATATACACTAGGGAGCATCAGTCTTTGGCCTTAAGTGCCACCATCTCGGCGCCACTTCCTGAATCTACAAAGGAGATTCTCGTGGCTTCCGGGACAAGTTTTTGCACCTGCTCGCGCACGCTCGTAGTGAATTTATCTTTCACAAAAGGCGGCATTTTATCCATGGGGAAATCCTTGAAATAGAGGGCGACCATGCCATCTACCAAGGCAGCTCGTTCAAATTTTGGCCCTGCGACTTGATTGCTCCGCACAAAAGCCTCAACGGCTTTCAAGCCAGACGCTTCAGTTCTCACAGAGTTGGCATTTGAGGAAGCTTGGTCTGTGGAAGCAGTTCCAGACGGGGCGTCTTCATTTTTCACTGAGTCAAGAAAAGAAGAGAAGCGAGCCCGAGCCTCCTCAGACGGAGCATTCTTAAGCGCCCTAGCCCCGACCTCAAGCGCCATAGGCTTTTTGCCCATTTGTGCATAGGTTACTGCGAGGTATGCCAGAGCGGAGAAATTTGTAGGCTCCTCCTTAAGCACGGAATTAAGTTCACTCACGGCCTGATCTGCTTTTCCAGTAAATGCCAAGGCACTCGCGTACCGCGAACGCGCCAATTTATCGGAGGGAGAATCCTTAAGGTAGCGGCTGTAATACTCGGCCGCCTTATCGAAGACCTGCTGGTTCATCGATATATCTGCCATGGTAAGCAAGGCGAATTTATCAGAAGGGTCAAGGTCTAGAACTTTTCGGAGTACTTCAATAGTTTCAAAAATGAGCTGCTGAGAAGGCTTATCCTCTGTCTGAAGCTCAGTCAGGAGCGCCGAGCCAAGGTCTCTCCAGCCCTGAACCTGTCCCGGCGACTTCTCCGCAGCTTCCCGCAAATTCTTCAGTTCTGGATTATTTTTTGAAGGATCGTTCTTTGCCGAAACTTCCTCGTAGGTAGTGGTAGGCTTCGCACCAGCCAAATTGGATTTCACCAACCAGCCTGCTCCGGTAATTGCAGCAGTGAGGACGCCAACAAGCATCACATGCGAGCCAGAGAGCTTGGCAAACCTCGGCAAAAAAGAAGACCTCCCAGAAGCGGCAGCCTGAGCGATAGATGCACCGCCCTGAAGCGCGTGCCCACACGAAGGACAAAATTTCGCGGCATCTGGGGTACTCCCCCCACACTGAGGGCAATATGCGTTTTTCGAAGTCATAGAAAACTCTTAGAAAAAATCAGTTTATGAGATCACTCCCCTTGGGATGGGCGCCGCGTTGCTTAATTCCAATCCGCCTACTCTAAATCAATCGCCGATACCGTCCGGACCGCCCCATTATCTGCAACTTCTTCAATACGTAATGAGCGCACCGTTGCCTCAAAGCCCTTCTGAAGCGCTTGCCCCCTAAGAACCGCGGTCTTGGTATCTTCCGGCGAACCGCAGCGAAAGAGAAGCACGTGGGGGAAAAAGGTGTACAGTGGATTACTCGCAGCAGCCAGAGCCCCCTGATGCAACAAATCGTGGACCAGAATAAGCCTATCGTTTCCGGTCTTAACATTCATCAAGACAAAGCCACCCGGATACCCGGTAATTCCACGCAGCAAAATTTTAAACTTGGGAACCCCCGAGAGCGCCGTGATGATATGGTCCTCTATTGCCTCGGTCTCTGTATCAGATTCAAAAGGGTAAACCATAGGCACCGAGAGTTCAGGAAGGGCCGCCCTATCCTCAGGACGGATAAACTGCTCCCTGAAGGCCAAAAGGTCTGCTCCTTCGTGGATCTCAAGCTCCGCCGCCAGCGCCAAACGACGAACTTTTTGACTCTCAACCATCTAGAACTCCTCAATAAAACAACGTCTTTTCGATCTCTCTACGAGATCCCTTCATTTTTAAATCTGGCAATATCCCGTATCCTAGTAAAATGCTCCAGAGGCCCGCCATCCTTCGAATCGTAGATATCCTAAAGAAGGACGCCAGGAGAGCCCTGCGTATGCACGTACAGGGGTTCCCCCGCCCTTATTTTTGTTCCCTGCTTCTTAGGGACAGTGAATGGTTTAATACCTGGGCCGCAAACGGCTCAACCTATCGCCGCCGCTCCGACCGGACCCGCAATGCATACTGCGACATACGAGTTGGCTCTTATCGTTACGATCAAACAACCAACGGCGGGCTTAGGGACAATGACGATGAACGCGAGTCTGTCTCGCACGTTACCGTTCCCATTGACGATCGCTCTTACGACGGCCTGAGGCTCGCAGTCTGGCGCTTAACGGAAGCAAAGTTTCGTGAAGCACTCTCAGACTTCAGCGATAAAGAAGCAAACCGTATTTCCCGAGTAGATCCCAATCGGAGACTCGCCTCATTCCAGAAGCTCAAGCCACAGCGCTACATGAGCTTTGCGCGGCCAGAGCGTGTCGACGAAGAGTACTGGACAAAATTCTGCAAAAACATGTCGGCCTGGCTCTCGGAGCTCCCTTACGTTTCGAGTAGCTGGATAGAATTTGATGCTGAACAAATGACAAAGATCCTCGTCAACACCGAGGGGAGTGTCATAGTTCAGCATCAGCGCGTGTTTTCTCTTTCGGTAATGATTGGAAAACTCACCAACGAAGGCTCAACTATTGAGCGCGAACTCGTAATAAATTGCGCTTCCCAAGAGGAACTCCCTGACATCCGCACCTTCAAGAAGCTCGTTCGCGAGAAGCACAGCCAACTCCTCAAGCTCATTCGCGCGCGAACGATCCATTCATTTTCTGGGCCTGTGCTGCTTTATCCGATTCCTTCTGGCCTTCTTTTCCACGAAGCAATCGGCCATAGGCTTGAAGGCAGCCGCCTTCTCTCAGCCGGGGAAGGACAAACGTTTAAGGGTCAAGTTGGCAAGCGAGTATTTAATGTCCCGATTTCAATTCACGACAACCCGCGCCTGACACGTTTTGCCGGAATCAAGTGCATAGGATCGTACAGCTACGACGATGAAGGCACTCCCGCCCGCAATGCCGTGCTCGTAGAGGATGGCATTCTAAAAGGCTTTCTCAACTCCCGAGCAGCATTAACTCCTCGAAAGCATATTCCCAATGGACACGCACGCAGTAAGAAGTATCAGCGGCCCATTAGCCGCATGTCAGTTACTGTCGTTAAGGGCAAAAAAACGCTCTCATTCGAAGGACTCAAAGAACGTCTCGTTGAAGAGATTCGCGCTCAAAACAAACCCTTCGGAATGATTGTGTATGAAACCTCCGGGGGCGAGACTGACACGACAAGTTATGATTTCCAGGCATTCGCAGGAGAGATCTCTTTCGCCACATTGGTGTATCCAGACGGACGAGAGGAAACGGTGCGCGGAGTAAATTTTGTGGGGACCCCGCTCCAAGCCATTAACAACATCATTGCGGTGGGAGACCATCAAGCGGTTGATAATGGATTCTGCGGCGCAGAGTCGGGCTTCATACCCGTCACTACTATTTCTCCGGCAGTCCTTATTAGTAATTTGGAACTCCAGGCCAAAGAGGAGCAGCTCGTAGCTCCCTATATTTTGCCAAGGCCCAAGCTTTAAGCGCACGTCGCAGCACTGCCCCCTACGAAGAACAAAAGATCACAGTCAAAGCGACCTACTCGGCCTGTAGCTCAGACCTCCAAAAAATAATTGCTTTAAACTTCTTATAGCAACGCAACGCTGCGCCGCCTTCTGCATCATAAGGGACAAGAGGGCAAAATGAGGCCCGATCACCCTCTGACCTATTTCCTCACGGGCCCCTGAGAGACGTCGTTTCTTCGGGATAATGAGGTTTTGTGCCCCAGAGCAGCTAGGCAGCCGCTCGGTGGAAGGATGGCGCGGTATGTTCACCCGGCGAAACGTTCCCCTCCCCCAGCCCCAAGGCAAGTCGGCTCGACTACAAGCTCCCGATCCACACCCTGTCTCAGAACGCGAGTACCGCGTACTCGTCATCAATTCTAGTCAGGAAATGGCGAAAGAGATCACTCTCCAGCTCACACTGAGCATCCCCGGTTGCTCCATTATGTATGCGCCGTCCTTAGAACTCGCGAAGCTTATACTGAGCAGGCGTTCAATCGATTTGGTGGTATCAAGCGCCGTACTGCCGGACGGAGGCCTCTTGCGACTAAAGTCGATATTACAAGCAAGGGAGTCGCCCCCCGATGTTGCAATCGTAGGAGACGCGAGTGCTTCGCAACTTGAAGCCTTTAAATCTGGAGGATACGAAGTATCTCACATGCGAAGACTTCAGCCCAAAGCGGAGTCAACCGGAGACCGAGTACTATCACTGAGGGGAAAGTCACTGCGTGTTTCAGCTCCGGTCGTAAAGTCAGGCGAAATCGACAAACAAATTTCGACCGAAGCAATAAGCTCTCTTGGAGCGGATCTTAGAAACGACCTTAACAACCCACTGCAAGAAATCGTAGCCATGCTTTTCGTCGCCAAGGCGGGAGGCCCCGCAGCTAGCGGACCGACCGCTCAAGCACTTGATGCAATCGACAGAGCTGCAAAAAATATGGCGTCGGTAGTGAAGTCGCTTGAGGATAAAATTAGGCGCGCCGTGCAGCCTGCGTAAGAAGAAATGTTCTACGGGGCAGACTCCTAAGCCTGCGGACTCGCGGGCTCTGCATCATCGCCGGCTGTCTCTGAACGCATCTCCGATTGGCAACTGTTGAGAGGAACTTCGTCCCGTAGCGTAGGCAACGCTGCTCTATTTTGAGCGCCAGGAGCTTCAACCGAGGGAAGGCCCTCTTGCGCCGCTCGCCCTTTCGGCTCGCTTGGCACTTGAGGCGGAGTCAAATGGGCGAAGGAAATCAACCCTGCCGAGACCTTAAGCCCATGCAAAGCATTCTTAGGAAGCGCCTCGAGATAGCGAGACCGAAGCTCGGAGGAAACGAGATCCATCTTGCCAGCAAGCGCGTCCGTGCAATTTGGAATTGGAATTCCGATAGCCGCTACTCCTTCCGCTACGCGATAACAGTAGATAGGAACCCCAGCTCTCGAAAACGCATCAATCGCACTTTTAAGGTAGGGATGCTTAAGGACTTGCTCCTTTAGACTTCGACTACGCTCCTTAAGAAACCTCTCGTCAATAAAGCCGCTAAGATAAAGCACCGAGCTGAACTCACCGTTGGAACTTACATGATCCGCCCAGCGCTCAGAGAATGTTTCAACTGCCCAAAGCAGACGCGCGATTAATTGCTGAGGCTCAGTAAGACCTGGCTCGGTAGGGTCTACCCAGCCTAAAGAATTTCTCTGTCGCCCAGATGAAGGAGAGCTAGTTGGTAAAGACATACTCAAGAGAGTAGCGAGACATGGGGCGCTAATCACCTTTTTCGCGCGCGCTGCCACGGTCGAATCTCAAGCATCTTCAGATACTTACGACATCGTTTTTCGAATTCGCCGATTTCTCTTTCCCTAAAAAAAACCAAACCCTACTCGCCGTACGTGCCGCCCTTAGTTCTTAACTAGCTCAATAGCCTGCAAGTTGCCCTGGAGCTCAGTCACACCATTAAACGTATTATAGTCAGCACGAATTGCGACGTTTACGAGCGCCCCTTTTTCAAGCGCGGGATGGGTAGTCTGGCGCCAAAGCATACCAGCCATAAATCGCGAGCCATCTGAGAGTGTGGCTTTCAAGTGCGTACCCTTAAGGGTTCGAAGGTCCATAACCTTAAGCCCCTTTACCAGAAGCTGAGGGTTGGGGTTTCCCATACCAAACGGGGCCAGGCGCTTCAGTTCATTCACAAGGTCTAGCGAAATCTCTCCGAGCGCAACTTCAGTATCAGCCTCCGCAAAGGGAGAGGTCTCAATACCTTCAAGCCTGCGCCCACACTCTTCAACAAAGGCCTCGGCAAATCCTTCAAGCTTTGACGCTTCTACCGAGAAACCACCGGCACCTTCGTGACCACCAAATTTCAATAGGTGTTCACCAACCGCACCGAGCGCTTCCACGACGCTAAAGCCTTTAATTCCTCGAACTGACCCTTTATAAACGCCCTTCTCATCCAGCCCCATGACGACCGAAGGCCGATAGAAATTCTCTACCAATCGCTGGGCCACAATACCGATAACGCCTGTGTGGAAGGTGTCGTCCCACACCACAAGCCCAGCCGGTAGTCCCGAGGCGTGGTAGCGCGACTCGATAATGCTAATAGCTTTTTCTTTGACTGCGAGTTCTGTTTCTTGGCGCTCCGCATTTAGGCGATTGAGCTTACCCGCGAGCTCATCGGCGAAGGCTTTATCCGCAGTGGTGAGAAGGTCAATCACCATTTCGCCATGCACCATGCGCCCCGCGGCGTTTAGGCGTGGGCCAATTCCGAAAGAGACGTCGTAACAAGAAACGTCTTTCTTCGCCCCAATTACTGACTTGAGAGCGATGAGCCCTGCGCGCGTAGTTGACGAAAGCATCTCAAGACCGCGCTTGGCGATTACGCGATTGGGGCCTTTGAGAGGCACCATATCGCAAATAGTCCCAAGACAAGCCAAATCAAGATAGCGCCGCGGATCAAGATTACCCACCGCTGGAAAATCCTTGGCAAGTGCCGTCCGAAGCGCCGCAACAAAATACCAGGCAAGTCCCGCAGCACAAAGCACGCCTTCTGCAAATCCACAGTTAGATTGCTGCGGATTAACGAAAAGATCACAGGGCGGGCGATGATCTCCTACGTGGTGATGATCGATAACTATCGTTGAGAGGCCAAGCTCTCGTGCGAGACCTAGCTCTTTCGTGTTCGTCGTACCGTAATCGACGGTTATCATCAGGCTAAAGCCTGAGGCCGCGATCTCTCGCACCATGTTCTCATTTAAGCCGTAGCCATCTTGAAAACGATCGGGAACAAATACCCGAACGGGAATTCCGGCTGATTTCAAAAAATGGCAAACCTGAGCGCCGCCTGAAAGACCATCGACGTCGAAGTCACAGCAAATTGCGATAGATTTTCCCGCACGCGCAACGCCTGCGACAAGCTGCGCAGCAGCCTCTAAGTTGAGGAGCTTATGAGGAGGAGGAAGTCCCTCTTTAAGCGTGGGTTCAAGGTAAGTCTTGAGGCGCTCATCTGAGGTAAACCCACGCGCCGCAAGAATGCGCGCAGTGACAGGGCTTACGCCGTGCGTTTTTTCTATTTTCTTTGCTTCGGCTTCGTTTTGTTCTCGCAGGCGTATTTGCTTATGGGCAACGCCAAAGGGCGTAAAGGCCAATGCTCCGGAAGAGCGTGCGTGGGAGCGTGCGGCACTTGAAGTACCACGTCCCGGCTTCTTTACTGCTGACTGAGCCATGCACACACCACCAAGGTTGAGAGTACGTAGAAAACCTTCGTACTACTCAACCTAGAGAATATCAAATTACTGCGATGTAACGCGCATTTTTTAGGCTGCGAGCGTAAGATCCGCGTACTTATCGTCATCAAGGAGGCTACGTCGTCCTTCTGCCATCACACGCTGAACGGTATCAGAGGCAGAGGCTACTATCGACTGCTCAAGGTGCTCCATGCTCGCAATGAGCTCATCCATTTTCTTTCGGCTCGTCTCATCATCTCGCAGGTTTGGCTCAAGCTCGGCCAGGCGATTAAGAATTTTACTTTCAGTGTCTATGATAACTTGGCTCGTGTGCGCCGCGATGGTGGGAGGAAGGCGCGTAGATAACATCTCAAGCATTCCGTCGTAGTGTTTAAGCATTTGCTCTCTACGATTCGAGGTAAGGCCCTCAATGCGCTTAACGAGTCCAAACATCTCTTTGTTGAGCTGGCTACGCTCACGCGCCGAAGCGCGCAGGCTCATAAGAACCGCCGCGGTAAGAATAAGTTGCAGACCAATAAACAGCCCCACCAAACCGGCGAGACCAAGAGGAAGAATTTGATTAGAAAGTTCAGTCATTTGAGAACCGTCCCAGGACGCTGCTCACGTCGTCCCTGTGAAAACCGAGAAATCTTTTTAAAGGCGGACCAAAGGGTGCAAAGCCCCCTCACCCAGTTTTGATGCAGGGAACCTGCGTTTGGCACCTCGTGCTTTTTGGCATCCAAAAATTTGAATGGTAGGGCGCCCTGTCCCTAGGGCGCCGAAAGATGCTTGGTTAGGGGACCTCTGAAAAACCTCCATTCTTAAGGAATCTCTGAAAAACTCCCCTCCGCGTTACTTGAAAACTAATGAATAACGCGGAGGACGCGGGGTACGCGGAGAAAAAACAGCCCAAGAGGTACACAGAGGTGGGTTCATCAGAGATTCCTCAGGTTTTCCTGCCTCGCGCAGGCCAGCAATCGGCAAGCCGGAAGCTCATGCGGCGCCCTGGGGACAGGGCGCCCTACCAGGACGGGAATAAACCTTGTTCTAAGAGGCCAACGACCTCTCTAAGCGGCGCCTCATACCCCTTCCGCCTCCGCTCTTCGACCCTTCCAAGCACCTCAGCCGGTGGGCACCACGCAAAACTCGAGAACTCTGGCTCGAAGCGGTCCAGCTTGATGTCCGCATCTACTCCAAGAAACTCCAGTAACCAAAAAGTCTGAGATTGGCCGCGCCATACACCACGCGCGTACTCCGGGGGATTCGCGAAATCATACTCATGCGTCGCGCTCAGCTTCTGCAGTACTCGAAGGAGGTTAAGATCCACCCCCATCTCCTCGTGCGCCTCGCGCAGAGCATTCTCCTCGAGAGAGCCGTGTTCAACTCCCCCTTGAGGGAATTGCCAAACTGCACTGGCTCCGGAGCGCTGTCCGAGAAAGAGATTTCTCTCTTTGTTCAAAATAAGAAGACATACATTTGGTCTAAGCGGCAGCATTAAAAGCCTCCAACGCTCCCCAAAGAGTCCGCGCCCCCCCTTAGTGCGCTCTGTGTTCTCTGTGGTTTTTTTTAAATTTTAAATCAACCACAGAGGGCACAGAGTTCACGGAGCGGATCTTTTTTAGAGATTCCTTAGGTATCCTCAAGGAGCCGAAGTTCACTAGCCGCCACTATACCAGAGCGCACTAGCGAAAGAACCCCATCCTTAAAGGAAGAATTGTTGTCTTGGGTGCAGGCGCGAGCAAGGTCTTCTGGGGCAAAATCTTTCGCTCTAAGGACTCGGCGAATTTCGGCATCCAAAGTAAGCGACTCCACCACAAGCGCACGCCCTACGCAGCCTGTATAGTGACACTTACTGCACCCCACTGCCCTAAAAGCCTCAAATCCTAGTTGCTGAGTTAAAGCAAGGTCAGTGACTCGGCAGGCCCGGCAGAGACGTCCAAGCAGTCGCTGGGTAAGGAGCAGGCCCACGGAATCCCCAATCGAATAGCGGGGCACTCCAAAATGCTCAAGCCGGGTGATGATATCGTATACGGACCTCGCGTGAATGGTGGAAAGGACAAGGTGACCAGTAATTGCTGCTTGCAGGGCCGTTGTTGCGCTTGCAGAATCGCGAAGCTCCCCCACCATAATGACGTCGGGATCCTGGCGCAGAATCGCCCGCAGCAGAGGATCGAATCCTAAGCCACGCTCAAGATTGAGCGAAGTTTGAGAAACTCCCGCGAGCTCGCGCTCAACCGGATCCTCAATGCTCGAAAGCGTCAGCCCAGTTCCCCGCAGAGATTCTAAAATTGCATACAACGTGGTCGTCTTCCCGCTTCCTGTAGAACCGGCAAGCAAAACCGCCCCTTCCTGCTTTCTTAGAATTTCATGCAGGGCTGTTTCGGTGCGAATATCAAGTCCAAGGTCTCTTAAAGAAAGCGCATCGGCATCTACCGCGAGCCGCAGCACCACGCGCTCCCCATGCACCGTCGGAATGATGCTTACACGCACCGAGAGCAGCGTGACTCCGCTGCGATGGAAAAACGATCCATCTTGGGGCGCGCAGCGCTCATTGAGATTAAGGCGCGCTAACACTTTTATTCTTCTCACAAGCTGCTCGTGCTGGGCCTGAGAAGCAACACGTCCCTCTCTCTCAAGCACTTCTCCGTCTACGCGCAGACTTACACGCGTTCCCTCGCGCTGCGGGGTAAGATGAATATCAGAAGCACGGTGGGCAATCGCGTACTTAAGAAGCGCAGATATAAATTGAGGGATCTCGCCCTCCGTAGTCGGGCCTATAGGCAGAGAGCTAGTCCTAAGGCGCTCCTTAGCCGCCACTTCACTTAGCGCCGCTACTCGCTCCTCAAGGGCGGCCTCGCTTCCGTAGTATGCAATCATCAGTGCGCGCTCCAAGTCCTCCTTGGGCACCTTAATGAGCTTGGGGCGCAGCCCGGTAGCGAACCGTAGCGCGACCTCCAGGTCCTGAAAGTCCTCCGAATGAACCGCGGCGGTAAACAGCTCGCCAGACTGGATACGCACCAGCCCAAGAGGCAACACCCCAAGTTTACTCGCTAATTCAAAGGAAAGCCTTTCCCGAGCCTCAGGCGACGAGCAGCGCGCAAGCGTAATCGCCTTAGAGACATCAGCGCTCTCGCGCCGTTTGCCAGATTTATCAAGAAACTGATTTTCGTGGATGACCACAGATACCCCCTCCCGCAGTCCTATATGTATCGGGAAAAGGAGTAAGAAGTTGCGGGGGGTTGAAGTTATTTCTGAAACTAGTTCTTTCGCAACCGAGCAAAGAGATCCTGGAGAGAATCCGCAAGACAAGCGAAATCAAGCCGTGGCAGCTGAGCAAGACAGGGGACCAGCGGTAGTAACGGAATCTTCCCAAGCAAACCGCTTTCTTCTTGCCTTGAAAGAATCACCCCATTCGAATACTTCGATAGCTGCTTTGTGTCTTGAGGACGAACTTGTTTTCTCCATTTAATCTCTATGGGCTGAAAACTATTCTTTGAAACGCACACTACATCAACCTCCCCCTCTGCTTTTAGATAGTAGGTCGGCAAAAAACGAGAAAAATGAGCGACACAAATACTCTCAACAATCGCTGACTCCTCCGGCACTTCAAGAGACGCATTCGCTTCATTCACAAGTTGGGCGAGCGCGCGAAGGATAAAGGGATCGCAGAAGTGGAATTTGCGGTCTTTTTTCTGAGCGGGGCCAAGACTATTCTGGTCAAGTGCCGGCTGGACAATGATTATGCCCAGGCGACTTAGCAGCGTACAATATTCATGCACTGAATCTTTGCCTAGCCCTTCGGTATGATTTGCGAGCCGAGGGTACGAAAGTGGAGAACCATAAGTTGCGAGAATAGCTCGCAGCACCTGCACTAAATTTGCCTTGCTCTTTCCAAGGCGCAAGAAGTCTCCCATGACCCATTCCTGATAGGTTCTGGTTGAACTTAGCGGAACACTTCCCTTTGACTCGAAACCATTAATCGCAGGGAGATAGCCTCCGTGAACCAAATACCTGGCGAAGTGCTCGCTCAGATCGATCGCCACGTCGCCCCGAGTAAAGAGAGTTAAATACTCCGAAAAGAGCAGGGGCTGAATTTCAAAATTAACTTTATCACCGCTTCCTCTACGACCGGGCAGTCGAGTTGTCGCATCCTCAAGCATCACCTTGTCTGAGCCCGTAATGACACAGGCGGAGGACCTGAGGAGTCCTTCATCCGCCAATGCTTTGATGGTGCGCTCCCATTCTTTCACATAGGTTGCTTCATCAATGAGCAGTAGAGAGCCCTCCCCTACGACACCCTCAAGAAAAAGCTTCAAGATTTTATACAACTCGGCACGGTCAAGTATCGTGTCGCAAGGCAAATAGAAAATCCGTTGGGGGGACACACCATGAGCGAGCGCACGTTCTATGAGCTTCTTAAGACAGGTGGTCTTCCCTAGCTGGCGTCCACCCGTAAGTAGATAAATTCCAGGTTCCGAAATCGGAATCTCGCGCTCGCAGGGGTACGCATACCTGAGGGGCTGAAGATTAAATTGCGAAAGCTGCGGATCACGCTCCCCAAATAGCTGCTCAGACTCCCAATGCAGATTGTGAGAACGGTAGATTTCGAGAATTTCATGCGGGGCAGCCATAAAGGTAGAGTAGACTGAATATAGCGATTAAACAATCGCCATATTTAGAGAACGCACAATCGTCATAGCTGCAAGAGGAGCAGAACGGCGCATCGGCGCTAAAAAGATTAGAAATTTAAGCTAGTTAATCGAAGTGAGAAGTGCGCCTAAACTATTGTTACGAGCCCGAAATTCGCGTCCCCTCACTACGGGAGAAGCCCAATTCGCTTCGCAGACTTGAACGATCATGCGGCACGCCGAGGCGCGCGTCGCGCCGTCGCCCACTGACAGAGGCAGAACGGCGCGCCCTACCATCACGGCATCTAGGTAGGGCGCCGCGTCCCCGCGGTGCCGCAAGATCTCCCGTCCAGGCACGTGGCCTGTATTTGTCGACGTGGCTGATTGGGTAATCGCGGCGTCTGGCGAGACTCTCCGCGGCAATTCATTCGGCGCGCCCTACCCCTCACTCTTCCGGAAGTGCTTCCCACCCCAGCTCATCAGTAAGAGCCTCGCGGAACCAATTCTGCTGCGCATTAATAAGTTTGAAATTGTAATCGAGCTCATCAACCGTGAGCCCTGCTGCTCCAAGCGTTGAACTAAGAACTAAGTAATGTCCAACGAGACTTACCTTGATTCCCACAAGTCCGTCTGCAATTTGCAAAGCTGCGGCAAGCACATCTGCACTGCCCCGCACCGGCACCGTAACAACATTGACGCCCATATAGACGGTTGTTTCGGCCGGTGTTTTTAAGCCTTCTGCAAGCACTTCAAGCTCTTCGCCATTACCAAGCGCAAGCATCCAGCGCACATGATCCGCCGTCTTCTGTTGCTGAGACTGGTCGGGATCAAATCCGCGCCGAAGGATAAACTCCTCCACCAAACGCACCGGATCTTTTCCGCCTGCAATCTTGCGAATATTGAGAGCTGTGAATTTTCTGACCTTTCCCATACGCAAGATCCTTGAAGAGTGTGCCCCCTTGGTGAGCCCGTCACCCAGAGCAAGCATGTCACTCTTTATGATAGGGCGTCCCGTTTATTATGCTTAGGGCCCGATATAATTGCTCAACTAAAAGAGCACGCGCCAACTGAGACGTAAACGTCAGCCGGGAGAGGGAGATTATAGCGTTCACCCGGCCTTTAATCGAATCATCATGGCCGTGGGCGCCGCCAATGAGAAAAACAACCCGGGACTTGCCCTGAACCCCAAGCCCCTGTAACCATTCAGCAAAACTCTCTGATGAATGCTCCTTTCCCCCCTCATCCAGAGCCACTGAATACTCCGAGCGCTCTACCCTCTCAAGCAAGGCGTCCGTTTCTTTCTTTTTCCTGGCCTTAGCCTCGAGCTTGGCGAATTTAGAACAGTTTATCTCCTCAAGGGTGAGGGTTCCCATGCGGCTAATTCTTTTAATAAAATCAGCCTCATAGGCCTCTAAAGGGTCGTGTTTGGGCCGGTCTGCAAAAAGAATACGAAATTTCAT
>JBIKWF010000152.1:0-8242 GCA_044356455.1 Bdellovibrionota bacterium | reverse complement strand
AAAGATCTCCCGGACCAGCCCAATTGGTTTCGATTTGCCGCCACGAGGTAGGTTGAAAGATCATGCGGCGCCCTGGGGACAGGACGCCCTACCCAGATGCTTCGCGAATGGGTAGGGCGCGCCGTCCCCGGCGTGCCGAAAGATCTCCCGGACCAGCCCAATTGGTTTCGATTTGCCGCCACGAGGTAGGTTGAAAGATCATGCGGCACCCTGGGGACAGGACGCCCTACCCAGATGCTTCGCGAATGGGTAGGGCGCGCCGTCCCCGGCGTGCCGAAAGATCTCCCGGACCTTACCAAGTGGTTTCGAGTTGCTACCACGGGGCAGGTTGAAAGATCGTGCGGCACCGCGAGGACGCGGCGCCCTACCAAGATGTTTCGCGAATGGGTAGGGCGCGCCGTCCCTGGCGTGCCGAAAGATCTCCCGGCCCAGCCCAATTGGTTTCGATTTGCCGCCACGAGGTAGGTTGAAAGATCATGCGGCGCCCTGGCGTGCCAGAGGATCTCCCGGCCCCTGCCAGGAGCCTGTCCCGTAGTGAAACCCTACTCAGACACATGGTGCTGAAACGGGACAGGCTCCCTGCGGATTGTGTCCTGAATGAAGAGCTGAGCATTCACGGGACACAATCCTAGGGAACTCACTACTCGCCGCTGCTATTCTGCATTAGCAAAGCAGGTCAAGTGACATGCAATAGACCCCTCAAGGTAACCATCGCGATCAGGCGCAGTGCCGTCATGGTCGTAATCATAAACTTCAAAGCGTCTCGCGATCACATAGCTTCCCGTCTCACCGTACGACATGATGCAGCTCATTCGAGCAGGCCCAGTCTTATCAACACCAGACAAAATACATACCTTTGCCTCTTCAAATGGAACTTCCCTGCTTACGCTGCTGGCAGTAGCACTCCCATAGGGGATTGAAACCACCTCAACATAATTCGGTCGCAGCCTAAGCTCACCTGCTGGGCCTTGAGGTCCAACGGGGCCAGTTAGTCCTTGAGGGCCTTGCTCGCCCTGAGGCCCTTGCTCACCTCGAAGCCCTTGCATCCCTTGAACACCCTGAACGCCCTGCTCGCCGCGCGAACCCTGCACGCCCTGAGCCCCCTGCTCGCCCTGTATTCCCTGAGGCCCCACAGGACCCGTTGCTCCCTGTGGACCCTGAGGGCCAACTGCACCGGTGTCTCCCTTGACGCCTTGTGGACCAGTAGGCCCGCCTGGAAGAGCCGAAATCTTAGCCGCAATAGCTTGGTTCACTGCATCCTCCGTGAGGAGTGTTGCAACTTTCCGAAACCCACGAGCGCAGGTATCTGACTTTGAAACCACCAGCGCCTGAACACGAGTCCTAGGATTCGTCGGCTTCGCGATGTTCTTGCGCTGACAAAGAATATCCGCATTCGCCTCGCTGGGCAGAATCGCAAATATAGACAAGGCAATCCCAACGACTGGGGAAAAAAGACTCTCTCTGCGTAAAAAAATTTCATTTCTTATCCCTGATTTATCTGATTCTCTTTAGCATTCATGCTTCGCACGACCCCTTACGAGTCGTGAAGACACCCATCGCCTGCGCTAGCCCCCTTGACGCAATGTGCGGCAAAGGCAGAAAGAGACAAACGACCAAGTGGATTTTCGAAGACGGGCACGAGCTATTCGCAGCTTTTCCGCCCATGCAAGTGATATGAGAGCAATCAGGAAATCTGATGCCTATTTTTCGGCATTTCTTGGCACTACAACCATAACAATTTGTTCTTATTAACTATAATAGGCGCTTAAAGCGACTCCTAGTGGCACTTCGGAGAACTTCCCAGACTGAAATGCACGCAGATTGAGCAACACCCCCACGCGCCCGCAGCCGTGCAATACGACTCAAGCCCCCCCCCGAAACGACGGGCGTAAGTCGCGGCACCTTCAGGTGACGGGCGCAAGTCGCGGCACCTTCAGGTGACGGACGTAAGTCTCGGCACCTTTCCGTCCCCTAAAGAGGCCGAGACTCGCCTCCGTTAGGAGGCGGCAGGTGACGGACGCAAGTCGCGGCACCTTTAGGTGACGGAAGTCTATCCAGACTTCATCAACTTCCACGCCTCGTACCTACGCAGCCGCGCCCCACAGTGCGGTACGCCGAGTCCGGCCCATGATCCAGCAGTTGGCGTAGCCCCGGCATCGGGATTAAATAGATAAGCCAGGCCTCACGGGAAGTACCTGTAAATTTCTCGGCGATGAAGAAGCCTGACTAGAGTTACGGTAGACTTCTCTAACGTGACTCCTAACCGGAAGTCCCCCAGGCGAATTCGGTAAAAAGTCTTTTCACCCACTAACTTCTTGACGTTCGGAACATCATTTAGAGAGACGACTCCCTCCAGACGAAAAATTAACTTCTTAAGTTGCTTTTTAACCTGCGCGTCACGCAGGGCTTAGATATCCCGCTCAAAACTTTCTCTAAATTCAACTTTCATTCTGTCTACGCCGACAAGGAGCGGAAGATTCGCGCTCTAGAGACCTTACGCGTCTTCCGTCCGCTCTTCATGGCATTCGTCAAAAACGCGTCTTCAATCGCCTCCTCCAAGATACGTCGCACAAGAGCCTCATTCTCCTCGATTAGCTCGGAGATGGCTGTCTTAAGGAGCTTTTTGAGTGGGTCGTTTTTCTTTGGAGTCGCCATAGCTCCATCGTAAACGGGTATTTGAAAGCGATCAAATGGATTCATTGAGGGAGCTTTTTCAACTTCCCCCGTCCCCTGAAGGGGCCGCGGCTTACGCCCGGGGGATATGGTTCACCCCAGTCGAAATCCGACGGACGTAAGTCTCGGCACCTTTCCGTCCCCTAAAGAGGCCGAGACTCGCCTCCGTTAGGAGGCGGCAGGTGACGGGCGTAAGTCGCGGCACCTTCAGGTGACGGACGCAAGTCGCGGCACCTTTAGGTGACGGACGTAAGTCGCGGCACCTTTAGGTGACGGACCAAAGTAATTTCTAATTATGAATATCTGCCGCGCCTAAAGCGACTCTGGAGACCGCGCCCAGCTGCACCGGTCAATGACCTCCCGATCGAGCGTTACAAGCAGCGCATTCTCTTGCTTTGCACATGCCGCATAGATCGCATCCGCACCGCGCAATCGCAGCTTTGCACCTATTTCAATGGCTTGAGAGAGCACCTCGGCCAGCGGCACTACCCTCTCCACTATCGCCCGGATCTTAGGCTCAACTTTTAACGCCTCTTTGACTGGCACACCCGACCTGGCCAATGAGACCACGCATTCAAGTAGACAAAGGTCTGGAATCGCGAGCGCCACTGCCTCAGACAAGGCCTTAGTAAAAAAAGTTCGAACCTTGAGATGATGCGCTTCCTTGCTATTAAGGCTCGCGAGCCACACGCTTGCATCAACGACGAGAAGAGTCACTTGGAACGATCCTTCAACAGCACGCCGACCGGAGATGTCTCAATCTTCAGCTTGGTACCGAATTTAAGTAGCTCTTTAAGAGCTGGCGTTTTGTCATCACTTGTAAGGCCTTCTGCTCTTACTTCCGCCAATCCGCGAGACAAGAACATTACGATCACCTCTTTGAGCTTCTTTCGTCTTCTCACAGAGTAGATCTTTAACTCGGTAAAGATTTCATCGGGGATATCGACTGCTGTTTTCATAAAGCTATTTTACTAGCAAAATGGCAAAATAGGCAATTTAAGCCTCGCTTTTTCTGCCACCAACCGCACTTCTCGAAGCATTCCAATTAATTACGCAATGCTTAGAATCTCAAGAGTTACGAAACGGGGGCACAGGTGAATGTCTTCAGTTTATTCAGCATCAAACTGGTCAATGACAACTTCTTTGTCGGGGAACGACGCCACCAACTTTAGACGCCCCCCTAATGCGGCGATAAAACGACTCAGCGTACTGATGTACATATCCTCTTGGTTCTCAAGCTTCGAAACCGAAGCCTGCTTCATATCAAGTACACGCGCAATCTCCTCCTGAGTAAGATTGAGGGATTGTCGAAGCTCACGAAGAGCGATCTCGGCTATCATCTTACGCGCTTCAGACTGGTTCTTCTCTCGCCTTTCGGGAGACATTTTCTCGCGAAGGTTCTTGAAAGACTTTGCCATTATATTTGCCCCGCTTCGACCACCATGCGTCAAAGACTTCCGTGTATTCGACTTCCCAGCTCATATAATATCCCAATAGCTATATAGCTGCCAAGCTATATTTACAAACAGCCCGCGGAGTCTTCTGCGCACGGCTACTCGCCTCGCGAGGATCCGCAACCGCTCAAAAGGATTGAAGACACCTGTCGCCTCCCATGCACGAGCGCATTGGAATGGCGCCTCCTCGGAGGCGCGCTACCGGGATAATCGGATTTAATTAGCGAAAGTTGCTAGAAAATCGTGCTGCGAATGCGCACGAGCCATAAGCTTCTGGTCAGAGAAAAAGGGGCGTCTAGCTTCGACCCCCGTCCCCTAAAGGGGCCGCGGCTTACGCCCGGGGAAGTGCCCCTAATCTGACGGACAAAGTCGCGGCACCTTTAGGTGACGGACGCAGCCCCGCACTCCTGATCGGTACGCCGAGTTCGTCGTATGAGACAGCGGCAAGCGTAGCCCCGGTATAGGGAGTTAAAACCACGGGCGTAGAGAACCGATCAAGAAAGCAGAGAATACGTCTTCTTCCCCTTCTTAATACTAACCTCTGCTCCAAGCGCCGAAGCAATCCCAAGCAGATTTTTAACCGTAATATTTTTTCGCTTTCCCGACCTGATATCTTGGATGACGGCTGGCGAAATGCCCACCGCCTGAGCAAGAACTCGAACCGAGATCTTTTCCTGCTCCATAAGCCCTAAGAGGATTTCGGAGAGCATGAACTGGGCATACTTTCGCTCGAAGCGCTCCCGACGCACATTCGATTTCATCATTCTCTCAAACGTAGAAACTCGTTTCTCACTCTGGGTTCTAACTTGGCTCATAGTACTCTCCCCTCCGAACACGTCTTTCGTACTCTGACTTTGCAAGCAGCGCTTTGCGCTTCTCACCCTGAGGCAGCCTTTGGCATTTCTTCTCAAAAGCCGTTGCGATTACAATTCGCCGTCCCGCAAAAAAGAAACAAAGATATCGGTCGGGCTGTGGCTTGAAGGCGAAAAGCTTGTCTCCTTCATTACGGAATTTGGTAATATCGAAAATTCGGCCGTGGTCTCCCATTCTCTTAAAGAGCGCTAACGCATCATTCTGACGTTCCTCAGTCAGCGCTTCGAAATACTCGAGCGCCTGACTGCGTCCGCGCTCATCGAAATACCACTCAATCGCAAAGGCTTGCCCTTGGTAGACTAAATATTCTCTCGCCATAAGAGTGTACCAATTTATTACTACAGAATCAAGTCGCCTGTCTCTCAACTAGCATGCTGAAGTAGATGGGATAGGAGCGTGCAAGTTCCGTAGTTATCGAATCATGCAGGGGAAAGTTGCTAAGAGGCCGGAGGTGCGAGCAAAACGTGCCAGTCTTCTTGTCCAAAGCAGGAAACTTTCCTCCCAATTCTCCGATACAAGATCCCCGTGAGGCTACTAAAGTACCATCCCCACGGCAGCGTCCTATTCGTCACCTTCAGTGTAGAGGAGGGACTCCTACTGCTCGCAAATCCTCTCTGCGAGGCCATCATCAAAAGCTGCCTCGCACGAGCGCAGCACATGCACCCCATAGACATCTGCCATCTAGTAGTAGAGTCCACGCACTTACACCTTCTCATGGTGGTAAAAAATCCAGACGATGTGAGCGGATTTATTGGTTACTTTAAAACCGAGTCCGCTCACATGCTCAATAGAGTCCTGGGCAGAGCGAAAAGAACCGTCTGGTGCGAAGGCTACGACAGCCCTGTAGTCCTCACTCCCATTAGAGCTCTCACCGCTATCGCCTACCTCTATTCGAATCCCGCAAAGGATAATCTCGTAGAAACGATAGACAGATATCCAGGCATCTCCTCGTGGAAGATGTTTCTAGAGAAAGAATACTCAAAACTCTGGAAGCGCCTAAGGCGTCCCGCTTTCACGGAACTCTCCCCTTCTTCTCATTGCCTCCCCGGCTATACAGAAGAAGCCAAGAAGCTCCTCTCAGAGGCAAAAGGAACCCACGAATTCCGCCTCACCCCTAACGCGTGGCTAGAGGCCTTTGAGATAGTAGACCCAGTAGAACAAGAGAAATGGAACGCGACACTCATAGAGCGGGTAAAGACCCTAGAGCTCCGCGCAGCCAAGAAACGAGCAGCAGTAGATCGCTTGGTCATGGGACGAGACAAGCTCATGAACCAGCCCATCAACACCACCTACCGCCCTAAAAGATCAGGCAAGCGCACGTGCTGCCTCAGCGAGGACAGATCTACTCGCATCGACTTTATAAATTTCATGAAGGACCTCTGCGCCAAAGCGAAGGCAGTAGCCGCAAGGTGGAAGCTAGGAGACTACTCTCTCCCCTACCCCCTCGGCCTCTATCCTCCGTCTATGCCGAAGCTCGCCGAGCCGCTTGGTATTTGGTGAGAGATGCTCCGCAGGGCCTATTCGCGATTCCCCCGTCGCGACGCACACGTGTATCCAGAGTTTGAGAATTTAGCGGCTTTGTCGCCGCGGACTTATCCGGCACCGCACCGCCGTTCGGTGCGCCGAGACCGCCGCACGACACAGGAGCGGGTGTAGCCCCGGCATAGGGAGTTAAATAGTCCCCCCCCAACAACAACGGCTTCCCAGGGATACACCCCCTAGGAAGCCGTTCCATTGAAGCAATATCCCTAGTCCCAACGACTAGAAACCATAGCCTCAGGTGTTCGGATTAGTTATTGAACCCGGCATACGAGGTATGCTCGGTTTGGAATCAATTCCGAGAGACTCGTCGATTTGCCATGAGCGAGCAAATTGTATGGCTTATTCAGCGATGCTCGAAGCAGGATCTAAGAACTGGAAAGGTCAAATCCCCACGTCGCCCAACGAAGAACCTCGAGCACACAGCCCCCACAGCAATCGTTATGCGCCTTGGGACATGAATGTGCCCTAAATGGCATCTCAAATTGCGATTAAAGCCTACTCAATTCAGCATGTTACATCATTGAAGGACTCTCTGGCTCGGGGCTGCACCGGTCCCTGTATGCCGCGGAGTCTATTGCCCCGCTACAAGAAGTTCAGAAAGCCCTGCATCCCTTCTGCGCCGAAACCCCAGGCTTCGCAGCCCAATTATTGGATGAAATTTCAAGTTCTGTAATTCTGTCTTTGATAGAGATGGCCAATGCTATGAACTTTACAGAATCGGAAAAAATGCTGTCATCGTAAAGTGACGCTGCGGCGGATAAACTCACTAGAGCAGCATGAATTGCCCCGAAATCGGCTTTTTCATTTACTCCCTCTTTAACTTTGGAAACTGTATAAGGTGGAGTACCCGTCGTCTCTGTGCTGGCTTTCCGGAATGCAAACTTTCCATACTCAAGTAATTCGCCGGCGTCTGTCTGAAGCTTATCGAGTGAACCTCTAAGCTCAATCATTTTAGGCCCTAGCTCACTAGCTGTGGCCCCCTTGAGAGTGACAATTACTGGCTCAAGCGCGGCGACGAGACTCGCGGACACAGCATATGTAGGGACATAATCGGCGTTTAAGCCTGGCGGAGCACGATTAACTCCACGCGCTTCGAGAAAGGCCCTGCTTTCAGCCTTTCCGCTACCAAAAACACGATCCGCCTTGGCGCATTCGCTCGTAAGTCTTTCTAGTGCTGCTTTGACGCCAACATTCAGCTCTGCACTATTCCTGGTTCGAGAACCTCTTGTTTGATCGTGAGCAATCTGGGAGTTCATAAGATAATTCTAATCAATTGGCCCTAGTAAGAAGGGATTCAGACCAAGGTACAGCCACGGTACCGGGCTATACCACTAATTCATGGAAGGATCAGCGGCTAGAGCTTTATAAAAAGACTCCTTTATCTGACACTCGGCAAGGCGCTTGAAAACGTCGCCAATAAAACCATTGTGCGTCAGTCCAGCATTCGAAGTAGCGTCTTCCGAGCGGTAGTCGCCACGGAGGAAGGCGAGTGCACGCTTCCGGTAGAGTGGTGGAACTGCGGCCATCGCCTCATCCGCCTCTAGAGCGACACCGGCCACGATTTCCGAAACCTTTCCCTTAAGGACATTTTCGACAGAGAGGATTTCCAGCGCACTCTTTGCGAGTCCGGGGGCGCCGTGCATACCCCGCGCTTGTTCTACCGCCGTCAAGGCTTTCCTAGTCGATCCATCTAACTTCTT
>JBIKWF010000046.1:0-30518 GCA_044356455.1 Bdellovibrionota bacterium | reverse complement strand
CAAGCCTTCAATCGCTTTAGTAGCTTGTTGTAAGGTGAGCCCATAGCCTTGAGCACGATCATTAAAAGCGTTATCGCGTTCATAGATCGTAAATGGGATTCCGCGATGCAAACATGCAACTGCAAGTGCAACACCTCCAATGCCTGCGCCAATAATTGCAATGCATGGAAAATTCTCTTTATCAGCTTCTCGATTTTTACTTGCAGGAATCAAGCCGGTGCCTGAACAATTCAAGCAGGCATAGGGATGGCGTTTCGGAGGAATAGGAACAATTCCCTCGCCGTTATTTTTTTCAAACTCATCTAAAGCAATCTTGTAGCGTACTCGTCGACATTTTCGAATTTTTTTTCGTTTTCTACCCAGCCCTTGGCACTTTAGGCAAACAGTCCAAAGCTTCTCTTTATTTCTCACTCGTTTTACCAGTTATTAATTTTTATATTAGTTAAATAATACAGCAGCCGTAGCAAATTCAACTCGTGAACAATACCGAAGTGCAGAATGCATTCTTTAACTCCCTGTACCGGGGCTACATCCTCCGCCGCCAAAAAAGAGGGTGGCACTAATGTCACTCCGCTCCGACATGTCTCACGGAATCCCTTCAGGCCCGTGAGATTTCCGCTTGGAAATTTGCTAGGGGAGAAACAATCGGGGCGCATCAATTCGAAGAGGCTTTATTGCCGGTCGACCTCTTTCGGTCATGACTCATCGAATGGCCTCTACTAGCGATTCTAGGCGCTTAAATAGCACTTTAGTAAAATTTCCTATGGCTCATGCCGGAAGCCTCATATGTTATGTTCCACAGATGCTATAAAGACCAATTACATAGGCATAAATTTGAAGTTCGTGTGAGTATGGTATGAGTCGAGATTTAGTCGTTACGAGGCGGCCCGGGGAAGGTAATGAGCTAGGTCACGAAAGAAATGGCTCGCTCGGTACAGTGCAGATCCCTTCCTTTGAAGAGTTGCGCGGCAACCCAGAGTTATTGGCCGCAGCATTACTTTTGTTAAAATCTAAAGGTTGTGTGCTCACTGTGCGCGGTTCGCTGATGCCCCTCCCCGGCAATCCCTCTGCAGGAGAAATTGAAATTACAGGAAAGATACTGACCTTGGCGGATCCATTCAGTCGAGACCCTGCTCTTTGGCTGGAAGGGCAAAAAAGAGGCCTATATTTTTCAAGAATCACCTACATCGGACTAGCGCCAGCCCAAACAGAAGCTGGTTACACGAACCTTGCACTCGGAGGAGGCCTTCGTGAGATCGCCTCAGGAGAGAAGGGGGGGGTAATCGGGTAACCAAGAAACCTAGCCGTCTTAAAACTCCCTGTGCCGGGGCTACACCCGCTCCTGTGTCGTACGACCGCCTCGGCGCACCGAACCGCGGTGCGCGAGCGCGTAAGTCCGAGGCGAAGAAGTCAGTAAAATCTCAAACTCTAGATACACGCGTGCTCCGTCCCCTGAAGGGGCCGCGACCCTTCCGTCACCTGAAGGTGCCGCGACCTTGTCCGTCACCTATGGCCTCCTAAAGTAGGCGACAAAGGACGGGCGTGAGCCGCGGCCCCTTCAGGGGACGGGCGTAAGGTTTCCTGGGATGCAGAGTAAAAAGTGCCCCGGGACACTTAGAAAAACCCTCATAATAATTGACTTTCTTCCTTAAGCGACAAAGTGCCGTAGTTTGGCATAATGTGTAGTAGTCTGCTAGGAGGGTGGCTGGATAATAAACTTCTCGTTCGGATTCTCGGGCAGGCAGCTCTCGAACCGAACAGACTAGTCGTTAAGCTGTAGGAAATTTTGATATGATCGAACGTGATAAAAACAAAAAATCGACCGCATATCCGGGCCCGTCCGAAATTCCTTCGGCTGAATCGCGAACAGTTGACGCCAAAATACAGCCCATTGCACCAACCATTAGCATTCGCACCGTCGAACGACAGCGCGCGTTGGAAGCGATTGGCGGTAACGATGAACTGATTTTTGAATTTGAAGACCTCGTAAGGGGTGCCCACACTGATTTTTGGGTGGCCAATATCGAGAATTGGGTGTCGAAATTTCCGCTCGAGCTGCAGTTCCCGTTGGCAGTTGCCTTGGTAACAGGAGAGAATCCTCATTCCCGACGCACTGGAGCTAGAGTTCTGGGGTTTCTGGAAAATAAAGAGAAATCAGTTCCGATCCTCGCAGAGATTCTTGGGGATAAGAATGAAGATCCGGTGGTTCGAAGAATGGCCGCGCTTGCACTTGATACCATTGGCCCCAGCTCATTTCCGGCGCTACATCAACTAGTTGAGGGGGCCAAGGAAACGGGAGAATGGGGCCTAAAGGTTGGTAGCATGTGCTTTTACTGCCGCAGCGCCATCAGTGAGCTTGGTCTAGCGGCGATCCCCGATCTTCTAAACACTTTGAAGTCTGCGCCAGTTGATGTGAGCATTGGAATAGTTGCTGCTCTAGGTGCCATGGGCGACATAGTCCCAGAGGAGGCAATTCCTACATTAATTGAGCTTCTTGATCACACTGATCCCGGTCTCGTAGCAGAAACTGCCCGTGCATTATGGCATATAGGCGAGAAATGTTCGGGCGCGACTGAGAAATTGGTTGAGTTAATAAACCATCAGGATAGAGAAGTGCGCTTTGAAGCGGCCCAGGCGCTTGCGTCTATTGCTCCTGAATCTGAAGCTACAACATCCGCTTTATTGGCAGCATTTAAACAAAAACCGGAGGACAAATTAGCCGACGCACTTAGAGGTCAAGGCGCAACCGCGATATGTGCAATTCCGTTATTGCTTGAAGTAGTAACGAATAATTCTCTAAACATGTACCTAAGATGCGCTAGTGCATCGGCGGTTGGAGAAATCGGCCGGCACTTAAGAGATGATGACAAATCCGAAATAAAGAAAGCTTCTACGCAACTCGTTGGTCAAGATTACTGGCAACTGCGATATGGATTGGAAAAGGCCTTCAAAATGACGACATAACACTGGGAGCGAGCGGAGGAAAGGCCGCGAATATTAGTGAAGATTTAAACTCCCTGTACCGGGGCTACTCTCTCCGCCGTGTCCTGAAGCGGCCACACCGCGCCGAACTGTCGGTAGAGGCGGCGGAGGTTCGCGGTGGAGAAGTCAGTAAAATCTCGAACTCTAGATACACGTATGCTCCGTCCCCTAAAGGGGCCGCGACCCTTCCGTCACCTGAAGGTGCCGCGACTTCGGTCCGTCACCTAAAGGTGCCGCGACCCTTCCGTCACCTGAAGGTGCCGCGACTTCGGTCCGTCACCTAAAGGTGCCGCGACCTTGTCCGTCGCCTGAAGGCGCCGAGACCTTGGTCCATCAGATTATGGCGGATCAACTTCCCCGGGCGTAAGCCGCGGCCCCTTCAGGGGACGGGAGTAAGCCGCGGCCCCTTCAGGGGACGGGCGTAAGGTTTCCTGGGATGCAGAGTAAAAAGTGCCCCGGGACACTTAGAAAAACCCTCATAATTATTGGCTTTCTTCCTTAAGCGACAAAGTGCCGTAGTTTGGCATAATGTGTAGTAGTCTGCTAGGAAGGTGGTTGGATAACAAACTTCTCGTTCGGATTCTCCGGCAGGCAGATCTCGAACTGAACAGACTAGTCGTTAACTTACTACTACTCCAAGAACTGCCATAACTTCGATTGACTGTGGGGTATTTTTTCGGAGAATCGCTATGCACTCTCAACATATTCGACTTGCACCGAATGCCGAGCCGACTTCAGGCGAGGTCCAATATCCTTCGCCATCGGACTTAGTATCCCCGGCTGTTGTGCTCGAATGGGCCTCTCGATATCGCGCGACTCTGGAGAATTGGGGCAAAGCGCCTGAGAAGGAAGTGGAGATTGCAAAGAATGCTTTGAAGGAGACCCTTGGGATTCCTAAAGAGCTCTATCTCACACTAGCGATGAATGCTGGTTCGGCTATTACTTCAACTGAGGGCCTCCAAGTAGTGCTAGGTACATTATACGTCAGAAACGACCTTCATCGTGACGAGATCTGGAATGAGCGAATGAAGGTCAAGTATGACAGTTCTCGTCCTATGGCGGAGCAAGATGCCGTAGCAAGAAGAGAGGCAGAACTCGAGACTAAGTACTGGGAGGCGCTCATCGGTCAGAAGTCGATCCCAATACCTCTAGAAATCAGCCTTGAGTCCGGTGAGGTCACTTTTGAGGGAACGCCGGTTATCGGGAAGGCGGATATCTCGCGCCAGATCGAACAGATTGCTAAGGAGCCTCTCGTCAAGCTGATCCCTCTCGAATTTCACCTTAATACCGATGCAGACATTTACGTAGATATGAGGACGACAAGAAAGGGAGAGCGTTGGGAGGTTCAATCCTTTGATTCTTCTCTCTTTACGCCAACAGCGAAGGAGTTCGGGAGCGAATCTGTTGAGCCATCTGAACTAGAGAGGCGAGCCGAAGTCAGAAAATGGAAACTTTCCTATCGGGACCTCGACGAGGGAGGCCGTCTTTGCGAATCCTCGGGTGGAATATTTTATCAAGCGAGCCCGGGTGAGCCCTTTCGACGCTGTCTAGGGTGGTCTGTGCCTGGCCAGTACCGTGGCGACCCTAGTCATAGTTATTGTTATACGCCCGCCGGTCATGTGTATCATGTGTCCCGAGAGATCAGTATTGAGGAGATTGCGGCCGGCGACAAAGTTGATCCGGCTAAGTTCTTCTACAAGATGGAGAAAGGTGACACGTTCTGATGGGCGATGTTAATCCTCTGAGCGCGGACGGGCAAAAGTCGCGAGAGCAGTCGAAACTTCGCCCATGCGGCATGGCCTCTCGCTTTGCATGAGGGGGATCTGTCTTCGCTAAGACAGCACATGCGCTTGCCTGCTCTCTTGGGTCTTCCGTCACCTAAAGGTGCCGCGACCCGGTCCGTCACCTAAAGGTGCCGCGACCCGGTCCGTCACCTGAAGGTGCCGCGACCTTGTCCGTCACCTATCGTATCCTAAAGTAGGCGACAAAGGACGGTCGTAGGGTTTCCTGGTATGCAGAGTAAAAAAGTAGCCCCGATACAGTTAGAGTTAGAAACTCACCATTTTACTGGTGGCCCATCTTCGGCTTCGAACTGCTTCGCCATCTCCCAGCTCTTAGTGCCGGGCGCTAGCTTTGCAGCGAGGAAAACTTGCTGCTCCCCATTATATTCCATTGATCTTCCGGTGGGTAAGAAACCCCATTTGCCATAGATCTCCAACACCGCTTTGTTTTTTATTGGGTCTGCTTCTGTAAAAATTTGCCGCTCTTGTGCGCCCAGTCGTAGGCACTGTTGAAGATTATGGCACATAATTTTCCGGCCTATGCCCTGGCCTTGCAGTTCCGGATCGACCGCAAATCGTACACCGTAATATACCGTAGGGTCCGTGAGGTAGTGATACAGCCCATGTATCCCAACGAGTCGTGCGTCAGGTATCTCTTCAATGCTCAACGGAGTGGTAGGCTCTTTGCGAGCAAAATAGATAAAAACAGCGTCGAAGACGCCGATATGCCCCTCATAGCCTGGATCAGTTTCAATGAAATAGGATTCCCCACTCATCCGTTTTCTCAGTGACCGCTCCCAGGTCGCGGCGGGTCGCTCATCGAGGGGAACTGATTGATCGCTGTGAAATGTTGAGGATACAAGTGCGACAGTTTTTGTCGCGATTGAGTCATTTAGTTCTTTTCTCCCAGGCAATACGACTAACGATTCAATCCCACGCCCGAGATACTCACGCGACGGTAAAATCTGTTGGGCTTCAGTAAGTCCGACTTTTTGCAACAATTGTATGTAACTGACTCTCGATAAGCGGGGCTGAAACGTTTGCCTCACGCATGAAGGCCCGCCACTTCTCGATTTGCTCGTTCGATAAGCTGAATTGCGGACCGCCCTCTGGGGCATAATTTGATGTTACCGTTGGAGACATGCAATGGGTTATGGCCGTCAGCGGCAACGGGATGACGTTAATTAGGTAGGAAATCTCATAGCCACAGCGAGTCTAACAGGTTACGTGAGTTTATGGAATTTAAACTCCCTGTACCGGGGCTACATCCTCCGCTGTAAGTAGCCCCGGTATAGGTAGAGTTAAGGACCCACGCAGCTACTCGGCACGATTAAGTTTGCGCTGGTCTCCGCCATTACCATTCCAGCGAAGTCTTGATCTTGGAATCTTTCTAGTTAGGTCTCGGACATAGTGACCTGACCTTCTCGAGTGGCCAGGTTGATTGAGGTGACTGGGTGGCCGGTCGCCAAAGTGCAGTTCAAGAAAACTATCACCATTCCAATCGCCAAAGGCCCAACGTCCGTAGAGAGCATCGGGCAAAGCTCCCTCGTTTAAGTACTGCTCCAAGTCCAGCCGGCGCTGTCCTAGGTTCGAGAGCACTCGCAGCTTCCAGCGTTGCCTATAACCAAAGGGCTCGCCGAGAGATACGTCATCTGCTCCCTCCACTCCTATGATGGCAATTTCCAAAGAGCCATCCCCATCGAAATCGAGAAGGAAAGGGCCACCTCGACCGTGAGATAGAATTCCCCGAAGATCCTCTAGGACATAAGGCCATTTTGGCGAATTTTTGAATACTTTTCCGTTTCGGTCTAGGAGAGTACAACCGTGGGCTTCGAAGCAAGCTAAGACTTCTAGCGAGCCGTCTTGGTCTACGTCTGCTGCGGCGAGTGAACGTAATTCAGAGAAATTAGCTCGACGCCCTTCGACCTGTATACGTGAAGGCCAACCTGGTAGAATGCTTGAGTCGCCCATGAAGGCGAACACAGACTCGCAATCGGCGCTGCGGTTCGCCCCGCAACCTGTCTGAGCAATTATTTCGTCTCGACCATCGCGGTTTAAATCCGCTGCGATTACGTTTGACGAAATATAAGTGCCTGAAATTTGCCGCGGCCAACCACTCAATCTGGTACCATCAAGATTATACACTTGAAGTGAACTTCTTTCATCCCGGCCTGGGACATATCCTGGTGCCGCAATGAGAAATGCTATTTCCATGTCCGAGTCTTGGTCGAAGTTACCAAAGGCTGGTGTAGCGATTGTGTTACCTATCTCAAATAAGGGGTCGGTATCACCCTCGGGAGACCACTGCCTGACGAGCTGCCCTGATGAGTTGAAAACCGATACACGATATGGTGTTTCGCCGTAGAAGGATCCTATCAAATAGCGGGCGAACACAACCATCTGAAAGTCGCTGCCGTTGCCGTTCGGCACTAGATGAATTGTGGGCTTCGCAGTTACATCGAGACCTAACCTACTGGAGCCAGACCAGCCGGGAACATACTGTCCTGTCGCTCGATCTACTCCTATCAGGCGACAACCGAAGTATTCACTGCACTCCGACAGAGTAAAGATAATATTCCGAGAAGAGTCTTTGAATTCAATAGGTGGCGGAAGAATGTCGTTTGGTGTGCCACCGATTTCTGTTGACCAATTAACTTGTCCAGAAGGGCGTAATGACGAGAGTTCGAGTGAGCACATGTATGGGTACTCATCGCATCTAGCGGCTATGGTAATCAAAGAGTTTGGTTCAGACCGGGCGTTAGACTCTGTTACCGTAAATGCAGATTTTCCAACTACTAGTTGCGGTTGCGTGAGTGCCTGAATTGGCGAGCCGAAGCGCAGGTTCTCATCACTCTCCACAAAAGTTGAGACTACCCGTGAATACTGACCCATAGTTTGGCGTGCAATCAATTCATAAATCGATGTTTTTAGCAGAGTCATGGGATTGAGGGTGCCGGTAGTCCGCTCAGTCAGCGGGTTTCGCAATGAGAAAGTAGTTGGAATAGGCGGACCATTATTGCCCAAGATAACTTCGTAAGGAGTATTCGCAGCGATAGTTTCAAATAATTCCGGGACTACAAATTTGCCACTGACCGTACGAAGTTGTGTCCAGGCTCTGCTTGTTGTGCCTTCGAGATCAGTAACGGAAACTAGGATAGTTTGAGGTGACTCGAAAGCTTGAGGAAGCGCGAGCTGCTCCTCAAGAGAATAGGTGCGGGGCGCTCCTGGGACTTCAATTTCCCGAAAAACTATTGCTCTCATCAGATCGCCTGCGCTGCTTGGAGCCGCTGCCAAGTCGATTCGTTTGACGCCATGGCGAGCATGCACGATTGCCCGGAGAGTCGCTCGCCCCTCACTTGTAGCTAGAGAAATTGCTTCGAGGTCGATAGTCGGAGGCGCTTTCGACGTTGTGCTAAGGCCAGCAAGGCCAATGACTCCGAGTCCTGATTGATTCGCTGAGGTGCGGGGAAGCGGTCGAGCAAGATTCATTAACTGTTGTCGAATTTCCTTGGTCGTATAGCGAGGGAATAGTTCCATGAGAATTGCCGCAGCTCCTGCGACATGAGGGCTAGCCATTGAAGTGCCCGATAGCGCAATTCGTCCAAGGTCGTCTCGGCAGGCAGGGTAGTCAGAAGAGGTACCGTTCGCCCGAGCGGCACAAATTCTAGCACCAGGTGCAGTAAGTTCCGGTTTTCCGACAAATCCCTGAGAGGATTCGAAAGGACCCCAGGAGCTAAAGTTGGCTATATCAGTATTTTGGATGAGTTTTTCCTTGTTCGAAGCGGCAACAGCAAGCACTTGCGAGGCGCATGCGGGGCAGCCCACCGTGCTGTTGTTTTGGTTACCGCCAGCGTTCCCGGCTGCGGCAACCACAAGAACTCCCAACTCTGAAAGTCGGTTCGCGGCTCGAGGAAGGGGACCACCTTCCGCTCCTGGATAGCCGGAGCTTCCAAGACTTAAATTGACAATATCAATATGATCACTAGCATCTCCATCGCCATTCGGATCGAGAGCCCATTCAAGTGCGGCGATGATGTCATCCTCGAAACCATAACCCGCGGCCCCAAGAACCTTCAGTGAATATAGCTCTGCCCCTGTAGCAACTCCTTGCCCACGTGGCCCACGTCCCGCAGCTATCGCTGCCACATGAGTCCCATGCCCGTTATCGTCCATGGGATCCCGGTCATTGTTTACAAAATCGTATCCACCACGCACCGTGCTGCAGCGACCAGAGAGAAACTCAGATTGTGTACAAGAACCCAATGACGGATGGCTATAGTCGGTACCTGAATCGACTACCCCGATGCTGATGCCGTGGCCAGTTGCGGGTCTGTTGTTTCCTAGTTCTGTATCTACTATTTCAGAAATGCCGAGGATCGGAACAGACTCCTCAAGGAGTGCACGGATTCTCTTCACCTCTGTGACGGAAAAGCCAAGATTTTCGAGTTCTTGGCGACTGGTTGGTTCTATCGAACCAAGCACCGAAGCCCCGCAAAAAAGTGTTCCGCGGAATGGCCTGCGAATTTGAACTTTTGATCCAGTCGCTTGAAGCGTGACTGCTACCTGCACCGCGCCGTCAAGACCACCGCGGTACTGCTGGCGATTGTTGCATTCAATGAAATATCTTCGTTGCTGAGGCGGTAGCGGCTCACTGAGCTTAAGAGGGTCAAATGATGGGGTAGGATAGCCCTTTTCCCCCAGGACTTGCGGTGCTGCATGGCTGTCAATGCCGGAGAAAAAAGCAGAGCCAAGCAAGAGTGTCAGTAGTATTTTTGTTTGCATGCATTTTCCCCAGGTGTCAAAGACGTACATGAGTAATCGCTCCTTTACGACTTTTGCTTAAGCGAAAACCATTTGCATAAAAACGGGGTTTTTGAACGCAAATCGATGATAGTATTGTGGAATTATTTGAGATAATGAGGGTAGCGCGCGACATGGCGTAAAGGGGATCGGTATTTAACTCCCTAAACCGGGGCTACGCCCGCTTCTGTGTCGTGAGACGGCATCGGCGTCACGATCTTCGGTGCCGGGGCGTGTAAGTCCGAAGCGACGAAGCTGCTACAATCTCAAGCTCTTAATGCACGTGTGCTCCGTCCCCTAAAGGGGCCGCGACCCTTCCGTCACCTGAAGGTGCCGCGACCCGGTCCGTCACCTAAAGGTGCCGCGACCCGGTCCGTCCCCTGCCGCCTCCTAAAGGAGGCGAGTCTCGGCCTCCAAAGGGGACGCGACGGCGTTCGTCCCACGCCGCCTCCCTTAGGAGGCGGTAGGGGACGGGCGTAAGCCGCGGCCCCTTTAGGGGACGGGGGAAAGTTTTCTGGTCAGCAAAGTAAAAGTAGCCCAGGCACTCCGCTAAAAGGACACATCGTTCCGAAGTTTTATTAGCCGCCTTTCGCCCTTGAAGAGTACCTCTACTACGGCATCGCTGACTTCACAGTGCAGTGCGCGCTCTCCGGCGGAAGAGGAAACCACCTCAAACTTCGCCTCGGCCCTGCGTCGCCACCAGCTCTCAAACTCAGAATGAGTAAATGACGGAATGCCATGCTCCGCGATGAGCTCGAAGATGGGGGCCAGAAGCGCTTCGGCGCAATGTCCCGCTAAATGCGGATGGACGATGAGCGATACGGGGAGCCCCGACTCAATATGCGCGGCGATCAACGACCTATAAAACTCCACCACATCGGCGACGACAGTCTGGCGATCGGTCTCGAGCCCCACGCCCTCCAGTCCAAGGTCGCTGAGCGAGCATCCTGGCATTTCGTAGAAAGTTGAATTGTTCGAGGGCTTATAGGGGAACGCTCCGTTATCAGCCAAGGTATTCGCAACATACCTAAACCCGAAGTCGCTTAACGCGGCGCCGAGCGTGTCGGTGCTCTCCGCGCCGGGCGCGGCAAAGCCGACACACTGCAGGCCGAAGCACTCGAATAGAGCTCGCTGCGCTCTATCAATGTTAGACGTGTTTTCACCAGCATCGGGAAACACGTTGTGCCAGTAGCCGTGATTGGCGATTTCATTTCCCCTCGCTTGAATAGCCCTTAACTGAGTGAGGCGATCCGGAGTTGTCGGACGCTCAAGCATCCCTTGACCAATGGTGTCCTCGTACTCTTCTTCTCCACTCACATTAACAAAATAGGTACCCTTAATTCCAAATCGCTCACTCAATTCAGCGAACTTCTCTAGCGCTTCGGGGACCACGTAGTCCACATCAACTCGGAAAAGAAAACCGGTGGGGGCAGCTTTGGGGTAGTACCATAGATGGATGTAGGGAACCTCGAGTACCTCATGCGCGACACGAAGTGCTTGCCGCATGGTATCGAGAGCTTCATTGACGGTCTCATTATTAGCGCGAAGCAGTTGTTCCGAGCAGTTTGCTTGGATGATAACTGCCCGGCCAAATCTGGAGACGGGCAAGTTGTCTCGGGAGGTCACAGGCGGCAGATGAAAGCCTTGTGCCTCGAGCGTACCCACGGCGCTGCGCGCCTCGAGAACCCAAGCATTCTTCAAGTCGCTCTGAGCGCTTTCCAACGTCTCCGCAGTCAGCGGAGCAATAATGATGCGAGCGGCGTCAGGGGCGGGAAGTGCCTCGGTCGGCAGTTTCTCTTCGTCAAGCACGCGCTGCCAACCCTGCGCCCCTGCCGCAGCGATTCGCAAATCCAATACTGGGGGCGCAGCACTTAGGGTAAGCTCCGGGTACCTCTCGCGGCTTTCCCCTGCGCCGAGTTGCAGCGCCGAATAGTCGGCGCGGCACTTTATGTCTTCTCGTTTTGGTTCCATGGCTTTCCTTCATCTACAACAAACTGTGATCGAACAAGGTCCAAATCGCCCGGTCCGAGTAACGCGATCCCTTTCTCTAGAAGGCGCAAGCGCTGTAATTCGGGCATTCTCAAGGACTGCTCAAAGACTCTAAGAATCACATAATCGTTATCGTCGGCAGCAATGCGGTTTATGCGATGGAATCCGCAACCGGAACACTCATGCACCAACATGAGCTCTCCGCGACTTTCGTGTTCCTCAGCATATCGGTTCTGTCTTTCTTTTTTTGTCGTTAAAGCGATTGCGTCCATTCGCGAGCCACACTCCGCGCTCCGATCCCCGGTTTTCTCGTCAACATGCTTTGAGGCAAGACAGCACGGGCAGTGATTACGGTTCTTAGTGCCCATCAGATCATGAAGCGGCACCCACGACCGGCAGGCTGAGTTCACGCAACGAAATCCCTGATTGCGGCCCTCGCGGTGCTGCATTTTGTCGCGGGCTCTTTCTTGTTCGCGCTTTTCAAATCGGTCGTCGTCACCTTCCATCTGGGGAGCGTGCAGCTCATCAGCTGCCGAGCGCCGAATCCGATTCGGCTTACTCTGTCGTTGATTCAAAAGGAAATCGCATGAATCGCAGTTGTGGCCAAGCGACAACTCTGACATCCACGCATTCGGCTCTGCGCATCGCCGGGTTTCACGCTCGGGCTTTTTATCTCGGGAAATCATGGCAAAGCTATGGCACTTTCTCTCTTGCCATCGCCAGCAAAGGATTCCGAAGACAATTCAACTAGGAGTGTGTTCCGTAGAAAGAGGATCTTTATTTTGGTCACAATCCGTAGGTAGGCTGTCCCGCTGCCACCACAGCATCTAGTGTTAAGAATTTTCTAGGAGACAGACTCCTCGCCACCAATTCTGAATCCTCTTCGGTCTTTCTGCGTTGGCTGCAACCAAATCGATATGCTTGGATTTCTCGGGCAGTCGAGCAGTTTTGGCGATTGCGCCTTTTTGACTCTTGCGATTCCGCGGGGTCAAGCTCAAGGAGGAACCATGAAAGCGAAATACATGAAGCCTAAGTTGTATCGTCTCCGTCGCGTATACGCGGCTGGTGGACATTAAGTTTTAAATAGGTTTGCCCCTTGGGCATTTTGCCTTTGGGGCTTTTATTTAAGGAGTTTCCCATGACGCAAGACGAAGCCGAGCTCATCTTCCAACACAATCCAGAGCGACCTTTTCGCCAGTACCTAAAAGGTATCGTTATCGAGCCCGGACTCGCGTTGAATGAATCTGCGGCGAGTTTTTTTCAAACCCTCGACGGGAAAACCACGGTGCGCGCTGGCGCGGCAAAGGTTGCCGCGAGTTATGACACCACTCCTGAGGCATGCCTCGCTGACTGCCTGGAACTTGCGCGCGAGCTGGAGAAAGAGCGCATCATTACCCGCGTTGAGCAACACTAATGAGCGAGCAACGGACCACCCACTGGAGTAGGGACCAGGCTCTCGGGATGCTCGGGCATCTGGCGGTAGTCATCGCGCGGAATCGAGCACTCGACTCGGGCCTCCACGACCTAGCGGATTGGCAGATCGAGCTGCTCGAAGGCCATGGCTACTACTCTGAACGGGCTGCCGACAACGCTGAGCCGCTTATCCAGTTTGTTGAAGAGTTCGTGCGCGGCCGCGGGCTCATCTACGACGAAATTTCTGTTAAGTGGCACGGCGAAACCGCGGTCGTTGAGTCTAAGATGTGGTTTTCAGAAGAGTTACCGGAGGTATTCTTTTATTTCGATATCAGCCTAGAAGAGTTCGCTGCTTACGCCAAAGCCTTGGCGGAGGCCCATGCGCGCGCCTGCGGCTTCATGGCGCGCATTGAGCATGTAGAGGGCATCGAGCGGGCGCAGATTTCGTTGTTACAGCCTTAACAGTCAGAGAGGAATTCACATGACGTGCGCTGAAATTGTCTCAATCGGCCGTGCCGGAAGATCCCACGAGCGGCTTTTCACTGGCTCTGGCGGCCCAAAATCTGTGTGGCTGCAAATTACGTCCCGTTGCAACCAGACTTGCTCCTACTGCTATATGAATGCCACACGGGGCAGTCACGACCGGCTCTCTATGGACCAGATAATTCATATCTTCGAGATGGCTAAACGCGCAGGTACTCGCGTCATGTTGGTGAGCGGCGGGGAGCCCACCATAGTTAAAGAGCTGCCCGAGATTCTTAAGGCATCTGTGGAGGACTACGGCTTCGAGACCTACTTGGTAACGAACGGAACGGGGTGTACTCCCCAACTCGTGAAACTACTCGCAAGCCTCGATGTTACGGTCCAGGTAAGCATGGATACGGTCGACGAGGTTGCGTATGCTAAGGTGAGGGGGCTGCCTCTTCTACCACGCATCATGGGAAACATCGACAACATGGTGGAAAGCGGGGTTAAAGTTGCGCTCTCGGTTCCGATTACAAACGTGGTCGACAATAAGGTAGTGGACGTCCTTGAGTGGGGAATCGCTCATGGGGTTCAAACTACTCACGTGTCGACGAGTTATGGACAGCGGACGGGTGTTACCCAGGACCTTACTCGCGCGGGTGTCGAGGATGTGCTCTCGCAGCTCTATCGCTTCGAGAAAACCCGCTTTGAGGAAATGAGCATCGATTTAATTGAGAGCATGGTCATTTCTCTCTCTGGCCTGGGCAATCCATGTTCCACCTATTGCACTCCTATGTCGGGGCGTACTTGGGAGATCGATGCGAAGGGCGAGGCGTACTACTGTGGGGCTATCACTTCAATTCCAGAATTTCGACTTGGGAATGTCTTCACTGAAGACTTCGAAGCGACCTATCTGCGCCGCCAAAGGGAATCCCGTCACCTCTCTTTCACGCCCGATAAGCTCACGGTCTGCTCAACTTGTGAGTATCGCGGCATCTGCAAGGGCGGGTGTCGCTCGCAGGCGCTATTCTATACCGGAGACCTCTATGGCCCTGTAGGACACTGCGAGGATCTGAAACGAGTGTATAGAGAAATGACCGCGGACTTTGAGGCCGGGGAGCTAGACCCGCTTATTGAGTTTCTCAAAGTCTGTTACGGAGAAAACCTTCAATCACACACTAAGTGCTTCTAGTTCTATGCCAATACCACACAGCCCACATATTCTTGTTTCTGGTGGAACTCATGGGGTCGGTCGGCAGACCGTGGAACTCCTGCTAAGCCAAGGCGCAAGGGTTTCGACATGCGCGCGCACCGAGGGCGACATCCGAGTGCTGCGCGAGGGACTTCAGAGCGACTCTCTTCACGCGAGAAGAGCGGACATCACACGCGCCGAGGACCGGAACAACTTCGTTACGCAATCAGTGAGCCGCTTCGGCCCGATTTATGGCCTCGTCAATAACGCCGGCGAAGCTTGCGTTGGGCACCTGCACAGCGCTGACCTGGAGGAGTTCGCGTCTTATCTGCATCTAAAGCTGGTCAGCACGCTGAGTCTAATTCAGTGCGTCTTGCCTCATCTCACGCGCGACGGAGGCTCAATAGTGAATATTGCGGGGGCAGCAGGCGTCGATCCAACCGCGTTACTTGGCATCGCCGGCGTCGCCAACGCAGGTCTAAGAAGTCTTTCGCGCACGCTCGCCGACGAGCTTGCCGACCGGGGGGTTCGCGTTAATACCGTAAACCCGGGAACTCTTAACACCCGCTTAGGCGAGGTCGTAATCGAAAAGTTTGCAGAGCAGCTCGGCGCCTCGCCTGACCTTGTGCGTGATGAAATGTATGGCTCTTTGCCTTTAGGGCGAGTCCCCACCGCCCTCGATGTTGCCCGTTGCGTCGCCTTCTTTCTCAGTGATGACTCTGCGATGCTAACAGGGGCTGAACTTACGCCCGATGGGGGGACACTGATACGAAGACTAAGAGGATAACGCCTATGAATATTAGACCGATAGAGCAAAGAGACCGCGCCACGGCAACTTCTATCCTTGAGGAATCCTGGGGAACGCCCCAGATTGTGTCACGTGGCGTTGTGCATAATGCGCTCGAGCTCCCCGCTCTGGTAGCCGAGACAGATTCGAACCTTGTCGGCTTACTGACTTACCACATTGCAAATGGCGAGTGCGAAGTGGTGAGCCTCAATGCCAATTCACGTCACCAGGGTGTGGGCACGGCATTGCTTGCGTCCTTAGTGGAGATCGCCCAACGTCAGCGCTGCAATCGCGTGTGGCTTGTCACCACTAACGACAATGTTGACGCTCTGCGTTTTTATCAGCGCCGAGGGTTTACCTTGCGCGCACTTCACCGGAATGCTCTTGAGCAATCGCGTCTGCTTAAGCCTGGGATACCAAGCAGTGGCGATTACGGCATCCCGCTCCGCGACGAGCTGGAGCTCGAGTATTCTTTGGGGGCTAAGCCATGCTAAGCAGAATCGACTGCTTCCACTACGAGGAGTTTGTCGAGCGGCATCAGCGCTACTTGTACGCGCTGCTTGCTAGCTTTCTCTCTCGTACCTACGTGGGGGCCGCATCGAACATCCTTGATCTGGGGACAGGCCCTGGCTATCTAAGCTTCGAGCTTGCTACCCGCACCGATGCAAAAATTTGCGGCGTGGATATAAACGAGACCATGCTGGAACTTAGTCGCGCGCGCTTGTCCTCGGTTCCCGAAAGCCGCTGGAGTTTGCGCGAGGCTGACGTGCATGCGCTGCCCTTTGCCGACTGCACCTTTGACCTGGTCGTGTCGTACTCCTGCTTCCACCATTGGGAGAATCCCGTTCGAGCGCTTCGGGAATGCAGGAGAGTTCTGAAAGTAGGAGGCACTCTTATTCTCCTTGATACCATCGCGAGCGTCGCTTCGAGAATGAGCGAGCTTCTCGCGAAATCCATCACCGAGCCGCATCTTTTTAGGTTCGTCAAAGAGGCTCTGGAGGAGAGTCTTTCCATGGAATCCGTTCGCGAGTACGCCGCTGCTGCTGGGCTATCCAATATGACGGTAGAGCCATTTAGCTTTGCTGAAGAGGACCTCGTGAACTGCCTGGACTCCCTTCCGACAGATCTGCCGCTCGTGAGCGGAGAACAAAGTGTTGAATCGCTATGGATTGCATACTGGCGCAAGGAGCTACAGGACTCAACCGGGGAGCAAATTCCGTGTGCGGACTAGCGGGCATTTTTACCAAAGGCGCACTGGTCCGGGCTGAGCGGGATGCGCTAACCGAGCGAATGGCCCAGCACCTGCAACACCGCGGGCCTGACACTGGTAGTCATTTCAGTGATGAGTCAATCTCGCTGGCGTTTCAGCGTTTGTCTATCGTAGGCGGCGCCAATGGCCAGCAACCTTTGATCAGTGAGGATGGTGCACTCGTAGCAATAGTCAACGGAGAAATTTATAATCACCGCGAGCTTCGCCGCGAACTGTGCGCGCATGTGTTCAAGGGAACTTCGGATGCTGAGGTGCTTTTGCATCTGTTCGAAGACAAGGGGGCTCAAGCGTTTGCTGACTTGCGAGGGATGTTTTCTTGCGCGATTTGGGACCGGCGTAGAGGCGTGCTGACCCTCGCGCGCGACCGATTTGGCATCAAGCCGCTTTTTTATCACTACGACGGAGAGAGCCTCTTTTTTGCCTCCGAACTGAAGGCACTCTTGATGTGCCCTCGGTGCCCGGCGAAATTCGACTGGGAATCGGCGCTCGCTGAACCTTGGTTTAGCGAGGACTTAGTTTTTAGTGCACGCCCCGCTGGTTCGTTTTTTTGCGGCATCGAGAGCGTGCAGCCCGGTGGCTACGTTCAGGCAAGCGCGCGTGGGACAAGTCTCTCGTTTGGACGCTATTGGGCGATTCCTGAGCCTCGGTCAGCCGAGGAAACGGAGGAGGAGGCCTGGATCGAGCACTATCGCGAGATTCTCAGCTCGGCGTGCGACGAGGCGTTCGAGAGCTCTTCGGAGCCCGCGCTGATGCTGAGTGGCGGTATTGATTCCGCATCAATTGCTGCAATCGGGCGCGGCCGTGGGCATTCTTTCGATTCATTCACCGTACTTACCCAGAGCACTGCGCTTAACGGTGACGCAGTTGGAGCTCGCGACGTTGCACGCGCAGTTGGTGTAAAGAACTATCAAGTTCGGATCGACGCCTCTGACCCGCTGATTAACCCGCAGTTATGGCTGGCCCTCCTGCACCTGACGGAGAACCCAAGCTGCGGCCCCGAGCAACTATTCAAATACATGCTCCTTCGGTCTGCTAAAGCAGCGCGTCCCTCGCTGCGGGTAATGCTGAGCGGACAGGGAAGTGATGAATGTAATGGTGGATATACCCGCTTGCTCGCCTCGATATTTGACGACTCTTGGGAAGGAGCTCTACTCGGACTGGAATCAATCGCCGAGAACACCCGGCACCGTGCGGCTGGTGGCGCTTTCGCGCCCTGGGAGCAGTTTCCAGGTCTCATTAGGGAGCTCTCCCCCCGGGACCATGGCCCGATGCCGCTGGACGCTTGGCAGTTTTATCAGTTGAGCAAGCTGCATGACTTGGAAGTTTTCAATCTCTGGCACGAGGATCGCCTGACCAGCCACTTTGGCATAGAGGGCCGAACGCCGTTTCTTGATCATCGCCTCGTGGAGCTCTGCCTCGGTGTTCCCCCAAGCCTCCGGCCTCGACTCTTCTGGGATAAGCGGATCCTTCGCGCAGCGATGGGAACTCTCTTGCCAAGCGCAGTAACGTCGCGTGAAAAGGTGCCTTTCTTTTACGGACCAGGTCTGCGCTACACCGAACGCATGATGGCGAATCTACTTCGCATGGATTCGCATGCACTCCTTGAGCGCGCATTTCCAATTGGCTCGAGTGGTCGGGACTTCGTCAATTTGGAGTCTCTCAATTCTCTGATGGCGGGGATTGACTCTGACCCTGCCTCAAGCTTTGCCCTGATACGCCTGGTGAACATGGGCAATCTCGACCAGAGTTCGCGCTTGAGAGAGTGGGGGAGGCCCCCCTCTATGGACTTCGCGCGTGATTGCCTCATTGCATCGGAGAAGAGTGAGCCGGATGCTTTTACCCTTGGCTCTTTTTCGAATTCTTCCCTCGATAAGAATCTGCATACCGAAACTGAATCAGAAATCACTACTTTTGTTTGATTAGGGAGCACGCTATGTCGCGCACAGTTTTAGAAAAGCTACTGGGAAATCTTAGTGTGCAAGCCTTCCGCGACAAGCATTGGGAGAGGGAGCCCCTCATCACCCATGGTCCAGTCGAACGCTTCTCTCCACTGCCCGAAAACAACGATTTACAAAGCGTCTCCGCGCTTGTCGCGAAGTACCGCTCGCCAATCATGGTGTTAGGAACGATTGCCATCCGCGAAACAGAGGGCCTCGCAGATCGGGTTTCGGTGCTACCCAAACGCGCCCTCGAGCTCTACCGCGAGGGCGCTACGCTTGAATTCGACTGCCTTGACATGTTCGTGCCCGGGGTGCGCGAGGTTTTAGAGACACTCACCTCTGAGCTCACAGTCCCCTCCGGAACGTTTGGCAAAGCGATCGGATATCTATCTGCCAAAGGAAGCGGCGTTTCACCACACTTTGATGCCTACCTAAATTTCGTGCTGCAACTTCGCGGCAGGAAGAAATGGTTTCTACTTCAGAATGAAACGGCAGAGTATCCCCTCGAACACTACTCGCTCTCCGAGCTTCCGTATGTACCAGAGGAGCTTTCTACCTATTGGAATAACACTCCGCCTACCGACTATTATGCAAAAGCGAAGCCGGTCGAGCTTAAGCCGGGGGATTTTATGTTTGTGCCAAGAGGTGTTTGGCACGCCACCGAGGCAAGCGAAGAATCATTCTCGGTGCACTTCAACTTCAGCGTTCCCTCCTGGCTCGAAGTCGCGTTGGCAAGTCTTCGACTAAAAATGGCTGGCATAGCCCCTCTCAGAGCTCTGGCCGACCCACACTCTCCCAGTGCGCGGGCAGCAGAGAAAGCTTTGAGCGAGGCTCTCTCGTGCGCCAATTCTGACGAGCTGATGCAACTTCGGTCTGAGCAATACGATCGTTACCAAGTGGCGGGAGCGGTGTTTCGGCAGGTGCTCAAGCTCGACGACTGAGATAGAGGACTCTTCGAGCTTAACCGGGGTTGCAGCCTCCGCTGACCTGAAAACTCAGCCGTGCGTGATCGAGGTTTAACTCTTAAGTTAACCGCGATTGGAGAAAGAGGGGATAGCGAATCGCAACTTAGGATTGTGGATTCGCATCGTTGCTGATTGCCATGCGGGGAGTGACGCGACGAATAGCTCCTCATTGGGAAGGAGCCGGATGCCATTTGTCGCGACGAGGTCAAGGTTTTTAAAATCAATCTCTCGATGGAGACTCGCATTACGTTCGGCATCAGCTACTGCTTCAAGAGCAGCGACAACGGGAATAAGCCTTGTGGGGATTTCCTTGGCGGAGCGCGCAACAAAGGAGGTGATGACGCCGTCGGTCGAATTAACCACGTATACTTTGATAGCGTGCGCTCCTCGTCCGGTTGCTCGGGATACCGAACGCAGGAAATTCCCGAACAAGTCGGCGGTGGTATGTGCTGATTTCGCGGGCTCGATGAATGCTCGTAATCCATGTGCTAGCCACAGGGCATCTAACAGGATGACGGGATTGCTAAATTTGTGATTTTCCGTTTCCTTGAAAACTAACTCATCGAGGCTCGCAAATTTGTTCCAATCTATGTGTCGAACGTCGTCACCAGGGGAGTAACTTCGATGACTCCGGAAGTCGACACCGTTAGGGATTGCCGCGAGCTGAGCGCGCGCGCTTTCGGTCTGCCCTCGCATGCAATTCTGGGTATGCAACATCCAGCGCTTCGCATTGATGGTTGAATCGGTCGCCTGGGGCTTAAAAATGCCCGGCGCAGCATAACGTGAGCGCGGCTCTCGGGAATCTGCAATCAGTGGTCCTAAAAGTCGTTCAGGTATAGAAGTTGCCTTAGCGAGTGGTAAGCTCTGTTGATAATGCTGAGTAACTCTTGCAAATGCCCTCGTGACTTCTCCATTCTTCGTGCCCGGTGCGCTTCCACTCTCTCGGCCCGCCACAAGCAATTGCTTGTAGGACTTCTGCGTGAGTATGAGAGCCGTGGCGACTCGAGTTTCTAATTCGTTCCCTGGCGCTGAGTCGCGCACAAAGTTTAGATACTTTTGCCACTCCCCCGGGTATGCGGAAGCAAAATCCTGCCAAATCTGGCTATCGATGTTCGTGATTGACCATGGGCGGATTTCTGCCGCGACGTGACGACTCAAATCGCTCAAGGGGTGCTGTGGGCCAAACAATTCTTCAAGGGCTGTGGTGTTCCATTCTACGCCGGAGGCTCCCAAGCCAGAAATAGAAATGGCAACTCCGGCTGAGTCCAGAAAATTATGATACAGGCTATCGCTTTCTGACTTTTCGAGTTTTGCAACAATTGTGGCGGCAACGTCGGAATCGGCAAGGGATGGCCAGGTGCGCTTGAGTGCCTCAGCGTCTATGCCGCCGTGTTTGCACAGGATTCTTAAAGTAGAAAGTAGCTCCGCACCCGTTCTCCCCATATGTGCGAGCGCAAGCATATGGGCAGGGTTCCCCTCAATCTCAGGACCGAAGGCTACCGCACTTTTGCGAACCCTCCGATGGTAATGTTGGCAGAGTTGAAGCGTCATCTCTGTTGCGGCAGGTTCTAGGGAAAAAGCCTCGGGCAAGAGCGTTTCCAGAGTCTGCCCAGTCGGTAAATCGTCCCTCAGTTGGGCGGATAGCTTGGTAATAAATCCAGATTTCACTTTAGAGTGACCGAGGAGTTTTCGGAACTCTGACGCAACTCCTTCGCTCAATGTGGTCGACTCAAAGACTATCTGAGCGATGCCTCCTCCGATTTTCTCGGGAGCTTGTTCCGCAAGAGCTTTCAAACACTCAATAATCGCTCGTTCCTCCCCGCTGTCTAGTTGCCCGCGTGCGAGACAATTCACTAAACCGGTCGCGAGTTCTGAAGCTAACGCATCATCGCTTGAGGTCGCTTTGAGGAGCGATCCTGAATTCTGAGCAATGATGGTGCTGAAGGAAGCGTTGTTTTGCTCGAAGCTCGTTCCTCTTAAGGCAAGCAGGACGCGCAACGCGGGAGCGCTAAGAGTCTCTTCAATTTTGGAGAACTCAGGAAGCGCGCACAGTGTCGTCAGTGCCTTAAGGGAGAAGGGGAAATTGCGGCCTGAGATTTCCTCTTTTTGCTCCGTAACTGTTTTCGCGGCATCAACTATTAACTTAGCAACGGCGGCTACGTTGGCCACCGAGGGTGTTTCTAGCAGAAGCCGCTCAATGACAGCATCACCAAGCGGGATATCCCGAAGCTTATAGAATTCCTGGCATGAAACCTCCGCGTTCCCTCCACTCGTAAAAATGGCTTCACGAAGAAAGCGATTTAGTTGTGGATAGGGCATCTCAGATTCTAAAGCGGCCTGAAAGGCGAGCGCGTTTTCGATATACAAAGTGACTGATTGCCGCGTGATGGGGTGTTCGTGTTCCCAATCATGGCTAATAAAATCTGGCTCGCAGTAATCACGCAGCTCGCGTCCTGCTCGCTCTGCGCCGGCATCAATGTTGACTCCCCGCATTGGAGTCTTCGGCTCCCACTCATACCTGGGCCAGCGAGCAAGTGAAGTAAGATCGGTTGGTGCGAAGGGCCCCCATCCTTTCATTTTGGGGATAAGAGCGACGGCATGTCCTATGTCAATTTGAAATTGGTCTCCGCTTACATTCAGGCCGCCCAGAACTATTCCGGTCTCGCCGAAGCGACGGGCACAATCGATTGCAAGAAGACTAAAGTGAAGACATGAGCCTACGCGGTAGCCGCGAATGAAGCCTGCACTGTCTTTCGAATAGAGCTCGTGCAATTTCGCCACGACGGGCAACGTCGAGTACCCAAGCGGGATGCTATCGCGCGAAAGCGCTTTTAGCGCTTCCTCGATTTTGGATTCAGGAGTGCGAAAGAGGCGATTAATTATCGCGTCGCGCGTCAAACTTTCTCTCGTAAGAGGTGCGGGGGGGCGTGGTAGTACCGTCCAGAGTTCTTTGATAAGCTCCAGGTTGCGCGAAGCCTCTTGCTCGGATGCAGGACGAATAAGATATTGAATCGCGCAGACAGAGGGCGGGACTTCAACGTGTGCGCCCCCAAGGCAACTCTGAACGACTGAGCCCCCAGAAATTTCACCGCCGTTCTGATCGCGAAACCTAATTCCGATGATCTGATATCCGAAGGGAAGAGGAAGCCTTCGAGTTGAATCGGCGGTGACGCTGAATGCGATCTGCGTAGCCCCCGCGGGAATCGAGTTGAACCCCGGAAGAGCGGTGGTCTGAAAAAGCTTGTCTCGCAGCGAAGCGATGTCCGGCGTACGTTTCATAAGGGCAGAGAGATAATCTTCGACCGGAATGGTTGTGAGGCCTCCATCCAGAGTTACACGAGCTGACAGCACTCCTACGGTACTGAATGGTAACTCTGTACCGCTAATTTTGCCGTCAAAATTACAGCGGAAATATTCGTAGGGCCTACTGCAACTTCCCGCGGACCAGTTTTCGTTCTTTTGTCCCCACTGATCGAGTGTTAAGGGACGGCGAGGAGCAAGGGCGGGCTCTGCTGAATTATCGTCCCGAGGCTTATTGGCGAGTTCGGAACGGACCGATTCGATGGCCGCTCTTGCCGCGTTACTCGCTTCTTCGCGAATCGAGGTTTCGAGCTCGTTCGGCAGTATCGCCTGAAGCGCCGCTTTAAGACCCACCGGCGCAAGTTCAGGTGCTTGTTTGGCTCCGTGACGCTCGAGCGGGGCCCGGTCTTCGGTCGGCTTCGCAAGTTCGTGTCTGAGGATTTCAACCTGGTCTGGCATTCTTGCAGTTAGAATCGCGATTGCCGCTTGAGTCAGAGCGGGGTCGTCATCTAAAATTGGGGCTTTCCCCTCGCACAGGTAAGCAAGGGTAAGAAGGTCACATCCTTTTTCGAAGACACTCTCGCGGGCCCCTAATGTCGCCCTGACGGCCTGATCTGCATTCCCAGCCTGAAAGTTCGCATCTCCGCCTAATTGATGTAAGGCGGCTCTGATCGAATCAATTCCAGCTGCGCGAATAGTCTGGTTTTCCCTCTGATGATGCTTTGCCATACCGCTCTAGTTCTCGCCGGGATCGTTATGGGCCCTATTTCAGGGGCGCCGGGCCAAGGGACGGGTTAGTGGGTCAAGAGTTGCCGTGACGTGGTTAGTTCGCTTTGCCTTATGGATCGATTATTTGACCATTCTCTTGGAAGCCACTGCGCTACCGGGAGCCATGGCCTCCCCTTAGTGCGATTCCTAATGAGAGTGATATGAGGCCTTTCATGAAGATGTGCCGTAATCGGGCACTATCTTTTCCCGTGGGCCTGGCACACCTAACTGCACGAGGCGACTGAAAAAATTACGTGGAACTGGAAGGGGTTTCACTCCCTACGCCGGGGCTCGCTGCTCCGCAGGTACCACGAGGGGGAAAGGCGCCGCATCTGACGTTCTTTACCCGGCGGGCCATAACCCCATTTGCGACCTCTAACCTATGTCAGAACAGCCATGGACGCAGACAGAAAAAACAACCGAGCGCGCGTTTCTCCAGGCTATGTCGAGCTCATTCTTAAGAATGCGCGGGAAATGCGCGAAGGCCGACTTCCCCCTGTTCCCACTGAGCTCAGCGTCGAAGAACAGGCTAGCAAGCTTCTCCTCAAAGCTATCCCCCTCGTTCTCACACGACTGATAGTAAATCGCAGGTTGGAAGGAGATCTGGTGCCTGACCGCGTATGCGAACCAGCCTTAGCTTTAACTCCCTGTACCGGGGCTACTCTCTCCGCCGTGTGCTGAAGTGGCCCCACCGCACTGTCGGTCGAGGCGGCGGAGGCTCGCGGCGAAGAAGTCTGTAAAATCTCGAACTCTGAATACTTGTGTGCTCCGTCCCCTAAAGGGGCCGCGACCTTGTCCGTCCCCTAAAGGGGCCGCGACCTTGCCCGTCACCTGGCGCCTCCTTTAGGAGACGGTAGGGGACGGGGGGAAAGGTTCCTAGTATGCGAAGTAAAAAGCAGCCTCGGCACAGGTTAGAATTTTAGAATTAGAAACCCGAAGTACTTCAGCTCCTGGTTTGCTAATCTGCTGTGCTCGGTCCGCTCAGGGAGCTTAGGTGTTGGCCATCTACCTTCTGGACTTCTCACTACGGCCTGTTAATCATCGCATAGTAAGCGGGACAGGCGCCCGTATTGGGGGCTTGGCCGTACAAACGGTTCAGGGTTTCGAACAAGGTCGCATTTCTGGACTCTCGGGTCCCTGCGTACATATGCTCGTAAGCGAGTGCGCCTACAAAACGCGTATCAGGAGAGGCCACCGCTAAAAGATTCTCAATTGGTTTCTTTCCTCGGCCGAAATATTTTTCCGTATTTTCGTGAATTTGCGTTGCAAGAGCGATACTTGCGGGACTCGCTATGTCCTCTGTCCGCAGTTGGGGATACTTTTCTCGCAGTTGAATAGCGAAGGCGGCAAGGTGGGTGATCGGTTCTTTGGTAAGATACGCACCTACCTGTCCATGGGCCTGAGCGGCTTCGAGGATGTTCGGAAAATCTGGCCGCGCAATAATTGACCTTAGTTCAGCAAGATTCTGCGGGGAAGCTTCCGCGTCCAATATCTTTGCGAAACGAGTTCCCAGTACTTCTGGCCCATTAATTAATTCCTGCGGGTCGACAACATTTGAGTCGTGCAATCTGCGAAATGAGAAGGTATTGGAAAAATGCATGCCCACGCCGACCGGAGAGCCCTTACTATCGAGATAGATTCTGCCGTCGTACACAAATCGCTTGCTTGAGTTGTACACACCGAATTCTACAGAACACACAGCATCTTTGGGCCAGAACGAGAGGCTCCCGGGAGGGAGAGTCGACTCATCCGGCTTCGCCCGAACTCCCGTGAGTTTCACGCTCGCAATCCCTCCTTCATGGCCCCTGAGAGAACTCTCGCCATTCAATAAAGGGAATACTAGCTCTTTGCCGGATTCCGGATCGCGGTACTTTATGCTGAGTCCCGACGGCATTCCCGATTTCCCAGTTAAACCGAAACTATGGCCAATCACTCTGAACTCTTCGATAGCGACAGGGAGAGAGCTCTCGACTGGTTGCTTGGATTGGGCAGGTGCAATGAGTGGGGTGGTCGCCGCGCGCTGTGCCGCATCCCGAAGGGAATCTCCCGTAGTAGGGCGCTCCGTAAAAAAGGTAGAGGGAGGGGCTGACGCCGCCCGTTGCAAAGACGGATCCGCGGCCGCTACGATGGCTTCAGGAGCAGTGGGGGTATTTTGTAGAAGCATAAAGTTCCTAAAAATATGGTTTGCCAATTCAGTAGCTAACAGTGTTATTAGCACATTTCAAAATGTGTGCGCTAAGAGCCTACTTCGATATGCCTCTGAAATGCCTCACATTATGGGTAAGTATGGAATCGATGGTTAAGACTCCCTGTACCGGGGCTACGCCCGCTGCCGGTTGATTACTTTCGCGCAAGGGGTCAGAGTAGGGGCCGGGTTGGCCCATTAGTTGGGGTCCTCTGACCACGGACTCTCTGATGAGGCCTTTTTCGAGGTGTGGTCTTGCGGCTCGTGTGGAGCGCTTCCTAGACAGTTCAATTTCTCAAGTAAGTTTGGCAGGCGAAAAATGAAAATTTCAGGGAAAGTTCAAGCCCTTCTAGCGAGTGTATCTCTCTCTCCGTTGCTTATCGCGGGGACTCTTCTGTGTGCCGGTAGCGCCGCAGCGGTTCCAAGCAAGATTTTTGTTTGTAGCGATGGAACGTTTGCTCTTCCGGTAACGGATTTTGCAAAGGTGAGGAGCTTCGACTTTGATGGAACTAACCCAGTGGTAGTCCGAACCGGGGGTGACTCGTACCTCCGCGGCTGTGAATTTGACTCGACCACCGATAAGTTTTTTCTCACTGAGCTCAACCAAGTGAGCCGCTTTAATGAGATCTACAGCGTTAACCCCGACAACTCTAATCAGGTGGTGCTCCAGCGACCCCTCCCATTCTCTAACTTGCCTGAGCATGACATTTTTGGCGGCTTTGCGATCGATGGTGCGGAGAGAATTCTTTACTACCCAGATACCAGTAATTCGGTCGTTAAGTTTGCAAGTAGCGTCAATCCTTTAGTCGACGGCAACCCGCCTCTAAATGCGCCTCAAACACTAGCTACTTCGCCTGATAACGAGGTTGGTAGGCCTTTTGATATGGAGATTGATCCGATTCGGCGCACGCTCTATGTCGCGAGCCCATCATCCTCGATAATAACGCGCGTTAATCTTGATGGCTCGGGTAGTCAGCGGATCATATCCGCTTCGTCTGGCGTCAATGGGGTCGCGGTCGATTATATTCACAACCGGATATTCTATACCCTGGACAACAATCAGATTTGGACCGCAAGTTTGGAGGGCGGCAATCCGACAGATCTCACTGGAGTAATAGGCCCGACAATTGATTTTACTCATCGACGATTCGATATCGATTATGAGCCGGACACAAACCAGATTTATTGGGTAGAGTTTGCTGATCCTGATCCTGGGTTTGGCCTGAGCCCACCTCCGGGAAAGCTCCGGCGCGCCAATCCCGATGGCACAAACGCCACCGATGTGATTTCGGATCTTGGCTACCGCGCGCTGTTTCTTTCATTTCAGTACGGCACCGTCTCTCCGATTCTTGAGTCGCCTAATTCAAATGCGGTGCATGTGAGTAGCTTCCCGCTTGCCTATTTCTTAGGAGAAACTCCACTCTCAGGCTCGATTAGTGTGCAGCTAAAACAGGCCGACACGACGGTAGCGTCGATGACGCTGCAAGACTTTTCAAGAATTACCACATCAATAGAGCCCTTCGGTGCCGATATTAATTCGGGCGGCTTTGTGACTGTCTCTTCTGGCTTTCCGATTCCCGAGGGCAGCTACGATATTGAGCTTTCGTACCGTGATACCGCGGGCAATCCCGCGTCGAAAGATGTAGCTCAAAATGTCACGCTGCTGATTCCAACCCCAACGCCTACTACTACCGCCACGCCAACGCACACGCCGACTATTACACCGACGCCGACAAGCACCGGTACGGCAACCCAGGCCCCCTCTGCCACGAGTTCGCCGACGGTTACACCTAACCCAACCGTTAATGTCGCTGGCACGCCGAGCGTCACCCCGACTGTTTCGGTTGATGTTGGATGTGTGAGCGCACTCGGTGTTCCAAGGCTGCGAGTCACCCGAAGTAAGGCTACGTTTACTGTGCCCGCTCGTAAGGGTGCTACGTACCGGTTCACCGCGAAACCAATTGGTGGCCCTAAACGAAAGGCGGTAAATGGCTCAGTAAAAGCTACTAGATCGAGAGCGCTTACCTTTTCTTTTCAGAAGCTCAAAGCCGGACGCTGGGAGTTCTCGTATGCAGAGATAGTGAAAAGGCGCACGGTTAGGAGCTGCCCGGTGTTGGCAACGGTGCGTTAGAAACACCCCTTTAACTTCCTATAGCGAGGCTAGGAGTCTGTCCCGTAGAAATCTCACCACTACATGCTGTGGTGGCAGCGGGACAGCCCACCTACGGATTGTGTCCGAAATGAAGATTTATGTTTCTACGGGACAGACTCCTAGCCCCCCGATAGAAGCCCCAGCACACACCCGAACTTTGCTTTACTTGGGAACTCTCTGAATAGATAAAAGTCGAATACCGAGCGGCGATACTCGAACGCTCACGTCGACCTCATGCCCGTCCTTAGCGGGGATTTCCCGCGCGTGATCTTCGCAGACCCAAAGCGACTGTCCGCGTAGGCGAAACTCAAGCAACACCGATCGAGGGCATTTGAATCTTCCAGGTCGTTCCGCGATTCTTTCCGAAACGATATCAGCTCGCAGTACGTCCTCTGAACCTTGCCAAAGCAATTGGGCTCCGTGGCGTAGTGGCAGCCAAAGCATCGAGCCTCCAAGCAGGGCAGCTACCGCGAGGTGGAGTGGCTTCGTAAAAAGCCTCCATCGAACACAGGTAATAAGGATAATCCCAAAGGAAATAATGAGCGAAATAATTGCCCATGATTGACTGGGGTAAAGCCAGAAACGTCTCTCCCCGCCGAAAGTAGCGCCCCAGGCGAGAAGTAGCAGCACTCCTCCAACCCAAGAGCAGTGCTCTCTTAATGTTTTAAGCTTCGTCAAAGTCTTGATTGCATGCACCAATAGAAAGGCCGCGGCACCAAAGAAGACTCCGTAAGCTGCGAGTGGAATCGGCGCTTCGTCGATCATGCGCTCTACGAAAGCTATCACCGCCACACTGGCGACAAGAAGCAATCCGTTTCGCCACTCTTTAGGCATTCCTCCCATTCATCCCCCTTTAATAACTTCGACTGTCTCAACTGTGCGCTACAAGTGAAGAGTACCGCGGATAGAGCGCTGCATTTGCAGGTGATCCCACGAAGGACTATTTCGCCGATGTTGTTGTGTCCGCGGTGAAGGACGCTCGGTCTGGATCGTACGCAACCAAAAGCCTTTCGTTTTGACCAATAATTGCAAAGGCGATTCCTCTACGTGCGATTCCTGCAACCTCGGGGCTAGAAAAATCTTCTGGTCGCGCCGCAGCAATTGTATATTTCCCATCGCCCAGGGGTATAGCCACAACTTGGATAGCGTCCAAGTCCATTCTTCGGCCCTCATCAGCTTTAAGAATATCCCTTAAGCCATTCAGCACCAAAGCGGCAGACGACCCTAAATCAAGCCCCGGAATTCTTAGCTGCCCTTGGTTCTTTTGCGGTTGAAGCCTGTTCATGCGATTCACCAAATTACATTAGTGCTCTTCGTTATGCCGGCTTGCAGGCTTCGTAAAGCATAGAGACGCGCGCAGTTGTTTACAATTGAATGTTACCGAAGGGGCGAGTATTGCTCGCCCAATTATGCAATGCTGCATCAATGAAAAGAGGATCAATTTTCTCTAATAATCGGGAGAGCTAAACCTAGGGAATTTCACGGGATCCCTCCGGGTCCGTGAGAAGACCAGGCTAAAAGTGCCACCCCACAAAAGCAACAATGATATAGGCCGCAATGAGGATTAAGGGAATCGCTGCCCAGAGAATCGGAAGGAGCGAGGAGTTGTCCTGCGGGGGCGGAGGGGCTGGCCAGTCTTTTCGGGTATGCCCAAGGCGAATCTTTCCCTCGGCGTTTGTCTCAAGATTCCACAATAGACCGGCGCATAGGTAAATCTGCGGGGATAAGATTAAGTTTCCAATCCAGCGATTCGTGTAACTGCCATCACGAAGCAAAAGATACCCGTCATAGAACCAGCTGCTCGAGAAAAGCCAAAGCGCTACCGCAATGAACCCGTAAGCTACTGGCCGCTCAAAGCGCCGCACTTTGTATATCGTTCCAATTGCCCAGGGCGCGGTTAGGAAAGTAAGAACCGACATGCCGCCGCCAGAAATCATGTCCCAGGTCTCATCATCGGTGAACGGTCCCGTGAAGGTTACGAAAAGGCACGCGGGCAAAAAGATGAGCAGCTTCCATTTTACAAAAAGGAAGCTCAGATAAAGAGGAATTTCTTCGGCCAGACGCTTTCGGTAAAGGACGATGAGTCCAGCGGCAAAGAGGCAGTAGCAATTCCAGCCAAGAATATATTTTGGAAGGAACTCCTGGATAGTCATGTGGTGAGATACTCGCAGAGAAAGTTATGGGGCGCTATAAAATCTTCTCAGCTCTTCGTAGGAGAAGAATGGCAAAGAATGCAGTCCTTCATCTTAGCGAAGGGAGGTTCACCCACCTGCAAATTCGGATTCAAAGTTCTCTAGAACGAAAATATTGTACCTATCCGATACTGAGGCCAAGTACGCTTATATTCGTCGCTCCCTGCGCTGGGGCTCACTCCTCCTCAGGGGGAAAGTCGCTGCATCTGACGTTCTCTACCCGGCGGGCCATAACTCCATTTGCGACCTCTAACCTATGTCAGAACAGCCATGGACGCAGACAGAAAAAACAACCGAGCGCGCGTTTCTCCAGGCTATGTCGAGCTCATTCTTAAGA